>JALVVV010000049.1 GCA_027023265.1 DHVE2 group archaeon
CTCGGCCGGGGAGAAAATTCTCAGCGGTGGAGAAGAAAATTGCGGAGCTGTACCGACATGAAAGACTCGAAGATTACTACATCAAGGGCTACACCCACAGCGTTGGAATGCTCATAGAAGAGCCGCCAATCACCACAATCGTAGTCTCTCACAGGTTCTGGGAGATAAAGAAGGACATGGTTCTGGCGATAATTCATCCTCCTCTCATGCTTCCAGAGGGCGCAATAAAGCACGAGGACACGTTCATCGTCGGGGATGAGATGGAGAAGGTTACTGGAGTAGATTAGCGACACCTCATAAATCAATGGCAAAATTAAATAAAAATTACCCCTGCAAAGATTTTTATTCTATGGCATATAGAGATTGCCGTGAAAGTGTACTACGAGCCGTACGGCTGCTCTCAAAACATTGCAGAGACGGGTATGCTCGCAAGTTCCCTTGGTGAAATTGTGGAAGATCCGGAGGATGCGGATATTGTAGTGATAGGTACCTGCATAGTCATAGAGCACACGGAGCACAGAATGCTCAGACGCATAGAGGAATTGAAACGATACGGCAAGAAAGTGGTGGTTTACGGGTGCCTTCCTTCAGCGAGACGAGAGGTTTTACCAGAGGGCGTAATCCCCGTCAGGACATGGGAACTGCCCCGAGCTCACGAAATCATCGGTACGGGCGATTCACCCATGAACCACATATTCACCATGGACCGGGTTGCCACGGTGCCAATTGCAAACGGTTGCCTTGGCTCATGCACGTACTGCATAACCCGCCTCGCTAGGGGCCGCGTGAGGAGCTTTGACCCGGAATGGATTAAAACCACGGTGAAAAAAGCTCTATCGCAGGGAATGAAAGAGATACGGCTCAGCTCCCAGGACACCGCCGCTTACGGGAGGGACATCGGAATCAACCTTGCCGTGCTCCTCGACAATCTGACCGCCCTCGATTACGAGTTCAGAATCCGCGTTGGCATGATGGAGCCCAGGGAGACACTGGAGATACTTGACCCGTTGATATCATCTTACACCAGTTCGAAAGTTTACAAGTTTCTTCACCTGCCTGTACAGAGCGGAGATGATTACATTCTCAAAAGAATGAACCGAGGATATACCGTTGATGATTTCCTCGAAATAATCCGCGAATTTAAAAGCAAGATTCCTGACCTGCTGCTTTCCACTGACATCATCGTGGGTTTTCCGGGAGAGACCGATGATAGCATTGAGCGAACCAAGGAGCTTATCTCGCGAGTTAAGCCGGAAATTCTGAACATAACCCGATTTTCACCGCGTCCGAAGACTCCTGCATACAGGTGGAAGCGCCCGTCCACGAATAACGTGAAAAGGTGGAGCAGGGAACTCTCGGAGCTGCACTTTTCAATTCTGAGGGAAATTAACAGAAAATACCTTGGAAAACGTTTCACCGTGCTCGTGGCTCAGAAGGGAAAACGCGGTAACTACGTTGGAAGAACAGACGCGTACCGCCCTGTAATCCTGAAAACTGCCCGGCTCGGCGAGTTCCAGGAAGTTGAGGTTACCGATTACCGCGACACGTATCTAATCGGAGAGAACCCTTAATATCTTTCAAGAACGTAACTTCCGCGAGATGTGCATATTTTTATTTTGTCTCCGCAGGATATCCTGATTTCCATGCCGGGCATCAACAGGATAGGTATGTCACCCCACAGCTCTTCCACCCTCACAATTTTTGAACTTTCTTCGCCGCAGTCTTCAGATGATTGACCTATCATATACCTTTCTCCTTCAATCTCCGCTGTCCATAGCCCATTTTCTCTTCTGAACAATATCTCCATGGTGGATAATTTCGCGTAGCCGTCGTTGTCCCCAAGGTATTTTTTTCTGAAAAAGTACCAGCCATTGTCTTTTTTTGCAAGATAAAACTTTTCTTTTTCTTTATCAACTATTAGTAATGAGCCGCAAAAGGGACACACGCACATGGCAGAATCGCTTTTATCCCCCAATTCCGCAAAGCAGGTTGGACACTGCCACCCAAGCCTCATGCGAACGCACCCCATATCTCGTTTGCAATTTTCAGAGCCTGTGCATTTTCCATTACGTCATGCACCCGGAATATTTTTGCCCCGTTGATTAGCGCAATGGCGTTGCTCACCACCGTGCCAATTAATCTATCATTCACATCTGCATTCAGCACCTTACCTATGTAGCTTTTCCTAGAAACGCCCACTAAAAGAGGATAGCCAGCACATTTAAAACCTTCCAAGGATTTGAGAAGCATGAGGTTATCTTCAACGCGCTTTCCGAACCCTATTCCCGGGTCAAGTATTATCTTCTTATCATCAATTCCCTTTTTTCTGGCAAACTCCACCCGCTCATTGAAAAACGATGATATTTCACCAACAACATCGCTGTAATTCGGGTTTAGCTGCATGTCTTTAGGCTGTCCTTTCATGTGCATTATCACCACCGCCGCATCGTACTCTTTCACAACCTCTGCCATTCCATCCGAGCGGAGCCCGTATATGTCGTTCACTATGCTCGCTCCCCTTTTAAGAGCCTCTTCCGCCACCTTTGGCTTGTAGGTATCTATGGACACGGGCACTTTTATCCCCTCGAGCTCTTCCAAAACGGGCAATACCCTTTTAAGCTCTTCCTCCTCGCTAACCGGCTCAGAGAACGGCCGCGATGATTCACCTCCCACATCAATAATGTGAGCTCCTTCTTCTATCATCTCGTGAGCACGCTCAACCGCAGCGTCAACCCTGTTGAACTTGCCTCCATCTGAGAAGGAGTCGGGTGTGACGTTAAGTATGCCCATTATCTTGTAGGGTTCCAGGCTTACAGTGCCAGAGGGTAGAGAAATTTCATACTCCTTATTCATGTTTTTAATGCAGTTTTCCAGCTCTTCGGCAATAATCGAGCCCTTGAACGGCTGCCTCTTCATCTTGCTTATCAATATTTCAAACTGCCTCTTGGTCCCGAAGAGTATTGCAGGCGTTTTTTCGCAGCTCAGCGAAGCGGTGCACCATGGCAAGGCGCACTCCATTCCTGCCGCAAGTGCTTCCTGTTTGAGAATTATTGCGCCCTTCAAAGGCACCTCATCAATTCTAATCTTGTAAAACTCACCCTTGTTTAGCATGATTTCTATTCCCTCATTGGTAACCCCTATTCTTTCCATCTCCGCTTCCAAATCCTTGACCATTCTGGCATTGAACATAAAAAGGAATAGAGACAGGGTGATTTAACTTTTCCCTTTTATGTGCACGTCCAGCTGAGGGTACGGTATCTCAATCCCGCTTTCCCTGAACCTCTCCAAAATTTCGCGGGTTATCTCACCCATCACGGTCCAGTAATCCTCCGTTTTTGACCACGCTCTAAGCTGTATGCCTATTGCCGAATCGCCCAGCTGGGTGATGACAACATTAGGCGCAGGCTCATCCAATACCCGGGGATTTTCTTTCATTATTTTCATTGCAGTGCCTATTGCGCGGTTCAGGTCGGAAGAGTAAGATATTCCAACGCTCACATCCACGCGCCGCACGGGTTTTTTAGTGTAGTTTATTATAGTGGCACCCCAGATTAACTTGTTAGGAATCATAATGTACTTGTTGTCTGGTGTGGTCAGCGTGGTGGACATTATTCCTACCGCCTCCAGTGCCCCCGACACCCCATTAACCTCGATGTAATCCCCTATTTCAAACGGTTTTAGCATTGCAAGCCAGAACCCGGAGAATATGTTTGTCATGGTGTCCTGCAACCCGAAACCCAAAATCAAACCTATAACCGCAGATAATCCTATAACGATGGCACTCACATCGATGTGCAGAATCGGAAGCACCGCCAGCAGCACGAATACGAGCAGGATTGCTTTCAAAAACCGTGCCAGAAACTCTACCAGCAGATTCGGAAGCTTTGTCCTTTTTAAAGATTTTTTAAAGGCCCATATTGCAATTACCACGACAACGTAACCTATCAAAAATGCCACTATGGCAATTATTATTTCAATAACAGATGCTCCTATGTAAGGCAAGGGAGTGTTCAAATTGTATCCAAAAATTGTAACGCTCATGAGATTATGTAATTACCGCTCATATAAAATGATTTCTGATAAAATTATTGGTATGATGTGTCACGGCACAGAAAAGTTATTAAACGAGAACTCTTATTTATCCTGCGTGATGAACGTTGCCTCTCTGGGCGTGAAAAACCTGGACGAATTTGTTCCCGGTGTCGGTGCTACGTCTCTCAATCTGGTTTATGGACCCCCGGGGATAGGAAAGACCATACTTGCAATGCAGTTTTTAGCGCATGGCGCCCGCAGGGGGGAAAATGTACTTTATATTTCCCTTGACGAGTCCGCTGAAGACGTGCGCAGCGATTTTGATAGCATGGACATATTCATAGACGAGCTCTACGTGTTTGACGCAGTACCCCTTACAGCGGGAAAAGCAGAGGTCAAGCCTGTGAGAGAGGTCACTCCCATAACCAAGCTCTCGAGAATGAAAGATATTGGCAAGAAGAAAACCCTGTTTGAAGCGGACATTCTCTCCCTAAAATCAACTCTGAAAAACGTTTTTGACAGGATAAAATTCGACAGGGTTGTTGTGGACTCCATAACTGCCCTGAGATACTTCTACATGAGGGGCATAATCCCGGATTCAGGCGTTCACGCATTCATTAGATTTCTTCTCACCAACTCCAACGCTGCGGTGATGATTACCGCCCTGGACTTCGACGAGCTGCTTTTAGAAAAGTCCATAGTGGATAGTGTGTTTCGCCTGGAGAGAGACAGGAACAACATCAATCTAATCGTGGAAAAATCCATGGTGAACTGCGCCCTTGACTTTGTCCCGCTATCACTAACAAAAAGCGGTTTCTCTGTGGATGAAAAATTCTACTTCAAGTATGTGAAAGGGAGGAGTAAGTGATGAGGGCAAAGTTTGGTGTTATGGGTCTGGATAAGATGCTGAACGGAGGTCTGTTAGAAGGGCGCGTTTACCTCTTGGTAGGTGATACTGGTGCCGGGAAGACCCTTCTGTCCCTGCGATTTCTACTCGAGGGCTTGATGAACGATGAAAACTGCCTTTACATTGCAGTGGACAAACCCCCGTCTCTGACCTTACAGGCAGCCATGCTCGGATTCGGATGGAACCTGAGTCAGCTGAGAATAATGGACGCTGTGCCCAGCGAAACACTTTACTCCACAACCCCGTCAATAAGGGACATCACTGCCAAGGGAGAAATAACGCGGGCGCAGGAGGGAAAGAAGAAAACGGAAACTGGAGAATTGAGCGTTGAAGGATTGAGCATAAAGCTGTTAGATAACATGAAGAGCACGAGGTACCAACGCATTGTTTTAGATTCCATAAGCATATTCAAAATGTTCGCTGTTGAGGAGGACAAAGCTTTAATGGGTGTGCACAAGCTGTTTAACTTTTTGAGGCAAACAAGGGCCACCACTATAATTACATCTTCTACAAAGGGGGATTTGAGAGCAGAGTACCTTTTAAGCTCGGGTGTAATTGAAATCGAGAAAGAGATGACGTCCAAGGGATTTGAAAGATACATAAGGATTACGAAGATGCGCGGTACAGATTACGACGCAAGGAAAAAGAGGATGTACATCACGGAGGATGGAATTTTCGTGTTGAGATGAAAGTTTATATACTTAGCAATATATATTCTTTTGATGAGTTATCGCATACCCGGAGACGATGAAGTAAGAGAGATGATACTCAAGGTAATGCAGGTAAATAGAATTGTTGAGTCACAGGCCCAGCTTTTGAGGGAGGTGCTGGAGCATCTCAGGGTTAGAAATCCGGAGTACAAGCTCACCGGTAAAAGGGTGAGAAGAATAGCCTTGACAATCCCTGAAATAAAGGTAGAGATAAGATGCAAGGAGACCGACGAAGAGGTAACTGAAATGAAAAAATGCCCCGTTTGCGGTAGCAAGATGGAGCGCTTAGAAAATCTCACTTTGGAAGGAAGAAAAATAACAGTGGGATTCAGATGTACCTTTTGCCCATACTGGACAGGTAAAAAACTCAGAGTGCCAACACGATACTTGTTCAGGATACGTTAGACCCAGCCAACGCGTTCAAGCTCCCTCTCTTTCTTTGTTTTCTTTTTAAATTCCTTGTAATGCTTTTTGCAAAGATGCACCTTGCTTGCGTTTCCCTTCAGGTTAAAAATCTTTTCGGCTTTTTTCCTAGCCACAGTTTTAACCGCCTCTTCCTCGCACCCTACCACATCACATGTTTTTTTATCTTTTTTATCGCTCATGGGGGGTAATCTCCTTGAACATTTTAAAATTTTTTGAGATTACACGGGCATAACTTGTGAAATTGAGGAAACGAGAAAGAAAAGGATTGAATACTCGGCCACCATCTTCATTTTTAACTTTCACGCAGATTCCGAGGTCACTACTCTATCTCCGACAGAATTCTTAAGACTGCATTTTCAGGGTCACTTGCATTGTATATGCTTCTTCCAACAATTATGTAATCTGCACCAGCCTCTATTGCAGTCCTTGCCTTTCCCCCCTGAGCGCCAACCCCTGGAGATAGTATGAGCATATCACCAGCTATTTTCCTTATTTCTCTCAATCTCTCTGGCCTTGTGGCAGGGGCAATTATTCCACGTGCTCCTTCTTCTCTCGCAATTTTCACCATTTTTTCGGCGTTTTCCTGCATAAAATCCAGCGCACCGGGATGCGACATTTCAGTAACCACAAAAACATCCATTCCCTGTGCTTCTTCAATTGCAGCACGCACGGAATCTCGCCCCACAAAAGAATGCACAATTATCCCGGAAGCCCCGTATTTTTTCGCGGTTTTTACAATTAAACGCGTGGTGTTGGGTATATCCGCAACCTTGAAATCACAAATTACCCTCGAATGTTCTGAAATCTCACTCACTATTCCCATTCCCGCGTTCATCACCAGAGGCCAGCCGATTTTAATTGCGTGAAGATGCTCAGCGGTTTTTCTTGCTATTTCAAGCGCCTTCTCCCTATCCAACACGTCCAACGCAAGGATTAACCTGGACATAGTACAGTATGGCAGTGACATTGATTAAGCTTTTCACTGATTTTCATTAAGAGAACGAAAATTTATGATTCCTCAACAAAAATAAAACATAAAAATTAGTAAAGCTACTCTTTCAAGAGTTTTTCTTCAATGTCCTTTATTATTTTCTCTGCAATCTCCTTCATTTTTGCCTCATCAAAATCAGGACCCTTGTTCTTAGGCAATCCAAAATCCTCGTCCAGAGCATAACTCAAATCAACTTTCAGTCCCGCTTTTTCAAATGTCTTTTTAAGACACCTGTCTTTGCAGCCATCAATGACAACATTGAAGTCGTCGTGAAGGAGAACCTGAGTGGGCCCTTCTACCTCTGGATACAAGGCCAGGGGACATCTCATGAACGCGTTTGGTATCTTTTTAACTATTTCCCTCGCTATGAACCCGGTCATCTGTCCGATATCTGAGCTTCCAAAGCAGCCATTCACACTAATGGTCTTTCCAAATTTCTCGTGCTGTGTTATTATTGTTTTCCTCGCCGAGTCCGTTTTTATTTCTGCTATTGGCTTTTTCGATATCATAACATCACCATTTCAAATTTTTTTGAATTAACGTTCACAGGAAGTAGTTATCATTCATAAATCTTGTCTTCTTCTTTTAAAATTACAATACACATCTTTTAGCTTTAATCTTAAAAAAACAGGAAAAGTATGTGAAAATATACAGCCAAAAACTAAAAACCATCGCTGCCATGCCCGGAGCATGTGGCAAGAGATATCAAAATTCGGTCGCAAGCTGGTGGAGCAGGGCCTTGTTAGCTCCCATTTTGGAAACATAAGCGTGCGCGTGGGGGATTACATGTACATAACCCGCTCCGGCTCCATGCTTGACGAGATAACCAAGGATGACGTGGTCAGAGTTTCGATATACAAGCCCACCTCGCTGGATTTAATTGCCTCATCGGAAGTCACGGCTCACCGTGAAATTTACAAAAACACTTCTGCCCTCGCAATAATTCACGACCACTCACCATTTGCCGTGGTAGAATCGCTATTGCACAGGGACATGGGCCTGGATAGAATAACGCCAATTGACTCAGAAGGTTCGTATTTTCTCCACGACATACCCATTGTAGATGGCGGCATAGGCACTGAGAAACTTGCAAATAATCTTGCCAAAGCGCTGGGCGATAGGAAGGCGGCGGTTGTTTACTCCCACGGTGTGTTTGCAAGGGGAAGCATTTTGGAGGAAGCGTACGTGGTTGCGAGCATGGTTGAGCACTCGTGCAAGATGATGTACTATTACGAGCTTGCGAGAAAATGATAAAATTATTTATTTTTTAATAGCACGGGATTGCAATGGAGATTGAGTTCACGCACGATATACACCCGTTATCTATTTTCTGTTCAGTATTTTTTAGTGGGATTGTTGGCATCTGGTCTGGGTTTCTATTTCTTCTTTACAGAATACTTCGTGTACATTAACGCAGATTTTGTTAGTACGATATTTTATTTGATGCACATTGCCGTGGGTATTGGTTCTTCGTTGTGGGGCATAGCAAATATCATATATAGAAAGACTGGCAGGTTCCCACTGGGAAACTATGCTGTTAAAAGATTGCTGGTGAAGATGTACAAGCCACATGGATTGCCAGGAGCGATACTTATATTTCCAAATGAGAAACAGAGCAAAATAATCTTCATGTTCGGAGTACTTTTTCCCGTGCCCCTAATCCCCATTGAGGTGCATCTTGAGTATGATAAGCTTAAAGAAGCGATTAAGTGCATGGATATGTTAAAAAGTATTGAGGAAACGGGCGATGTAAAAAGAATCTCATACATCAAGGACAAAAACAAGAGGCAGGTGGGTGCAAAAATAATAAAGAGAGATGGAACAGATGAGAAATTAAAAGATTTTCCTGTGGAAATGCTGGAAGATGCAGTGTTTTTAAGGGGTTTGAAACCCATAGACATGGGACATGTTAAAAATTTGTACATGGTAATAAGACACAGAAGAAACAAAGAACGGGAAATTGCAGATATAGAAAGGATTTGGAAGGATTCTATGCAGCTAAAAATCAGAAACAGTTATATGTAAAGTATCCTACTCTGGAAAGATGAAATGCTCAAGATGTGGGCGAGATGCAGAGTTCAAAATAAGATACGCAGGATTATCTTTGTGCAGGGAACACTTTGTAGAGTTCATAGATTCAAAAGTAAAAAAAGAGTTCAGAGAGCAGGTGAGGTTCAGAAAAGGAGATAGAATACTCGTGGCGGTAAGCGGGGGAAAGGACAGCATGCACCTACTGCATCAGGTAAACAAAATTTTTGGGGAGTGGAGAGACTTTGAAATTATGGCAGTGACGGTGGATGAGGGTATCGGAGATTTTAGAAAACAATGCGCGGAAGTGGCAGAAGGGTACTCAAAATCTCTTGGAATAGAACATAAAACAATAACCTTCAAAGAATACCTGGGACTCACCACAGAAGAAGTGGCCAAAACGGACAACGAGCTTGCCCCATGCACGTACTGTGGCGTTTTCAGGAGAAAAGTACTCAACGTGTTTGCCAAAGAGATTGAAGCAGATTACGTGCTTTTAGGCCTGAATTTAGACGATTTTGCCCAGTCAATTGTTATGAACGTGACCCGGGGTGATGTTGCGAGGCTCTCCAGACTGGCGCCACATCACGAAAGGGTCCCGGGATTTGTACCCCGGATAGTACCCCTGCGCAGGGTGCTGGAACAGGAAATACGGGATTACAACGAAATAGAAAACATACCATACGTCCGGAGGAGATGTCCATACGCATCCATGGCTATCCGAGATGTGTACCGAGAGTTCCTTGATAATTTGGAAAAGAGGGACCCGGCAGCAAAGTTCTCCACACTTAACTTCTTTGAAAAGCTCAAACCGTATTTAAGCGTTGAAAGGGAAAAACTGCACCCGTGCAAGATATGCGGGGAACCCACAGTAGGAGAGATATGTAAAGCCTGTGAGCTCCAACAGAGATACGAAAGAAAAAAATCAGGTATAAAGTAGCTCAATGGCCTTCAAAAGTTCTGGAACGGTTATTATATCAGTAACGCTTGCACCGCTCGCAAGGGGATGCCCCCCGCCTCCGTAAAACTCTGCCAATTTGAGCACATTTTTGCTTGTTCGTGTTCTAAATTCAAGCTTGGTTACAGGCACCCGCCGTCTCTCCTTCGGGGGCATGTATATGATAACCGCAAATATGTCTACATCATCAGGAAGCTCGTTGCTTATTAAATACACAGGAATAGGTTCTGTTGCCTCGTAAACCGCAACCTTAAGGTCTTTCACCCGGTAAATGCGAGTACGTTTAACGGCATCATCTCTCAGCTTGTTAATCCATTCTCTGTAATCCGATACAAGTTCGTTGTATGAATCAAGAACGCTAAAATCCTCAGTGGCAAGCTCGTAGGCAAGCTTTTCAAGCTTTTTGTTTAAATCAATTCCTGAGTACCTGTGTCTTATGGCACCCACAGTTTCCCTTATCCTCTCCGCAAGCTCATCCTTAACGTCATTGGTGTCTATCTGGTCCGCAAGCTCAACCAGAGGTGATCGGATATTGAAATAATCCGCAACCACATGGGCAGCGCTCTTGGCTCTGCTATCAATAACAACATCCACATGAGAGGGTACTTCTTCCGGCTCCCACTGGTGGTGGTCAATCCATAGCACTTTATCGTAGATAGCCGCAGCGAAAATGGCCTTGTTCTCTCCTGCAAGGTCAAAAATGTACAACTCACCCAAGCTTTTCTTTCTCTGAACAGACCGGCAAATTGTATCCCTGAGCTGCACCGGGGATGTAAAATATGCTCTCACCTGGATACCCTGAATCTTTTTGAGAAATAAAGACAAAGAAATGACACCATCAGAGTCCGTATGTGTCATCACAGTTATCATTTAATCACTTCGCAAGCAGAGCCCTGATTCTGTCCCCCGCGTTTTCCGCGTGATTTGCAATGTCCCCAAGCAGAAATACCAGCTTCGTTAGATGAAATATGGCTACGGGGGATATTTCATTTTCCATGCCGAATATCTTCCGAGTAAGCTTTCTCTCAATAATATCGCTCTCATGCTCCACACTATGTAATTCCTGTATGATTTCTTTGGTCTTTTTTCTCTCGTTTTCTGCAAAAGATGCTTCAATGACCACATTAAGCTGATTTATCGCCTTTTCACATACTTCAACAGATTCAAGTGCTTTATTGAAAAGCTCTTTAAACTCAGGTTTCAACGATTCGGGAATGGGCTTCTCCCGCATTGATATCCACTCCCCGATGTCCTGTATCAAATCCTCCACTTTATCAACCTCGCCCAAAAGCGAGAGAAAAACCCCCCTATCAACTACTAACTTTACATCTTTCGGCAGATGATTTCTAATGTTGCTCTTGATGTAGTCGGCCTTTAACTCGAGCTCGTCTATTTCTTTACGAATACTTTCAAACTTCTCAAAGTCTCCGTTTATGTAAGCGTCTATTTCATCTTTTAGCAGGGTGGCACTTTTTCTCACGATTTCAACATGGTCATTTAGAGCCTCAAACGGAGATTTTCTCAGCGTTTCTATTATTGGAACCCTGAAGTACTTCATCTTCCATCACCTCATAAGAATATTGGACGAATCATTAAAAAGATTGCTGCCGCAAATGCCATTGCAATGGGTATGGTCAGGAGCCAGGAGCAGATGATGTTCTTAACCACCCTGTAATCCATGCTGGCAATTCCCCTTGCAAGCCCGACACCCAAAACCGAACCAACTATCACATGGGAAGTGGATATGGGCATACCTAACTTTGAAAAAACCAAAACGGTGAAAGCCGTGGCAAACTCTGCGGAAAACCCCCTCGTGGGAGTTATCTCAGTTATCTTCGAGCCTATCGTGTATATCACCTTGTAGCCCCATGTATATATACCCAGCACTATTCCAAAGCCACCAAGGGCGAGTACCCACAAAGGTATAATCACATGAGAACCCACGCTGCCACTGGTGTATATGTCAACGATGGTAACGAGAGGTCCCACGGCGTTTGCAACATCGTTAGCGCCATGAGCAAAGGCCACGCTGGCCGCAGTCATTACCTGCAAGTATACAAAGAATTTCTCAAGTTTCGCATATTTATCTGGGTCATCGGCATAAGATTCATTAAAGCGCCTCAGGAAAAAGAAGCCGATGATTGCGGCAATTATACCGACAACGGTGGAGATAACCAGGGATTTCACCATCCCAAAATCCATGTCCAGGTTGCTTAGACCCTTGTAAATAACGGACATAGTAATTATCATAGCAGTCATGAATATGAAAAACGGGGCCACCACCTTTGCCTCTTTTATCGGGTCCGCCTTGGACAGCACGGTCTTTTTAAGGGAGATGAAAACAAGAAACGCTATGAACGCACCTGAGAGAGGGGATATAACCCAGCTTGCAACTATTTGCCCCACCACAACCCAGTGAATCAGGGATATGTTTATCACTGCCACAAAGCCCATAACTGCACCCACTATTGAATGCGTGCTTGAAACGGGCAAGCCGAAATATGTTGCTATTGTTACCCACAAAGCAGCGCCAATCAACGCGGCAAGCATGCCAACCATCAGCACGTTAGGGGGCAAAGCAGTAGGGGAGACTATGCCTTTGGAAATGGTTCCCGTAACATGTTTTCCCACCAGAACGGCGCCCAGGAACTCGAATATACCTGCAACAACCAACGCCTTTTTAAGAGTTAAGGCACCACTACCCACAGAAGTGCCCATGGAATTGGCAACATCGTTTGCACCAATATTCCAGGCCATATATACCGCTGCAATTATCCCCAATATCATTACTATCAGAGCAAGCATGGTTGGCAATTACAACAGCATATATTAAAGTTAGCAGAATTGGCGAGACGATGCATCCCCCTCAAAATCATACCTAAATATACATGTTTGCGCAATAAGATTTATCTACTTAATCACATATAGCGCCCCGTGGAAGATGTTGATGACTGGATTGCAAAACAGAGCTTCGAAACAACTAAAGACGTGAAAATCCCACCAAAATTAGTTGACCAAGTTATCGGTCAAGATGAAGCAGTAGAGGTAATAAAGAAAGCTGCACGGCAGAAAAGGCACGTGATACTCCTGGGAGACCCGGGCACAGGAAAGAGTATGCTTGCTCAGAGCATGGTTGATTTTCTACCGAGGGAGGACTTGGAAGATGTGCTGGTTTTCCCAAATGAAGAAGACCCGAACACGCCAAAGATAAAAATAGTACCTGCCGGGCAGGGGAAGTACATAGTTCAGCAGTATCAAAGAGAGGCTAACAAAAAGAAAAATGAAAGGAAGATGAGTATGCAAATGATTCTATTCCTGCTAATATTTCTTGGCATATTCGGGGCTTTTGTAACAAAAGATTACTCATTCTTGTTCTGGTCAATATTCATAGCAATATTTCTTTACGCATTTACCGGCTCTGCCATTCAGAGAGAAGAGAAGGCGATGGTTCCAAAGCTGCTGGTATCTCACGAGAAGGGTGAAAAACCACCTTTTATAGATGCAACCGGTGCCCATGCTGGCGCCCTCCTGGGTGATGTGCGCCACGACCCGTTTCAAAGTGGCGGGCTGGAAACACCCCCTCATGTCCGGGTAGAGGCTGGAGCAATACACAAGGCACACAAAGGGGTACTATTCATAGATGAAATAAATATGCTTAGGATAGAATCCCAGCAGGCATTGCTCACTGCCATTCAAGAGAAAAAGTTTCCCATATCTGGGCAAAGTGAGCACTCTGCTGGGGCAATGGTGCATACTGAACCTGTTCCGTGTGATTTTATACTTGTTGCGGCAGGAAACTTGGATGCTTTGCAGGGAATGCATCCCGCGCTGCGTTCCAGAATAAGGGGCTATGGATACGAAGTATTCATGAAATCCACCATGCCGGACACCGAAGAGAACCGCAAGAATTTAATCAGGTTTATAGCCCAAGAAGTCAAAAAAGATGGGAAAATACCCCATTTCACGAAAGATGCTGTGGCAGAGATAATAAAGGAAGCTCAAAAAAGGGCAGGAAGAAAAGGAAAATTAACGCTCAGACTTAGGGAACTGGGAGGTCTTGTTAGAGTTGCAGGGGATATTGCTAGGGAAGAAGGTGCTGAATACGTCACGGCAGAGCACGTGCTGAAAGCAAAAAAGATATCAAAACCTCTGGAACAGCAGGTAACAGACAGGTTAATAGAGATGAAAAAAGAGTACAAGACATTCTTGAGTGAGGGAAAAGCGGTAGGAATGGTAAACGGTCTGGCAGTGTACTCTGCTGGCAGTGGTATGGCAGAATACTCGGGCATAGTTCTCCCAATAATGGCAGAAGTTACCCCCGCGCAGGCAAAAGAGCATGGCAGGATGATTGCAACGGGTAAATTAGGTGAGATTGCGAAGGAAGCCGTGGAAAACGTATCGGCCATCATAAAGAAATATTTTGGAAAGCACATAACTAACTACGATGTGCACATACAATTCATAGGCACATATGAAGGAGTTGAAGGAGACAGTGCCAGTATCAGCGTTGCAACGGCGGTGGTATCTGCTCTGGAAGGTATACCCGTAAAGCAGTGTATAGCCATGACTGGTTCACTAAGCATACGGGGACATGTACTTCCTGTTGGTGGAGTTACTGCAAAGGTAGAAGCAGCAATAGAAGCAGGACTCAAAAAGGTTATAATCCCCAAGGCAAACGTGGACGATGTCATACTGGACGAAGAGCACAAGAACAGAATAGAAATCATCCCCGTAAGCACAATTGACGAGGTATTTGAACATGCCCTGGAAGACTGCAATAAAAAAGATGAAATGCTTAAGAGATTTGAGAGCATTAGGGGATACGAATGATTGTGAAGGGATATAGAGGAAATGTATGTGCCAAAAAATCCCAAGAGTTAGCTTCCAGGGGTATTTATGTTTTTAATTATCTCTGCGTGGGATGCAGGGAGCACATAGAATGGGCATACAATAAAATGCTTGAGAACTTCTCCAAAGGGAAGAACATAGCAAATAAAGAGCACTTAGAAATGATGTTAATACTATCTGGAAGGAGACAAATAAAAGATGCTATAGCCCTTTGCAGCTCTGAAGCCTCTGAAAATATAGTGGCAATAAGCACGGATGAATTTGAGCTTGCATTTCCGAGAAACGACAAAATGATAGAATTTGATGAAAAAAAATTAAAACATCTTAAAATCACACAATGGAGAAACAAAAATTGCGAAATGTTTTTTGAGAACTCTGCAATGCTTGAGCTTGAAAGGTAATCACATCCACGAAAATTCAGGTATTGCCGAGTTGAGCTCTTCTAACTGCACATTGTAAAAAGAAATTCCGATTGTTCCGTTGCCGCCTTGTGGCCACGATATTTCTGCCTGAACAGTAATGTCCAATAGTATGTAGTTCATAGGATCTGTTGAATAATTCTGCTCGTATTGCTCATTTAACTGGCCTATGGCATAGCTGAAGTTGTCATAGTTCATTCTGTACTCAAAGTACTTCCAGCTGTCCCACATGTTACCGGTGGAGTACGAGGAATTTGAACCCCTGTAAACAAAACGGGTTCCGCTTCCGTAATAGCTCTCTATCATGGGAATATATGTTGGGTGATAACCAGTATCGTACATTATGAACTCACCGTTGTCGAAGAAATCATCTCCCCTGGAATCGTATGCATTCACCACAATCCACACTTCCTTTCCAGTTACGGTATCTTTCAGGAGCAGAAGAGTGCTGGAATAGGCAACAGCCCCTCCAACAAGATAAACTCCACCAACATGGCCACCAGTGCTCGTATTTACCCCGTGAGGTATCATGAGATAATAGCTCAGTTTCAGTATTGAGGTGGTGGATGTCCATGGGCGCACATCGTCGCTTTCCATCCACCAGTAAGACATCTGTCCGTTAGCAATAGAATCGCCATCGTGGCTTGCAGACCAAGTGTTTATGAGCACCCCGGCATAGTTCTTATACATCTGCACCGCAGTCCATCCATAACCATCAGCGTTTCCGTTTATACCCCTTTGATAATTCTCCTTGGGTTCTGGCACATGCAGACCAGTAAAATCTCCGACATCCCAAGATACAGCTTGAGATGTGGCATTACCTAACCCAAAAGTAACCATGGTAGACTGGTGATATGGTATCTTGGAAGGGTCTGAATATGCACGACCATTTATAGAACTCACGCTTTCCTGCTGATAAATAATTTTAGAACCGTAATCTTTAGAATCATTGTGAAATGGCATAACTGCTGTCATGATTCCCATCCCAGAAAATAGAAAAATGATTATTAACACGGCAATTATGCTCTCTGCACGGCACATAGATGATTATTTAACTTTTTATACAAATAGTTTTCCTACAACAAGGGCAAACTGCGAACATGTCCAAAAGCAAAAATATGAAAGGCAAAAAATAAGTAGAAAAACCAACTATCATCATTAAAGAAATATGAATAAAAGCTCCTAAACTTAAAGAATTTAAACTTGCAATGAATTTAAGATAACTAAATAAATTTTTAAATACACCCACGATAATTACCAGGTATGAAACTGCTCAAAAAGAAAATGGTTCTTTTGGGAGATGGAGGAGTGGGTAAAACATCTCTTATAAATCGATTTGTCCTGAACAAATTTGATGAAAAGTATATTGCCACAATAGGTACAAGAGTATCTAAAAAGAGTATGGTAATCGGAGACTCAGAGGTAACTCTGATGATATGGGACATTCTTGGCCAAAAAGGATACGAAAGGGTACAATGGGCATCGTTCAAAGGTGCAGAAGGCGCCTTCATGGTTGTGGACGTTACCAGAAGAAGTACTTTAGAATCCATTGAAGGATACTGGATTCCCCAGCTGTACAAAATAGCTCTGGGAATTCCACTAATTTTACTGGGAAATAAAAGTGACTTGGATAATTGGGAAGTACAAGAGGACGATTTGAGGCTACTATCTGAAAAGTACAACACACAGTATTTTTTTACAAGCGCTAAGACCGGAGAAAATGTTGAGCTGGCTTTCAGAAAGCTTGCAGAGCATATGCTGGGCAAGAACATAGTATCTGACAGAGAAGATGAGCAACACAAGGAGGTAAGAACTGTAAAAGACGCACTGGACTATATCATATACGATTTCTCAGTAAATTACGGAGATATGAACGATGCAATGCCCATTGTGAGAAAACAGGCTGAAAAGGCTGGTGTTAACATCCACAATCCGAGCTATGACTCTGTTAAAAAATTCATAGACCTGTTGGAAGAAGTGGAAAGATCTTTCAAAGGAGACGAAGAAGCAAGGGAGTTGAAATTAAAAAGACTAAAAATACTTAGAAAGGTGAGATGAGCTCATTCCCAAATCTTTTTGAGAATCTCCTCTACACCCCTGAATGCAGACACGTCTCCATCCCAGTTTTCCAAAACTTTTCCGTACTTCTCCTCTATATCGTTTAGAATGGAGGATATTTTACCTGCAAGTTTCTTGGGTACATCCCTGTTGCTTACAACTGCAAGAAACAGATGCTTGCCCCGGTGAATCTGTATCTTCTTGTTTCCAAAGTCCATGCTCTTGAGCGATACATCGGTCTCTCCTTTGAAGGCATCTTTCACAAATTCCTGTATGGCAACTAACATGCTGGATAGCACATCCTCATCCATATCAGGTTTCAATCTTCTCGTAGAATGGTGTATGAGCAACCCGGAATCAGATATGAGGTACACATCATCTATGATTGCCTGTTTTCCCCGCATGTAGATAAGCGCTGCTAAAAGTCCTCCAATTATAGGAATAAGTATGAGAAGAATTAAACCAATCGTTTTACCTGCGGTACCTCCGTTTGTTACAGGTACTGTTTTTATTTCAATAACCTTACTCATCTTGCTTTCTGCACCATCGTTATCCTTAACAATTAGCGTTATCACATACTTTCCCGGTTTCTTGTATTCATGCTCAGCGGTCATGCCATAAACAACATGCGAGCCGTCACCAAAGTTCCACATGTAAATCAAAGATGCTTTGTCAGACGGGGTATCATATGAGTGAGAGCCATCAACATAAACCACATTATCCGTTATATTATACGTAAAATTAGCCACTGGAGGAACGTTCACCACGGTTATCTTCGCAAATCCAAGAGCACCTGAGCCATCACCATCAATCACCATCACCGCAACAGTATAATTGCCCCGCTCCGGAAAACTTGTGAAAGTATATGGCACCTCGGTAGATTTATCCGCGGTAAAATGGTTATTCACATAGTTAAAATCCCATAAATACTCTTTTATACCATCATAAGCAGTGGTTCCATTTGCACTGAGCTCCACCCGTTCGTCTTCTTTGACAACACTTAAACCTACCACTCTAAGAACAACTCTTGGTAAGGTATCTTCCACCACAACAGTTATAGCATCGCTTGCCTGGTCACCATCAAGAGCCATCACAAAAACACTTGCTTCATAGCTACCATTTCTAACGTACATATGGTATATTTTAAGGTGATTTGGAGGATTTGTAATATTCACCTCCTTCCCGTCCCCAAAATAAAGAACCACGTACTTTATCCCATCATAAGAGGTTATATTTACGTAAAATGTGGTATTCTCCCCCTCCACGGCATTGGTATAAGCAAGAGTAACCGAGGGCTTTACATCTTTAACCACAATTACTCTGGAGGTACTAACATTGGAGCCATCAGCATCAGTTACATACAAAGTAACAGTGTATGTTCCGTTTTTATTAAAAGCATGGGTGGGATTCTTATCTGTGGAGTAATTACCATCTCCAAAATCCCAGAAATACGACTTTATTTTATCGTATGACTCAACATGCGCAGTAAAATTAACGCTCTCACCCTCGTAAACCACTTGAGGGCTGTAAGTGAAGTTCACCGTGGGTTGTGTATCCAGAACAACAAGTTTTTTAGATGAGTTTGCAACAGAACCGTCACTATCTCTCACCTGAAGAGTTACCGTGTACGTACCGTTCTCCTGAAATGTATAATTTATATCTTCACCATACAAAACATTATCGGAGATGAACCATGTCCAGTTTACCACGGGGTCGTAAGATTTCCAAGAAGCAGTAAAACTAACCGCTTCACCCTCGTATATTACTTTGGGGGAATACGAGAAATTGCACGTGGGAACTGTGTCCTTTATAAATACCGTCTTGTTTACATATCCTATGCTCCCATCGCCATCAATTACGGTAAGATTAACGTGATACGTTCCATTCTCCGTATATGTGTAGTTTACCCATGTTGTATTATAAAAATCCCATATCCCGTCACCGTTCATATCCCATTTGATTTCGTAAACACCATCGTACGCACTTATATTTGCATGAAACGTTGTGTTTTGTCCTTCAACAGCGTTGTAGTATGTAAAATTAACCACAGGAACTGTATCAAGTACAGTAACATTTTTGGTTGCATTATCACTTAAACCCTCTTTATCCCTAACAACCACCATGAATGTATAATTGCCCTGAGTTTTCACAAAGTATGAGAGATTCACACCATATGAAACAAAAGACCACTCACTTCCGTTCTTAACGTACCATGTGTAATTCAGGGAAGATATATCGGATAAGGTATCCGTGGAATTCTCAGCACTTAGATTCAGGTAATGACCTTCGTAGATTTCCTTAGGTCCAGAGATATTCGCTATGGGCTTTGTATCTTTCTGGTAGTAAACATCCACCATATCCACTTCTGCAGGTGATGCATCATACATGGGGCCATCCGTTGAAACAACTATGTCATCCTTTCCATCACCATTGACATCACCAGAAGCAATATACACTGGATTTGGATCAGTAGCAAAGTAATCGTAATTAAACACACTTCCATCGTTGTAGGCAACTACAACCATATTGTAATTTGTCACCGCAGCAAAATCAGGAACACCATCATCGTTGAAATCACCCACAGTAACGCTTCTTACTCTTCCTGTTAAGTTTCCAGAAATATATGAAGTATTCTGAATGGTACCCCCATTTTGAGGGTAAATAGCGTACATGGACTTAAAAGAAGTGTTACTGTTGTAGATTGCAAGAAGGTCATCCCTTCCATCACCATTGAAATCCCCCACTGCAACCGCTGCACCATTGTAACCGGAAGGATTTGGTATTACTTCCACAGGAGTAAAATTGCTTACGGTATTCTGCCGATATATAGTAATGTTTGTAGAGTACATTACAACAAGTTCTGGATATTGCTCACCCATAACATTAATAAGTGAAAAATCACGGGAAACATTGAATAGTGGAACTCTAACCTGCGGCAGACTATCATTAGAAAAACCAGCTCCTAAAAATATATCAATCTCAGGATTAGTAAGAGAATTAACGAGGATATCGCTTTCACTTTCATTGCGCGTGTCACCAAACAGCACCATGTAAGTTGTGTTCATATACGTTCTTAACGTGAGAACATCACCGCTGGAGCTGTATAGAGTTAAATTTCCATCATGGAGGTGACTGACAACAATATCGTCGCGATACGCGTTGGATATGTTAGATAGGGCAACAAAACCCGGATTCCCCGGAGTTGCGTTAACTGCAGAGTAGAACCTTGGAAATCCGTATCCGTCATTTAGAAAAACTCCTGTTTCGTTCGCCTTAGTTTGAGCAACAACAATATCGTTAAGAGAATCACCGTTTATATCACCTATTGCAATGCCCATGGGAAGAAGCCCTCCGTACAATGATTCATCCGCAATACCCTTCAGATACCCATCTCGCTGATACAGCACGTAGGGTACGGAGGGATAATCGTTCAATCCACCGTAATCGCAAGTTATTAGATCGTCCATTCCGTCACCGTTTATATCTGCCACCTTCATATCTAAAACATTGTATCCTGCAAATATGGTTCTGCTAGGAGTACTAATACTTTCTCCGTTAAAATTCCAAGGGCCATCGTAAATTCTCAGGTTCAAAGGAACATCGTGGCCATCCACAAGAACATCCTTCCTGGCCACTACAATATCAGGATATGCATCAGGATTAAAATTACCAACAGCTATTGCGCTCACTCCGGAATCTCCTGTTATATTCAAAGAAGGCCACTTTGGAAGATCACCTCCTCCATTAGAGTTATAAATACTAACATTACCCGTACCTGAATCACCTACAATCAACTCATCTATTCCGTCGTTGTTCAAATCATGAGCGCAAATAGTTGTAGCATAATTAACGGGATGTTCGGAATAATCATTTGAGTCAAAATCACCGGATGAATCAGGATAGAATACCAGCACGTCCGTTCTATTATTCACCACCGCCGCGATATCTTCTTCGCCCACACTCCTGAAATTACCGGCGGTAATTTTTTCAATGTTCCCATCCACAGAAATTGTCTCATTGGCAGTCTGATTATCAGTAAAAGGCGAGAAATAGATGTTAATCTTACTTTTAAGGGTGGGGGATAATGTACCATTTACAGAAAATGCAGCTGCTATGTCCTCCTTTCCATCACCATTGAAATCACCCACCGCAAGTGATGTTATCTCATAATCAACACCGGTTGCTCCAGAAGGCGGTTTTAAAGACATGGTTTTTCCACTTGTCAAGTTATACAGCTTCACAGTATCCGTTTCAGCAGTAGAAGATGCCGTTGTCACATGAGATGCAACTGCAAGAAGACCATCCACCACCGAAACATCAACCGGCTCATTTATGCCATCGGAATCGTTGAGAACAAGCGATGGAAAAACGCTGGTGTATGTTCCCCTGTTGAAATACACGAAAATCTTATCATTATCCGTAGATGAAAATATTACATCAACCTTTCCGTCACCATTTACATCGCCTACTGCAGTAACATTTACCTTTCCGTTCATTATAAATGGTAGTGCCTGCAAATTATATGGAAAACTTCCATTCCAGTCAAGATGGGGAATTGCCCTGACAGTATCAAGGGTTTTAATAGATGACGAAAGGGATTGAATGCTCCTTTTATGCACACTTTCACCGGCAAAGGAGTTGATAAGAATACCCGCAAATATGCTTAAAATCACCATAATTACGATAACAAATGCGCTCCACTTCATAAGATACAATGTACAATTTACTATATAAGATTTGAGGAGATATTCTTTACAATCCTGCATCAAAATACGAAGATTTTTCAAAGATAATTTTATAATAAAGGTTATTTAAGGTACATGTTAGTAGCGTACATGCATACATGTTAGAGAAAAATTTAAAATAATCACGTGCTATGCCTGACAGGGCCGAGGTAGCCTAGCCAGGCAAGGCGGTGGATTCGAGATCCACTGTCCGCGAGGACTCGGGAGTTCGAATCTCCCCCTCGGCGCCACTTTGATTTTGCATCCTATGTACAAAGTAATTCAATTGGTGACAAGATAGCAAGTACTCTAACGATTATAAAACCCTAATAAAAGTGCGGGGGGTGGGATTTGAACCCACGAATCCCTTCGGAACCGGATCTTAAGTCCGGCCCCTTTGGCCATGCTCGGGAACCCCCGCTCTTGTATGCTAAATTCAAATGAATATATAACCTTTCGCAGAGATTTATTTAAAATAAATTGATCGCAATGAAAAACACAATTAATTTGATTTTTTGAATCAGAAAATAGATAGCAATTTAAAGTAGTTTTTAAATACGGGTATTCGTGGTTGTAAAATCAAAGGTAGGAAGGAGAAGGTACATAATTGCGGAAAAGAACGAGAAAATAAAAGAAGCTATGAAAGATATAAGGGAGATAGACATGCAAGCAAGGGTAATAGGCACTTTTCAAGGATACACAGTAATAAGATGCAGACATTGGTACAAAGACAATGTTATAAATATACTAAATGAGCACGGTATAAAAACATACAGAACCACGGGCACAATAAAAAGCGCAAAAAAGCATATAGAAAAATTTAGAGCTTAATTGCATTTATCAATTCTGAAAGTTTTGATTCTATATCCCTCTCTATCTCAACGATAGTCCCCGTCACGATAATATCCGCACCCGCTTTAGCTATCCCCCTGGCTTTTTCTGGAGTTCTAATACCTCCACCAACTACCAAAGGTACGGATATCTCCTTTCTCACAGCAGATATCATATCCGCAGGTACAGGTTCGGGTGCACCGCTTCCTGCCTCCAGATATACCATTCTCATACCAAGGTACTGTGCCGCGAGAGAATATGCAACGGCCAGCTCCGGGTTTTTGCGAGGTATGGGTACTGCTTTTCCAACCCTGCCAACAGTCATTCCCGGCTCTACTATTATATACCCCATAGGGATAGGCTCAAGTCCCAATTTCTTGACGTAAATAGCACCTTTAACCTGCTGCCCGATTATCATGTCCACATCCCTGGAGTTTAGCAGGCTCATGAAATACAAAGCATCAGCATAGGGAGAAAGAACATGAGCAGAGTTGGGAAATATAATTACAGGAATGCTCACAACTTTTTTAATTTCCCTGATCGTGTTGTCCATCAACTCCTTCGTTATGCCCGTTGAGCCCCCGATCATTATAGCATCTGTTCCTGCATTTTTTGCGGCTTTTGCAATCTCTCCAGCAGTCTCGGGAGTCTGGTCATCCGGGTCTATTAAAGTCATATGCATCTTCTCGTTCTTCACGCGTTGTTCAATATACTCCATAACCTTCATGTCAATCCACCTACCAGATACGCAATTAAACCTGCAAGCATAGCATACTTGACATATTTCTGCCCGCCATGTGGGTCCCGGAATTGAATGTATGCTGCATATATAAAAATTCCGTCAGAGAACAGAACGGCCAAAATATAGTATATTGAGAAACCAAATAAAAGATACGGCAATGGGCTAATTAGCACAGACACATACAAGAAAGACAAAGCTAAAAGAGAAGCTTTTTTCCTCCCTATTTTCTTAGGAAGAGTTCGCCTATTGATATCCCCCGCCATATCCTCTACATCCTTTATAATTTCTCTGCCAAGATTTGCAAAAAAGGCCATTGTAGCAAAGGTGAGCATCAAAGGCAAATTACCAAATAACACGCCACCGTACACAAATAGCATTCCAACAAGAAGACTAACGGCAATGTTACCCGCAAGACCCTCGTACTTCAATGAGGATTCGTATATGAGAAGCATGAAAACAGCATAAGACGCAACGAGCAAAGCACATGTTGATATAAAATAAGATGATAGAATGCCTCCTGAGAACAGGAACGCAGAGTAAATAACAGCAGCTTGCGGCTTTATTTTCCCAGAGGGTATGGGTCTTTCAGGGTGGTTTATTTTATCCACTTCCCTGTCGTAATAATCATTTATGACATTACCCCCCGCAGTTATCAAAAAAACAGTAAGCATTCCCAGAGTAAGCTGCAGCAAATAAGAGGTGATTCCGTATCCCACAGAAATTATACCCACAAGTAAAACAGCCACAACGGACATTACGCAATTTCCCACGCGAATTATCTTAATGTACGGATTCACCGCACCTACATATTAACCATGGATATAACCATTATTCTAAATTCCCTGAATAATTAGAGATTCTACCTACAACTCTTCAAAATTAAAAGAGCAAAATTTTGCGAAATTAAGCGATAGATATATATTATTGAAGCAAGTTTAGGGTAATGATTAGTATGAGTGGGCAAATATTCACGTATCCCATTGAAAACAAAGTGACAAGGGAAGTAATAGATGAACTTGTTCATTACTCCACATATAAAAGATTCAAAAGGATATTGGGGGAAGACGTAAATATAAATGTGGTTACATACGGGCTTAGAGATGAGGATTACGAGGCAATAAAAAAAATAGATGGAGAGTTCAACATAATAAAAGCGGAAGAGTATATAGGTGAGCTTGACAATTTGATAGAAGAGTTGTACAACAATGGAAAATTGCGAATTGTCACCAGAAAAAGTTATTACTGCAGGAGGTGCAACGCTCACTACTCAAAAGATGAAGTTAAAGAGGAGGAAATAGATGAGGTCTACAACATCGTAAGAGTTCGAATTGGACGCAGGTTGTACTTTATAGATAAAATAAAGAAGGGATATGATCCCGTTGGATTGGCCATAAGCGACAATGAGGATTTAATATATGTGGAAATGGGCAATGAGACCTGGATTGCTCCAACAGACATGAAAGATGTGCTGATAAACAAAATAGAAGTGCCAGAGCAGGAGATTAAGACTGGAAAGTTTAGAGATATAACGAGAGACACCAAAATTGTAAAATACGTTGCCGTGGGAAACTATCACACGGGGTATCTCACGAAAAGAGATGTGGACGAATACAACCTAAAAAAGAGGATTTCTTCGTATTCCGTCATATACTCCGTCACGTTCAAGGTAAAGAGATTGGTATGTCCCAAGTGTGGGGATGTATTAAAGGAGGAGGAAATACCCAAGCTGTACCTAAAAGATGAAAAGATAAGCATTGAAATTTCATCCGACAGCGGAGCGTACCGGATGCCCATACTGTACTGCAACTCATGCGGCCACTTTGAGTACGGAGACGAGCAGGTCAAAAACTGTCCAATGTGTGGAAATGTCATGGAGAGACCATTCTTTTACAGCCCATCATTCATTACAGTAGGCGCGTATTACAGTATGGGTAGTGGAGAAGGCGTAGCATTTCTTCATGAGAAAAGGCAAAAATATAGAATTATTAACGAATTCTTAAAAGCAAATAACAAGAAGATTTCCGATTCAACATACATAATTCGCAGCAAATATCCAGAAGAGGATATTGAACAGGTACTCTACCTGCTCAAAAACAGGGGGCTCGTAGGAGACAACGCCAACAAAATTAGAAAACTAAAAAACGTATTAGAAAATCTCAAAAAATACATAGAAATATACGGGAAATCCGAACCAAGAGACATAATTGATAACTGGATACTATACAGAACAGAACAGGTAAAAAAGGGTTTTATTTCCAGAGCAAATAACGGAAACTTCAAAGATGCTTTTCACTTACTTTATAATTTTGCCGTGAAAGACATTTCCAGATTTTACGTAAGCATGAGAAGAAAAGAATCCATTTTAGAAGAGCCAATATTAGACGCACTTAGAATGTTTTTGGTATTTGACCAGGAATTTAGCGAAGAATACCTATCTAAAATGAATGCTGAGACAATAAAAATTGAAACGGCAGAGGTTTTGGAAGTAAAGGGAATGGAAATCGTTAGAACCATCATCAGAAAAATTATGAAATTCAGGAAGGAAAGGGGAATCCCCCGGAGAGAACCCTTAAAAAAGGTGGTATTTGTATCGGAAAAAGCAGATACGTTAAAAGAGTTCTCGGACATAATCATGAGATTTACAAACGTGCTCGTGTTTTACCCCACTGAAAAATGGGAAGAAATGGACGTTATCATCGAGCCAGATGTTGAAGCAATTAACAGAATGTACCGTTCATGGGCCCCAAAAATAGCGTATTTGCTAAAACGCAAAAATATAAAAGATGTTATGAACGCCCTGAATGTGGGTGGCTATACCATGGGAATAGAGGGGTTCGTGGTGCGCATAACCCCTGACATGGTTAAATTCATAGAGAAAGTTCCCAAAGGATACGTGAAAATAGAATCAAAGTACGGTGACTTGTACATTAACACCGAGAGGGATATAACCACCATGCGTATAAGAATGGTAAACGAGGTTATAAGGCGCATAAACTACATGCGCAAAGACATAGACATGGATTACGACGATGTCATAGATGTCAGCATATCCTCTGACAATTACATACTCCGCATTTTAAAAGGATACACTGATGAAATAAAAGAGAGAACCAGAGCGAGAAACGTGGATTTTGAATACATTGAATACGCTTACGTTATAGAGTGGCCAATAATGGATTTTGACGTGATTATAGGAATAAATCCTCTTTTCAAAAAGTGGGTCATAAAGGCATTTATGAGCATTCCGGGAATTGCAGAGAACAAAGCAGAAACGCTGTTCCAAATGGGATACGGAAGCGTTTACGAGTTGATGCAAGCATCACCAACGGACCTGGCTGAGATACCAGGTTTCTCAATGAGCTTTGCCAACAAAATAAAAGAGTACCTGTTTTCCACGGCATTCAAACCAAAAAAAGAGAATGGAAAAGAAGTGTGCCCGTTCTGCGGCACCGAGCTGAGCGAAGACGACGATTTTTGTCCACATTGCGGCGCTCCAATAAGAGTAGAGATGGAAAAGAAAGAGGGAATTTCAGAAGGTAAAATTTACCTTGCCTGGGGTGATTTCTCCAAGGTTGCCTCAATAGTAACATCCTCGTACAAGGACGAAAAGAAAGTTCTGATAACCAAGGAGGACCCGGACACAGTGAAAAAAGAGTACAACCTGAAAAATACATCGGTTATATGGATATCATACGTGCCTATGGGAAAGAATATCAAACCAAAGGACCTCGAAAGCCTGAAAGCTGCAATAATTAAGAGCTTGGAAAAAGGTGCAAAAATAGTAATGTGGGATGCATTTGACTTCATGGTGGCAATAAACGGTTTTGATACTATAAACGACTTCATAAAGGAGCTCAAAGAAGAAATAAAGAATGCGAACGCAATAATGCTGTTTAACGTGGAAGAATTAGAAGATGATAAAGAAATAGAAAAACTGAAGGAAACGGTTGATGGAAAGCTTTAATCGGGGATAATCACCCTATCCTTTTCTATTTTCACCAGCATACCCGGCTTTATCAAGGATATGTCTATACTATCCACCGTCGGTATCTCCGCTATTATTGAGCCTGCCACCACAATTGGCTCGGCATTTTCAACAATTATCCCCGCTGGAGCCGTGTTGTAATATCTAAGGGCGTAGATGGTGTATGAACCAACCGTGCTTCCTGCTCCTCTGGGAAAAACAAGGATTTTGTCCTTTACCTTACCACAACCTTCCACAGTCCCTTTTTTCGCGTCTACGTCCCCGAGAATAACTACGGGCTTTTCGCATTTAACTGCTTCTCCCTCCACCACTCCTGGATATATCACCTTACCCTGTATAATCATTCAATCACACTCCTCAATAAAGTGTACATGTCGCGAACCACAACGTTAGCACCACCAAACTTTTCCTTGCGCAGATAGAAAGCAGCCTTTCCAGAATTTGTTCCAATATAACTGTATATTTTTCCGGCATTGCTTACCACCACGCATGTATCTTTCATCACCTTGCCCCCAAATTTGCGTATAACATTCACGTATTCCTCGCTTCTATCCATGACGCTTTTGGCAGCGAAAATCCACAACTCCACGCCTCTTTTTTTCTTTTTACCATCTAAAAACTCAGCAATCTTTCTCAACTCCTCACGCGAAACATGAGGGCAACCTATGGCCACCAACTCAACATCCACAGGAGCTCCTTTGAACTCCTCAATGTCATCTCTACCTACAGTTATCCGTTCCACGTCATCACTCAAAGCACCCCTGTACTCCGGCGTGATGCCTTCCACATGGTACAGTGCTATGCTCCCGGAAGCAGCCATGGCGGCACCCATCAACTTAAAGTCTGTGCAATCACCCCTTATTCTAAGGTATGGCACCCCGTCCAATGCAGAACCCACAAATAACCCGATAAGCGGAAAATCCTCGCCTTCAGGCTCGAACTTCACATCTACAATGTGCGTTGCTTTTCTATTTTCCTTGATATGATAACCGTACTCTGGCGTTTTTCCAATGACCGCCGATGCAAGTGCACTTACAGAACCCTCCCTGTTCGTTCTTGCACCAATGATGGAGTTGGCATATATAACCGCAGAACTCTCCGCCCATGCAATATGCTCACCAAAATCTGGAACATTATCGTAATAATAGGGAGTGCAGGTCATCGTGGGCTTTATTCCCATGTCCATATATGCTTTTATTATCTCCATCTGCTTTTTATACATTTCCTCATCAACATGTAGCTCTTTTAAATAATCGTCATCGAATGCAAGGGGATTTAGAGTGGCGGGAACGGACACACGAACTCCGCGCAAGCTCTTTAAAAAATGCAACCCAGCATCACCTATTGTCCTGTACGATACGCCGGATATCTGAGCGGATTTGACAGGTATGAGTCGCTCCGCTCCAAATATGTCCCCCATCTTTACAAGAATGAGCATCATCTTCTCGTAACCAGCACCCAAATCGCCATCAAGTACCTTTTCCTCTTCCCTTGTAAGATACATTCACTCATCACCTCAGTGCCTGAACACGCGGTATCCTGTGAAAACCATTGCCATATCATGCTCGTCAACAGCGCTTATCACATCTTCATCACGTATGGAACCGCCGGGCTGAATAATGGCAGTTATTCCAGCTTCGAATGCCTCATCTATTCCATCTCTAAACGGGAAGAACGCATCGGAGGCCATGACCCCTCCAGCCGCTCTATCTCCCGCCTTTAACCGCGCAATCCTGACAGAGTCCACCCGGCTCATCTGTCCGGCACCCACACCCACAACCATACCATCCTTTGCAAACACTATGGCATTGCTCTTGACATGCTTGACAATTTTCCACGCAAAAAGCATGTCCTTTATCTCGCTATCACATGGCTCTCTCCGGGATACAACCCTGTAATTGTCCAACTTTTTATCGTTCCATTCCTGCACTAAAAATCCAAAACCAAGCTGCCTTACTTCAAAAGCCTCAGACCTTCTATTTTTCATTTCAATTACTCTCAAATTCTTCTTCTTTTTGAGCAGTTCCAGAGCATCCTCGGAGTAACCCGGAGCAACCACCACTTCAACAAACTTTTTTTTGAGAAGTTCAGCAGTCTCCAGATTCAGAGTTCTGTTGAAAGCCACGATGCTACCGTAAGCGGACATGGGGTCACCTGCCCACGCTCTTTCAAACGCATCTGCCAGGTCATTTCCTACCGCGGCACCACAAGGGTTTGCGTGTTTCACCACAGCCACGGCCGGCTCTTCAAACTCTGAAACTATGGAATACGCAGAATCCATATCGTATAAATTATTGAAAGACAGTTTTTTTCCGTGATGCTGTACGAACGAATTGGTATTACTATAAAAAGCACCTTTCTGGTGTGAATTCTCGCCATATCTGAGCATGTCCTTCATTGGTCTGGCTAATAAAAGATACTCCGGCAAACCATCGCGGAAACGAGAATACAAAGTATTGTATATCATAGAATCATATGAAGCGGTTAGTGCAAAGGCTCTTAAAGCGTATTCCCGGCGCTTCTCAATGTCGAATTTTCCAGATTTTAGAAGGGTAACTACTTCATCGTACTGCTCCACACAGGACACCACTATGACGCGATTGTAATTTTTGGCGGCAGCCCGCAGTAGAGCCACACCCCCTATATCAATATTCTCTATGAGCTCGTCCTCACCTGCATTTATGTACCTTTCAAACGGATAGAGATTAACAACCACCATGTCTATTGGCTTGATTTCGCTCCCTTCCAAATCATGATAACCTTTTGCAAGAATGCCCCCATGTATTGCAGGATGAAGGGTTTTAACTCGGCCATTTAAAATTTCCGGGAAACCGGTAATATCTTCCACCTTTGTAACTTTTATACCTCTTTCCGCAAGAAACTTATAAGTTCCCCCCGTAGATATAATTTCGTGACCCATATCTACCAATGCCCTTGCAAATCTATCTATGTTGCTCTTGTCTGAAACGCTCATCAGCACGTTCATATGGCCCCATGGATTTGGATAAATTAATACTTGCGGATAAACAATAAAGGAAAAGCTTAAAGCGTACCTGCGAATTACTATATATGGATGATGAGCACAGCACCAAGCCATACGAAGTGCTGGAGCACACGGCGGATATAGGAATCCTGGTGAGAGGAAAGCGTGTTGAGGAATTATTCGAAAAAGCAGCGTACGCGATGTTTGATTTGATAACGGACATAGAAAAAGTATATGCCGTTGGAAAGTACAGAGTGCGCATAGAATCGCCAACTTTAGAAGACCTTTTAGTGGATTACCTGTCAGAATTGCTATACGTTTACAGTGTGGAGTTTGTTCTAATGAGTGATTTCAATGTGATAATTCACAAAAGAGATGAAAACTACACGTTATCAGGAGTGGCGCTTGGAGAGCCTATAGACAAGAGCAGACACAACATAAAAATGGAAATCAAGGCTGTCACATATCACGAGCTGGAAATAAATTTAAAAGAAGGATACGCAAAGGTTTTGTTTGACATTTAACCCTGCTCAAATATGGGGCCAAGAATGTTTAGCTTGCCTTCCCTAAATTCAAAGGCAAATTTTTCCATGCTGTGTTCAGAAGTGCGCATCTTCTCAACCTGTAGATACCTCACCAGCCTGCCGCGAGAACGGTCCACACCAAGGTGAATGATACCATCAACCAAAAATCCCTCGTTGCCAAGGTATGACACTCCACCCCCAAGCTGCTCTTCCATGATTATGAAAGAATACAAATTGTACCCGTGTAGCGTGCGCATGAAATAGAACATCTGCTGTCTCAGATTGTTAGTATTTGGCATTATGGAATACAGAGCACCCAAGGAATCCAGGGTAAAGAAAGAAAACTTATCCTTCATTTCCTCCTTGAAATGCACAATCATTTTTTCAATAAGTGAAAGATAATCCACCTTCTCGTTCTCACCCAGAAGAAGGTCCATTTCTCTCAAGTCACTAATATCAGAAACCTGCATGTTTCTGGTCAATTTTATGCCCAGACTTTCCATGTTTGCAAGATGTGAATCCACAGGCTCTTCCAGGGTGGTATACAACCCGAACTCGCCGGTCTGGGTTAGATAATGAGTCATTACCGTGTATGCAAAAGTGGTCTTCATCGAGCCGGGAGGACCCACTATCAAGATGACCTTTGGCTTGTTTACATCCTTTGCAAATATTTTTTCTAATCCAGGAACAGAATGGAAGAGCATATTTACAATATGGAAATCAAGGATTTAATACTTTTCATAATTTCGTATTATTCCCCAGAAAAAGCTACATTTCAAGCAGAATAGCAGGGAGGTACATGAAAAATGACATTGCAAGCTGATTAGAAAAATTGTCATTTGGAGGCACGTTGAAAAACTCCACCACGGTGCCGACCACCGAGCCCAAAATTGCATAAGGCAATGGCACAAACAATATGAATACGGCAAAAGCGGAAAAGAAAAACGCCAGACTCCCCTCCAGACTCTTGGAATTTTTGAATCTGTGCTTTCCAAAGCTCTTTCCAACGATGGCTGCAAGAGCATCGCTTATGGTCGCCACGACTATCGTCGCCATTGCAATTTCTTTAGGAAAGAACATTACATTAATCATAGCTGCAACGGTAAAATAGATATGTGCACCTATGCAATTTTCCTCTTCGGCCCGGGTAATCTCCCTGATTTTACTATCTACCATCTCAAACCCTTTGCTAATAACCTTGAAAACTTCTTCGTTGAAGAGAGGCCTGATTCCCTCTATAATTTTCTGCGTAGTATCCCGGGAAATCCTGTAAGGTTCAATCATAAAAAATGCCACTAAAAAGATTGCCGTGAGCAAGAGTGTGATTTCCTTTCCAAAATAGAAATAGGAAACGGGTATGAGCAAACCGCCGAGATGAAGCGTTTTCCTTAATGCCTCGGATTTCAGGCTCACACAATATTAAAGTTTTAGGAGTTAATAATACTTTCCATATCGCCTTCACGGTATTTGCAGAACCGTTTTATACATGCAAAAGTATATGTAAGCAGGTGCTGCCATTGAGAAAAAATAGTATTTGGTGGAAAGTGATATTGATTATAGCAATTGCAGATATATTGGTGATTTCCACTTTTTCAGACATACCCCTGACAAGAGAAAAAACCAATGAAAGTGATTTAAGGTCAAACTTAAAAGTGCTCTTCGACTTTACGAAGGACGAGGATGCAGGCAATGCGGACTGGACCATTGACGGTGCGTATTCTGATTTTGCAAATGCCCTGAGAAACGCCGGTTTTGAAGTGGATTCACTCGGAAACGGCACAGGAACAATAACATCCGCAGATTTAGAAGGCTATAACGTTTTAGTTATCCCCGAGCCACAGGATTCATTCTCCTCAAGCGAAATAAACGCCATAACAGATTTCGTGCACAACGGCGGGGGACTGGTGTACATAGCGGATCACAACAACTCAGACAGGAACAACAACGGGTGGGATTCCTGGCACATATGGAACGATAACCTCAATTCTGATTCAAGGTTTAACATAACATTGACTTCAACTGAATCGGGCACAGGAACCAACAACGAGGTAACGGATATCTCTTCTGTCCCCACACTTACAGTGAACGTTAACTCCTTTGGCATATGGTCAGGCACAACAATGAAAGTTAGTGGAATTGCAAAAATTGCAGCAAACCAAACCATTAACGGAGATAAATACCCCGTGCTGGCATACACATACTACGGTTCTGGGAGAATTGTGGTTCACTGCGATTCGTCCACCTTTGATGACGGGACTCCCGATGAAAATAACGAAAACGACACTTTATACGATGGCTGGAGCAAGTATGACGATTCAACACTTGGGGTTGACCTGGTAAACTGGGCAGCGGGTTTGAACGGTTCAAACTCTAACCTGCCACTTAATTCACACCCCGGTTCATCTCCTGCTGCAAGTTACGGAGACGGAAACTATTTAGTCACGTACGTTAACGGAACTGAAGTTAATGGATATTTTGTGAATTCATCAACTGGAGAGCAGGGAAATGAACTGCAGATATACAAATACGGAGCGGGCGTGAGAACAGTATACAACGAGGACGGAAAAAATTTCACTGTCGTATCTTTCGATTATTCCCTACCCAGTTACCACAAAATAATAAACAGATTCATCACCCTGAACAGTGAAAATTCCACATACGGCGAGATTATCAGCAACGATGCAAATAAAAGCGTGGACGTGAGCTACGGTGCCCACAGGATTCTTTTTGTGTGGATAAATCTCACCAGGGAGCAGGTAGAAGGTAGATTTTACAACACACAAACGGGAGAGTTTGAGCAGAATTTCACTGTATCCATTGGCTCTACTGAAAAATACAGCGTGGCTGCCGGATTTGATGCGCAAAGTGGAAAATTCCTGGTAGCGTGGACAGAAAACTACGATATTCACGGAGCACTTATCACTGCAGATGGGGCTATAGCACCAATCAACTTCCCTGCAACGTCATCAATTAAAGAATCGCAGCTTTCCGTGGCAGGTGGAGACGGAGAATTTTTCGTAACATACCGCAATGGCTCGTTCTCCTCATCGACAGGCTCTTATTTCCTGATAATTAGCTCAGATGGCAATGTTAGCAAAGTTCATGAGATAAACGGAAACCCGGCAAATTACTGTGGAAAAGTGGACGCAAAATTCACCGGCGGGAATTTCATGCTCACATACTCTGACATTAGAAACGGAAATGCCGATGTGTTCTTAAGGATTTACAACTCCACAGGTACTGCAATTGGAACCGAAATAAATGTAACCTCTTCCAGCAATAACGAAGAAACACCATCCACGGCAACGGACGGAACGAGCAAGATAGTTGTATGGAACAATTACGTGAGCAGCAGCGATGAAAACATTGAAGGGAAATATTATCCTGGAGAATACGTTCCGGAGTTCACATGGCTCCTAATTATTATGATCATTCTCCTGGTCGCAGTTATCAGAAGACCTCAGTAAATTTTTTCCATCTCTTTTTTGAATTTCTCCAGATTTCCCTGCTCAATCTCCTTGCGTATTCTCTTCATAAATTCAATCATAAAGCAAACGTTGTGCAGTGATAGAAGATGCATCCCCAAAATCTCCTTTTCCCGAATCAGATGGTGCAAATATGACCGGGTGAAATTCTCGCAGGTGTAACAAGAGCAGTCCTCATCAAGAGGACTTTCATCATTTTTGAACTCGGCCTTGCGCAGATTTAACATACCGCGAGAGGTAATTGCCGTGCCATGCCTTCCATTACGGGTGGGAAACACGGAGTCGAATATGTCCACGCCTCGCATTACCGATTCTATTATATCAAGGGGTGAGCCTACACCCATCAGGTATCTTGGCTTATCTTCTGGCAGGATGCCCGTTACGATTTCAACCATGCGATGCATGACCTCTTTCGGCTCTCCGATGCTGAGCCCACCTATTCCGTATCCATCAAAATCCATATTAGCTAAATCTTTAGCACTTTTCTCTCTCAAATCTTCATAAACCGAACCCTGAACTATCCCGAAGCTCAATTGCTCTGTGTTCTTGGGAAATCTTTCTGCCCAAAGAGTCGTAAAATATACGCTTTTCTTGGCCTCATCATAGCTTGCAGGATACTCCGCACAGTAATCAAGCATCATGGCAACATCGCTACCAATGCGCATCTGAACCTCCTTGCTGAATTCCGGCGTGAACTTGTACTTCTTTCCATCATAAGGAGAGCGAAAAGTTATGCCGTCTCTGTCAGCACCAACGAAGAAACCTTTGCGAATCATCTGAAATCCACCGCTATCGGTAAAAATAGCGCCGTTGAATCTCATGAAACGGTGCAATCCCCCATGCGCCTCCAAAACTTCCAACCCGGGTCTGAGAAACAGATGCAAAGAGTTGGAAATCAAAACCTGAACATCGCAACTTTTCAAATCATCGGGGGTTAATGTTTTCACGGTGGCCTTCGTGGCTACGGGCATGAAAAACGGAGTTCTCAGTTCCCCATGCGCTGTACTAAGTATCCCTGTTCTCGCGCCCCCGTCTTCGGCGGTTATATTAAACATAGGTATGGCAATTTCAAAGATTTTAATAAACTTTTGCGGATTGCCTTGAAAAATAAAAATTCAGGCAAAGTGCGGGGAGTGTGTACCGAAAAAAATTAAATAAATCTAAATAATTTAGGTGCTGTGAAAGAAATCCGAGAGACATACATTGAAAGGATGTACGAACTCAAAAAAAAGAAGGGATACATAAGAGCAATTGACCTGGCAAGATACATGAACGTGAAACCTTCCAGCATAACAGAAATGCTCCAGAAACTATCAAAGGAGGGGTACGTGAAATACGAAAAATACAGAAATGTAGACTTAACCGACAAGGGATTGCGCCTGGCAAAAGAACTGGAAAAAAAGCATAATGCGATTAAAAAGCTGTTCATCAGTCTGGGAGTAAGTGAAGAAATCGCAAACAAAGATGCATGCGTTATAGAGCACCTGATAAGCGAAGAAACCGCAAAAAAGATAATGGAGTTTGCCGATTCACAAGGCAATGATTGAAGAAAACATCAAAATATTGCTAAAAGAACTGCCACCTCACGTGGCCCTGTTAGCTGCAACCAAAAAAAGAAGTGTGGATGAAATCAAAAGGGCAATTAACGCAGGAGTCAGGCTAATTGGCGAGAATTACGTGCAGGAGGCTGCTAAAAAGAAAGAGCATATAAATGAGAAGGTAGAATGGCATCTCATAGGCCATTTGCAAAGGAACAAGGTAAAAAAAGCATGCGAGATTTTTGACGTGATTGAATCGGTGGATTCCATTAAAATAGCAACGGAATTAAGCAGAAAATGCGGTATATTGGAGAAAAAAATGCCGGTTATGATAGAAATAAATTCTGGAAGAGAAGAGAACAAAACGGGCATCTTTCCGGAAGATGCGGAAAAGCTTGCCGAAGAAATAGATGCTCTTGATAATCTTGAGTTAATAGGTGTAATGACGATGGGGCCCGCAGTGGAAGGAGAAGAAATAAGGAAGTATTTTAGAATCACCCGCGAAATTTTTGAATCTTTGAAAGATAAGTACAACATAAAATATCTATCAATGGGAATGACAGACTCCTGGAAGATTGCCGTGGAAGAAGGGGCAAATATAGTGAGAATAGGGAGGGGTATATTTGGACCAAGATGACATCAGATTGCACGTGCTGCATCTCAACCAGGATGACCCAAAAAAATGCACGGCAAAGAAACTGGCAAGGTTCGGATTCGCTCACCTTACCTCAAACAAATACAAGATACCCGCAGGGAGCATAATTCTATCTCCGTTCACCAGGAGAGTTGTTTCCCCCGCCGATAGGAGAACAGCCGAGCGAAGGGGGATAACCGTAGTGGACTGCTCATGGCAACACGCGCGTGAGGTGTTTTGGAGCCTTCGTGGAAATTTTCGCCGCCTACCATTCCTGGTTCCAGTTAACCCGGTGAATTACGGACATCCGGGGCAGTTGAGCAGCGCAGAGGCTCTGGCAGCGACCCTTTACATAATAGGATACAAGGAGCAGGCAAAAAAAATAATGAGCATATTCAAGTGGGGCCCAAATTTCTTCGTGATGAACAAAGAACCATTAGAAGCGTACTCAGGTTGCAAATCATGGGAAGAAGTGCTGAACGAAGAGAGAGATTTCATTTAGTCAAGGAAAAAATACTGCTATGAGCAATGTTAATAAAGCACATATCATTATCCAAAGGAATGGTAAATAAAAATATGCTCTGCGACGCCTGCAACGTAGCTTTCGTTGGGATAGCCATACTCGACCGCAATTTTCGTATAATAGAGGTTAACAGGGAGATTTTAAAAAAGGGCAAGGTTGAAGAAAACGAGGTTGTTGGAACCAGCTTCTTAAAATACCTGCCCTGCAAAGACAAGGATAAAATGATTGGCATTCTTAAAAGAGTCAGGGACAGGGGCGTAGAGGAGAGCATGATAACCCAAATAAAATCGAGAGAAGGCTGGATTTGGGTAATGGCACTCGCAAGGCCGTTCAAGAACACTATTTTGGTGAATTTGATAGACATCACCAAGGCCCTTCAGACTGAAATTGCACTGGAGGAAGAGATACAAATTGAAAAAACGCTGGAGGAGGCAATACAGGACGCTGTTATGGTAATAAACGAAGATGGAAAAATTACCAGCTGGAATAGCAGTGCAGAGAAAATATTCGGCTTCAAAAAAGATGAGATATTAGGGAAAAAAGTTTGGAAAATAATTCCCGAGCAATTTATAGATGAATACAAAAAAATATTTCTTGAAAACATAGACACAAATAAAGGGGAGAGAAAAAGCAAACTAATAACAATTTTAGCTAAAGACAAAGATGGAAAGGAAATACCCGTGGAACTAAGCATAGGCAAAGTAAAAATAGGAAAAAAATGGAGTTTCATAGTAGTCGCAAGGAATATCACAAGCAGAATAGAAAGGGAGAAGGAGCTTGAAAGAGAAAAAGACGAACTCACGTTTCTTTACAAATTCTTAAACAAAATCTCCAGCACCCTTGACTTAGAAAGTATATTTGAAATGGCATACGTGGAACTTAAAAAAATACTTCCAAAGATGGATGCGTTTTTGGTGGCCTTAATAGACGATAAAAAAGACAAGATAAATGTTGAGTTCGTTGTGGGCGAGGGAAAAAAATACGAAAAGCACAGCATACCCTTTAACGATAAAGACACTCTTGCAGGATGGGTTGCAACTCATGAAAAAGAGCTTTACGTGAAGAAAGTTAACAATGGAAATTTACCAGCGGGCATACGAAAAGTTGGTGCCATGATGAACTCGTGGGTCGGTATCCCGCTGAAATACCACGGCAAAACGTTTGGCGTGTTAAGTGTACAGAGCAAGGAAGATAACGCTTTTACAGAGCGAGACATGAGGATTCTCCGCATAGTCTCGGATAACTTCGCAATGGTCATAGCAAACGCTGAGATGTACGGAGAGCTAAAAGTCAGGGAGGAGATGTACAGCTCAATTGTGAACACGAACATAGTGGGCATGGCTACCACGGACACCAACATGGTTTTCAAATTTGTAAATGAATATTTTGCAGAAATGCTCGGCTACAAACCAGAAGAAATGATTGGGAAACACCTTAAAAATTTCACCACCGAAAAGGGATTTAAAGATATGGAAGAAGGGACAAAAAGGAGACTCGCCTCCATATCAGATTCCTACGAATCGGAATTCGTGAAAAAAGATGGAACAGTTATACCCGTGCTTGTTTACGCCTCACCAATCAAGAACATAAAAGGAGAAGTTGTGGGAACTGTTGGAATAATATTGGACATCACCGAGAGAAAGAAAATGGAGGAGCGAATAAAAGAGGAGAGAGAAAAATACAAGATACTCTTTGAAAATGTTGCTACGGGAATTGCCGTGATTCAGGACAAGAGAATCGTGTACGCCAACAAAGAAATGGCAAGGATGTTAGGTTACGAGCCAATAGATATAATAGGAGAAAGAGTTGATAAATTCATACACCCGCACTATGTTAAAATGATGCTGGTATTTTATGACAGCAGACTAAGGGATTTGTCTGCACCGCACAATTACATAGCTCAGCTAATAACAAAAAGCGGCGTTGCAATTTGGTGTGAAATCAAGGCGTCTAAAATTGACTGGGAGGGTAAAATTGCAGTGATGGGAAGCGTGACAGACATAACGCACATAAAAGAGACAGAGGATACCATTATCGCTCTGGAGAGAATAGCCCGAGAAATCAAAAATGCAAAAAATGTGGAAGAGGTATTAAAAATAGTTTCAGACGGAATTAATTCCATACTACATTTCACAAGGGTTAAAATAGTAACGAAAAAAAATTATATTGAGACCTCAAAAATTGAGAATGCAAGAGATTTCAAAAAAAATAGCGAAGATTTGGAAATCATAAAATTGGTGTGGGAAAAGGCCAAATCATATTACGACGAAAAATACATTGAAAATACAGGGAAGATAGAAAGCATCTATGCAATACCAATCACCGCCCGGGGAAAAGTATATGCGGTTTTGGCAGTGAGCAGAATTGCAGAAAAAGGGATTACCACGGAGGAAAAGATGATGATTGACATGCTGGCTTCTCATATGGGCGCAACTATTGACAGCATCCTGTACCAAAAAGAGCTGGAATCTTCAAAAAATTTACAGGAGCTCATGCTACACATAGTCAGCCATGACCTTAAAAACCCGCTGGCTGTGATAGAGGGATACACCGAACTTCTGAGAGATGAATGCAAAGAGGAGTACCTAAATGAAATAAAAAACGCCCTTGATAACGGCATAAAAATAATTGAGAGAGCAAGGCTGTTCTCCAGGCTGGACATGAAAAAAGTACACCAGGAAATTGAAAGAATGAACATCAGAGCCATTGTGGAAAAAGCGTACAGGATGATAAGGGAGAAATATCCGAAAAGCGAGCTCGTAGTAAAAGGAGAAACTGAAATAGACGCGTATCCAATAATAGAAGAGGTTTTCGTGAACCTGCTGGACAACGCGTATAAGTACGGAGCAAAAGTGGTTATGGTAACAATAAACGCCGAAAATGAAAATGTAGAGATAAAGGTGGCTGATGACGGTGTAGGAATTCCCGAGGGACAAAAAGAGATAATTTTCGAGGCTTTTGAAAGGATTTCCAAGCGGGGCTCCGGGCTCGGCTTGGCCATTGTCAAAAAGATCATTGAGCTCCATAGTGGTACGATAGAAGTGGTAGACAACAAGCCAAGGGGAAGCATTTTTATAATAAACCTGCCAACTTCAATGAAAGACGGCAAAGAACAGGATTAATTGCAGGAAAAGGGATATATAACATCCTTCCTTCTCCAAGGATATGGAAATTAAAGAGCGCCCAATCGACGAGGAAATGAAAAATTCATATTTAGACTACGCCATGAGCGTTATTGTATCAAGAGCAATACCCGATGTTAGAGACGGGCTAAAGCCCGTGCATCGCAGGATTTTGTATGGAATGTACCAGCTGGGCTTGCATCACAATAAACCATACAAGAAAAGCGCGAGGATTGTGGGAGAGGTCATGGGTAAGTACCATCCACACGGAGATCAGGCAATTTACAACACCCTTGCCAGAATGGCACAGGACTTCTCAATGAGATATCTTCTGGTCGATGGCCAGGGTAATTTCGGCTCGATTGACGGGGATGCCCCCGCAGCGATGAGGTACACGGAGGCAAGATTATCAAAAATTGCAGAGGAGATGCTTCAAGACATAGACATGGAAACCGTGGATTTCATGCCCAATTTTGATGGCACGCTTAAAGAGCCAGTGGTTCTCCCATCAAGAGTTCCCAACCTGCTAATTAACGGTTCCAGCGGAATAGCTGTGGGCATGGCCACAAACATGCCCCCGCACAATCTAAGCGAGATTGTAGATGCTATGGTGTATCTAATAGACAATCCAGATGCGTCAATTAACGACTTACTAAAATTTGTAAAGGGTCCAGATTTCCCCACAGGAGGGAAGGTTACCGGTTATGGCGGATTGGTAGAAGCATATACCACTGGAAGAGGAAAAATAAAAATATCCGCAAAGTACGAAATAACAGACAAGAGCATAATAATAAACGAAATTCCGTACGGATTGAACAAGAGCAACATACTCAAGAAAATTGCGGCACTGGTTAGAGACGGAAAGCTCAACGGGATATCAGATCTGAAAGACGAAAGCGATAGAGACGGAATAAGAATAGTCATAAAGGTAAAAAGGGACTTTAATCCAGAAGTGGTCGTGAATCAATTAATGGAGCACACCGACCTGGAGGTAACTTACGGGATAATAAACCTGGTGCTGGTAGATGGCGTGCCCAAAGTGCTGAATTTAAAAGAGTTGATGAGAGAGTACATAAATCATAGGATGTCCGTGTTAATCAGAAAATCCAAATTCAGGCTCGAAAAAGCCAAGGAAAGAAAGCACATACTGGATGGACTTATAAGAGCGCTTAGCATAATTGACGAGGTTATCGCAACAATTAAAGCTTCAAAGGACGTGAAAGAAGCACACACAAACCTGGTAAACATGGGGTTCTCTGAAATACAGGCAAAAGCCATACTTGAAATGCGCCTGCAAAAACTCACCTCTATGGAAATCAACGCCTTGAAAGATGAAGCCAGGAAATTAGAGGAGGAAATAGAATACCTGGAAAAATTACTAAGCGATGAAAAGATGAGGTACGACGTGATAAAAGATGAGCTTAGGGATGTGAAAAATAAGTACGGGGACAAAAGGCGCACTGAAATAGTTTACGGAGAAGTGGATAGAAGAACGCTGGAAGAACTCATACCCCAAGGAGAAAACGTTGTTATCATATCTGAAAGAGGTTACGTTAAGAGAATAAGCTTAGATGAGTACAAGGTGCAGCATCGTGGAGGCAAGGGATTGATGATATCCTACGGAGATGATGATTTAATACGAGATGTGGTCAAAGCAGACACGCATGATTACCTATTATTTTTCACAGCATCTGGAAAAGTGTTCTCCGCAAAGGCATACGAAATACCAGAAGGAAGCAGAAGGTCAAAGGGAAGGGCCATAGTGAATATATTACCTAAAATAGACAGTGCAGTAATAAGAATGATTTCGGTTAAAGATTTCCAGGGCATACTCTTCTTTGTGACCAAAAAAGGCATAGTTAAAAGAACCTACCTCTCCGAATTCTCCAACATAAGGAGCAACGGGATGAGAGCGATAAACTTCGACGAAGATGATGAAATTGTGGACGTGATGATAACTAATGGAGATAGCGAAGTTATGATTTTCACCAAATACGGACAGGCAATAAGATTTGATGAAGATGATGTGAGGGTTATGGGAAGAACGGCAAGAGGGGTTCACGGCATAAAGTTGAGGGACGGTGACGAAGTTGTTTCCGCAGGATTATCTTCAGAGGGGAAATATGTGTTTGCGATTCTCACTGACGGACATGGAAAAAGAACTATAATAGATGAGTACCGCAAAATAAAACGCGGAGGATACGGAGTGAAAAACATTGAAACGCGTAATGCGAGCGTGGTAAAGAGTATCATGGTAGATGAAGATTCTGAAGTGATAGTGCTCACAAAAAACGGCATGAGCATAAGATTTCCCGTTAAGAACATAAGGGTAATGGGAAGAAGCGCACACGGCGTAAAGCTAATAAGCCTTGAAAACAACGACGAGGTCATCAATGCAGCAAGGGTTAAATAAAAATGAAAGAATCAGAGCAGATCTTCAAACTCTTCAATCAATTCTGGATATTTTTCCTGCACTGCTTCCAGAATTGCCCTGACGGATATTTCCTTGAAATCAGCCTCTGAAACCACGTCCATCAGCTTGTTCAACGTTTCGTCATCAAGCTCCGAAAGTTTTTCTTTCACAAACCAGTTGCGAAGGTGCTTCTTTTCCCACTTTTTCTTTACCTTCTCCTGATACTCACTTAAACATTCTTCGCCAGGGTTTTGGAGACACTTTGCCGCTACTTCACCAGCCCACATTCCGGAGATGGAGGCGTTGGCAATCCCACCGCCAGTTATAGGGTCTATGAGTCTCGCAGCATCACCCACCAGCATTATGCCATTACCAACTATCTTCTTTGGCACAGGGCACACGGAAACGGCACCGGTTATGATCTGAATCGCACCTCCCTTTTTAAGATTGGGATGCTCTTCAATGAACTTATCAAGGTACATCTTCACCTCGCCCGGCTCTTTTATTTTGTTAAGCGCCACACCAATACCGACGTGCGCCTCGTTCTTTCCCTTAGGGAATATCCACAGATACCCCCCCGGCGCACAGGAACCTATGTAAAAATGTGTGAACTTCTCATCTAAATCTATGCCGGTCATCCGGTACTCGATGCACGTCACAATATCTCTTTCCCTCAGAACTGTGTTTATTCCAGCCCAGCGCGCCACCTGCGATTCGTACCCATCAGCGGCAATCACTATCTTGGCACGAACTTCCACTTCCTCGCCAAATTTTCTTACTATAGCTCCTTTCACATATCCATCCTCTTTAATTATTTTCACGGCGGGGCTTTTTAACCACAGCTCGGCACCTTCTTCCACCGCAAGGGATGCAAGATGCTTGTCAAAGTACTCACGGTTTATAACAAAACCCACCTCGTTTCCTGCCTGCTCCGCAGAGAGTTCTATCACGCTTTTTTCATCGGGGGAGTAAATCCTCGCACCTTCAATCTCCTGGTCAATCCACCGCTTATCTACCTTAATATCCACCATATCAAGCCAGTCCCGGGATATACCCTCTGCACAACGCACGGGTACCCCTATCTCCGGCCTCTTTTCGATGAGAAGAACCTTCGCTCCATTCTTGGCAGCAAACCGGGCGGCCATAGAACCCCCTGGACCCGCACCGATAACTAAAACATCGTATTCGTACCTCTTCATTTTGACCACCAATCCGCGGAAATTGCGCCCACAGGACAGGTGCGAATGCAGAAACCGCACTTTATGCACTTATCCTCATCAATAAGGACGCGTGTTTCATCCAGGAACATGCAATTCACCGGGCAGGAGCCAACGCAGGCTCCACAGTAATTACACAGAGCTGGGTCTACCTTCATCATGTTTATCCCTCTACTCCTACCACATTGCCGTGTTTCTTTCTGTACTCTTCAAGCGATACTGAAAACTTCTTCTCAACCTCCGTTCTGAACGTCGGTCCTGAATTGTACGAGCAGAACGGAATAAGCCTCATATCGGGAGTGACGTAATGTATAACACAGCGCACCACACGGGCAATATCATAGTTCCAGTGGTCCTGGAAGTGCATAGCACCTATGAACATCGAATCCCAGTGCAGCTTACCCAAAGAATCCTTGGTTCCCTGCTCAAATACGGTGAGTATTTCCTTAAGCTTGAACCCGGTTGGTGCGTATTTTGGATCGTAATGTTTCTTAAGCAGCTTGTACAGCATAAGGACATTCCTCAACTTACCGCGCTTTTCGAAATCCTCGTTGAACACAGGGTCTTTTAATGCTTCCAACAAACCAGCCACATCTATGAAACGGGTTATTGGTATATTCTTATCCTTTTCATAGTCATGGAACACATACGTGGCAGCACCGCAAGCAGGATGCGTGGTAAAAGCAGGTTCTGGCTTGTGGAAAATCTGGGCGGCTAACTCTGCAAACAGAGCTGCAACGGGTATGGGAAAGAAATCCTTCTTTTCTATGAAATCAGTCTGCTCGTGCAAATCACGAATAAGGTCACCAGTGGTGTACCTCATCTTCAGTATCTCGCCCTGTGGAATGCGACCGGTTAGAGCAACTGGCTGGAAATTAACAGCCCTAATCACATCTAAATTCTGAAGACCAAACTCAACTATTTTACCAACCTCGTCATCGTTTACTCCCTTGACCACAACTGGCACTAAAACAGTTGCGAGGGGTTTTGGTTTCACATTTCTTAGATTTTCTATTGCTTTCATCTTCAGGGGCAGTAAATTCACTCCCCTTGCAGTAATGTAAGTTTCTTCCTTAAAACCATCAAATTGCAGATAAACAGTATGCATACCTGCATCTGCCATCTTCTGCGCAAAATCTTTCTGGTTGGCAATCAATATACCATTGGTGGCAACCTGAACCTGCGGGAAACCAAGCTCATTTGCCTTGCGAATAACATCGAAGAAACGCGGATAAATCGTGGGCTCACCACCTGCAAACTGTATGGCAGGCGTGGGCACTGGCTTTTCATCCCTTAGAAGCTGCATCATCTTAACAACCGTGTCAAAATCAGGCTCGTAAACGTAACCTGCAGCGTTGGCATTTGCAAAACATATGGGACATCTCAGATTGCACCTATTTGTAAGGTCAAGATTCGCCAGAGCAGTCAAAGAATAATGGTGATCAGAAAAACCGTTGAATATCTTAGGATACTCTGGTCCAATTCCATCAAGAATGGTCCCCCACTTTTCCATCCAGTGCCAAACCTCAGCATCTCCATAATAAATATCCTTGAACTCGCCATGCTCCGGGCATGTTTTCTTGTACCAAATTTTACCATCTTCCTCGTATATTGTCGCTGGAATTACCTTGCTACATACCGGGCAAAGAGATTTTGTCTCCTTAGGTAGCCCTTCCTTTAAATCAGAGGGTTTTATTACATACATACCCTCGCTATTGGTGAATTACATTTTAAAATTTTGTAGTTGACAAAGCTACAATTTTCTTCTTCTAAGGAGTGCTGGAGCAAGTATTATTGCCCCTGCAATTAATGTTCCCATGGCTATAGACTCCACATGTTCTGCAAAATAATTAACAAGCTTTTCAGCTGTACCATTGGGCAGAATTGGATAAGGAAGGCTTATGTACGGGTCCTGAACGATTAAACCCGTATTGTTATAAACAAAAAATATGTTCACATGCTCATCAGAATAAGTATAGAGCGCTTTTACGTGATCCCCTATCCACATATACTCAACATGTCGGCTACCCTCATAGTCACCGAACGCCATACGCATTTTGTGGGTGTGATTTAACCACATCATTTTTGAAGTACGCAACAGCCCATGCCAATGTCCAGAATGCGATGAGTAGGTCCACGCTTTTTTAAGCAAATTTGAATGTAAGGTATGCTCCAAATAAACGTACTTTGCAGGACAATCCGTATATATTTTAACATCGTAACGTAACGTGTTGCGACCAATAGCAACACCGTTTTTAGTATAGTTTTTATTTGCAACATAAAAATTTATCATCAACTTGAAACTATACTCCTCACCAAGACCTATTCTCTTCAAAGTTCCGTTTTTCCACATGTGAATATAAAAATACTTGCCCATCACCTTGCTTGAAGAATAACCATAGGAGTAATTCATGCTCTGCAAGTTAGAGTACCAGAATCTATGAAAGTTATGAAAGCTAAGGTCTCCCAAAAAAATCCGCTCAAAATAAATTTCGACATACTGCGTGTCATTGATTGTTATGTTAAAACCGTTTCCCGAGGGTAAAAAATGCAGCTTTACCCTCCCAAAATTCACTGTGGCTCCGGGAATTTCACCATGGGCATGGCTGAAAGGAATAACGAATGAAGATGAAACGAATAGTACGACCAAAAGGATTGTTTCGAGTTTCACAGTAAGAAATAAGATTTACATTAATATATGGGTTTTGGTACAAACCTTGAATATTCACCTGAGAAGCTCTCTCCTGTAAGAAACCGCAAGGTATGCTATGTATATAACAAGTGCAATGAGTGCGCTTATTACATACACATATGGAAAGTAATCGCAAGATGTCTCGCTGTACGAAGTCACCGAATTAACAGAAGATATAACTGATGCACTGTCCAAAAGCAAAAATGTATAGTTTTCCGTTAAAAACACTTTAAAGTATGCAATCTTTGCACCAGTTTGCCTGGACAATTCTATGGCAATGCTTCCAGCACGACTACGCTCCATGCTCTCCGCGTTTATTATAAAGCTTATCTTGCCCTGGCGAATGGCACTACGCATGCTGTCAAGCTCGGACTGTGAAGCAAACTGGTTTGGCCCCTCAACAAGAACACCCTTCACATCCAAACCAAGAGCTTTTGCTATGTAAAACACACCTGGAACTGCTAAAATAACGCCTTTTCCAAGCATACCCCCATGAATTACCATTTCTCTTGCAAGGCTTAATGTTTTATTTAAATCATTCAAAAAAGAAAGGTATCCTGTTTTGTAATACATCTCATGCATGGGGTCTAAAGAAGAAAGCTTTAGATATATCGCTCTGGCGATATTTGCAGTGTTGTTAGGATATAACCAGTATCCATGAAAATTTTTCTCCATAGTTCCAAGCGGCAAAAGTGTAGCATTGTAATCGTCTATATCCAAAATAATCTTCCCCTCTGCATTTTTCTTAATTTCTCTATCTATTGAAAAATACTCGCTTCCAGCTAAAACAACCAGCTTTGCAGAATTTATCTTATCAATATCTGCAGGAGTAAGAGAATAATCATGTATGTCGGTACCCAGAGGAACTATATACGAAGAATGAACATAAGAGCCACCAATCATCTTTACAATATAGGAAAATGTCTGCAGGGTGGACACAACATCAATCTTGCCTTCCACAGGTGAAGCATGAGCCTGCACACCTGCCAGCGAAATAAAGAGCAATGAAACAATAACAATGGCCCGCAATTTCATACGGTTAGGTAATACCTAACAAAATATAAACGTTGCTCAGCTAAGGTATAAATAGAGAAATATCATTGGGAGATGTATGGTAATAAAACACGTTCAGGAAATATTAAACGATGACTGGATTGGGAAAGATGTGGAGCTAAGAGGGTGGATTTACAGAAAGAGAAGAACTGGAAAGCTCATATTTGTAGTTTTGAGAGATTCAACAGACATTGTACAATGTGTAGTAGAGAAAAAGGTGGTGGGTAACGAGAAATTCAAAGAGCTGGACAAGGTAGGGGTGGAATCATCAATAAAGATTTCGGGAACCGTCGCAAAAGAAGAGAGGGCGCCAACTGGATATGAAATACATGTAAAAGATGTAGAGATAGTCGGACCTTCTTTCAATTTTCCCATATCAAAAGACAAGAGCGATGAGTTCCTTTTGGACAACAGGCATCTGTGGGTAAGAAGCCGGGAGATGAATGCAATACTAAAAATAAGGTCAACCATTTTCGGAGCGTTACATGACTTCTTTAGAGAAAATGGATATTATGAGACACAGGGTCCAATGTTCGTAACAGGTGCAGTGGAAGGGGGCTCAACACTATTCGAAGTCCCCTATTTCAACAGAAAAGCATACCTGACCCAGAGTTCTCAGTTTTACCTTGAAACCTTAATATTTTCCCTGGAAAAAGTGTATACCGTAGCACCAAGTTTTAGAGCTGAAAAAAGCAGAACAAGAAGGCATCTTACAGAGTACTGGCATGCCGAGGCGGAAGCCGCATGGTACCACAACAGCGATATGATTGACGATGAAGAAGAGATGATTGTTCAAATTGTTCAGAAAGTGCTTCAAGACAGAAAAAAAGAATTAAAGATACTGAACAGGGATACAAAAATGTTAGAGCATATAGAAAAGCCATTTGAAAGAATGAAATACGAGAAACTTGTAGATTTTGCCAACGAGCACGGAGTACCAATGAAATATGGGGATGATTTAGGCGCCGATGAGGAATCAGCCATCACCAAAAATTTTGACAAACCCGTATTCATAACGCATTACCCAATAGAAATAAAACCGTTCTACCACAGGCCAGACCCAGAAAACCCGAAGGTAGTCCTTTGCCATGACATGCTTGCTCCTGAAGGTTATGGAGAGGTTATTGGGGGTGGAGAAAGGATATACATGTTAGATGTACTACTTAAAAGACTTGAAGAGGAAAACCTCAATCCAGAGGATTACTACTGGTACGTGGACCTGAGAAAATACGGAAGTGTGCCTCACGCAGGGTTTGGACTTGGAGTGGACAGGCTCGTATGGTGGATCGCAGGCCTGGAGCATATAAAGTACGCAATTCCGTATCCGAGGACTATAAGGAGGGTTAAACCATAATCACCCTTCCAATTTATCCCTTATATATCCTCCCATAAGACCACCAATAATTCCCATCATAGGGTAAATTATAAAGACTAACCAGCTATATTCTATAAATCGCATAATAACAATATCACTAATATAGAGAGCATAGCCATACAAAAAATAAGGAAATGCCTGATAAATTATTGCAAGAATATATCCCAAGAAGGAAGAGATAATAATCACCAAAAATATCTCCTGAAGAGATTCGATTAATATTCCAAGAAAAACGCCAATGAGTATCGCATAAAAAACGTAGAGCAAATAGGTGTACGGGTACGCGCCAACGGGCAAGATGCAAACAACAGGGTACACAAGGTAAAACGTTAGATACGCATATACAGGCGTAGTAGCTAAGACAAATAAAAGAATGCGGAAAACACCATGTATTTTCTCAGCTATATCCATAGTACGACAGCTCCACTGCAGGTAGGTTCCACAGGTACCATGTTCTCACGTTGTACCTGTACTGCTCAGTATTGTAATCACCCACAAAACCGCGAATATCCAAGGTTGTGTACCACGTAACATTATCGCGTCCATATTTTTTGGATAGCCATCTTACTTGCGAGAGAATATAGGATTGCCAGATATGCGTAGTAATATTATCCATGATTAATATGCTCTTATGACCGCCGGGTGGCACAAAAATCTTATTCTTGAAGAAAAAATACACGTAGTTGTTAGCCTGATGCTTAACTGAACCATTTACCAAAAAAACGTGCCATGTGATTTGCTCCACTGTAAACTTCATGTGCCCAGGATTAACAAGGGTGAATTTTATATACGGCACATAAGATGTGTTGTTAAAATCCACGCGAAAACTTACGTTCCGTGGATTGTTAGTAATTAAAATAGTTCTTGTTTTCTCCATATTGGCAAGAGTGTAACCTGAGTAAGCACCGGATACAAAGAAAAAAATTGACAGGAAAATAAAAATATAGAAAATCCTCCGCAGGTTGTTCATCTACAAATCATACCTCCACCGTTTTCTCAGTGGGCTCCTCTTCCATGAACTTCTCTGCAAAGTGGCACGCTACAAAGTGTCCCGGTGAAATCTCCTTAAGCGGAGGTTCTTTCTTGTCGCAAATGCCTTTCTGCGCATACGGGCACCTTGGCCAGAAGCGACAACCTTTTGGCAAGTTTATAGGACTGGGTATTTCTCCCTTTATCTCAACTCTACCATGCTTGTGGTCTGGATCAGGCACTGGAACCGCAGATATAAGAGCGCGGGTGTAGGGATGTACGTGGTTGAAAATAACCTCGTCTGTCTCTCCGATTTCTACAATCTTTCCAAGGTACATCACGGCAATACGGTCAGACATATACCTTGCAACCGCAATATCATGGGTTATGAAGATGTAAGGTATCTTGTACTTCTCTCTCAAATCAAGCATTAAATTCATCACACCTGCCCTTATAGATACATCCAGCATGGATACTGGCTCATCGGCAACTATGAACTTAGGTCTAAGAACCATAGCTCTTGCAATGGCAACTCTCTGTCTCTGACCTCCGCTCATCTGGTGAGGATATCTAGAAAGGTACTCCTCGGCAGGTCTTAATCCTGCATCTTCCAGAGCCTTTATAACCATCTCAACACGCTCATCGTAGGTTTCACCGATACCATGTATTATAAGAGGCTCCATAATAGTTTTTTGCACGGTAAACCTGGGATTAAGTGACTCATACGGATCCTGAAATATCATCTGCACGTGTCTGCGATAGCTCTTGAGCTCTTTTCCAGATAGTTTTGCAATATCCCTTCCCTCGAAAAGCACAGTTCCACTGGTAGGGTCTTCAAGACGCGTTAACAACCTGCCCGTTGTGGATTTACCGCATCCGGATTCTCCCACCAAACCAATGATTTCTCCCTCATGTAAATCAAAAGATATACCATCCACTGCCTTCACGTACAATGGTTCTCCCGAAAACTTGAACATACCCACATGCAAATCGAAGTATTTTTTGAGCTTTCTTACTTTCACAACAACCTTACCATCAGTATACCCTGCCATCTTACTCACCACCACTTAACTCACCATATAGCTCTTCTGCAAAGTGACACTTGGACAAATGCCCTGGAGAGATCTCAACAACAGGTGGCTCCTTTTCAAGACATATATCTTTTGCATAAGGACATCTTGGCGCAAACCTGCATCCCTTTGGAGGATTCGCCAAATCAGGCGGGCTTCCAGGTATTGACCTTAACCGCTTCTTTTCCCCTTTTATGCTCGGGAATGCCTTAAGCAACGCTTCGGTATATGGATGAGCAGTCTCCTTAAATATCTCCCTGGCAGTTCCCTTTTCCACAAGATGACCTGCATACATAACTGCCATCTTTTCAGCCATCTCCGCAACCACGCTAACATCGTGTGTTATCAAGATCATAGCCACGTTCTCCCTTCTTTGAAGCTCGGAAATTTTACCAAGTATACGGTCCTGAGTAACCACGTCAAGAGCAGTTGTAGGCTCATCAGCAATGATTAAATCAGGACTAAGAGCAAGAGACATGGCTATCATGGCCCTCTGTTTCATGCCTCCACTGTACTCGTGAGGGTAATTATCTATACGGTCCTTTGGTATACCCACTAAATCAAACAGCATCTCAATTCTTTTTCTGACTTCTTCCTCGGTGAGATCCTCATGTTGCAATATGGCTTCCTTTATCTGATCCCCAACAGTATATACAGGATTAAAAGCGTTCATAGCACCCTGGAAAATCATGGAAATTCGTTTCCACCTGTAAGAGCGCATCTTTGGATTGTATTCATCAATTTTTCGGTATCCCTTGTATTGTTTGCTCGGGTACGTACCAATCTTTATTAAATCAGTGCCATCGAACACAACCTTGCTGTTGCTCTTCAAATAGGCGTTATCTGCAAGAAGCTGAGTAACAGCATAACCTGTTGTAGTCTTACCGCATCCCGATTCACCCACCAGGCCCATGGTTTCACCGCGTTTAAGGGTAAAGTTAACGCCATCCACGGCGTAAACCCACCCGTTCCGGATTTTGTAGTGTACCGAAAGGTTCTTTACAGTAAGCAAGTTGTCATCCATTTTTATCACCTCTTCCTCAAGCGCGGGTTCACTATCTCATCAAATGCCCTGCCAACCAGATAGAAAGACAAGCTAATCAATGTTATAAACACACCGGGCATGACGAGCCATCCCCACGCATTCGGATTTGTCTGCTGTGCATACATCCTTAGATACTGAAGCATCATACCCCAGGATATTGAATTAGGATCTCCAAGTCCCAGGAAAGCAAGAGCAGCCTCTGAAAGAATTGCACCAGCCACACCAAACGTCATGTATAGAAAAGTCAATGGAAGCACATTTGGGAATATATGCACAGTAATCATCCTTACATTGGATGCACCTGCAACCCTGGCCGCGTCCATGAATGGCCTGTTCTTCAAAGATAACGTTACGGCACGGATAACTCTCGCGATTCCTGCCCAGCCTAACACCGATATAATCAACACGATGTTCCAGATGTTAGGTCCTAAAACCGCAGCAAGTAAAAGCATAATAACAATACCTGGCAAAGTAAGAATAATATCCACCGTTCTCATAATGACTATGTCAATCCACCCACCGTAGAAACCGGAGATTATTCCTATGAAAGTACCCGCCAGCACGGAAATAATTGCTGCAGTTAGACCAACGAGCAGCGAGGTCCTTGCACCATAGACAAGCCATGTCCAAATATCATGGCCCTCATAATCAGTTCCAAACAGGTAAAAGTTACCAGAGTAGCGACCATGTCCAAATGGTGGAATAACCACCGTAGGGATACGAGAGCCACCAGATGCCTGAAGATATAATGTATTCTGTTTTGTGACCACCCCTATATATGTACCAGTTTGGCCAGACATTGGGAAAACTGTACCAAGATAAACGGCAGGAGTTGCTGCACCTCCCAAAATCATAAACGACTTGTTCAAGCCAATTCCTCTAACACCACCCATCAATTCGGTTCTGAACTGCTCACTAATCTCATATATAGATCCCTGCTTGGTACTAACATAATACGACCTAGCTCCCTGGTCATACTGGGATACGTAATTTATGTCGCCTTTCAGCACCAAATATGAAGTGCGATTATCCATTACCATTCCAGTAGATGGATCCAATTTTGCAACGAAGCTACCCACATTTGTTGTCCCGTAAATCATTGTGAATTCTCTTATAGTTCCATGCAAACCAATAACGTTCAATGTATGAATACGCGGATCCATGGGATTTAGGGAAATGGTATTGTTCCATGCCAAAGTCCCATTGTTAGCAAATATACCAAGAGCGTAATTGTTCTTGCAAAGTATTACCACTACATCTCTACTCTTTTTTATACCCTGCCCTGCCTGCGCATAAACCAAACTAACGCTATGGCTCCCTGCTAACTGCTCACCGGCAGAATCCAAAGAATATTTCCAGTCCAGTTGCTTACCTGAAATCCCATCTACATACCTTATTTTTTCCTCACCACCCGTATAATTATATTTCAACAAAATGTTATACTTCTCAATTGCACTCTTTGTAGGTACTATAACCCACGTATGCCCATTGGCAGTATCAAACCTAATTTGCGGGTTAGCCTCAATAGTGGAGTTCACCGTGAAATTATATACAAAGTGCAAACCAGGAGCAACAACATAAGGAAGACCACCCATATTAGCAACAAGATACTCCCACATGAATATTGTAACATTATGATCCCCTGCAAGAGCTATGGCCACCAGCGCATGAGTATTGGAAGTTACAGTAACGTTGTAATCCCACACATTAGAGAAATACTGAACATGATATGGCAAGTGAACCACCGTGGGATTTTTTAAGAAACTATCAAGTACCACATCTTCTAAGTTTCTATGAAAGCGAACGGAATACATATACATCGAGTTGTTAGTAACACCAATAATCTTTGTATTTTCTTTTAGATACATCATATCTTTCATACCCACAGGTATGTCCCTGCTTATGGGATTATACAATCTAAGTAATGTGGTATTGGAGAAATCCCTAGGATAGAAATATGATTTCCCCGATGAGGAATAGAGCAACACGCCGGCAATCATAGAATTCTTACCATAGGATGTCCTCGGAGTAAGCACAGATACAGGAGAATGCCAATTTTCTTGAGTTGGTATTGTCTTGGTATAATTATCTATCTCAAATAAATCACCAGCCGGAGCCAAATAGGTTGGGGAATAGGTAAAGGGAATTACCGGAGCAAATATTGCAATAACAATAAAAAAAGTGATTATTGCCAAACCGACCATCCCCAACTTGCTCTGTTTAAACAGACTCCAATTGGTTTTTATAGCTCTTTCCATGCTACGTTTCATTTCATCCCATCTAACAGATTTCATATTAATTCACCTCCTTACTGAATCCTCACTCTTGGATCAAGTACACCGTACAGCAAGTCAGCTACAAAGTTTCCAATCAATACCAGCAATGTGATTATGTAAAGTGTCGCATATACAATGGGCAAATCCAACTGCATCAAAGCAGTAATATAGAGCAAGCCAACGCCAGGATACGTGAACACCTGCTCGGTAATAACACCACCAGCCACTGTAAACGCAAGTGCTATCACAAAAGATGTCACCAATGGAAGCAAAGCATTTCTGGCTGCATGTTTGTAAAGTACCCTCTTCTCTGGAAGACCCTTTGCCTTTGCAGTAACTATGTACTCTTCACCCATCACATCAAGCATGCTTGTTCTCATTAATAGCGTGGTTCCTGCAAGACTTACAAGCAACAGGACAGTCAAAGGCATAATGAGAGCTTTAACAAAAGCTATGGAAAAGTACCCATACTGCATCCACGCGTTAGCACGTAACGGGAACCAACCCAACTCAAAAGCGAATATATATATGAAAATCAAACCCAGCCAGAATGTAGGCATATTGTAAAATATCAGGCTCGTAACAATAGTCCCGGAATCCAGCCAGCTTCCTCTTTTCCAAGCAACAATTGCTCCTAAGAAATAACCAATAAGATAAGCTAATATAGTAGCCAAACCAAACAAGATAAGGGTGTTCCACAAACGCCCATACACGTATGAATGCGTTACATCATCATAACCACCAAATAGCAAATAATTTACCGATTGACCTGTCATAAACGAGCGACCAAAATTGAACGTGAACATATTAGTCATATAAATAAGATACCTCTGCCAAACGGATTTATCATAACCCATCTCCTTAATCATAGCCTCCTTCTGTTGTGGAGTAAGACCAGGAGATTGCATTAAAAGCTGATAAGGCTTTGCGGGCAAAGCCTCAAGAAGCGCGAATATTATCGTCATAATCACAATGAGCGTTATTACCAGTTGTATTGTTCTTTTAATGACATACACACCTAACGGACCCATAATTTATTCACCTCCAAACACCACCACGAGAACAAAAATATTAAAAAAATAAAGAGAAGAATTTATAGTTCTTCACCTCCCTCTTCTTCCTCGGGAGTCTCTTCTTCCTCTTCTTCCACTGGCTCTTCCTCTTCGGATTCCTCTTCTTCCACTGGCTCTTCCTCATGTGTGCTGGTTCCACTGCCACCCTTCTTGGCGAGCATTGCACCCATCACAATAATGATGAGTATCAGTATTATTGAGAGTATCAGCCACATATCTACTCCGCCAACCACTATTGCTCCACCACCAGGATTGCTTGGTGCCGTGCCTGGCGCACTGGATGCAGCATTAACTTCGACAGTCTGGGTTGTGGTTGCACCACCGCTAGCCACCGCAGTAACGGTTATATTGTGCATACCGCTCTTTAGGTCGGTAGAATATGTCCACTTGTACTTGTGGAAGAGCTTACCCATGTATACAACATCGCCAACCTTTGTCAAAGTAGCACTTGCAGGAGTGCTTCCATCAACACTCACCTGTACACTAACATTGCCTGTAGCATACACATAGCCACTTATGTTGTTCACACCAGCGAATACATTTGCATTGTTGACCAAGCCAATAGACAGTATTGGAGGATATCCCTTTACAATCACAGTACCCGTTGTAGCAGATACAGGACTGTATCCTCCCTTAAGGCCAGTCACTGTCACAGAAACAGAGAAAACATTTGTTGACACCATTGAAGGATCTATTGTAGAAGTATCCAGCACAAACGTTGCATGACCATTGGCAGCAGTCTCACCGGCAGTGGTTGCATTACCCATAGTAGGTGCCGCAGACACGGAGACACCAGACATAGGGGCACCACTGGAATCAGTTACATAGACATCAAACGCAACCTTGTCTCCGAGTGTTGCACCATTTACAAGAGGAGTCACAGTCATGAACATATATGGAGGCAGCACTGCAATCTGCGTTCCCTCCAGCACAGAGTAAGTAGTAGAATCTCCCTTTGCCTTCACATAGACGGTCAGTTCAGAAGCAGAGGAGATCACAGGCGCAGTAGGTGTCATAGTAGCTACACCATTTTCATCCGTGGTTCCTGTCACTGCCGGGAACTTGGCCTTGCTCTTTATAGCGTTGTTATACGCACTCACAGGCACATTTGCTACAGGAGTATTGTTCTGATTAAACACCGTTGCCGTCACAGAGAACTGATGTCCTGGGGTGACCATTGGATCAATGTTCACATTCTCAACCAGTATCTTCATGGCCCTGTGGAAGCCAATCTGAGTCTGGAAACTCTGACCGCCATACATGACGAAGGCATTTACAGCAGGGTTAGTAACATAGTATGTAATTCCACCGGTTACCACATACAGACTCTCCACAAGATCCCTGTAAGTGCTCTGATCCCTTGTAATCACAAAGGTTCCGGTTCCATTAACAACCTTCATTGGCTCCATATCCATACCATAGAACCATTTTATGTACTGATATGTAGTCTCTTTATTTGGAACACCCCAAGCTGCCGTGGCATTAAAGCCCCAATCGAGCCAATTCACAGTAGTCTTTGTATTATCCGCAACACCGTTCCACTCGCCAGGCAATCCAAGAGCTGTATCACTGTAATTTGCATACACATTTATACCTACATACTCCCATGCAGTATCAAACGCAGGACCAGATGCAAGATCACCGAGTGCACCATCAGGCGAGTCAGCAAGTACCGTACCTATTGTCTGATTACCAATTGGATGCTGGTTTGTCTGATTATAGAGCTCTACAGTGTATTTAACGTTGTTCGCACCCACCATGAAGGGATCAGCAGATATATACCCTCCGTAAAGAGGTACACCCACACTACCGTTCCAGTAGAGAATATCAGCTGCATCATCTATAGAGTGCACTGATGGAATGTGGAATTTCACAATTATCACTTTTGTTGAAAGGCCACTCTTAAATGTCAAATGCACGTGGGCAATACCGTTGGAATCAGTAGTAACGTTTGCAGGAGCATCAGCAAGATACGTTGCATTTGAGTAGCTAATATCCACCACGGTATCATTTAGTGCTGAACCATCAACACCCATTGCCTTAATAGTTATGTCCGTGGACAAGCTCGTGGCATTCACCGTCCAATTCGTAGCAGAAGTTACCCTCACAATATCCCATGTGCTAGGATTAGTGTTGTAGGTTATCAACTGCAGAACAGGCGTGTTACTGTGCGCATATCCTGGCTTAGAGATAGTAAACACCAGCTTACCAATAGTATGCATGTTGACAAAGAGCTTATTCATATCCTCCGCAGATGGCGCAGTATATGTGAAGGTTATATCCCCATTGGCATCAGTGGTGCCTGTGTACTTATCCAAAGTACCATAACCAACCAGATTCTTATCCACAGAAACAGTCACACCACTAACGTTGTTACCATCCTGATCAACAACATGGACAGTTACCTTTGTTTGAGCGCCTGGAGCCAAAGATAGCTTATCGGCAGTAACAGTTGCAGAAAGTATGTGCATAACTTTGTTCACAACCTCAATTGTAGCAGTCTTGTTAACCACCGGATAGCCATTAGCACTCACCGACACTTTAACCTGCGCAAATCCAGTATTTACTCCTTTGAACTTGAAAGTATACACTCCATTTGCATTAGTAGTACCACTGCTCTGCATCAAAGTCAAAAGCGTTGTGTTGGAGGACTTAAGGGTTACCTTAGCTCCCTTGAGAGGAATTCCATTGCTATCCATCACATACACACTACCTGTACCATTACCATTTACCAGAACTCTACCAGGCACATTCAAAGAAACACCCATCGTTTTCTCACCTGGTGTTGGAGGAGCTACACCGCCACCACCAATAGATCCCTTATGAAGCTCAGCCAAAGAGAAACCATTGAACACAGATCCCTGCCACTCAACCCATCCTGACCAGGACTTGCGGGTTGCTTCTATGTTGAGCCTGTAATACAGAACGTTTACCACAGTTGCCTTTGCAATTATATCCTGAGCCCACTTTGTATACTTGATCTGCTTTGTAGTATTAAATGTAGTGGCTGCCTTGTTTATAACCTTGGAGAACAAAGTTGCATAGTCCTGAGACATCTTATCTGCACGGGTGTTTTTCACGCCACCAGCATTAACGTAGAACGGATTAGGACTGCTGGCATTCCACCAGCCCCATGTATTCTGCATGGAATGTGGACCAAATATATCCTGAATGTTACCTATAGCATCAGTACCAAGAGACCAACCAAGCTCCAGCATGATGTAGTTATAAGACTGCATATATGCGACCAAGGTATCAAAGTCCACAGGCTTTGCTTGGATATTCACACCTATGCTCCTCAGATTAGATGCAATACCCTGCCCAACCTTGATTCTCACAGGATCATAATCTGCAGGGGGCGTAAACAGCGTTATTGGAGGCATCGGAGAACCATCAGGCAAATCCCTCCAACCATCGCCATTGACATCCACAAATTTCTCACCCCACGCAGGATTCTGCTCTATGAATCCGTTATCCGCCTGAACTAACTGGCCATCCAGAATCTTCTTGGCAGTAGCCAAGCTGTAAGGATAGTGCTGCACAGAAGCATTATACCAAGCGCTGAGGAACGGGGGCTCCACAGAGTCTCCAGCCCTTCCAAATCCACCGAGGTATCTCTGCACAGCTGTCTGCTTATCAATCACATGAGAAACCGCATGCCTGAACGCTATGTAGTTAGCAGGATACTGCTTCTCGTTAAACGCAAGGTAGAAATAACCATTGTCAGCCATATAGTGAAGCTTGATGTTAGGATCCTGCTTCAAGATTGGGACTTTACCAGGCTGAATGGACCAGGCAATATAGTCCACGTCACCAGTTTGCAGAGCAAGCACAGCAGTATCCAAGTTAGAGTATATCTTGAAATCCATCTCAGTAACGTTCTTGCTCCAGAGAGGATAACCATCGGGAGTCTTGAAATCCTTGCCCCAATATCCCTGATAGGGTTTCTCTATTCTGTAAGAATCTTTAACACCACCTGCATACATCCAGGGACCAGTTCCTATGGTCGCTTTAGGATCTGTATTCCAAGAAGTATCGAGTATTCCATTGGTATATCCATGTGAATCGACAGAGACTGCACTGCCATCCGGACTGACCAAGTGGTTCTTCCATATGTGCTCAGGTATTATTGGGATACCCAGTGTTCCCAAGAAGAAGTAGTTATACGGCTGCCTTGCAGTTATCTTAACAGTGTACTTGTTCATATATATTACATGGTTCTTTATTTCAGAATAGCTAACAACTCCGTCATTATTATCATCGAAAGGCACCGTAAAAGAAGTACCTGACACGGTAGTTCCCTGCCTTTCGGCGCAATAAGAGAATATCACATCATTTGCCGTAAGTGGCTGGCCATCCTGGAAAGTCACGTTTTCCCTCAGGTGTATAATCACAGTATAGTTATTTGGATAAAACTGATAGCTCTTTGCAAGCAAAGGATACGCCTTTCCATCGTAATCCATACCAATCAAACTTTCAAAATTCCATCCAATGACATTGCTCTTCCACACAGTATTACTGGTCAAGTCAAAGTAGTTGAAATTTGGCATATCTTGCTGCATTGCAATTTTTAAAACCCCACCAGCCTTTGTCGTTGGCTGAGGAGCCATTGCATGCGTCATCGCTGAAAAACCACTGATAATCACTGCTAATAGCACTATACTTACTAACATAATTCTCTTCCAATTCCTTCTGTTCATATTCCATATCCTCCTTTTCGCTTTTTAGGCATTCCTCCTATTGGCGTATAGGGGAACGCCGTATCGAGCCGCTTATACAAATCTTCCTATTTAAATTTTTTGAATTGCACCCACAATTCTAACATCAATCAAATAATTAAAGTTCGCTTATTGCCGTATGCTAAAAATGATTGGTCGAGCATAGCACCAGAAAAGACAATACGGAAAGATTAACAATAAAAATATAGCAAAAAACGGCAATTTAGCGCATCAAGATAGGTGAAAAAAGATAAGCTCCTTGCTTACAAAGCAAAAAACTATAAAGCGGGCCCGCCGGGATTCGAACCCGGGTCAGAGGCTCCGGAGGCCCCGAGGATATCCAGACTACCCCACGGGCCCCTTACTTTTTCTTGAACTCAGTGTATCCACACTTGCCACAGGAATATCGATCCCCGTGGTCCGCCATGAACACACCTGGACCACATTTTGGGCAAAATCTCCTCTTTCTAACAACCTGATTGTTCTTAACCTCATACAACTCTCTCTTTTCCATAGTTATTCCTCCTCTTTTTTCTCAATGAGCTTGTTACGCAGGAGTATATAATCTGGCTCTATTTTTTTAGCATTCTCAACACTATCGTATATCTTGGCATAACCACTTGTCTCATTAGCACCAAATGGTGTGTGCATATAATCCAAAATTACCCTGTTTTTTTCAGCACTTAAATTTGCCGCAATTAAATTTCTAACATCCTCTCTGGACGGAGTCTTTGATTTAGGATGACTGACCACGAACTTTACCTCAAGCCTATGCAGTAGCGGGTTCTCTTTCTTATCCACTATTTTTATTTCCATAGCTCATACCTCCATATTTCTCACTATCTCCAGTGCAGATTTCTTATCATCATCTGTTACTTTAAGCAGAACTAAACCCGTATTGGGCATCCCATATATAACAATACCGCCTACAGGTGCATAAATCACAGCAGGGATAACGCCCAAATCTTCCTCACCATCGACTTCTACACGAACGTTCCCCACATAATTAATGGCATCTCTTATACGCTTTGCAAAATCAGGGGTAATTGTTCCAGGAGGATTTTTCACACGATAAACGATATCTCCAAAATTCTTTATCTCTTCCAGTTCAATATTCTCTCTCTTGGTTTTGTAATCAACAACAGCTACTTTTGGAGAAAAACCATGCTTTAAAAGAGTGTAAGTCACCACGTCACCAACGGAAATTAAAATTCCGTTCTCAGTTTTTAACACCTTGGATAACTCACACTCTCTCAATAACCTACCGTGTACCTTTTGAAGTTCAGCCCTTAAATTTTCAGGAAGCTTTAGTACCTTATCGAACTCTGAGAGCATATTCCCCATTTTCAGCCCCCATCTCCTTTGCAATCTGAGACATTTCACTATTCAGTATGTAGACGTACCCATGCCACTCGGTAGATGTCTCACCACCGCAATATGGGCATGTTAATTCTGTGGTTATCCTCCTGCAAACCTTACAGGCTCTTAGCTCACTCATTTTTTACCCCCCTTATTTTTTTCATCAGCTTTATTTTCTTCGGTTTCAAACCATTTGAGGTTCCCAAGTCCCGGCTGCCTCATGGTCAAGCCAATCTTACTGTGCCGGGGATTTGCGTCGTTTATGCTCAAGGCTACAATTCTCACTATTGCCTTGTCCCCATTCCTTAAAATTCTCTTTGACTCTTTACCGATAAGTCTCTTACCCTCAACGTCCACATCTATAATATCGTCCATCACCTGACTTATGTGCAGCAGCCCGTCCAACGGACCTATCCTAAGAAACGCACCAAACTTGAGAACATCCACCACAGAACCCAAAACCACTTCCTGAATCTCTGGATGGTAAGCCAGAGCCTTGAATCTGACCTTTTGATATACCGCTCCATCTCCGGGGACAATTACTCCATCACCTATTCTTTTCAAATCCATAAGTAGAACTATCACATATTTTCTCTCACCTGCATCCTTAACCTCTTCACGCGAGAATGAATAAACACTACCCTCAATTTTATCAACCGCAAGTTGCCAAACAATCTCATCAACGTCCTCGCCTAACATTGGGGGCGGTATGCGGATTACCTCCTCTCTTTCCACTATCAAATACATGGGTGGGCGTAAGTTTACAGTGTTTATAAATTTTCCCATTTATGTCGCAGGAAATTATCTTAAAACCCGTTCACAAGCCCAACCTTTTCCCACGATGCTCGACAATTTCTCCATTAACTATTCTATATGCCAGAATAACCCCTTTCACCTCTGTAATGTACGCAATATTTTTACCCCGTGACACAAACCATCTTTTTCCATGCTTTGAATACGGGAACTTGACCATTATTTCGCGAGGTATATCCCTCCTGCTAACCTCCACCATATTTGAGCAGGCGCTACATACTCCATTTTTGAGCTCATCTTTCCCTACGATTCTGCCACAAATTTTACAGGATGATGAATGCTCTTCGCAGTACTCCTTACCGCTTAACTCAGAGATAAAAACATGCTGCTCGCACAGGGATGCATTGCATATCGAGCAATGATGTGTATGCTCATCGCACAGGGGTGCATTGCATATCGAGCAATGATGTGTATGCTCATCGCACAGGGGTGCATTGCATACGGAGCAGCGATTTATCTCATCATTCGCCAAAGCAACACCACATGTCTTGCATCGTACTTCTGGAATTACCCACTTACCACCATAGCTCTTTTCTAAGTGCTCCTTGCAGTACCATTTTCCATCAAGCTCCACTGCACAATTTTCGCAAACGTTTTTTCCACATATGGCACATTTGTGTATGTGTTCAGGGCACACATCTGAGCCACAAACATCGCAAACTCTAACATGCATAGGACCTATCGTTGAACCGCAAACGGAACAATGATAAGTATGCTCTTCGCACAACGGCGCATTGCAAACTGAGCATCTATTAACGTGGTCAGGGCACATTTCGTTACTGCAAAATTTGCATTTGGTAGCATGCTCTGAGCAAATGGGCTCGTGACAAGTGGAGCAGTAGTGAACGTGTTCATCACATAACGGGGCATGGCAAACTTTGCATTCTTTTGCATTAATCATAGGCTTTCCGCATTCCTTGCACTCCTTAAGGCAACTCTCACAGGATATGCCATCGACTGTGAGATAGAACTCCATTGCACTTTTTCCACAACCCTCGCACCTTAAATCGTGCTCACCAGTAAGTGTGTCAAACTTCCAGGTAAGCTCTTCATCTGCAAATTTATTCTTGAGTCGAGAATGGTGAATTTCAACAGGCGCATGTATCTCCAAAAGGGCAACAGGCTCTATTTTAACAACAAGCTCCGGTAACTCGGCATTTTCTCTCCTCTCAATCTCAGCCTTTATCCTCTCAACCTCTTCGTATTTTTCCTCCCGCATGTTCTCTTCAAGAACCCTTTTAAGATGTGCTATAACCTCCCGTCTCTCTTTTTCGAGCTCCCTGTGAAATTTTGCCTCTTCTTTCTCTCCCCTTTCCCTGATTTCTTCTATTATCTCGGGGGGTATCTTAAACTCAGATGTTCCCTTTGAACTTTCAAACTCGGCTCCTTTCAAAATATCCGGGTTCATTTTACCATCCGGGCCCCACAGGTACTCTCTCAATTCCGTCTTGGATTCCTTACCTATGTATCTCACCTGTATGGCAAAAGAGTGAAAAACGCGGTCCCGCTCGAAGACGTCATCCACGAGCGTGGCATTTTTAAAATCTGGCTTTTTTCTCCTGATTTTAACAGCAGAAAAGGAGTCCATGTTAAACACCCCCTATACCAAGGTTGAACTGAGAAAATATGGAATCGTTTAGCTCCATGCTCCTCTCGTACCTGCTTCTTATCTTTTCAAGATCATCACCCAGCATATCAAGCCGGGTTGCAATATCTTCCCTGTCCCGAGAACTCATTATTATATCAGCTATTATACTCTCAAAATTTCTCTCAAGGGAGCCAAGTATGGCATCTACCTCGCCAACCACACTCCTGAACAGATTTATCTTCCGGTCCAATATCCAAAGTATGTGCTCTTCTATAGTATCCTCATAAGCTAAATTAACAACGTAAACGTCGCGCACCTGGCCAATCCTGTGTATCCTGCCAATTCTCTGCTCCACCTTCATGGGATTCCAAGGGAGGTCAAAATTAATCATAACGTTCTCAAATTGCAGGTTCAGACCCTCCCCACCAGAATCGGTGGCTATTAAAAAGCCCCTTTTCTTTTTGAATTCTTCAATAGTCCTACTTTTTTCTTCCCTGCTCATGCCCCCATGATAAGTTAGAACGTGATAACCGGAATCCTGCAAAAAGTCATCAATTTCGCGCATGGTCTCAAGATAGGTAGTAAAAATCACCCCACCCTCAACGCTCTCCGCCACCTTCTCAAGAAGCTCTAATTTGGTAAATGGAGAGTCCATAGCGGCTCTGTATATTTTAAGCAAAGCCTCCCGCCCATGGAGATTTTTCTCCCGTTTTAGGGCTTTCCATGCCATCTTCGCAACTGTTCTTGGAGAAGATGTAGCCGCTTTCGCGTAAGAAATAACCCGGAGTTTGTTCTCCTCACTTCGCAAAAAATCCAGTATCAAATCGTAAAGAGCACGCTCTTTTCCATCCATCCGGGCAACATGAGTCTTTACAACCCGCTCGGTAAAATCTACAAAAACGTCTCTTCTCCTATTTCTCACCATAATCTCCGATAGCTTTCTTTTCAGTTCTTCCTGATTTTTTATGCTCTGACCCTTCTTATCAGAGAAGTACTGAGATTCAAACTCTCGATATGTCCCAAATATCCCCGGCCTGAGAAGGTCTCCCAGATAGTATATTTCCTTCAGAGAATTGCTAACAGGCGTGGCAGTCAATAGAAGCATGAATTTAGAGTTTAGTTCGCGCAAAAGCCGGTAATTCTGGGTTTTAGGATTTCTAACATGATGCGCTTCATCAACCACAACCATATCCCATGACCTGCCAACAACGTTGTTCCTGTACCTTTCCCTTTTGGCCAGATGAATGGAGGCTATCACAAAGTGCTCCAGAAATTCCTCGGGAGAAGTGGCTATTGAGAAATTCATGTTGAACTTTTCCTCAAGCTCAGTTTTCCACTGCTGAACGAGGGATGCCGGTGCAAGAATGAGCGCACTGCTAACCTCATCCCTAAGTATTTTTTCTTTCAATATCAATCCCGCTTCAATAGTTTTTCCAAGCCCCACTTCGTCTCCAAGTATGGCCCTGCAATCCATGTCGTATATTACCTTCTTTGCCACCTCTATCTGATGGGGCATCGGTTTTATAGGAATACTGTTTACCACCAAAAGCTCCTCGTGTATCCTCCTCCTTGCCCTGTTTAATGCAGCAATATATCCTTCCAAAGTTCCGGATAAATTCTCTGGAAAATCCTCAACTACGAGTTTCACGGAGAGGGATTGGAGCAGCATATTTTAGGGTTGCGATTCTTAAAATTATAGCAACAAATAACGATAATAGCTAAAAAATGCGGGGGCTGGGATTTGAACCCAGGAACCCCTACGGGACTGGCCCCTCAACCGTACCGGTTTTCTCTGGATTACGCGTCTGTAAAGGCGGATTTTACGGTATGGCTAAGCAAGAGAGTCACATCCGAAAAATACGTGAAGGCCATCATAAGCACCCTTGATAGATTTGTTGGAACTAAAATCATTAGTGACCTCCATGAACTATGGGAAATACGAGAAAAAGCAACCGGCAAGAAGTATATAGTCCTTGCACTCCGAAATCTACTGAACTATTATGAGGAATTTGATCTCATAGACCCAGGAACCTTGGTGAAATATCGAAGGATACTGAAAGTTGTTCGCTCTAACGTGGATAATTACATCCCTTCTAATGAAGAGGTGATAAAAGCATACAACGAGATTAACGACGACAGATACCGCGCCCTGTTTTTGCTTCTTACTGTGTCTGGGTTAAGAGTCATTGAGGGAGTGCGCTTGATAAATAATTTTGATAGATCAAGAGCTCATATTGCGGATAACTTTGTTCGTTTACCAATATTCTCTTTGCGGGGTACCAAGCGTTCTTACTATGCATACATGCCTGTGAATATCTTTGAAGTTATGAATAGGTATGAAATAACCGACAGGGGCGTAACCAATTATTTCGCAAGGCGTACACTCTCAACCAAGTACCTGCGCAAGTGGAACTACAACTTCCTCATCATGCACAACGTGCCGGAGAGCGTGGCAGATTTCATTCAGGGCCGCAGTCCCGTGAGTGTTGGCTCAATGCATTATCTGGCGAAGGTGAAGCAGGCCGATTACTGGTACCCGCAGGTGGTGGATGAGATGGTAAAGGTGTTTGAACCATAATTTGGCCATGACTGTCAGAGAAACAGGATTTCATGTTGTCATATCATGAGTAGACAGTAAAAAGCAATAGTGTCCAATTATTTAGAGACACATTTATATACCATTTTTGCATGGTATGAAACATGGAAGAAATTCTTTACAGGTCAAACCCTTGGTGGAGTGGCGAGTTCAAGGCGCCCGGAATAAAGAGAAATGATTACCTCTCTCAACTTTTTAGATTGCAAGGCACCAACGATGTGATTTTGATAACTGGGTTAAGAAGGGTTGGAAAGACCACCCTAATATATCAACTGGTGGAAGAACTGCTTTGTGAGGTGGACCCGAAGAGAATATTTTACGTTTCTCTTGATAATTTAGCGTTGAAGGATTACACAATACTTGAAATCGTTGATGAATACCGAAAAATACAATCTCTCAGGCACAACGACTTTGTCTATCTTTTCTTTGATGAAGTACACGTTAAGAAAGATTATGAAATACAGCTTAAGAACATCTATGATATGGGCTCCGCAAAAATATACGCCTCCGGGTCTGCCAGTCTTGAGTTGATAATGAGAAGTCCGTATTTAACAGGGAGGCAGAGGGTGGTTCGTGTTTATCCTTTAAATTTCAAAGAATATCTACTTTTTACAAACAACGAAATTACCCCTGCGGATGCACATCTTTATCCCAAATTAGCGGAAGAGTATGCCACAATGGGTGGGTTACCAGAATATGTAAAAACAAGGGATCTGAATTATCTCCAATCTCTTCTAGACACCATCATATACAGAGATATTGCAGGGACTCATGGGATAAGAAACGTTGAAAAACTCACGGATACTTTGGCATGCTTGGCGAAGAGTGTGGGCACACCTGCAAGCCTCAGAAAAATTGCCAGATGCGTTGGAATATCCAAAGATGAGGTAAGCGACATACTGTATTTCTTCAAGGAGGCAAATTTGATATACGATGTGGAGAGAGAAGGAAAACTATCTGAGAGAAAGGTATCCCCAAGAAAAATATACCTTGCGGATACTGGATTTTTCACGGTAATAGTGGACAAAATAAATTTGGGAGTTATTGTGGAAAATCTGGTGTATTTAAAGCTAAGGCAGCAAGGGGAGGTGCGGTATCATCGCGCATCAGGGCTCGAAGTGGATTTTGTTCGTGACAAAATGGCATGGGAGTCAAAATACAAAGACCACATCACCGAGGATGACTTGAAGAATCTGAGAAATTTGAGGAGTTATTCTAAGACGGTTATAACCAGAACAAAAGAGGGAGATATGAACGGAGTGAAATTGATTCCGCTATGGCGGTTTCTGTTACAGTGACCCATAATATGAAGGAAATTAGGAAATATCTTTTTTCTTATTTTTCTCTCGTATTTTCTTCAGCTCGTTGTAGAGCATCATCATATATACCTTTCCATCTTCATCCGAGTGCTTGCCCTTAGCCCATGCGAGAAGCTCCGTTTCTATTATCAGAAGTTTTATTTTTTCTCCATTCGTTTCCGCGGCACTGGAGATGAGATCTTCAATTTTCTTCTCAGACTGCACAATAACAAACAGGTCTCCTTCTTTCATTTTCATTTCTTTCACCGCATGATAATATGCTTTGAAAATATTTATATTTTATGTTTGATAAATTAGGCAACTGCGTAATTGCCTGATTTTTCTGGTTACGCAAGTGCGGAATGAAAAGAGTGTTATTTTACCAAAATTGAAGTATAGTTAAAAATCGGCACACATCGTTTTTCTACGCGTTGGCCCCGCTGGCCGATATGACCGCGTGTATCTGACACGGGGGTGTGTTTTTATCTCTCTTTCTGTTGCGTGTATAATATGCCCGGCCAATGCGGCCATTATGTCCACACCCGTGTCCGCATCTGCGATTTATCTGCGAGAGCGGAGCCAAAGGCGGAGCTATCTTGCTTTTGATTTATTTTGCGCAACATAGACGAAGTAAGCACTCAATTTTTCGATTTACAATGTGGATTATATATGCAAAATGGATAATTTTATATATTCTTTATCCATGTCCTACTAGAGGGATATTATGTATTGTGAATACATATCTAATCGGACAACAGAACAAATGTTGGATAGCGTTTTGAAAAAATTGAAACATGAGCCCTACCGTGGACATAAAAATGAGGAAAAAAGAAAAACTTTTCTAAGTGAGGAGGAGTACGTTTATATCTACGACCACTTAAGTGAATTTGCCTACGCTGCGGAGGGTCTTGATGAGCACCAAATTGAAAGCGCTTTGAAGATAGCAATAAAGAGGCAAGAAAAGATTACACCATATATTTTCAGAGATTATAGAGTAGAAGATGATATAAATAAAGTATACGTCCGTTCATCTCATAGTTTTGAGGATGTGGGGGGATTTGAATTTTTAAAAGAATGGGCGCGAAGAAATGTGCTCTCTCCAGATACTAAAAAAGATGTGAGAATATTATTGGCAGGTCCTAGCGGATCTGGTAAAACTTGGTTTGTAGAAGGTCTCGCAGGCGAGTCATATAAGCCGATTTTTAATATGGAACATGCGTATATTCACTCGAGATATGCCCAAAGAGAAGGGATTAAATACGATCTTTTCTGGGAAGATGTCAAAGAAATAAGGCTTTCTAAAATGCCAATTTACTTCGAAGAAATAGGAACAAATATCTCTGGGGTGAATTTTCATATACATTATATTTTAAATGTAACTAAAAACAGACACTATGAAGATTTTGTTGATGCTTTAAAAAGGCACCCAGAAGGGAAATGTCTCAAAATAATTAGGAGATTTTTTAATTATGAGAAAGAGAAAAAAATAAGCAATTTTGAGGCAGAATATCTTCAAGAGTGGATGCTTCATGGCTTTATGTCCATGCCCTCTAAAGAACAAGTAGTTATAGGCGATGTTAGACACATTCGAGAATTTCCAACCGAAGGGTTAGACTTGTGGCACTTTAATAAGATTTTTTATATGTCTCCTCCATCTTACGAAGACAGGTTAGAAATCCTTAAAATACATGGCTTAAAACTAAGTAAACCAAAAGTTCCTTATGAAGATAGCTTTTTTGAAAAAATAAATGAAGTTATACCAATTGTATATCCTGCAGTAATAGTGAGTCTGTTAAGTGAAACAGGACATATTGCACGTTTAGAAAAAGCACAAGTAATCAAATTTGAACATTTCCAAGAAGCGTTGGATACTAGGTATTCTGAAGAAATAAGGGGCAGAATAATAGATGACATTAGAAATGATATTGAGTATCTTGAGAGCTTACCCTCGGAATATATAGACAAAAACAGCATAAAATATGCAGACCACGTGATAAATGAGTTTGAGTAACTCTTTTTTATATTTTTAATAAATATCCATTCTCCCGCAGCCACTCTGCCCTTTCTTCGTAATCGGGTAGCACCACGCGCACCGCGTTCCAGAAATTTTTAGTGTGGTTCTTCACCCTAAGGTGCACCAGCTCGTGTACCACCACGTAGTCCACTACGTTTATCGGAGCCATTATCAGGCGCCACGAAAAGTTTATGTTGCCGCTCGGAGAGCATGAACCCCACCTGCGCCGAGCATCTGTGATGTTTATCTTGTTGTATTTTAACCCCATCATATTTGAATAGAACTTTGCACGCTCTTCGATCTTCTCATACGCTTTACTCTTGTACCAATCCACGAACACCTCTCTAGCATTTAGAAGGTATTGTTTAGATAAATAGAAATACCCCTGCAACTTTAAAGGAACATCTTGGGACTCTACAATTTTCAACCTGTAATTGCGCCCAAGATACAAAAACCCCTCTCCATTCACAAACTCTTTCTCTTTGAATGGCGGGTCTCTAGACTTCACCTCTTCCAATTTCTTCTTGATCCACGGTTCTTTCTCTGCAAGCATCTTTTGTATTACCGCATCACTGGCGTTCTTGGGCGCTCTCACTTCAACAGTACCATCATCCAAAACACGAATCGCTATTGTCTTTCTGTTGGTTCTGATTATGCGGTCCACATCCACGATGCTCCTCACCCCCCGTACAAATGCGCTGACAGTTCCATCAGCTTTTGTGCGATTTCGTTTCTTTTCTTTAATATCTCTTTTTTGTTGGGTAACCCTCTGATTGCGGGAAGCAGAATCTTGTTAATGATATAGCTCCGCACCTTCTTCTGCGCCACATCGTTCTCCCAGAAATCTACCTGCATAACAGACTCTTTAATGAGAGAAACTATGTCTTTTGTAAGAGCTACAAGAAGATCTATGTCCTCCTTTTTCATTTTTTCCGTGTCTATTTTTCCAAATATCTCCCTCTTTAACAACCCAAAATACGGCATCTCTTTTTGCGGGTCTAACCCGAACGTGTTTTCTGCAGCCCTGCCTCGCTTCATCTTTTCTCGCAATATCTTTAGCTGCTCTGAAAGCAGTTCCCAGTTACTTTTGTACTCTTCAATTATTCTTTTTAAAATCTCAGAGAACCTTTCGTACAACTCTGGGTCTTCTTCAAAATGCTTGATTATGTACTCTCTAATTGCATACTCCAGCTCCTGTGCCCTAGGTTTTGCTGGCTTTTCATCTAATTTATCTATAAAATCGTCTGCGAATAATGGGGTGGGTGGAATCTTTGGATTTACTCCCTTCGACACCAGATACTCTTCCACAATCTCTCTTATCTTCTTGCTTGCATCTCTCAAGCTCAGCTTATCGTCTCTGTACTGATTTCTAGCACTTGCTTTTATGTAATTGAGAATTTTCAAGTCTGGAGCGTACTTGAGCGCTTTTGGATCTGGCAAAACCTTATCCATAGCGCGGTTAAATCTCCGCACCAGCGCAATAAACTCGTTTCGAGTCTCTTCGTCAACAAGCAGATCCACGCTTTCTTCTATGTCCCCCCTCCAGTTTTCTACTCCGTATTTTTTGAAAAATCCCTCTATTTCCGCGTGAATTAGCTCCAGTTCATCGTAAGCTTTGTTCTTGTTCATTACCACCGAAGAAATCTCATCCACGTCCTCGTTGGCGTATATGGCCAGTGCCTTACGCAGGTGCTTGAGCACTCCCACATAGTCAACCACAAACCCGCAGCTCTTGTTTTCGTATACTCTATTCACCCTTGCAATAGCCTGCAGCAGGTTATGGTCCCTCAACACGTTGTCCAGATACATTACCTGCTCAATGGGCGCATCGAACCCAGTTATGAGCATCTTGTTCACTACAATTATGCCCACATCCCCAGATATGCCCCGCTCGTCATGCGTATTAAACGGAATCTTGAAACTCTTGATTATCATATCGTGCTTGCTGGGATCCGTGTACTTTTTCATCTCTGGGTCATCGTTTGGTGAGCCGGATATTACCACTTCTATGCGCATCTTTTTGAGAGTGTCTAAATCTATGTTCTTCGGATTGCGCTTTTCCAGCTCTTCTATCTTCTGTTTTAGCGCCTCTTCCAGTGCAAGCTTGTATCTGATCGCCGCGAGCCTCGATACAGCCACTACTTGAGCTTTGAAGCCGTTTGGATAAACATGGGTGAGATAATGCTCAATCATATCCTTCGCTTTGTCTTTTATTACATTATTATCTTCCAGATACGCTTTCCATGTGTACCGGCCCATTATTTTTGCTCGCTCGTCTTTGTCCACGGCGGCAAACACATCTTCAAACTTGGCGTTGGCCGCCTCTTCGTCACTGAGCTCGGCACTATGCACCCGACCCTCGTACACTATCTCCACAGTGACTCCGTCTTCCACCGCCTGCCGGATGCTGTATTTGTCTATGTAATCTCCAAACGTTCTCTCAGTCTTGTCGATGGGCGTGCCCGTGAACGCCAATCTCGTAGCGCGGGGAAGCGCCTTTCTCAGATTTGCGCCCAGATATTTGTATTGTGTTCTATGCGCCTCGTCAATCATTATTAAAATCTTCTCAGAGGGATTCAATACAGGAAACTCAGATTTCAATTCTCTCTCTTGAAACTTATGCACCATGCCCATCACTATGTCCGGGGTATCGGTGCGAAGCAGTTCTTTTAAGTGCTGTATGCTCGATGCCAGATTGACCGTGTACCCTATGCTGCCAGCAGTATCCTTTAACTGCTTTTGCAGCGATTTTCTATCTGTTATGAGAACAACTTTCCAGCCACGGAGCTCTTCGTCGTGATTCATTGCGCGGATGGTAAACACCATTGTAAGCGATTTGCCCGAGCCCTGTGTGTGCCAGATTATGCCCCCGCGCTCTTCGGGAGTTTTTCCCTCTTTTAATCGCTTTATTATTTTCTTCACTGCTCTATACTGCTGGTACCGGGGCACTACCTTTATCGTTTTATCTTCATCATCTTTGAACACGGTGAACGTGTGCAGTATGTCCACGAGGTTGGATTTGGAGAGCATGCCAAGAATCAGCACCTGCTGACTAGTGTAAGCGGAGGTGTCCATATTTATGTCCTGAAGCTTGTGGGGGTACGGGTCTTTCCACTCTACAAAGTGCTCGGGATTGGCCGTGATTGAGCCGTACTTTGCCACCTGATTGGTAGTCGCAATCATGAACAGATTGTACCAGAACAGCTTCTCGTTTCCTTCTTTTACCCCTCTGCGATTTGAATAGCGCATGAGCTGCGTTATGGCTTCATTTATCGGGTCGGATATTGCCGGAGACTTGCACTCTATAACAACGAGAGGCATGCCGTTCACGAATAGCACGATGTCCGGAATGATATGGGTTTCCTTGCCTGTGATGTTTACCTTGTACTGCGATATCGCAACGAAGGAGTTGTTCTCCGGATGCTGGAAATCTATGTAATGCGCAACTGCGTTCTTCTCTCCCGTCTCTTTGCTCTCGCCCACCGCATAGCCTTCTAAAAGCAGATCGTGAATCTCGCGATTCGACTCAATAAGTGAATTTGCCTCAGGCGTGGTTATTCTCCTCACCGCCTGAGCAATCTGCGTCTCGTCCATCCACGGATTGATTCGTTTCAGAGATTCTCGCAGTTCGTCTTCAAGAATTACGGTTCTAAAACTCTCGCGAAATTTTATCTTTTTTCCATAAACCGGCTCGCCCCTGCTGTTAAACTTTACTATCTCTCTCACATCCCGCGGGTCTCCCTTGTTCTGCCTGTAAACTTTCCAGCCCTGCCTAAGCAGTTGCTGAAGAAACGTATTTTCCACGTAATGTTCCTCATCCAGCTTGGCGTAGGTCATGCTGCACTCACTTGTCTCCTCTATTCATTAACTCCTCCAAAGCATTTAAACATTTTTCTGTAACATCTAGTATGAAATGCTCCTCTTTCACAAAATTGTATTTTTCAGGCAAGTACTCCCATGGCTCCGGCGCCTTCTCATTCTCACAGCGAGGGTAACGAGTAAATGCCTCATGCGGAAATGTTAGAGCGGAGAGCATATAAAGTGTAACTGTGAGGGGGACAGTGATAGCAACATCTGCAACTTCTTTTGTGACCACATCCCTTTTATCAATTAGCATAACCCTTAATTCCTCTGGAATATCTTCATTTTCTAAAGTTCTGTATGCCTCTTCAATAATTTTGTTGATTTGCTTGTAGTCCATAGAATTGTCAAAAGCCACAGACGCTCCTTTCAAAAATTCTTTGAAATAATTGTCTAAATCCATGAGTTCTCTTCCTTCTTTCAAATCTTTAACAACTTCGAAAGCCTTATGAAACTTCCTTTTTTCTTCCTTTGGAATTAGCTGCTTTCCCGTTGCCTCTTTATGGATTTTATCTATTCTTTCCATCACCTCATTAAACATTTTAATTATTAGTTTAACGCTTTCATGTGTGCGTGCTTTGTTGTCTATGCAGAAATCATTGGACGTGAGTTTTCCAAGCATTATCAGTAGTGCTTTAACCATCTTCTCAATGGCCTGCTCTAGATGATATACAGATAAGTTATAAATTCTGCAATCGTAGAGGATTCGGGCAGCTTTTATATCATCTCTGGCAACTTTCAGAAAACCCTCTGCAAACTCCCTGTCCCTCGGGGCAGGCTCTTTAAGGGAAATTGTCTCTACAAGCTCCTGAAACTTGCGCTCATCAGCCATAGCGATATTTGCGGCCCCCTCAATAAGAAGTTCAGTTTTTCCCTCAACTGGATCTTTCTTTTCCATTACCATCTCCTCCGTTCAGCAGCTGCGTAACCCTCACCCTCCCAGTGAGCAGGTCTTCCATCAATCCTCTTTTTTCCCTCTCTAGCTTTTCTTTATACATCTCCTCCTTCTCAATCACCGCGTCAATCTGAGATAGGATCTCAGCGATGCGCTTCTGCTCGGGGAGCGGGGGGAGAGGAAGTTTGAATTTTACAAAATCTCTCTGATATAGATGGTTTATTGTAGAACCTGCTTGAAGTATATCTATAAATCTATCAAAAATGGGTGAAGTTAACACGTAATACAAATATTTGGGATAATACGCATTTTCTAATGGCCTTAAAATGAAAACTCCAGTGCCTAATGTTGCAGGTTTAGGGAGCTTATCAATATATGCCACTTTTCCTATTGTCCCATCTTTTGTAACTAAAACTTCATTTCCTTTAAGTTGAATATTTTTATCCATTTCATATCTTCTTCTCGTCACATATACACATGTTTCCCAATCAATTTGACCATTTTTAAAATTTATTCCAGTCACTAAATAGTATTTACCATCTTCCAGATATTCTTGGGTAGTCAACCCTTGCCAGCCAATTCTTCCCTTTAAAAAGCTTATCTTACCCAATTCCACAACCTCCCACTCCTCTGGAATCCTGCCCAGTGGCGAGTCCTTGAACCTGTGCGTCTCCTTGCTGCGGCTCTTTCCGTTCTCATCAATGCCCCGTGTCAGCAAGTCCTGCATCAGGCCATACTTAATGCGCTTGTACTTCTCAATGATTGCGTCCGTCTTCTCTATGGCCCGGTCCACCGTCTCCAGAATCTCCGCGATCTTGCGCTGCTCGGGGAGAGGTGGTTTTAGTACATAAAAATTCTTGATAAAACTGGAAGGTAGACCTGGTTGAGCAGAGCCAGTAATTCTATCTTTTATTTGTTTTTGTCCAAATGATGATAAAAACCAATAAAATAAATATTTCTGATCAAAAAGTTTAGTACTCCTTACGATGAATAGGTGTTCATTTATTGCAATTTCAGGAGAGAACATTTCTCTAACTATTGCTACTTTGCCTGTATTTGCCCCATCTTTGTTTATTAGAATATCCCATCTTTTTACTTTTCCTTTTCTCATCTTTCTGAAAAAACTCTCAGGAATGTATTTTGCATTATCTTCTGTAAATTTAACTCTCCCGTCGTTTGTTATATGCTCGCCACCTAAACTTGGAATCTGGCCTTCATCCAAAGCCCCCCCTGAGGGTCGGATGCCTGATATTAAAACAACATCACGCTCTATCGATACTTTTCTCCAGTCTTGGGGAATATTCACTAACATATCTTTGCTAAATCCTCTCACCCCCTTCAAAAAATTGCACATCTGTAACTTCATTCTTGCCAAACTCAAGATAAATGCCATATTTATAGTTCAATTCCTTAGTAAACGCTTTTAATTTTTTAAAGTCTTTGAAATCATCATTTTTATTTTGAGTTGCAGGGTTGCTTGCTTTCTTCACCTCTATAACTAAAAAATTATGTTTATTTGTCCCTCTTTTGTGCACAATTATGTCAGGAAAGACAGTATTTCCATTAGGATCGTCCGAGGATGTGTTTTCTACCTCTAGATTTAATCTTTTTACAACATATTCCCTGTCCATAACTCTATCCGGCATTCTATTGTACTCACAATCTACATTATATTCAGGATACTCCCTTTGTAGATATTCCGCGAGCTTATGCGTTATCGTCCTTTCATTGAGTTCATTCTCAAGTAAAAAACTCTCATTTTTAGAAAAATCTTTAACAGCGTTTACAAAACCGCTCATATTTTCCCATGTCTCTGGGATTTTTTCGATTTTTGTCACACTATATCTTTCCTCGTCTCCCATCTCACACCACCAGTATTATAATTCCCACGATTACAGAGCAATATGCCCAATTAATTACATAGAATATTTCGGGAAGGCTCTCTTTGACACCATAGGAGATAATTGCAATAATACCCACTATTAACCCAATATCTGCATATACAACAAGCCAAAAGTTCTCTATGCCACGTGTGGCAAGGTATGTGTTTAGAGCTATTACATTGACAAAGGTCGCTGGCCTAGACACAAACTCCTTTTCCACGAGGAAACCTATCAAAAGCATACTCAATGGGCCAATTTTGTCGAGCCACACGGGTGGAATTGCAGAGAACCATAGCCAGCTCATATATCACACCCCGTAATACCCTAACCTCTCCAGGAACTCGTTCAGCTTTTGCACCTCTCCATCCCTCTCTTTCCGCAACTGCGTAATTGGCACGTGGTACTTGTCCCAGAGCTTCTCGATTATACGCACCAGCTCCTTCTTCTCCCCGTTGAGGTACTTCTCCAAGTACTTTGCAATCGTGTCGTGGAACTTCTCAAGAATGAGCTCCTTTGCCTCATCGTCGCTCAGGCTCTTTCTCTTTATATCCACCAGTCCCTCCTTAACTTTGACCATCTGTTTCGTTCCCTCTTCCTTCTTGTACTTGCCCCGCAGTTCCTCCTCCTTCTTCTTCAGCGCCCTCTTTACTTTGCTCAGCTCCTTGTTCTTGGCGTCAATCTTCATCATAAGCTCCTGCAGCTTTCTTATCTCCCGCTCGGCAGATTCTCCGCTGTACGCGCTCAGGTCTTTGATCTGCGATTTCAGGAACTCCATAACCTTCTTGGCGCTCTTCTTTCCGTTCTCTTCCTCGTCCCACTCTTCCACTTCCTCAAGCAGCTCGTTCAACTCTCCCTCCAGCTCTGCTACCTTCGCCTCCAACTCTTCTATCTCCTCCTTCATTGCGGAGAAGTATTTCCTCTCAATTCTCTCATCCTCTATCAATTTCCTGCTCCATCCCGAGGCGACCACCGACTTGAAATCGTACCTCAAATCTTCCCACCAGTTTGCAAACACGCCCGCAACTTTGAACTCGTCCAGCACGCCGAGTGGAAGCAGCATTTCTTCCAAGCGGCTCATCGCCCTGCCCCTGAACTCCCATAAGTTGTTGTTATCCGGAAATTTCTCAATCTCTTTGTTTACCTCTCTCCACCACTCATCCAGCTTGGTGAAATGCTCTCTGTAAACCTGCATCACTCCTTCTTGCTCTTCAACCAACTCTCGAATTCTGCTTTTGTCATCAATTTCTCCTCTGAACTTAAAGTATTTTTCATCTTTGTCCACGAAGAACGCACTCGCGGAAACCCTGAACTTGTCCATCTCTCTTCGATATCGCTCCACCTCGCGCTTTGGCACACCGCCAACGAGATGCGCGTGCACATCCTCTATCTCCGGGTCTGGGGAGTTGTCTACGTATCTACGGATATTAAGATTGAAATCATTCTCTTCAATCTCTTTAATATCCACGAGTCGTGAGTACTTGGGAATCTCCAGCTTGTTATAAAACACGGTAACTATCTTTTCGATATCCTCCGGACGCAAATAGTTCTGGTTCCGGCCCTCGCCGTATTCTCTATCTGCGTTGATGAACAAAATCTTGTTTTTCATCTCCTTCGGTTTGTTCTTGTTTATAACTACCACACATGCGGGTATGCCCGTGTTGTAGAACAGCTTCGGTGGGAGCCCGATAATCGCCTCAATTATGTCATCCCTAACTATTCCCTCGCGTATGAGCTTCTCTGGACCACCGCGGAAAAGCACGCCGTGGGGCATTACTGTTGCCATTATGCCATCATCTTTCAAGCTTGCAATCATGTGCTGCAAAAACATCAGGTCCGCTTTCTTGCTGCCCTTGGGCACTGAGCCGTACTTGAAGCGCTCAGGATACCGTACTTGCTCATTTGGAAAAACTTGCGAGAACGGCGGATTTGCCAACACGCGATCAAATTGCTTGATGTAGCCGTTCTCCACAAATTTTGGAGTGACAAGCGTGTCATCGTTTTCAATGTGCGCGTCTGCGATGCCATGCAGAATCATGTTCATCTTGCATATGGACCATGTCACCCCGTTATACTCTTGCCCATAGAGTGCAAGCTTGGATGGGTCTTCCCCCCTTTCTTCCACATAGTGCCGCGCTTCAATTAGAAATCCTCCAGAGCCTACCGTTGGATCGTAAACGGTCATGCCTTCCCGTGGCTTGACCAGCCGCACCATGAGTTTCTTCACATGAGCGGGCGTGTAGAACTCTCCTCCCTTCTTGCCTGCAGAGTCGGCAAATTCTTTGAGCAAGTACTCGTAGGCAGCCCCAAGCAAGTCCGGAAACTCGAAATCTTCATTTCTTAATCGGTACTTGTTAAAATGGTGAATTAGATCCACAAGTTGCTTATCTTTTAACCGCGTCTTACCTTTTTGCTTGGTGAAATCTATTGATTTAAGTACTCCGTCGAGCGTGTGGTTTGCCTCTTCAATGGCAGCAAGTGCTTTGTTCAGTTCCGAGCCCACATTCTCCTTGAGTTGCAATATGTTTTTCCATCGCGCCCGCTCAGGGACAAAGAAGGTCTCTCCGTAAATAGTATGGTCTTCAAGCAGTTCTTGAATATCGTCATCCGAGTATCCCAATTCACGATAGTACTCTTCTAACTCCTCTCTTTTAGCATCAAACACATCGGAGAGACGCTTTAAAAACAGCATACCAAAGATGTATTCTTTGAACTCAGATGGGTCCATCTTTCCGCGTAAAATGTCCGCAGCGGCAAATAAGTGATTCTCAAGCTGTTTAAGCGTAATTTTGTTGTTTGGCATGTTTTAACACCCTGTCGTATTAGTTAAGGAATAAAGGGAATAAAAAGGTTATGGCGAAGTTTTTATGATTATATTCCAAAATCATCGCCTATATCTGGTGTCTTTCTATCTTCATCTGCGCTTTTATTAATCTCTTTCGATAGCTTAATTCTTTCTAATGTAAGGTCTACATAATTATCCATAGTACTCACAACTTCTCTTATCACATTCATAATTTCTTCTTCGTCAGATATGTCCAATTCATTTTTCACAGCAAGATATAATTTCTGAAGTAATTCATGTGATATCATATTTATAAAATCATTTTTTGTCTTATCATTCATTTTTTCTCACCTCCCATAGATTAGCATAGTAGAATGTGTAAAACTTCTTCGCCTTTTTGATATCCCACAATATTTTAAGTCTAACAAAATCCGGAATTGCACATTTATATTCATCATCTGGCCCTTTTAGTTCAGATTCGATATTTTTGCCATCATTTCTGTAAATGAATATATATTTGTTATAATTCTTTAAGTTTAGAATGTATATCACTAAGACATGATCCCCGTAAACAAATTTTTTTGAAGGGATAACCTCGACGATTTTAATAATTCGCAGATATATGAATTTATATAAATTATCATATTCACCACCAATCTCCCTAATCATATGAATACGTTGTCTAAATCTTTCAAGACCAAGGTGTATGATATGACCACTAAACTTTGAAAATGAAATTTCTCCACTTTCATTCAGGACTTTAGTCACATATTCTTTGTATACTGGATCTTTTAAATTTTCATATTCCTTTCTTAACTCATCTTCAGCAGCTTTGGAGGTATATATATCTCCTCTTCCTGCAGATGGACCTATAACGGGTAATCGTCAATAACCATTAAAATTTTTGCGTAGCATCTCACGTACTTTTACTTTTTGTATTAAATATTTAAATCTTACCCCTCACAAGTGGGGGTAGAAGTATTAATATAATGCAGAATGCCATATAATATATGAGACAAAAAAAAGAAATATCGGATTTCGAAAGGCATATCGCAATCTTGGGCCACCGTGATTTTTATGGCCTCTTCGCCGGGCGCCCGGAACTTGTGAATGATATCGCGTGGAGAGTGCCAGAGAGTTCGCCATACAAGCGCTGGGAATGGGTGAAAAGAGAGGAACTGCTGGAGCGCGTAGAAGAATACCAACAGCTTGGATGGACAGTGTGGATCTCTCTGAATGACATGGAGCCAGGGCATATGATAGTAGATAGTGTGCGTCGTATCTCCGTTATATGGTTTGATGTGGACGCACCACGCTCGGACAAAACAAGGCCTGCAGACGAGGAAGAAAAGCTGATTGCAAAGTTAGAGACAGAGAAGTTGAATAATTTCCTCCAAAGGAAGTACAAAGCAAAGTGCTTCTTAGCATGCAGCGGAAATGGATGGCACTTGTACTGCCCGATACAAACCATAGAGCTACCAACTGCAAAGCACTCTTGGGATTTCAATGCACGGTTGAGAGAGTGGATGAAGAGAGTAAAAGAAGAAAGCGGCGTTGAATTCGACCATACTTACAACATAAATCGACTGGTGCAGCCGATCGGATTTCCAAATCTGAAGATTCCACATCACCCGCTGCCTACTTACTGGTATGACAAATTTGACATGGGGGACATAGAAAACGCCAGAGAACAGAATGCGACACTTCTTGAGAGCATTTTAAATGTGACGGGAGAGAGCACGAATAAGATAAACAAGAGCATTTCGCAGCCCACTCGCAAGCATCCAACCATCGAGGAACTCATGCATAGGGACAAGTGGTGTCGTGATATCTACGAAGGCAGGTGGGCCCAGGACGGGTACCCGAGTCGTAGTGAAGCTGAACTTGCCTGCGTACGTGAGCTTGTGTATCAGGGCTTCACGGACGCTGAGATCAACGAAGTGATGATGCGCTGCGGCATCGGCAAATGGCAAGCGGCGGGAGAGAGCTACCGTCGTAATACCATCCGAAAAGCGAGATTATGGGAATCAAGAAAAAGGAGGTGAAAGAATGGAAAAGAAGAAGGTGAAAAAAGAGAAAAAAGATTATGAAGAGGCAGTTTTTGTAGAGACACAAGATGGAATATATCTGGCAGTGCGCGGAGGAGCCGAGAAGTATTACTTCGCGTACTTAGATGAAGACCAAGGAAAAGTAGCACTTGTTGAAGAACTGAAAATAGACGGAAAGAAATACCGACCACTTGTGCCAAAGCTCGACAAGAAAGGGCACCGGTTACCCGTTGAGTACCCAACAACCAACATAGTTAACGCGGAGCATATAGAAACACCGGAACTATTCACGAAAATAAAGGAACACCTGAGAAAATATGTGGACCTGCCTGAGAATGAACTCGAGCTTGTAGTGTTCTTTATACTTTTTACGTGGTTTTACAGAAAATCGAACACGGTTGCGTATCTCCGCTTCCTTGGTGACAGTGGAAAGGGCAAATCGAGAATGCTCACGGTTACGGGAGATTTGTGTTTTTATCCCCTGATGTTGGCAGGCACGGCGACTCGCAGTGCGATTATGCGAGTGCAGGAGATTGCAAAAGGGACACTCGTGCTCGATGAGGCCGATTTCAAAGGTGATAAAGAAAATGATCTTGTGAAATTCATAAACGCGGGCTTCGAAAGGAGGAAAGTAGCCATAATGAGCAAACGTAATGACCCATCGAAAATCGAGGCTTTTGACCCGTTCTCACCTAAGATATTTGCCATGCGAGAGCCATTCAGGGACGCTGCAACAGAAGGGAGAATTTTATCAATATCTCCGTACGAGACAAACCGTAGGGACATTCCACCGGTGCTACCAACTACATATTTTGAAGAGACAGAGAGGCTTAGGGATATGATAGCATCATGGTGTTTAAGAAACTGGAGAAGAGTTAATGACGAGAAAATCGAGCTTGTTCAGCAGCTGCCCGTGGAGCCAAGACTCAAGCAGCTGGCGGCTCCCCTTTCTATCATTCTTCCACTTTTCGGGGACGGCATCATACAAAACTCCTTCGTTAAATGGCTTCTGGAAAGGCAGAAAAAGATTGCCGAGCAAAGAGCAAACAGTGCGGAGGGCCAGATATTCAATGCAATAGTTGATATTGCACAGGGCATAATCCACGGCAAGGATTTGCCAGAGAAATTCAAAAAATACATAACTTACGCGTATTACGAAGACACCGAAGGCGAGGGAAAGATTGTTGCGATTACAGCAGGCATGTTAGCGGAGATAACTGGAATGAGCAATGCAAAAATTAGTAGGCTAATGCAAGAGCTCGGATTCCACACGAAAAGAAGAACCATAACAATAGGGGACGCAAAGGTGCGTGGTAGATATATTTATCTTACTGATACGCGGAGATGGGTTGAAGGATGGAGAAAGTACAGGGCAAATGAGTCCATAATGGAGATTCCCGAGATTATAAAGGATCCGGAAATTGACTACGAATCCTTGCTTGATTTACTGCCAGAGCCCACGGAAATAGAACTGGAGATTTTAATCAATGAGCTATGCAAGGAGGAAAACACAGTCAACTGCCGCGTGTTAGAGCCGTTCTCTTGGTACTCTGAGGTGTTGGGGAAAAGATGTGCTCCTACCGGCTGGCTCAGTGTTGAAGTGCCCAATAGAATTGGCTGAGCAACTGCTAATTTCTGGAAAGATAGATGTGATTGAAGATGACGAGGCAAACGTACGCTAGAGTGAAATGCATTCGGGACTTTCGGATAGCATTGCCCAAAGATGATCTTACAGCAAAAGAGGGAGAAATAATCGTTGTAGACCTCAAATTTGCGGTGCTAATGGAGAAGTACGGACTTGGTAAGATTCTATGGCTGACGCAGAGGGAGTGAGAGCCATGAGCTTCGAATCACTGGACAGGAAGATATGGAAACTGTGGAAACAGGGAAAATCGTTGACTGAAATTGTGAACGATATCGCAGAATACACACGCTGGTCCAGATACATGGCGCTGGTGCACGTGGTGCGGTACCTGCACAAGAAAAAGAAAATCACATTCACCATTGAGCAGCTGCGTAAAGCGTTCGAGCAAACCACCGGCGACTTTGACCCGGAGGACGAGGAAGGCTCGTGGGAGTTCCTGCTGGAGAAAGCGGAGATCAGTTAGGAATCCCTCCATCTCTTTTTATATACCATCTGAAGTTTCGTTACCTATTCAAATGAAAAAATTAGGAATATTTACGATATTTCTCAAATAAAATCATAGAAATTAGTGTGAAGATCACTGTCCAAATTCCTGCAGATAATTCTGGAATTGTTCCAGGTGGTGTGGCTTGCACCTCGTTGCTAGGGTTACTCTCCCCGGCGGAGTTGATAGCGGTTACATAATACGTGTATGTTTGCCCACCAACTACATTGGTATCATTGTAGTATGTTTGATTCGGTGATACTGTTACGACAAGTACTCCGTTTTTGTAGATATTGTAACCTTTAATGGGGTACCCACCATCACTCACTGGAGGTTGCCATGTCAAATTAACATACCCATCACCAACTGTTGCATTAAGATTAGTTGGACTCTCAGGTTTTCCAACAGGCCTGGCGGTTACATTCTCACTGGGTTTGCTCTCAAAGAACTGATTCAACTGTGTGAGATAGTATGTGTAATTCACTCCATTCACAACATTTTTATCAACATAGTTTGTAGTGTATGAATCTACCTTCTTTAAGAAAACTCCATTTCTGTAAATGTTTATTCCCTTACGGTATGCACCGTCTCCACCCCACGAAGATATACTCCACGTAAGGGTTACTTCTCCATCCCCGGCTACAGCCTTAACGTTCTTTGGTGGGTCAGGTGGATTTACAATTATAACATTCACTGTGTTGCTTGGAGGGCTCTCCGTAGCAGCCACCGCACTTACATAATAGAAGTATTTGTAACCATTGGATACACTTGTATCATTGTACCACAATTGATTTGCATCCACCGTTGCAATGCGCTGAGTTGAGTACCATCCACCCACACCATTGGTATAGTACCTATAAACGTAATACTTTTTAATGGGAACACCACCATCGGAGATAGGTGCTTTCCAGCTAAGGTTTACATAGGTGTTGTTAACGCTGTAGTTTGATAGGGTCAGATTCAATGGAGCGGACGGATCTCGCAAAATTATTGGATATTTTAAAGGATAGGGATCAGATACATATGCATTTATAGAGAGATCTTCTTTAATTCTGTATGGCCAGTCCACAAAACCATCACCATTCTGATCATTGGTATCGTTATTATTTGCCCAGTCATACCAGTAATTTCCATATCCTCCCTCTGAATACCATTTATTATAATATGAGGCATCATAAATTCTAGCCTGAACATGGGAACTGTTGTATGTACCATTGGACCCCCTATTGTAATAGAAGAAATTATCGTATATTTTAAGTCCTCCGCATTCATATAAATATATGCCCGGACCTCTGTTTTTCCAAAGTGTATTCGATCTTATAACAGTATAATACTTCTCTAACTCACTGGCCCCTTTGAAATAGATGCCAACACTTTCAGTATATGTATTGTTTGTAAATGATACGTTGTTTAATTCTATGAGAGAATTACTTACACTGTGAATATCTATCCCGTACTCGGATGAATGAGATATGTTGTTATATCTAACCAGATTGTATTTACCACCACTCATATACAAACCCATGCTTGTGTTGTATACTGTGTTATTTATAATTTTAACATTGGATGATGATTCCACATCAATTCCCGTGGTCATATTTATGAACAGGTTATCTCTTATTGTCACGTTGGCACTTAAATATTTAGCAGAGATACCTTTTGTTAGCACATCTTTTATTGTGTTTCTGGATACTATGATGTCTCTTCCTTTGTAAATATAGAAGGGTTCAGAATATACGTTGGGTATGTGCTCGATTCTGTTGTATTCTACCGTGATGTTCTTGGAAGATGCGAAATCTATTATGTGGTAGGGCTGGTAATATACATATATGTTTTTACCTGTAAATCGATTTCCTTGCAAAGACATGTTTTCAGAATCTAAAACAATAACTCCGTTTTTGGTTATGTTCAGCAAGGTGTTGTTGGTAATGCTTGTATTTCCAGAGTCTTTAATATAAATTACCGTGTTTTGCGTGTAAGTGAATGTGAAATTCGCTATTTTAATCCAGTTGGAACCTTCCACAAAGAACCCATAAGAGGAATTTGTAACATTTCCATGTTCAAAATAACCATTGGTGGAATTATGACTCATTACCCCCCTGCTAACCGATTCAATACTCATATTATAAACATTTATTTCCGTAGAGTTGTAGTCAAATATTCCATAGTAAGATTCATTTATTGTAATTTGGCCAATACTTATATTTTTGCTGTAGGCCAAGAGAAAACCCTCGTATTCATTGGAGATTTTTCTCCCGATGAAAGTTATATCGCTACAGTTAACCAGACCTATGAAACCGTAATCCCCTGAAATGGATGTTCCACTAACATTGGTAAGATATAAAACCTCTTTACCGTCAACAGTATTCGTTTTGTCAATCCTCTGAAAATAGTGAGACTCTTTGTTTCCAATAATACCCAGATTGTATCTGTTTCCAGACATGTTATTCATTGACATAGTATTTGGATTTGCATAGTATATCATGATTCCAACCACACTACTGTTAGATATACTGTTGTTTCTTAATTCATTGTGATACGTCGAATTTGCAATGTACAGACCAAATTCCGTGGATAAGAAAATTGTGTTGTTATTTATCCTATTACCATATCCACCTTCCACGTCTACACCCCTACTGCAGTTCAAATATACATTAGATTCATCTTTAACACCAGAGGATGAATCGATATATGTCCCATATTTAGATACATTTGAGAAGTTATTTTTTAGTACTATTACATCACTCACATTGACCACATAAACTCCAGCAGTATCGTTTGAAAATGTGTTTGCATTAACATTAATGGCGGAAGAGTTTTTCGCAAAGACTCCATAGTTCATACTATCAACCTTACATCCGTTTATTGTTACTGAACTATCTCCATAAAGTATTACCCCTGCATTTCCCCTTTTCATCATATCTTTTTCAACTGTTATACTGGTGCTATTCGTAATATTGTATCCTGTGGTATTTTCCACCGTGTTTTGATGTAAATAAAGGCTGTTTGCGCCATCTGCGAATACCATGGTGTTTGAATCCACCGCTTTTATTTCCGTTCCGTTTATGTTCTCAGATTTGTAGATAAACACTCCGTACATACTGTTGTTTATGAAATTGGATTTTAATTTTATATTACTGGTGAATGCGATGAGCATGCCCTGATATCCATGGGAGATTTTTTTATTCCATACCGTGATATTCATACAGTTTACCAAACCTACAAAGGCATAATCTCCTGTTATGTTCACATTTTCATCATTTAATAGATAAAGGATTTCACGGCCATCTATTGTATTGGATGTATCAACTGACTGTATGTAATTCTCTAATTGCGTTCCCCACACTCCAAAATTGTAACGGTTATTGTTCATACTGTTTCTATAAAATTTGTTCTCCTTCGCATTGTAGATGTACATGGCAACCCACGTGGATCCAGTAATCCTGTTATTTTCAATCCTATTGTTGTATGCATTTCCTGTTACGTATATTCCATAGCGTGTGGAGTTTTGCACAGTGTTATTGGCAATCTCATTGCCTGTGGAATTGAAATCAACGTTTATACCTATCTTACATTTGAAATAATTATTTAGAATCACATTAATTGCTGAAGAATCCGTCAAATGCACACCATTGGTATTATAATCCAACTCATTATACTCAACGGTAACATCCTTTGTGTTGTATATGCGAATTCCATCATCGTTTTTAAAAACATGGTTTCCCTTTACCATATTGCTGCTGCTCGAAATATATATGCCGTACTGCTGAGTATAATATGAAGAAGTTGAATGCACCGTGTTGTTTGTGATAGTATTGTGCGAAGCGTATATGTTTATTCCACCGAGATAGTTGTTGTAAACATCGTTACCCTTTATGAGATTTTCAGAAGATGAACCGGTTACATATATTCCGTACTCGTTTGAGTAGACGGTATTATTTAAAACAAGATTGTTTGTAGAATCTTTCAGGAAAATACCTTTCTTATAATTGTCGTATACGTTATTTTTTGAAACGGTTATATTGTTTGAACTTATCAGATTAATCCCGTTGGCGTTGCTGTACCAATAAGAGTACGCGTTGCTTACATTATTTTTATAGATTAGGGAGTTATTTGATTCGTAAAATTCAATGTTACCGTACTGAGATGAGCCGGTCATGGTTGAATTGGATATTGTGATTTGATGAGAATTTGAGATTTCAACATTGTAATTTGAGTTATGCAAAGAAAGATGATCCAGCAAAATCTTTGAGGAATTATAGATGTAAACCCCATGCCATCCGTTATACTTTATGGTCGTTGAAATTATTGTTATGTTGAAGGAATTTTGTATATTTACCCCACACTCCTGAACATTGGTGTTAAGTGTTGATTTGTTGATCAGGATATTATGAGAGTTCACAATATGCACACCCGTATTCTCGTTGTTATGGATGTTATCCTTGTATATTACCGCGTTGCTGACATTGACCAACATAATGCCGTCCTTGGAGGCACCCAAAATTTCGGAGTTCTCTATTTTGAAATATACTGTTGTGTTTGCTATGTAAATACCGTAGGCCTTATTGGATAAATCCAAATAGTACCCTGAAAGGATGTACGGGTTATCTTTAGTTCCATTTCCCGGAATACTGTTGTTTTCTGCGTACTGTTTGAACTCTTGGTTGCTTTCTATCATTATGGCAGCCGATACTCCCCGTAACCTCACAATCTCATGACTATTTGCATTGTTATTCCCAAATCCAACTCCAAGAGAACTGAGTAGAAATACTACTAACATTCCTACAATCACAATCCTCCCTTTCATGAATATTACATATCACATAATACAATAAATATTTTTCCGCAATCACGCTACTGTGTGTTATACACAAAGATGTGTCACAGGTCACTGCACTGTAGTTCATATACCTCACCTATTTAAACCCTATGGGTTACAAACCTCAGATAGGGTATAAAGTAAACTTTCTTTCTCACCTTCACATCACCAAAACTCCAGTACTGATAGGTGAAATGTATCCTTGAATAGTTGTGGTATTCCACAAAATTCTCTATTTCCTACAGTATTGTATCTTTATCAAGCTCTTTTAATTCCATTCCATATTTTTCTTCCAGATACTCTTTTACAGTTCTGAACTTTCTTTCAACCTTCCCATTTGTCTGTGGATGTCTCACTCCTGCAAGAATATGCTCTATTTCTCTTTCAATACAGAATATATCAAACGTGCTTACTCCACCACGCACTGCATAGAACTGCGAGCCGTGATCTGTGAGAATTTCTCTCGGCGTACCATATCTTTTTATTAACTCTTCCAATAATTCAAAAGTGTCATTCACGTTCGGAGTTTTCATAGTTTTGTAGCCTAAGATAAAGCGAGAATGGTCATCTATCACTAAGAGAAGGTATAGCTCATCCTTTAACTCCGAGAAATCCATCTGCCATAGTGTGTTTGAATGTGTTCTTTCAAAATGTCTGAACACTATCTTTCTCTTCTTTTTTCCCGTGTTTAATCCTGCTTCTTTCAGAATATTATTCACTGTTGTGGGAGATATCCCTAACTCTATTGCTGCTCTTCTCGCATCCAATCCTAAATCTCTTTCTTATCTCTATCACTTTTCTCTTTATTTCATCACTTATTTTCCTTGGATTCTTTGGTCTTTTGCTTTTTGGCAAAAGTCCTTCTATTCCTTCTTTCATATATCTCTTGCGCCATCTGTATATTGTTCTCGGACTTACTCCGAATTTCTCCGCTGCTTTTTGGGAGTATGTTTCTCCGCATACCAGACCGCTTTCTCTCTCCTTCTTGCTGTTACCCAGGGATCATTACCCTTCTTTTTCAGTTTCTTCGCCCAGTTGTGCATACTCTTTTTATACTTCTTTTTACATTCTCTTCCCGGAGTATGGGTCATTTTAACTCACCTCCATATGGTGTGTCAGAGACCTGTGACCCATGCTCCCTGTATTTCTATGCTGCTTTTTACTTTTTTTCACTGCTTTATCGTGATTTTGGGAGCATCTCTCATCTCTTGTGACAGATGTTTCTGTATAACACAGCAATCACGCTACTGGGATGTACATATGGTCAAAGAAGATAAAACATGCAATCATAAATCATAGCAAGATAGTTCCGCCCTAACGGGCTTCACTCTCGCATAAAAAATCAATGTGGCGATGCACTCCTTAAAATCTCTGCATTCGATAAATCAAAACCCTAAAAGGCAAGATAAATCTGCCAACGCACTTTAAATCAACAATCACCGCTATGGCCACGATGGACGGGTTGGCCGCAATATATATACGGACACGGGTGTGGAAAAGATATAAAATATGCCCGTGTGTTTTTTACTTGGCCAAAGAGGTCACCGCGGCCGCACCACCGTGTCCGATCAACCCGTGGAGAGCTTTTGTGTGAGTTTGGCGATTGCGTAAACCGTGTCCTCGCTGTCTTGGGTGTGCATAACAAATATCGCGTTTCTGATGCACCACTCTTCCACGCCGATGAGCGTGTGCCTCTTCACTGGATCATCCGGCAGTTCTCCCTCTATAACCAGAATCGGAACTCTTTTCTCTCCCTTCAGTTTAAGCAGTTGCGTAAATAACCGTCTCTCCCTTCCTTCCTTTTTGGGTTCTCCGTGTTCGTACACGTTCCTTGAAAGAGATATGAACAGATCATTAATTGTCTTTCGCTCAATATGATACTCAATTGAGGAAGTTTTTATTACGTAATCCCCTCCATCCTTGCGAAGATCTTTTACAATCAGCTGTATGCCGAGTTCCTCGAGCTTTTCTTTCAATTTCTCTTTTATCTTTGCAGGTTCGTAAGCGTCCACGAAAACATTAACAGTCATTGATTTCATAATGTAAGCATTCGATTTGAAAGTTTATCCCTCCTACATCACTCGTTAAGGGTTGCACAACCTTTAATACGAATGTCAGCTAAGGACAACCATGGATCTCGCGGCGTATGAGGAGATAGGAAAATGCAAGATATCCCTTAAAAGAGCGAAGAAAAACATTTCTTATCCCATGGTTCGGTTTCCCCACGAGTATCTCCATATAGCGGGCAAACAGGCGAGGATTTACCGTGTGGACAATAACTCCTACTTGGTCGTGATTCAGGACGACGAAGAGTTGCACAACCAACCCAAAAAGTTGCACAACCCGAAGGGCATATTATCTATGAGAGAAAATTCAAATGATGTCACAGAAATCCGCAAAAATACCCAAAACCCCAAGGGATGCGGGGGCTGGGATTTGAACCCAGGAACCCCTACGGGACTGGCCCCTCAAGCCAGCGCCTTTGGCCAAGCTCGACAACCCCCGCTCAGGTGGTGTATGAAAAACATATTAATTTACCTTTCGCTTTGTACCGGGGAGCACGGCATAGCTATTTGAAGTATAACTTTATCAATTGAGCACAAAAATAACAGAAATATACTTATACTTCAGCCAGATATTGAATAGTATGATAAGGGACATAGATAGTTTGATTAAAAAATCGAACAAGCTTTTACCTTCCGAAGACCTTTTTTTCGATGCAATGCATGATTTCATGAAAGATGAGATAAAACTATACATGCGGGAAAAGCTAAACGAGAACCCTGAAATTAGAGAGAGAATCAGGGAAGCCATGATAGAGTATGTGGAAGCAAAGGTTAAAGAATCAGAAGCCATGGCAAAGCTGGTAAAGGCCTACGCCGAGCTGGGAATAATAACTCTACCCCCGGAGTTGAGGGAAGAGATAATAAAATCCATGTACGGCACCTTTCAGGAAGAAATAGATGAGATAATTGAAAAAACGCTTTAATCGATTATTTTAACTTTTCCCTCTTTTATCTCGATATTCACTATTGTTTTTATCTTCTTGCCTATTTTCTCTTCTATCGCTTCAATATTCTTACTTTTGTTCACTATAACCACTATATCAGCTATATCCGCTCCGGTCTTCCTTATTCCTTCTACCACAGATATCATCGTGCCCCCGGTGCTGAGAACATCATCCACAAGCAGTAATTTTTCACCAGGACCAATTGAATTTATAAACAGTCTTCCAGAAGAATACCCTGTTTTCTGAGAAACCTCCACCTCTCCTGGCAACCCGTAAGCTCGCTTTCTGACCACAGTCATAGGCTTTTCAAGAACCATGCTGAGAGCCACACCTATTGGCAACCCCATGGCCTCCACAGTGAGAATCTTGTCAAAAGAATCAATATCAATGCGTTTTATTATCTCGTTAACTGCGTCTTTCAAAACGGCGGGGTCTATCTGTGGTATTCCATCTGTTAGAGGATGGATAAAATACGGGTAATCTCCCTTCATAATGACAGGCGCATTTTCTAAAGATTCCCTCAACCTCTTCATTGTATCAGCTCCCACTTCCCACTGTTTCTTTCAACTATTCTCCTATCCTTCAGGTCCCGGAGCACTTCGCCTATAACGCGCATGCTCACATTTATATCAAACTGCTCCAACAAAGAGTTCTTTATCGCCTTTATATTCTTAGGTTCGTAAAGCGTCTTTTGAACCAAATTTCTAAGGTCTTCGTAAACATTCCATGGAAATATGAACCATGTCCAGTTATCCTCAGGCACTTCTTCCGAATAGAAATCAGGCACATACTTAGAATGCGTTATGTGCAGGAGCGTGGCAGTTTTAGCTTCCGCAGGCTCATGTCCTACTACGTGCTCCAGGGCAAGCTTTAGGCTCTGTCCAGTATCCGTTACATCGTCCACCACTAAAACTCGTTTTCCCTTTATACTAACCTGAAGCCCCTGCGCCAATTTAGCCTTTCCATCGGGCGTTGCGGTTAATCCCCAGTGCTCCGTCTTAACCGCGTACAAATCTTTTATGTTAAGGTAATCGGAAATTAACCGGGCTGGAACGAGTCCTCCGCGCGCAAGACCAATCACTATCTCCGGGTTGTATCCGCTTTTCTTAACCTTTCGCACAATATCCTTGCTCCAGTTTTCAATGTCCCTCCATGTGACGAGCCGGCAGTGAAACTTTTCAACCATTCAATCACCGCGTGGCTATGCTAATAGAAGTAATAAAAATTTCGTTGCACTTCAAAAATTATGCATTGTGCATTAATTTTTAGGCAACTCAATAACGAACACGCTTCCCTTTGGCTCATTATCTCTCACAAGTATGCGGCCGTTGTGCATGGCAACAATCCTTTTAACGATGGATAGTCCGAGTCCGGTACCCCCCTTACCGTACTTGACGAAAGAGTCGAATATTTTATCTTTCAATTCGTCTGGAACACCCGGTCCGTTATCCGCAACGCTGATATTAATGGTTTTATCATCTTCAAAAACTTTTATTTTCACCTCGCTTGCACCGTGCTTGAACGCGTTAATAACAAGGTTAAACACCGCTTCCCTCAACAGAGCAGAGTACCCAACATACTCAATATTCTCATCGCACTCAACTTCTATCTTTGCATTTCTAAATCTGCTCCTGGCAGAATCGGCAACGACTTTTAATATGCTAATTACGGAAAATCTCTCCTTAGCATCATTTATTTTGCCCATGTCCAGCTTTGAAAGCATGTTAACATCCTGTATGAGCTTCAAGGCATTTTCCACAGCATCTTCTATTGTATCAAGATACGCAGGCTCGAAATCCTCCCGGAGAATGTCCACGTATCCCTGAATGACCGAAAGGGGAGTTTTCAGGTCATGGGTTACTACGTGAAGCAGCGTACGCTGGAATTCTCTGGCTTCAATAAGCTTGTTTTCCAGCTCCTTTCTCTTGGATATATCAAGCACAGTGGCCATCGTGCCCATTATATTTCCCGAGTCATCTCTGAGAGGAGAAGCGTAAATAAGCGCAGGCATGGAAGAACCGTCTTTCTTAATCAGGTAAGCTTCGTATGAATCAGATATGCCCATTTTCCTTCTTTTTATCCCTTCTAAAACTGCATTGCGGCTCTTTTCATCAATAAAATCAAGGATGGACCGGCCAATCATCTCATCTTCCATATAACCCAGCATATTGCACATCGCTTTATTCACAAAAGTAATCCTGTTTTCCAAATTTGTGGATACTATCCCCGTAAGAGTGCTGCTAACCAGGCTCTTGTACTTCTCCTCTTTGTCCATCAATTCCTTATAAAGCTGTGCGTTGTGGATTATCATCGATAGATACGTTGATATTAACCTGAGAACCCGGATATCCCTCTCTGAAAAAGCGGCGACCTTTTTGCTTTGAACACTCAACACACCCAGAACCATGTCTCGATAGACCAAGGGTATGCCAACCCACGAGCGCATGGGCGTGCCGAGCAATTTTGGATTTGACGGCAAAGGGTCTTTAGAAAAATCCCTTATATAAACTTCCTTTTTGTGTAAAATAACCCATCCAGTTAGCGTGTCACGGTCATTTAGAGGAGCACTCGTTTTAGGATACCTCCTGTTTTCCCCCACCACAAATTCCGCTATAACCTGATTTTTCTCGTAATCGACCGTGGATATGACAAAGGCATCTACGTTGTCAATAACTCTGGATATTTTCTCATATGCAATCTCAAATATCCTTTCAAGGTCGGTGACCACGCCCATGTTTTTAGCAAATTCGTAAGCCACTTGCAGTTCTCCGTTTTTCTCTTTAAGCTCTTCCTTGGCAAATACAATTTTATCAAAATCAATTATTGTAATTGCAACATAATTCCCGAGTTTGGACGCACTCAGATGAATCCATACCCCTTTGTCCTTAACCTGCGCTCTAACTATTATTCTACGTTCAATCCCGGTTTTTGCCTTTTCAATCATATCTACCGTTTCACTTCTGTATTCTGGAACCACAAAATCCATAAAGTTTTTTCCAATTACCTCATCTCTGCGAATGTTAGCCTTTATCTCAATCTCCCGATTTATATACTTCACAGTGTAATTATCGTCCACAAGCACAATACCTATACCTATCGAATCAAACATTGCAAATTTTTGCTCCTCGCTCACAGACGAGTATGTAACAAAACAAATATAACCTTTTCTTTCCCCAAGAGCATTTGCATTACCTAAAAACGAGTTATTTGAAATAGAGAAAAATATGCAAATCCATGCTTCATTAAGAGGTATCGTTAAGAGGAGTTTTATAAATCTGCACAGTAACATCTGCGTTATTCGGGAGGGAATACATAATTATCCATTTCCCGTAAGGTCCGTTCATTGGTGTCTCTAAATTTATTGTCACACCAGATTTATATGTAGTTCCACGAGGCACGTTACTATATGTAACGCCGAAATCCTGTTGAAGAAAAACGTGAGGGTCATAGAGACGTACATAACTATCCTTACTCACAGTGCTTGGGTCAAATATAACCAGAACCCCAACCATTCTCCATGTCTCGTTCACCTCTAATCCCTTCAAACCATCCCCAGAGATGTTAAACGTTTCAACCAAAACACCGGGCATAGACACAAAATCAGGAGCTTGAGTAACCTCCTCATTCTTAGGCACGAACAATGTACCCGCAATTACAAGGTAGCCAAATACAAGCAAAATAACCACAATCCCAGCAAGCACCGTGTACTTTCTTTTGGTCATCACCACCATCTCGTTGACCATATATAGCATAGAAGGACATATACCTAACGGATGGTACAAAGAAATACAGAAATATACATCATCAATCAAATTAGAAGATGAATACGCAACTCAAATTTCTTCAATTAGTTCTCATACAATGCACTCTTAAATTGTTTAATACCCGAATAACATGAGGTCTCGGTGATGGCAATGGTGGAAATCAAACCATTTAAAGCGATACATTACAACGAAGAGGAAATAGGCAAAGATTTGAGCGACGTGATAACTCAGCCCTACGATAAGATTGATGCGAAGATGCAGGACTCGTATTACAAGAAAAGCGAGTACAACTTTGTGAAGCTGATTCTCCCGAAGGAAGAGAACAGGTACGAAATCGCAGCTAAAAGGCTGAAAGAGTGGAAAGAGAACGGGATTTTAAAGAGAGACGAAAAACCGGGAATTTACATTTATACGCAGGAGTTCGAGCTCCGCGGGAAGAAGTACACACGAAGAGGATTCATCGCCGCCATGCGCCTGCATCCCTTCGAAGAGCGCGTGGTACTTCCGCATGAGAAGACTCACAAAGGTCCCAAGGAAGACAGATTGAACATGCTCAGAGCGACAAAAACCAATTTAGAAGCTGGATTCGTTCTGTTCAAAGACGACGGAAGAGTGCGAGAAATAATCGACGAAGTAGTCAGAGGAGAGCCTGATTTTTACGGCACTGATGAATTCGGCACACTCACCAAATTGTTCAAAGTAGAGGATGAAGAGAAGATAAAAATAATTCAAGAGGTTCTCAAGGATGAGCAAGTGGTCATAGCGGACGGGCATCACCGCTATGAAACGGCGGTGTTCTTCCGGGACGAGATGAGAAAGAATCATAAAAGGTGGAAAGAAAACAACGCGTTCAATTACCGCATGACTTACATGGTTCCCCTCGACGATCCCGGGCTAATTGTTCTCCCCACCCATCGCCTTCTGCTGAAGGAAAAGATGCCCAGCGATGTATTCGAGAAACTGAAGAAATATTTCAGCGTGGAAGAAATCGAAAAGGAAGATGCGGAAAGATGGCTGAAAAATAACGCTGACACGAATTCTTTCGTTATGTACCAGGACGGCAAAGCGTACGGGCTGCGCAGGTTCAGGGACGTGTCCGATATAATACGCGGAGAGTGGAGTGACGAGTACAAATCCTTGGATGCGGTGGTTCTAAGGGAAGTAATATTGAGGAGCATGGGAGTGGAAAACCCGAAGATAGATGAAGACATAGCGTACGAGAGATGGATTGAGGACGCAATTGCAAGAGTGGACAATGGAGAGGCGAAGGTCGCATTTCTTATGAATCCCACGCCGCCAGAGAAAGTGTTAGAGGTCGCGAAGAACTTAGAGCGCATGCCTCAGAAAACCACGGATTTCTACCCAAAGGTCATCTCCGGGTTCACAATGATGCCCGTTTCGGAGGACGAGCTCCTCTGATTTTATATTTTCTTCATTTCCTTCAGGTAAATTTTCCACGAGAACCCGTCGTAATAGATATTGCGAACTTCATTTTCCACCTCGCCCACCTGATTGTCCACCGGGTCCGAGCGCCAGAATTTCTTCTTGGGGTAGAATTCTTCCGCAATATCGTCGTTGGCAATCATTCTAAACGCGTCCAAATTTCCGAAGTAAAACTCGTTCTCCACCATCGTATGTCGCTTCAAATTTCCGAAGGACGCGTCCACGGGATACCATTTTCCGTCGATGTTCACCTGAGCCCAATCATGAGAGCCCGCGTAATACGGAGTGATGAACCAGCCGCTCTGCCATTTCGCCGGAATACCGGAGATTCTCGCAAGTACAATGAAAAGAATTGCGTGAAATCCGCAATCTCCTTTCAAATTAGTGGCCGCATACTCCCCTATGTTCTCGTATGTTCCGTAATTTTTAACGTAAAAATAGCGCATGTGCGATGTCACCCATTCATAAATTCTCCTCGCTTTTTCCAGCTCGCTATCGATGCCCTCAGTAATGGTGTTCGCTATATTTTTCAGATAAGGAGAGAAAATAATGTGCGGGTATTTCTCCCGCGTATATTTTTCCTCTATTTTTCCTTCAATTCCCCCGGAGACCTCGGAAATTTCGTACGAAAACTCCAACTTTATTTCTCGCTTCCTCGTTTCGAAATACGCAGTTTTCTGCTCTCCGTCGTTCACGTAAAGATATTCAGGTGATGAGGAAATTACTCTTACATTATTTATTTGAAAATTCTCCTTGGGCACGGGAAGCCACACGCGGAACCTCTCGCCTTCGTATTTTTTCCTTATTCTCATCTTTATTCCCGCGGTAATTCTGTACCTTTTTATCTCCCACGTATTCATCCTTATCAAAGTCCCCAAAAGAAGCTCGTTCGTCCTCGTATCTTTCTTTTTCACCCTTCTATTCGAAAGCGATGGGGAGGAAAAAATAAGGTTATCTTCGAACCTGTTAAAGCATCTCATTTTTTTATCTATTTTTCGGCAATCTAACCAGCCATTGTCCAGCCAAGCGTCTATTTCGGATTCTTTTACCCCGCGAATATCCCTTTTTAACATTTCCCGAGCTTTCTCCATGGTTATTGAATACTCCTTGCGCAATCTAAAAATTCTCTCTTTCTCGTATCGCAATCGCAGAACCATGCATGGCGGAAGGTTCATTGAGAGATATTCATTTATTTTTTTCACCGCAGTCCTGAAATCCCCCATGTTCTCTAAGATTTCAATTTCTTCGGGAAGGGATGCGATGAGAAAATCAATCATGAAATCTCCTTTGCAAGGTTCATCAGCCCGCCATGGTCGTAGATGTCCATGGCCACCTTTGACATTGGCTTGCCCTGAATTATTAATTTTCCATCTTTCTTAATTTCCCCAGTCTCCAAATTAACTTCAATCTCATCTCCATTCTTCAATTCGGTGTCGAATATCCCCGGTGCCTCGATTAAAGGCAATCCAGAATTTATGACGTTTCTCTTGTAAATTGCGCCGAAGCTCTCTCCGATAATTAAAGATATGCCCAGCGAGATGAAACAGTCCACGGCTTGCTGCCTCGATGAGCCAGAGCCGAAATTTCTGCCGACCACGAGGATGTCGCCGGGCTTCGCCTCCTGTGGAAAATCCTCCCAGCCCGGAAGATTGGAAAATGCGTGCTTGCCCATCTCCTTCAAATCGGTAATGTAAAGGAATCTATTGTGAAAAATCATGTCGGTGTCTATGTTATCTATCCTTTTTCCGTTCTCGTCCTCAATTTTCCATATTCTTCCTTTGATAACCCTGGGTTTCATAAGTGGATATTACATTGCTTTAATTAAACCTTACTACACTCATCTGAACAAAAATGTTATATGTATTACACACATACCACCCTTAAATGCCTTCAGAATACAGCGCTAAAATCGAAGAGATTATGGTTCGGGAGCTGGGTCAATTGGGCAAGTTCGTTATAAAAAAGCAGTGCAGAGACTTGGGCATAGACCCCGACAACATTAGAGATGTGGACATTCCCAAATTAGCAAAAGCATTGGGTAAAGTTATGGTCACGTTCGGAGGGGAGGAAAAGGCGAGGGACATAGAACTGGAGATTAGCAGACTCATACGTTGATTTTCTCTGGATTGCTTTTGCTGGATAACAGCACAACTCTGCTGTCTTCTTTTTCATCCACATAGTAATAGCCTGTTTTTTCTCCCAGTTCCCTGGAAAATTCGCGTATCTCTTCGTGGGACGGCATATTGGTAACGTTAAGTCTTTCCCGGGAATAACCCACAAACACATAGCCTTTAGGTTCTATGAACATAGGCTCTGCTTTGGAATCAAGCTTAGCATAGTCATCCAAGTAATCCATGTTCCAGCCCTTAACCAATGTATGCCGTATGACCGTTCTCGTGTCCAAAGATGGAAGAAGCTCTAAAGTTCTCATCAACCGTTCCCATCCATTCTTTATAAGCGGCACCAAAAGCTTTTTGTAAATACCCTCGTTAGGTGCTGCAAGAGTAACATACAGTTGAGTTGGAAGCGGATCTAAATTTTCCAAAACATCGGGCATGGTTCCGTTGGTCACCAAAAAAGTGGTGAATCCTCTCTTGTGATACTCTTCTATCAGTTCACCAAGACGGGGATAAAGAGTAGGCTCGCCAGTCAAAGATATTGCCACGTGCTTGGGTTCCATGGCCTCTTCCCATTTTTTTCTGTCCACTCGTGAATCGCCTTTGTACCCCACAATTAGTCTCCTTTGCTGCCTTATACTCTCCTCCACAATGAACTCGGGGTCATCCACCTCTTTCAAATACACTTCACTGAACCCCTGAAAGCGCCAGCAAAACAGGCAATTTTGCGTGCAGTTATTAACAGTCGGGGTCATCTGAAGGCACCTGTGCGTCTTTATCCCATAAAACTGCTGCTTGTAGCAAAACCTATTGCGAAGTAAACTTTCGCGGAGCCAGTGGCAGAGCTTGACCGCACTGTGATTGCCAACCATGGCATATCCCTGCCGCTCCAAAATCCTCCTTGTATCCACGTCCATAGCGCCATGGTATAAATCCACTTATTTAACTTTGTTGTTCCTCTTCTTCTTTCTGCCCCTCATCAGAACCTTCAACATTCTCTCCATTTTCCTCATTTTTGATATATCTCTTGCAAATTATATACGTCTCCGAGCTGCTTGGCTTAGATGCCTTTGGTTTGTGCACCTTCACCAGTTCAAACTCTTTTTTGAGTTTTCGCACAAAGCCCCTGAGCATGTCCCCCTGAAAAACCTTTACAACCATATGCCCTCTTTCCTTCAAGAAAATCCTCGCCATTTCTTCCGCTCTCTCTGCAAGCTCCATGGACCTCGCGTGGTCCCAGGAACTCACACCTGAAATCTTGGGAGCCATGTCCGAGATGATTACATCAACCTCATTTACCCTCGCCCTTATTCTATTTACAACATCATCGCTGAATATATCACCGCGAACAAACTCCACACCTTTAATCCTCAAAGGATTGAGATCAACGGCAATCACACGACCAGCGTCGCCAACAAGTTCCCTCGAAACCTGGCTCCACCCACCAGGGGATGCCCCAAGGTCAAGGACCACATACCCTCTCTTAATCACGTAAAAACGCTCGTTAATTTGGATTAACTTGAACGCCGCGCGGCTAACATAACCCTTCTTTTTCGCCAAAAAATAATAATAATCGTTTTTTTTCAATGGTTCTTCTCCTCTTCTTCCACAAACTTGGTATATTCTTCCGCGTCCATTAACTCTTTTGCTTCATCAGGGTTCTCCAGCTCTACTTCTATGAGCCAGTTCTGGTACGGGTCCTCGTTTAGCAGCTCCGGCTGGTCCACAACCATGTCATTTATGGCCACAACCTTACCTGACAGGGGCATGTACACGTCGCTTGAGCTTTTAACCGATTCAACAACACCGAAAGGCTCGCCCTTCTTTATGGTTGCGCCAACCTCAGGAAGCTCCACGTAAACAATATCGTTTAGTTGCTCCTGTGCGTAATAAGTAATCCCAATTTTTGCCTTGTTTCCCTCTATCTTCGCCCACTCGTGGCTCTTCGTGTATTTCAAATCTTCAGGATACATGCATATCACCTGCGGGGATAAATGAATTTCACGATAAAAATCTTTGCTTATTGCAGAAATGTACATATCCTTGCATGCTATACCCCTATCAAGGTGATAACCATGCCACCAAAGAATTATAAAGCAATGAGTGCGGAAGAAACACTCAGGGACCTCAACACTTCGCTGGAAAGGGGTCTCAGCGAAGAAGAGGCAAAAAAGAGACTGGAGAAATACGGATACAACGAGATTCCAGAAAAGAAAAAGAACCCCATTTTAAAGTTCCTTTCATATTTCTGGGGACCTATTCCCTGGATGATAGAAATCGCTGCAATACTGTCCATAGTGGTGCAACACTGGGAAGATTTCTGGATTATATTATCTCTGCTCCTGCTCAACGCTGTTGTGGGATTCTGGGAAGAGAAAAAAGCTGAAGATGTAATGGAATTCCTGAAGAGCAAAATGGCAGTGAGGGCAAGGGTACTGCGCGACGGAAAGTGGAAAGTCATACCCGGAAGAGAAATCGTGCCGGGAGATATCATCAGAATAAGAATGGGTGACATAATCCCCGCGGACATAAAATTATTGGAAGGTGAGTACCTGAGCGTTGACCAGTCCGCACTTACAGGAGAATCTCTACCAGTTAGCAAAAAGGTCGGGGAAATCGTGTTCTCTGGCACAATAGTAAAGAAGGGTGAAATGACCGGTGTGGTCACAGCTACGGGAATGAACACGTATTTCGGAAAAACCGTAAAATTGGTGGAGGATGCAAAAACAGTAAGCTCTTTCCAGAAAATGATAGTAAAAGTGGGCAATTACCTTATAATACTCGCTTTGATATTAGTTGCAGCGGTTTTCTTCGTGGCACTTTACAGGCACGAGAGCATACTTGAAACCCTCAGGTTTAGCCTTGTGCTCACCGTCGCCGCAATTCCCGCAGCTATGCCCGCGGTGCTGTCGGTAACCATGGCAGTCGGTGCTTACAACCTCGCCAAAAAGAAGGCAATTGTCAGAAAACTCACGGCAATAGACGAGCTCGCGGGAGTGGATATACTCTGTTCTGACAAAACGGGTACTCTAACACAAAACAAGCTTACACCTGGGGATCCTGTGAGTTTCGGCAACTTTGAAAGAGAAGATACCATTTTTTACGGCGCACTTGCATCAAGGGAAGAGGACAATGACCCGATAGATATGGCCATTCTGAACTCCCTTGAAAAATACGGTCTAAAAGAGAAAATTTCGAAATACAAGCAGACGAGCTTCGTGCCATTTGATCCTGTGAGAAAGAGAACTGAGGCTGAAGTGGAAATAGACGGCAAAAAGTTCTGGGTTTCAAAGGGAGCACCACAGGTAATAATGAGCATGTGCAAAATGAGCGATGATGATAGAGAAAAAGCGGAGAAAATAGTTGAGGGATACGCCAAGCATGGGTTCAGGACCCTGGGTGTGGCCATAAAAGAAGAAGACACATGGAAATTTGTGGGTATAATTCCTCTGTTTGACCCCCCACGCAACGACGCTCCGCAAGCAATCAAGGCCATCAAGTTCATGGGCGTTAAAGTCAAGATGGTAACCGGAGACCACGGCTCCATTGCAAAGCACATAGGCGAGATGCTGGGTATCGGAAAGAAAGTAGTATCCATGAGAGAACTGGAAGAATTGAGGAAAAAAGGAAGAGATGTTGCTACGGTTGTTGAGAACGCAGACATATTTGCGGAGGTGTTTCCAGAGCACAAGTTTGAAATCGTAGACGCACTGCAAAAGAAAGGACACCTGGTCGCCATGACAGGAGACGGGGTAAACGACGCTCCGGCTTTGAAGAAAGCTGACTGCGGCATTGCCGTTAGCGGAGCAACGGATGCTGCAAGAGCCGCGGCCGCCGTGGCATTGCTGGAACCGGGATTGACAGTTATAGCTGATGCTATTAAAGAGGCACGCAAAATATTTGCAAGAATGGAAAGTTACGTCATTTACCGCATAACCGAGACAATAAGAGTGCTTTTCTTCATCACGCTGTCTATTATGATTTTCAACTTCTATCCCATAAACGCACTCATGATTGTCATGCTGGCACTTCTAAACGACGTGCCAATCCTGGCAATTGCCTATGACAACGTCAACGTTCACGACAAACCGGTGAAGTGGCACATGCACAAGGTCATCATACTGTCAAGCATACTGGGAATAGGTGGTGTGGTAAGCTCCTTCCTGCTGTTCTACATAGCCAAGGATTACCTCATGCTAAGCGCAGCAGCAATACAGACCTTCGTGTTCCTGAAATTAGCGGTGGAAGGTCATCTAACGATATTCGTGTCCAGAACTGAGAAGCACCTGTGGTCCAAGCCATTGCCCAGCGGAGCGCTATTCTGGGCAGCAGTGATTACAAAGTTGATAGCAACAGCCATAGCAGGATTCGGATTGCTCGTGGCCCCGATAAGCTGGTGGCTCATTGGAGTGATTTGGGCATGGGCACTCACATGGATGTTCGTCCTCGACCAGTTGAAAGTCTGGTACGTGAAATCAACGAAGTCCATGTACTGATTTTCTAATTTATTTTTTATTTTCATTTCTGGTTTAATGCGTGTAAAAACACATATACCACTTTTGCATATCTGCTCCCGTGAACACTGCAAAATTCGTAAACAGGGTAAAAGAACTCACGCGACTATCATCAAATCTTGAAAAAGTAAGGAAGGGGGAAGGCAGGATTGTACTAATCGAAGGGGCTGCAGGAGTGGGCAAAACAGCGCTTGCCAGAAAATTCTTATCACAGGTGAAAGATGCTGAAATTCTTGGTGCAAGGGCAACAACAGATACGCGATACACACCATACCACCTGTTTACACAGGCACTCAAAAATTACGGAGACTTGCATTCAATAAAAATAGAACAGGAGAGAAGGAAAATAGAGGATTTAAGCCAGGACCTTGTTGTGCGCCCCAGAATGATTTTTGTGGATGAAATAGAAAACGGAGCAGGGCGCTTTCTCTTCAATAATCTGACTGCAGAAGTGCCGGGCATTCACGTGGCAGTTAAAATGCCCGAAAAAAATCATAGCCTCTGGCTAACAGAGGCGCAAACAGAGATTCCAAGGGCCAGTCCAACTAACATAGAATTTGACATACTTCCAAAGATATACGACTTAACAGGAAAACAAAAAGAGAATGTTATTTTCATAGAAGATATTAACTACCTTATCTACGTGAATGGCATAGACCGGGTTGTGGAGTTCCTACATTCTCTATATTCATTCGCAGGTGGAAAAAACATAGTAATCGTATCAGGCCATTCAGAACATCTTGATGATGAAGAAAAGAGCAAGTTATTCTCATGCTTTGACGAGATTGTTTCTCTGGATATACACTACGAAAGGGAAACAAAAACACTATTTTTCGTTTCCAGCATAGATGATATCAATTCACAAAACACGGTAATTTACACTTCCAAGAAAGGAATTAAAGGTAAGAGAATTGGTGAGCCGCCACTCACCCCTCATCGCTTAGATTTTGAAATATATGAGAGCGTAATCCAAGAAATCGAAAATGGAAAAGATGTGATTTTAGACTGTATACCGTACTTAATTCATTACCACGGCGTGAGAAAGATATACATTTGGCTAAAATCCGTAGCCGATTTTGCTGCAGTCAAAGGCAGAAGGATTTACGTGGGTACCACCGGTTTAAGTGAACACAACATAGATGTGCTCAAAAACATAGTGGATGTCTCGAACATAGAGAAGAAAACTTCTTACGAAGAGTTGGACGAGACAAGCGCAATCAAGTTTTATGATTACATTCTCGGTTTTCTTGAGTACAACTCAAAGAAAGTAATGGAAGTCATTTTTCTCGAGGACCTTCAATGGGCTGACAAAAGCTCCTTAGAACTGCTTCTTTACCTTGCGAGAAACATTGGAAGAAGCCGCATATTTATCATTGCCACATATCGCGGTCATGATTTGGTTAGCGACGAGGAGGCATCTGAACTAATAGAGAATATTCAAAATCTCGATACTGCTGATTTAATACGTTTAAGGAACCTTACAAAAGACAGTATCCACGAACTCTTAAAAAGTGTTAACCCCGAAATTTCAGAAGGGGATGTGGAGTACATCTTCGAAAAAAGCGAGGGAAATCCACTTCTGGCGCTGACAATTCTCGACCAAATAGACAAGGAAGATATCAGGGTTCCGGAAACAATACGGGAAAGTGTGGAGATACAGTTAGATAAACTTGACGATAGAACTCTTCACTTTTTGACCTACCTCGCAGTAATTGGAGACATGGTTCCTACATATATTCTGGATAAAGTGTATCCAAAATGGAGAGAACGTATAAAGAAAGTGGAAGGGAAATTTGTAAAGTTGAACGAAGACCACGTGGAATTCACGTACAGCATATATAGAGAAATCATTTACAAACTTACATCCAAGGACACAAGAACGGACATTCATAGAGAGATTGCAGAAGTCTATGAAAAGATGGGAGATGTAGCGCGTGCAGCCAATAACTACTACTTTGCAGGAGATGTACGAGCACTTAATCTACTAAAGAAAGCGGCGGAGGCAAGCATAAGGGACCTGGCAATAAGAGATGCCGTGGATTATTGCAAGATGGCACTGGACATTGCCAAGAAATACAAATTGAAAGAAGAAATAATCCAGATATACGAAAGAACCGGTGATTACTACAGAATGACTGGGGAGTATCAAAAGGCAATAGAAATGTATGAAAGCACGCTTAGGGAAGGAAATCCCAACACGGTATCGATAGGCACAAAGATAGGAGAATGTTACGAGCGACTTGGCAACTACGATAAAGCATATGTGATACTACAAAAGTACCTGCAAATAGCAAGTGGGCTGGAGAAAGGAAGGATTACTGGTAAAATAGGCATAATAAAATGGCACATAGGGGAATTCGAAGAGGCTCGCACGTACCTGGAAGAATACCTCAAAGTTGCAAAGAAGTACAACAGTCTGGAAGACGAAGCTGAAGCTTACAGAAACATAGCAATAATATTCTATTACTATTCAAAGTACGATGAAGCTCTGGGATATGCTAAAAAAGCGCTTAGCAAAGCAATAGAATCTGGAAAATACGATATAATTGCAAATTCGTACAATGTAATTGGCGTTATATACAACCACAAGCATATGATTGATGAGGCCCTGGAGTACTTCAAAAAATATCTGGACATAGCGGAAAAGATGGGAAACTATGACTATATATCCAAAGCTTACAACAACCTTGCACTCATTTACGACTACAAAGGCAATTTCGCCCTGGCAAAGAGCTATTATCTGCGTTCCCTTGAGATGAACTTCAAGCTTGGTAATAAAAGAGACCTGTCAATCTCATACAACAACGTGGCAGTTATAGAAAGCGAGTACGGGGACATTATGAAAGCCATTGAATACCTTAAAAAGAGCCTGAAATATGCCTCAGAAATTGGTGACACTTACAACCTGTGCGGCTCCTACATAAATCTGGGCTCATTTTACATGCAGGCAAGGTATTACGAGGAGGCTATTAATTCCCTTAAAAGCGCAATAAAGATAGCAGAAAGGGAGGACTACTTCTCATCACTGGTGGGCTCGTACTCCCTGATGACTAAAATTCACGTAGAATTAGGAAAAATAAGTGATGCTGAAAAATACCTGAAACTCGCTGAAAAATACGTGGGAAAGTCTGAAGATATATACGACAAGCTCACGTTCTTAGAAATAAAAATAGATTATCTAATTGCTGAAAACAGAATAAACGAGGCTGAAGATTTACTGGAAGATTCTATAAAGATAGCAATGGAACTGAAAGACGACAACGAACTGAACATTTTGGACGAGTACCGGGCAAGGATAAGATGCGTTCGTGGAGACTACAACACATCCGAGATTTACTTTGAAAGAGTTATTGAATATCTAAAAATCAAAAACAGAAAAAAACAGTTGGCGGAAGCATACAGATATTACGCAGAATGCCTGGAAAATTACAGAAAATATGACGCTAAGAAGTACTATCAACTGGCACACACACTTTACAAATCCCTGAACAACCAGAGATGGGCCGAGGAAATAGAGAAAAAGCTGGAAAACATTAAATAATTGATAAAAAGTTAATAAAGTTAGTATAATCATTTCAAGAAAGAGGCGGAAAATTATGAAAGTGGCTCTTACAGGCACGCCCGGAACCGGCAAAAGCAGTATTTCGGGAATATTATCTAAAAAGTATAAGGTAATTCATCTCGGAGACATCACAGAGGCAAGAGTGGAATACGATGATACTCGCGATTCTTACGTTGTAGACACCGACATGTTAAGAAATAAAGTAGATGGCATAAAAGATGAGGAAATCATCATAGTAGAAGGACATTACGCACACGACATGGCGGTGGACATGGTAATAGTGCTGAGATGCCATCCTGATGTTTTGAAAAACAGATTAGAAAAGAGAGGATACAAAGCAAGTAAGATTAGGGAGAACATGGAGGCAGAGGCCATGGGGATAATTGTAGATGAAGCGCTTGGCAGGTATCCAGAAAATAAAGTGTATGAAGTGGATACATCTAAGATAAATCCGGAAGAAGGTGCTGCCATTGTGGAGAAAATCATAAATGGAAGAGGAGAAGAATACCTGAAAAGAATAAGCTACATGGAGGAGATTTTAAAATGGTACTGAACAACTACAGGGCAAAGGTAGATGGCGTGCTAACCGCAATATCCATGCCGTTCATGAGATTGAGCCCAAATTCAATAACTGCCATTTCTCTGCTCATCGCAATCCTGGCAGGGCTCTCTTACTATTTCAACATGCTAATACTTGCTTTTATCCTGATTGTCTTTTCAGCCATTCTCGATGCTGTGGACGGCAAAGTAGCAAGGATGAGAAAAATAGCATCTAAAAAGGGAGATTTCTTAGACCATGCCGTGGACAGGTACGCTGATACGGCGATATTGCTGGGCATAATGTTCAGCCAGTATGCAACCTTGTGGATTGGGGTGTTCGCACTGGTAGGCGTGTATCTAACAAGCTATATAGGTACCCAGGCACAGGCAATTGGATTGCACAGAATATACGGGGGCATATTAGGACGAGCTGATAGACTGGTTATCCTCATGCTGCTCCCCATAGTACAGTTTTTATGGTGGGGCTACTATTTTTCGGTGACTGACTGGGTTCTGATAACCTTCGCAGTGCTTGGCAATATCACTGCTCTTCAGCGCTTTTATTCTGTTTGGAAGGCGCTTTCTTAGATTTTGATTCTTTCTTTATTTTGTAATACAGTAGCGGGTGAGTCATCCATTTTTTCTCGCACAGTTTATCCTTAACCACGTGCTTGACACATAGCCCGTTAGCCTGCATAGTGGCACATTTGGGAACCGAGTACTCTTTTCCGGAAATCTCCCCAGTTATGTGCTTTATCTGGTATTCAGTTATATCTTTTCTAAAATCAGGCACGGTAGCAAATATGCTTAGTATATCATCGTTGCTCATTCCAATCTTGTGAAGAAAAGCGACCATGGAGAACCTTGCTTCGTGGGACACATTAATTCCCTGCTTAATTTTATTGATAATAGTTTTCATACATGGTGGAAAAGCATCTGCATCTACTTTTCCAAGGTCAAAGGAGGTGTAATTGGAAACGTATTCATCTTTTAAATTTTCCAGTTCCCGAAGCTCATCTTTCACGTATTTTTCAATGTACTTACCATATTCCTTCTGGGACTCTACCTCATTCACAAACCGCTCCACAAACGCCTCCCGTATTAGCAATACAAAATCATGCCTGTTTATTGGTAACCAGCCACGGTTCACCTGCTGCTTTATAAGCCTGAACCTTTCATCACTGAAATTCTTTGCATACTTTATGAAGTCAATAAAATGTATAACGTAGCCATTCTCATCGTTCCTGAAACGTATTTCAAAAGTACTTGCAATAAGGTCAATGTCCTCCGGCACCTCTGTTAAACTCTTCACCAATTTATCGCGCTCAACATTTGCAAATCTCCGTATTACAAGAGGATCATCGAGAGCAATAAGTATTAGTTTGGCAACGAAAAAAGATAGAAATATCACCTTTTGTCCGCTCTCCCTCGCAATTGAGGGCATGGTCACAGGCTCTCCAGTTATCGATGACCTCACCCTCAAAAAACCAAGAGCCCGAGCATCTTCGTAAATCTCAGATGTGAACAGCTCGTCAAGGGATATTCCACTTAATATATTCCTTGCCTCAGGAAGAAATGGATATCTTGCCAGCATAAGCAGCGACATTCAGGGCCGGGACCGGGATTTGAACCCGGGTCAGGGGATCCACAGTCCCCCAGGATAGCCCCTACCCTATCCCGGCCATTGCAGTGGGGAATGTAAAAACATACTTATATCTTTTTCCCAGGTAAGCCATGATGTATAACATAAAAACAGCCAATAGCAAAAATAAAAAGATAGAGAATCAGAACAACTCACTGCGTATTCTACTCTCTATTTCCCTGATTCTTTATGTATTCAATTATTCCACCAGCCTTTATTATGTCCATCACGTATCCTTCAAATGGTGGAAATCTCACCTCAAATCCCTTGGTTTTGTTTGTGATCACTCCATTTTCTATGTCAACCTCAACCTCATCTCCCGCATCAAATTTGTCAATATCCTCTTTCTTGAGGGTTATGGCTGGCAATCCGAGGTTTATGCAATTCCTGTAATATATTCTGGCAAAACTCTCCGCAATGATAGCTTTTATACCCGCAGCCTTAAGGCACTTCACAGCCTGTTCCCTGGAAGAGCCGTACCCCCAGTTTGTACCTGCAACTATAACATCGCCCTCTTTCACATTCTTTGCGAAATTGGGATCAAGATCTTCAAGAGCGTGGGATGCCATCTCCTCATCACTCATAATCTTGTAAGTGTATTTACCCGGGAATATAACATCGGTGTTCACATCATTTCCGTACTTCCATACCTTTCCCATTTAAAGCACCTCCCTCGGATCTGCAATTCTGCCCTTCAAAGCGGTGGCCGCTGCCGTAGCAGGGGAACCAAGATATATTTCAGCATTTGGATTACCCATTCTCCCTTTGAAATTGCGGTTTGCGGTGCTCAAGCACTTTTCCCCATCTGCCAAAACTCCCTCGTGAGCTCCAAGGCATGGACCACATCCGGGATTCATAACCATAGCGCCTGCATCTGCAAGGGTCCTCAATATACCCTTTTCATCAGCTTCTCTCCACACCTCCCAGGAAGCGGGGAACACCAGCATTCTCACGTCTGGATGGATTCTCTTGCCCTTGAGTATCCTGGCAGCTATTTCCAAGTCCTCGACTCTCCCATTAGTGCATGTTCCCAGGAAAACCTGGTTAATCTCTATATCTTCCGCCTTGTCTATGTCATGCACATTGTCAACAGTATGGGGAAACGCAATCTTTGGAACCAAATCCGACGCGTCATATTCGTACCTTCTCTCGTAATTAGCGTCCTCGTCTGGATGGAAGACCTTGTAAGGAGCCTTCTTCCTCTCCTTTATGTACTCCTCCGTTTTCTTATCTGCCTCTATTATTCCATTTTTTGCACCCATCTCTGCGCTCATGTTGGTGAGAACCATACGCGATGCTATTGTCATATCCCTTATCGTCTCTCCCTTGAACTCAACAGCTTTGTAAACCGCTCCTCCAGCAGTAACATCTCCAATTATGTGCAGAGCGAGGTCCTTTGCAAACACGCCTTTTGGTAGCTTCCCATTAACTATTATCTCGTAGCTCTCTGGAACTCTCAGCCATATCTTGCCAGTTGCCCATATGGCTGCAACTTCGCTTCTTCCTATTCCAGCTGCAAAAGCTCCAAATGCCCCGGGAGTTGTTGTATGGGAGTCTGCACCAACTATCACAGCACCTGGCAAATCGTAACCCTTCTCAGCCATAACTTGATGGCATATTCCTGTGTTCATATCCCAGAAATTAACAATTCCCTGCTCCTTAACAAAGTTTCGTATGCTCCTGTGATTATTGGCGTATTCAGCTGTTGGCGGAGGTACTGTGTGGTCGAGTATTATAACCACTTTTTCAGGGTCCCATACCTTCTTAACTCCAGTTTTTTTGAATTTCAAAAGTATAGCCGCAGAATTGTCGTGGCTCATCACCCAGGTTGGCTCAACGGTAACAATCTCTCCAGGTGCTACTTCTTTCTTACCAGCTTTGTTTGCCAAAATCTTTTCTGTAAGGGTCATCCCCATGGTATCACCAGATTCTTAAACGCAAAGTCGTATATTATCTTTCTTTTTATCACAACCTGAATATTGCTTACCATAGTTCAAATCAATAATTTAAAACGGGCAGGAAAATTTTAGAATATGATTACCACATAACATATATATAGCTCATTTGCATTAGCATGCAATAATGGTTCTCAAAGTCTTCAGGGACATCTCTACGATTCTTCGCGGAAACGTGCTCATATTATTCACAACATGGATTCTTCTAAGCTTCGGTGAAAACATGGTTCACAGGTTTGACGGGATTTATTTCTCGGCACTTGGGGCATCGGATGTCATATTGGGATACATGGCATCGCTTACTTTTGGAATGATGGCCTTACTGCAACTCCCGGGTGGCCATTTAGCGGACACGTTAGGCAGAAAAAAAGTAATAGTGACCTTCACATTTGTCATGGCGTTCTCAATGCTGATATTCGCCTTCGCACCTAACTGGCAGTTTATAGTAATAGGGCTTGTGATTTCAAACATCTCCATGCTGTACCAGCCTGCACTGTTTTCCATTATCATGGACTCGCTACCTCCAGGAAGACGTGCAGAGGGATTTGCCATAACCAATCTTTCATCACTACCCGCCCTGATTGCCCCCGCGGTAGGTGGGTACGTGTTGTACACCATGGGCGTAATTCCTGGAATGCGACTGGGATACATCATCCTGTTCATCTTGGCATTCACTGCGGGAATACTGCGCCTGTTTCTCAAAGAAACGGTGAAAAAGAACAAGGAAGAAAGAGACAAGTTTGCAGCATACTTCAAAGTTCTCAAGAGCATCAATTTCAGGGCAAAAGGAATAATCGTAGTGGGGAGTTTGATTTCAGCATCAAGCGGCATGGTTAATTACTTTGTAATAAAGTACTCCTATTCCTATACCTCATCGCTAATTTTTGGAATAGCCATGGGGATTTCCATGCTAATCTCTGCGGTGGTAGGTATATTCATAGGACGTATGGGCGATTCTCATGGTAAAGAGAGATTCTACATAGCTGGAATACTTCTTCTCACCCTATCTCTTACAATTTTTATATTTCCAGCTGCAATTTTTCTTTTCACATATGCAATAATATCCGGTCTGGGCTCAGCGTTCTTCCAGCCTTCAAACCAGGGACTAATAGCTGATCTGGTAAGCATAGAAAAAAGAGGAAGATTCACAGGAGTGTTCCTTTTCATCTCTTATCTGTCTGCCATGGCATTCAGTATGTGCTCAGGATACTTATACAGCATTTCTCCGGTTATCCTGTTCACGTTCTCAGCAGTGCTTTCATTAATCGCAGGATTAATAGCCATTAAAATATTCATCCACGATTGAGTCGATTGCGTAGAGAAACGGGAACTATAACGAGGAGTAACACCGAAAAAACAGGATTTAGCTCAGGCACCACCCTTCCAACATGAATTACAAGGTACATGGTATAGTTTATGTGATAATAAGTTGAGTAAAAAGTCAGGGATATTGTGTAATTCCCCTGAGCATCGCTTGGAATGGTTATCACTGCAGTTTCATTGAGCCAGTCATAAACACTGGTACGGTTCCAAGATGGAGTTTCGTTGAGGGAAACGTACAGGGGACCATGTGGTATTATGTGAAAATATGTGTCGTTCTTCGCACCGCCATTAGCCAGATACACATTAATTTTCACACTATCGCCCGGAAGAGCATAATAACTCCAGTTCTCAATGAAACCATCGGGAATATAATACGGCGCGTCACCATACTTGTAAATAGTATTGAAGTATCCTGCAAAGAAGTTGGCAACGCTGGCGTTGTGGATGATTACACCAACAGTGTGCGTCTCATTATCAAGGTACTCATAATCCCAGTTAGCATCACCTATGTACACGGAGTCATCGGAGATTACCATCTTCAGATGGGTTATGGTTGATGAAGAATCGTAGATTACATTCACCCCGCTATTTTTTAGATAGTTGTAAGCGTTTTCACTGTCATGGTCATCCAAAACCACCTTAGCTATGCTTCCCTTATCCACAACTTCATCAATCAGGTTATCCACACGAGATTCTGTAGAATTTGGGTCTGAGTAATAAGCCATAGTGTATAGTCCAACGTACAACCTATCTCTCGCCGATGCAATCAGATTGTATAGAGAGGAATAGGTGTAACCGTCATAAGTGGTCTCCACGCTCAGGTTGCCAGCGGATTCACTAACTTCCCCTATTTCAGGCGTAATATTGGCATCATTCCATAATGAATTGAAATATGAAACGTAGAATTCTGCAATGGTGGAATTAAATATAAACACACCAAACTCGTTGTTCTTGCCCAGAGCGTAAGGGCTCCAGTTATGAGAACCTATGTACACAACTTTTCCATCGATTACAACCATCTTGGTATGAAGGAAAGTGTTAGACGAATCGTTTTTAACGTTTACCCCCTGCTCCCTTAGATAATTCACGGCATACCAGTTTGAAGATATCTCCCCTTCAAAGAGAACACGGACATCCACCCCACGATTTTTCGCAGCGATTAAAGAATTGAGAAGTGTTTTCACAGGCTCATAGTCACTTATAACGTTCATCGAGATAAAAATTGAAGATGTGGCATTATCTATAAGATGCTTAACAATGGGCGCGTAGCCATAGTTTTCCACGGGAACAATATTCAAACCATCATCAGTAACTGCTCTGATAACATTTGCAGAGGAATAGTGGAACATTGATAAAAACAGGGCGGAAATTATCACCAGAGATAACATCAAAGCATATTTTGAAATTCCCATACAAAACGAATGGTATTAAAAGACATAAACCTTTTTATTAATGTACCCCAAATCTCTCCATAAACCCTGCCAGTTTTCTAATAGCTTTTCCCCTGTGCGAAACCCTGTTTTTCTCCTCGGTGCTCATCTCCGCGAACGTTTTTTCGCTTCCTTCAGGTATGAATATGGGGTCGTAGCCAAATCCATTCTCTCCTTTGGGCACCTCTGCAATCTTACCATGGCAGATGCCAACCAGCTTATAGTTTATACCTTCAAATCTTATTCCGACTATAGTCTTGAAATACGCCTCCCTTCGCTCTTTTCCCTCCATTAATTTTAAAATACCCTCATTGCCAAGCGTATCAAACACATAGGCTGAGTACACACCGGGAAAAGAGTTTAAAGCGTCAATGAACAAACCAGAATCGTCTATTATGAAATTTTCACCAATAACCTCGCTCAGATATTCTAAGCTGAAATCCACAACCTCTTCCAGAGTGTTTGCCTGAATCTCTGGATATTCCATCTCTACCATTTCCAGCTCTGGAACGATTTTTTTCATCTCCTCGTACTTGTGCCTATTGTGCGTTACCAATTTAAACATACCTGCGCCTCCCTTTGATAGCTTCCACATTCCTGATTACTTTATCACCCATGAGCTTCTCGTATTCTTCGTAGAAATATTTTAGATACGATACCTTATCGTAATGCGCAGCATTAACTGCTTCTTCAAACATGAGCAGATCGACAGCCATGTTCTCCTCAGTTATGTCCTTCTCAGCCATTCCAAAATCTATGAGGTATATATCATCATTCAGAACTATATTGCTCGTGGTCAAATCCCCGTGCGAAAAACCACCGCGGTGCAGATTCGCAACGATTCCCGCAATTCTAACCATGATATCCCGTATCTCATCGCCATTTAATTTTTTCATCTCTTCCAAGAGCGTTTTTCCAGGTAATTTCTCCATCAATATATCAAAATCATTAATGTCATATATGACGGGCGCATTTACACCTAATTTTTTCACCTCATGAATTATCTTTGCCTCTTTCTTGGTTCTTTCCTTTCTCAATCTTAAATCAATCTCCTTAATCCTGTATGCCTTTTTTATCCTGCTCTTTCTTATGGCTTTCCACCTGTAAAAACTCTCCTCGGTTATTCGCGCCTCCGCCCCCGGAAATTCACGGTATATCCTCTCATGCCTTTTCACTTCCCACGGCACATCCATGGCATCTGTCCTGAATTTCTGTATCACTTCCGTTTCTTCAATTTCCATCCTTACACCATGCGTCAAATAAAGAAGACCGAGATATGCTATCATCGCACCGTTGTCCACGCAGAACTCACCGGGAGGAACGTAGAGTTTTGCACCCCTCTCTTCAGCCATCTCCCCGACCATTTCGCGAAGCCTTTTATTTCTGGCCACACCACCTGCTAAAAGAACTTCGTCCTTGCGAAGATGTGCCAACGCCCTTTCAGTCACTTCCGTAAGCATCGCAAAAGCGGTTTCCTGAACACTGTAAGCAATGTCCTCTTTTTTCTCCACACCTATTTTATTCTTCGCAGCGGTTAGCAAACCAGAGAAGGAAACATCCATGCCTTTAACGGAATATGGAAGGGGTATGTACCTGCGACCTTCAAGTGCCATCTTCTCAATTCTGGGGCCCCCCGGAAATGGAATGCCCATCTCCCTTGCCAGCTTATCCAGCATGTTTCCTATACCGATATCCAAAGTTTCTCCAAAAACACGATATCTTCTATTTGCATAGGAAATTATTTGTGTGTTGCCCCCAGAAACATACAGCATTATCGGGTCTTCGGCACCGGTGGTAAATCTACCGATCTCCAAATGAGCAACGCAGTGATTCACGCCAACTATTGGCACATTTAACTTTAAACTTAGAACTCTGGCTGCTGTTGCCACGGTGCGCAGACATGGCCCGAGCCCCGGGCCCTGAGAGAAAGATATTCCATCTATATCCCCGGGTTTTACTTTAGCCACGTCCATGGCTTTTTTCAATAGTTCTGGAAGAAGTCGTACATGGTGATTGGCTGCCTCCCGGGGATGTATGCCTCCTTCGGGAGGACGATACATATCAGAGACATTTGCAAGTACCTTTTCTTCAGAGACAATACCCACTCCTACCGTGTGAGCAGTGCCTTCAATACCAAGAACTATCATGCGCCATTACCCCCGTACATACGGCAAGAGAAAATGCCTCATTGCTCTCAAAGAGTTTATATCCTTGGACAAAATCTTTATATCACCCGTGTCAAAATCCACGATAAGTAAACCACTCTCGTCAATTAACACATCCCTGATACTATTTGATGGAATTTCATACCATGTCTCATCGCTGTTCAACACAATGCCCTCCACAGACAGGTACAACTGGCCTTTCTTCCACAAAAACCGAATTTTATCCGGCTTTTTGTCCATATCGATTACATATTCAACCTTGCTTATGCGCTTTACCTTCAAGCACATCACCTGATGTGACCCAAGCTGAAAGAGCCAAGCTGTATCCCACTCTTGGAAGCCGTTACCTCTATCCAACCCCTGCTCTGCACTTCGGTTATACCCTTAACAGATAGGAAGGTCTTGTGAGATTCCATCTTGAATTCAATCATACCTTCCATCAAGCTACCAACCATCTGTATCTCGTTCTCACTGTGCAAACCCTTTTCCACAAGATAAAGAGAAACTGCCTTGTCCCTCTTGCGCCATGATGTGAATATCTGGAGAAACTTTAGAAGGTCCTGCTGGTTCATGTAAGCCATAATCGTGGACAGACTCATGAATGCCATCCGGTAATACGGATACTTCTCTTTTAATTTCTTGGATATTTCCGCAGTTTTGTTGAGCAAACCATCAACATCCGTCTGATTATCTAAATATATAACGCCCTCCAATTCCTCTGTCTCCCCTATGCTCTTGGAGTATGCATCTATGTAATAAACCAGTTCCATCTTCTCATACTGCTCATAGGTAGGAAGCACGAAGCTCATTGCCTCTCGAATCTCCAACGCAGTCTTGTCCGTGAGAATCCAGATTATTGGAATACCCTTTTTGAGCCCTTCAGCCATGAATGAGTATATCAAAATCTCCTTCTTGCTATAAGGTGGACCGTAAATAATAATATTCGAACCTATGGGAAATCCCCCATAAAGGAGATCATCAAGTCTCCGCGTTCCGGTCTTTACCTTTTTCTCCTTAATCTCAGATTTTATTTCTTCTTCAGCCATCGCTATTTCCTCTTCAACGAGACCTTCCATCTTGGCTTTGAGCTCCCTCTCCTTCGCTTCTAAGTATTTCATCTTGATTCTGAGTTCTTCCTCCTTTCTATTAATTTCTTCCTGCAGATCCTCCAACCTGCGCTTGAGCTCGAGCTCGTCCATATCCCCCATTTCGCTCTTTGCCATTTCCAAATTCCGCAGCTCTTTTTCCAATTTTTTCTCACGGAACATCAAATCCTGCTCTCTCCGGGTAAGCTCCTCCTCCTTGTATTTTATCATATCCTGCAATTTCTTCATTTCCTCTTCTTTTACCTTTATGTCACTTTTCAATTCAGCAATGAGCTTCTCCTTCTCTGCAAGCTGCTCCGTCAAATCTTTTATTCTATCCAGAAGCTCCTTGGTATTCGCATCCCTGGCAAGATTTTTAAGCTCATCTAACTGGTCAGTGGAAATTGCAGTCAAACTTGTGGTTTCCAGAGCCAATCTCTTCTCCTTCATCTCCAGTTCTATTTCCTTCTGTTTGAGCTCCATCTCCAGCATTTTGAGCTCCCTGGCATCCTGGGGCAATTCCTTAACCGCTTCCTGCTTCAGTATTTCAAGTTCTTTACGGAGCTTTTCAACCTCATCTTCAAGCTCTTCCCTCTTTGCGCTCTCAACTTCGAGAAGACTTTTCAGGCGAAGATTTTCCTTAATAACATTGTCAATATTTACCCCTCCACCTTCAACCGATTCCTTTATCTCCTCGGCCTTCTCCTTCAATTCTTCAACTTTTTCCCCACCTATGGCCATCTCATCCGACCAATCCAAAAATGCTTCCTCGTCCCCCTCCAACCACTTTTTGAGTGCCTCTGCGTCAGCCTCTTCGTCTTCAAGGAGAATCTCCGATTCGTCCCCACCCAAAAGCCATGACTTGAGAGATTGCTCGTTTTTAAGAGATTCGTACTCTTCTTTAGTGTACTGCGTACCACAATTATTACATTTCAAGGTCTTCGGGTCAATTATCCCGCCGCACTTGGGGCAAATAACCTCCTGGTCACTCATACTCATCCAACTAAAGTCATTCTCACTACGTTGTTCCCCCGCAATATCACAACTCCGAGTTTCCGCGTCATTTCTGAAGTTCTCTCTTCAGTGTCCTCAAGAACCATATTCATGTAATCGTCAAATCCCACGAGCTTGCCCACCAACTCGCGATTATCCTTGAGCAAAAGGGATATTCTCTTGTTCATAAAGCTTTCCAGCATCTTTAACGGCATTGTCATTTTTCCACCACCTTCCTTAATTTATAACACCCATATAAACCTTTAGTTGAAATCAAAGAAATCCTCCTCATCACCGCTGTTGCTCTCCACTATTTCCTGAAGGAGACTTCTCAACAGCTTTTTCATCTCGTCCATCTCCCTGCGGAGATGCTTTACCTCCCTGGCCAACTGGTTAACATCCACTTCTTCAGGCACCATATCTCTCAATTCTCCTTATTGTATTTAAGGTTACCTGTGAATCTTCAATCGTAAGGTATTACCTCGTCAATGAGGTCAACATGGCTGAGAATCATCCTCCTGCAGCAGTACCGCTCGACCCCAAGCTCGTCAAATATTTTTTCTATCTCCTCCGAAGTGGGCTCCCTTTTCTCGTTCTCCCTTATGAACTTTACCCTGTTGACAAAGGCAACATAGTCAGAGGCAATAACCCGACCGCAGGAAAAACAACGTACAGGGATAATCATGGTATCACCTGTACGACTTCTGCCTGCGTTTTCTAGCACCGCGGCCAAGCGGCAGCTTTGGCAGCTTGCGGCGCACATCATTTACAAGCAAACTCCTGTCATACTCTTTGAACAGAGATTCTATGCTCGGGTCCTCAAAGTATTTCGCAAGAGCACGGGCAACGGCTGTCCTCGCGGCTTCGGCCTGACCAACAACCCCGCCACCGCGAACCTTCACATCGATATCCACATTATTCGCCCTGTCTCCTACCAAATACACGGGCTCCAAAACAGAATACCTGGCAATTTCCGGCTCGTAAATCTCAAAAGGCCTGTGATTTATCCTGAACCTGCCCTTGCCATCCTTAACCACTGCCTTTGCAACGGCGGTCTTTCTCTTACCACTTGCAACAACTACCTTCACAATATCACCTCACCTTGGCACCCAGCTGTACGGACAAGTCTTTAAGGGTAGTGTACCCCTTCAACTTTGTGTTTTTAGCATCCTCGTACTGAAAAGCATTCTTCACGCCCAAATCCTTAGGAACGCCCATATAAACTTTCAATCTCCTGTAAGCATCAACGCCCCTGGACTTCTTCATGGGGAGCATCCCCCGCACCGTCCTTCTGAGTATGCGATCTGGACTCTTGGGATAATAAGGACCCTTTCTAACACTCCCTATTTCTCTACGGGAAGTGTACTTCTCAATTATGTTATCCTTGTTTCCAATTATCACGGCTTTTTCGGCATTAATAACCACGATTTCCTCGCCGTTGAGCAGGTCCCTTGCTATTTTACTTGCAAGGCGCCCTAACACCATATTACTTGCGTCAACAACCTTCACAAGAATCACCCCATAATCCTAACATTTGAGCCTTTCGGATTCTCCATCATAAGCTGACTAATGCTGATTACCCTGCCGCCAGCGTTCTTAACCTTTTCCTCGGCTTTCTTGGAAAACTTCCAGGCTGCCACAGTTACCTTTTTATCAAGGGCTCCAGACCCGAGAAGTTTTCCGGGCACAACCAAAACCTCACCATCTTTGGCGTATCTCTGTATCCTGCTAACGTTCACTTCCGCGTGATTGCTGCTGGGACTTTCAAGCCTCATAGCTATATCCTTCCAGATTTTAGCGTTATTTTCTCTAGCTTTATTTTTAAGCTCTCGTATGAGCTCCATCAGTTCAGGGTTCTCCTTCTTCATATTGAATCCCCCGCTTTGCACACTGCAATAGGCATTTCCTTTATAAATGTTTTCATATTACCCGCGGTGGAAAACCTGAAGTATGTGATAGGATTGATATCCGTCTCACTGATTTGGGGCGCAACATTTCCCTTGGTAAAAGTATCACTGGATTACATCTCTCCCATCGGGTTTTTATCGCTTCGCTTTCTGCTTGCTTTTGCAATTTTACTTGGTATTTACTTCAGGAGGATTATGAAGCACAGAGATGCGATTAAAGCATCCATGATTTTGGGAATTTTTCTGTTCATGGGATACGCATTTCAAACAGTTGGATTGAAATACACCACCTCTTCCAACGCAGGTTTCATCACGGGGCTATACGTGGTTTTCACGCCAATATTTTCTCATTTTACCGTGAAGGAGCGCATTGGTAAAAGAGTGGTCCTCGCTCTTTTGCTATCTCTATCGGGATTGTACCTTTTATCTGGAATCAGCGGGTTCAACATCGGGGATATTTTGGAACTGTTCTGCGCCGTGGCATACGGCGTGCATGTGGCACTGATAGGAAAATTCAGCAGAGAGAAAGACGCAGTAACGCTGACAATGATGCAGCTATTCTTCGTGTTTCTCTTATCATCGGCATGGTGGGCGGGAGAGGGACCAAAAATCAATCCCGTTCCCGTACTGTTATTTGGCATAGTGTTCACGGGCATATTCGCATCGGCAATTGGAATACTGGTTCAGGTTCACGCACAGAAACACATTCCACCGTCCAGAGCTGCCATAATATTCACCACAGAGCCAGCATTTGCAGGGGTGTTCTCGTACGCGTTTCTTGGAGAAGGATTCTCCTGGTTAGGAATAATCGGTGCAGTCCTGATACTCATAGCGATGCTTCTTGTAGCTTTAGAAAAAGAGCCCAGAGAATTTCTGTAGCTTTGCCTCGAAAAACGCAGTCTGCGACTTCTGACACGGGGGTGCTTTCAACGTTTATTTCAACGACAAACGCACCGTGCTCTTTGGCTACAAAAGGCAGGGACGCGGCTGGATACACCCTGGCGGATGTGCCAATCACAAAGAACACCTCGGAGTTTTCTGCTATTTCAAACACATCCTGGATTTTATTCACCGGCTCCCCGAACCACACCACATCCGGCCTGAGCATAGAGCCGCATTTTGGACATCTTGGGGGAATCTCGCTCAGAGGAGTTTTGTAGTTTGTCTCCACATGAGAACAGGATGTGCACCTGAATCTCCAGATGCTGCCGTGCAACTCTATCACATTCTTGCTTCCTGCGAGAAAATGTAAGCCATCTATGTTTTGCGTGATTACCCACATATCAAAGTACTTCTCCATCTCCGCCAATACTTCGTGCGCGCGGTTGGGCTTTTTACCTTTCATATTCACCCGCCGCTCATCGTAAAACTTCCAGACGAGAAGAGGGTCATCACGAAACCCCTCAACGCTGGCAACCTTCTCCATGGGGTAATTTTCCCATAGCCCACCGTTGCCCCTGAAAGTTGGAATGCCGCTCTCAGCGGAGATTCCCGCCCCTGTGAGAGCCGCAACGCGCCGGGAATTTTTAAGAACATCAACCAAGCCGTTTATAGAAGAACACACCATATCAAAAAAAATCGGGAGAAAGTATTTTTTATTTTCGGAAAAATCATAGAGAGGACAGGAACCTGTACGCTTCGTCTTCCTGGTAACAGTAGCGCACCCTGTTGAACTCCCTCTTCATCTCCTTTACTTCCTCGCGAGCCTCGTCTATTTTCCCGTCCATGGCCACTTTCTTTATGAGCTCGGCCACGTGCTTCATCTCTCCCTCTTTCATTCCCAAACGGGTTAGTTCCTGCACGCCCAATCTTATTCCGCTGGGATTTCTCGGCTTCTTCGGGTCATCGTAGGGCAGAAGATTGTAGTTGCAAATTATGTTCGCCTTCTCTAAATCTTCGGCAACTTTCCTTCCGCCACCCTGGGCAACGACATCCACTAAAACGGTATGCGATTTCGTGAATCCGTTTTTCTCACCCAAAACCTTGAAACCTAAGCTGTGAAGCTCTTCCGCAAGGGTTTGAGCGTTCTTCACTATTTGCTCCGCGTACTGCCTTCCGAACTCAATGTGCTCCGCGAGGGAAATTGCAAGAGCTGCCATGTGGTGCAGGTGGTGATTGCTTATCACCCCCGGAAATACCCCCCGCTGAATTTTTTTCCACAATTTTTCCCTCTGTTCCTCGTCCCCCTTCGGGTTGCCCAGTATTATACCGCGCTGCGGACCCGGCAGGGTTTTGTGCGTTGAGCCGGTCATCACGTCTGCGCCTTCGTGCAGCGGGTCCTGGAACTGCCCACCAGCAATTAAACCGAGCACATGGGCGCCATCGTACCAGACCTTTGCGCCTACCTCATCAAGAGCATCGCGCAATTCTTTTATCGGCGCTGGAAACAGGAAAACGCTCCTTCCGAACAATGCAACCTTCGGCTTCACTATTTTTATCAATTTCGCAGTCAAATCCACATCTAAATTCATCTCGTCCACGTCAAAGGGATACTCTATCTTGTTCACGCCGCGCATGCCAACCGCACCGAATTTCGCGCTGCTTATGTGCGCACCGCCCTGAAGCGGGGGACCGGTCATGACATCTCCCGGCTTTAGAAGGGAGAAAATAACCGCCTGATTCGCGTTGGTGCCGCTTATGGGACGAACATCCGCATACGGAACGTTGAAAAGTTTTTTCGCAAGCTCGGTGGTTATTCTTTCGATTTCGTCCACATATATATTCCCCTGATAATATCTCTTTCCCGGCAGGCCTTCAGCGTAGCGATTGTGCAAATCCGAGACGAGATATTTCATCGCCGCAGGACTGAGAAGATTCTCCGATGCAATCATCGGCAAAGAGTCCCGGAACCAATCCGTGTGCTTCTTTACCAGCTCCTCGAGTTTAACAGCTTCGTCGAGCATTTTATCACCATGCCATCATGGCCGCAAGGTATTATAATGTTTCACTGAAATTTTTAACTTGAAAGTTTCTTTTTTGGAATTTACGGCAGGCGAACCGGAGACCATATCTCGCGCCCGTAGCAGAGGATGCGCATTCCTATCCCATCATTGCTCGTGAATTTTTTTGAGAGAGATTGCACCACTAAGAAATCTCCGGAGTCCACAACGCTGTTATTGTTTTTGTCGATGATTTCTGCGGTGTAATTTTCAGATACCCATATGTTTTTCGTGGGATTGTATTTCAACGCTTCCACATTTCCGCTCGAGTTAACCAGTATGGTTATCCAGCTTATGTTGGTGACATGATATGGGTTATTGAGGTATATCTCGAACTCCACCGTTTTTCTATCTTCTGATATGGAGTATTGCGTTAATCTTCCGTTTATGAAATTGCAGGAGCACCCACCAACGCCTGCAACCATGATGTACACCGTCACCGCCAGAACCACGACAGCGATTATAACCGCAATGGGAATCAATATTTTCAGGAATTTTCTCATTTTATCACCCCAGAAATATCGGCACATATATATTGCTGCAAATCCCGTAAACGTAAATCATTACACCATCGCCGGTTTTGAACGGGGCACCACTGGCATGAATCACGAGATAATCTCCAGAATCGATGGCACCGTCGCCGTTGATGTCGTAAATTTTAGCGGTGTAGTTCCCCATAACCCATGTTTTTTGTGAGCCGGGATACTGATGTCCAAAATAATGACCGGATATGTTGAGTGTTATTACGAGGTGCGTCCAGTTAATCACTTTCTCCGGATATTCGAGAATAATTTCGAATTTCACCGTGCGGTTATCCCCCGACATAGATTTTTCCTTCAAACTCCCCTTTATTTTTTCGCAGTGGCAGCCACCAATGGGAGTCATAACAAGATACGCCATCCCGGCAACCAGCAAAGCGGAAATCACGGCGAAAATCACCAGAGCAACAACAGTGGAACTTCTCATATTCAAATCCCCCACGCGCGTGGATAGAAAACAACAATACTTAAAACCATCGCCCCGCCCATCCATTCAAAAAATAAAAAGGGGTTAAATTTGTATCACGCCGCTGGCCGTGCCATGGTATCCCACTATGCTGAACAAAACCTGGTCCCCGGTGTGAAATACCGGAGGAACAACGGAATCTGCAGGATTATCGTCCACGATGCACACGCATAACTTGTCCCCGTCGCTGAACTCTCCGTTTCCGTCCAGGTCGTCCAGCTTAGCTTCGATATGCCACTTCCCGCCGGAAGTCGCATTGCTCCATATTCCTTTTTCGCCGTCGTATTTCAAAGCGGTAACCGTGTTGTTAAGCACAACCACAATCCTGACGTTGCTGCAGGCGGTTTTTTCCGGGATTGTCATGGTTATTGTGAAATTCACGCTCCGGGCAAAAGAAGAGCTCGGAATTTCCGTCAGGCTTCCCGTCACTTTGGCCGTGGAAGCGGTTCCACCCAGCATGTTCGTGCCCACCAAAACGTACAGCGTGGCAGCGAGAACAACTGTTATGGCAACCATCAAAATCGTGGCAATCACGGGACTCACGCCCTCCTCTCTTGCCATTTAAAAACACCCCAAAAAATAAAAAATAGTGGAAGTTGGGATTACTGGGTGGGTATAGTTGTCTGCGCATTTCCAGAATAGCCAGCAATGCTAACAGACACAGTATATCCACTGAGAGATCCACCAGATATCACAAGCATATCTCCATCGGATAGCTGCCCATTACCATCCAGATCCTGCACGCTTACGGTGTATGTTGTACTTCCTATCGTGATAGTACCTCCCCCAGTGGTATTCAACGTAGTTTTACCTCCGGTACCAGTTGCAGGTGTGAGCACAACAGTAACCTTGGTAAAGGCGGCACTTGATGGATTGCTCATAGCAACCCTCAAATAAACAGGTCCGCTACTTGGATTAGACTGCTGCTGGTCATAAGTCAAGCTCGCAATCATCTTGTTCGTTCCGCCGGTTCCCATTCCTGCGACCATTATGTACACGGTCGCTGCCAGCACTACCGTAATTGCCACCATCAATATGGTAGCGATTACGGGGCTCACGCCTTCTTCCTTTTTGTTATATATCTTCTTCATTTTGTTCAGTCCTCCTGCCCGATTGGGCATGTGATATATATTCCCACCCATACTTAAACATTTCGCTAAAATCAAGGCATATTTTGAAAATTTTACCGTGATATATGTTATCACTGGGCGTATTTTTAAATTCTAAAATTTAATACAAATTAAATTTTTAAACAAGACCACGGGCGTTATTTTTAGAAAATCTTTAAATCCGCAGTTTCATTATCCACCATCATGTATATTATCGTGATAGGTGGCGGCAGGATCGGGGAGTACCTGGTGAGCATGCTCATTGAAGAGGGCCACGATATCGCGCTCATCGAGAAAGATATTGAGAGGGCAAAGCACATGGCGGAAAATTACGATATTCTTGTTATCAACGGGGATGGGGGCGAGGCTAAATTCCTTGAAGATGCGGGAATACACAAGGCTGATGTGCTGGTGGCGTGCACGGGGAACGACCAGATTAACTTCGTGGCCTGCCAGCTTGCTAAGAGCTCTTATTCCGTAAAAAAGGTAATTGCGAGAACAACAAACCCGAGCAACAAAATACTTTACGAGAAGTTAGGCGTGGACGTGGTGGTCAGCACCACCGAGGCCTCGGCCAAGGCAATTTACGCGGGCATAAAAGGATTCTCCGCTGTTTTGACTTTCAGCAGGGACGTGGAGCTCATTTACGCAAGGATTTCAAAAGACTCTCCCCTCAATTCCGCAAAAGTTGGAGACCTGCACATGCCGTGGGGCAGCGTTCTTGCAGCCATTCTGAGAGATGGTAACATAATGATTCCCACGGAAGACATAGAGCTTAAGGAAGGTGACGAAATAGTGGTAATAAACAAGAAGGGTGTGGAAAGCAAGGTTAGAGAGCTCATCGGTGGAAAGTAAGATGATTAGCAAGGTATGGTATCTGGTTCTGAAACTCATAACGTACATCACTCCTTTCATGATTTTTGACGCCGTTTACGCGTTGCTGGTTGACCACAGCACCATGCTATCTCTATCATTTCTGTTTCCGGCCATATGGGTCATATTTCTATGGACATTGTTCATGAACAATCCTCCGCCGGAAAAGCTCACTCTGAGAGAATCCTTCCAAGTTGCCGCACTGGGCTGGCTTTTAATGTCCTTCGTGGGCGCCCTGCCCTTCTTCCTGTCCGGGTACCTCGACCCCTTAGATGCATGGTTTGAGAGCATGTCCGGATTCACGGCCACGGGTCTGAGCATGTTCTCCGACGTGGAATCTTTGCCACGGAGCATACTTCTATGGCGCTCCCTTACAGAGTGGATTGGCGGCGTTGGGGTTATTGCACTTTTCCTATCAGTCATGTACCGCACGAGCAAGGTTGTCCAGACCCTTTACTTCGCCGAGGGCAGAAGCGACAAAACGGAACCAACAATAATAGGAACGGTGCGCAAAATTTGGCTCATATACGTGTTTTACACCTTTCTCTTCGCTTTTATATTCTTCATTCTGGGCGCTCCTTTATTCGATTCCATAAACATAGCAATGACCGCACTGGCCACGGGGGGTTTTGCAGTTACCAACAACAGCATAGCAGCGTACCCACCGGGAGTTGCAGTAGCGATGATTTTCGCCATGGCCTTTGGAGGCATATCCTTCGTGTCCCACATAAACCTCTTCAAAGGCCGAATTAGAGAATTTTTCACCATTGAGGTAAAAGCCATGCTTGTCATCGTTCTCCTATTTTACCTTATGATGTTTCCTCATCTGATGGCTCGGGGCATGAGTTTCTGGGGTGCCACGCTAAACGCCAATTTTCACATTGTATCCGCTTTAACAGGTACTGGATTCAGCATCAGCGATTTGAGCAAAATGAGCGACTACGAAAAAACCATACTCACCCTATCCATGATTTTCGGAGGCGCGTACGGCTCCACAGCCTCGGCTCTAAAACTCATTCGCGTCGTGGTGCTGTTTTACGGAATTGCCTGGTACGTGAGAGTCAGGCTTGCACCCAAGAGCGCGGTCATACCCTTCAAAATCGGAAAGAAAGTTTTCGAGCCCACAGAGGTACGAGACGTTTCCATATACACCACAACTTACCTTCTTTTCCTCCTTGCAGGAGCCATGGTATTCATGCTGTACGGCAACTCCCTGGCAAACTCGCTGTTCGAGGTGGCAAGCGCTGAGGGAAACGTTGGTTTGAGCGTAGGGATAACATCGCACACCATGCCATGGGTGGAAAAGATAGTTTTGATTTTGGAGATGTGGTTTGGCCGTCTTGAAATATACCCCGTTCTTTTAATGTTCGTTGACATATTCAAGAAATGAATATCCCCCGGCACTAACAGCACCTATCACCTGTCAAGATGCCTGACCCTGCCGGGGGTTTATGCGGCATCCTCTGGCCCGTGCATCACAGCTCGATGACCCATCGCTCTCCGCCGGGGGCCCTGATGCCATGACACAATTGCACGACAGATATATAGTTTTTCCACATGTTGAAGTTTTCAGAGAAACATTTAAACTCATGTCCCCATGCCCTCATCCATGTACGAGGTAAGGTTCCATGGAAGAGGTGGCCAGGGAGCCGTTACGGCTGCGAACATCCTGGCTATTGCTGCAGTGAAACAGGGATTTTATTCACAGTCTTTCCCGTATTTTGGCGTGGAAAGAAGAGGTGCACCTGTACAGGCATTTACAAGGATTGACGATAAGCGTATCGATTTGAGAATGAACGTTTACGAGCCCGATGCGGTGGTTGTTCTCGACCCCACGCTCATGAGCGTCATTGACGTGACGCAGGGGCTCAAGGAAGGCGGCATAATCATAATAAACACGGCAAAGAAACCTGAAGAATTAGGATTCTCCGGGTACAAAGTTGCCACAGTTAACGCAACGGAAATTGCCCTCGAGCACAGGCTTGGTTCCCAGGCAGCACCCATCGTGAACACTGCAATACTGGGTGCTTACTCAAAAGCCGTGGGCAACGTGAAAATCGAGCACGTGTTAGAAGCGATAAGGGAGAACGCTCCCGCAAAGAAAGAAGAAAATGCAAAAGCGGCCGAGGCTGCTTACGAGAAAACTGTTCTGGGGTGGTAAATGATGGAATTAATAACAAGAGGCGCAGTTATAACTGAGCCGGGAAATGCTGTTGAAAATAAGACTGGCTCCTGGAGAGTATTCAAGCCCGTGATTAACTACGAAAAGTGCATTCGCTGCATGATTTGCTGGCAGTACTGCCCAGAGCCATCTATACTAAAATTAGAAGACGAGAAGACTAAAAAAGATACTCCTGCACCTAAAGAGGCTCTTAAAAAGCTGCCCGTTGTGCAAATAGATTACGACTACTGCAAGGGCTGTGGGATATGCGCGAATGAATGTCCTGTTAAAGCAATAGATTTTGTTATGGAGGAGAGATAAATGAAGGCGATGATAAGAGGTAATGAATCAATCGCGTACGCGTTCAAGCTGGCGAGGGTTCAGGTCGTACCGGCGTACCCGATAACACCGTCCACCTTAGTACCGGAGAAGATAAGCGAATTCATAGCAAATGGCGAGATGAAAGCCGAGTTCGTGCCTGTGGAAAGCGAGCACAGCGCAATAAGCGCGGCGATAGGTGCAAGTGCCAGAGGCGTTCGCGTTGGAACCGCCACGGCATCTCAGGGCCTTGCCCTCATGCACGAGGTCCTGTTCATAGCATCAGGCATGAGGTTGCCCATAGTGATGGGGATTGGCAACAGGGCGCTGAGCGCACCGATAAATATATGGTGTGACCACCAGGATAGCATGGCAGAACGAGATTCAGGATGGATGCAGTTTTACAGCGAAAACAATCAGGAAGGTCTTGACCTTGGAATAATGGCATTCAAAATTGCAGAGGACAAGAGAGTTCTCCTTCCGGCAATGGTGGGTCTGGACGCTTTCGTTCTCACGCATACTGTGGAACCTGTGGACATGCCGGAGCAGAGCGAAGTTGATGATTTCTTAGGAGAGTTCAAGCCCAACTACGTTACCCTTGACCCGAACAAACCCGCGACTCTCGGCTCATTCGGATTTCCAGAGCACTACACAGAATTCAGGTTTGCCCAGTGGGTTGCCATGGAGCAGGCCAAGAAGGTAATAGATGAGGTATTTGAAGAATTTGAAAAGAAGTTTGGAAGAAAATACAGAAAGGTTATGCCAGAGTACACCGAAGATGCTGATATCATATTCGTAACCATGGGCTCAATGAGCGGAACAATGCGCGAGTACATAAAGAAACTGAGGGCGCAGGGCAAGAAAGTTGGCATGGTTAAGATAACCGTGTTCCGCCCGTTCCCCAAGGAAGAACTAATTGAGGCTTTGCAGAATGCAAAGGTCGTTGCTGTCGTGGAAAGGAACATATCCATGGGATTTGCCGGAGCAGTGTATGGTGAGCTTGCGGCAACCTTTGCAAACAAGAGCAAAAAACCAAAGTTCGTGGATTTCATCGTGGGCCTTGGTGGCAGAGATATCACTTTCAACACCCTGGAATCCGTGTACAAAGTGGCAGAAAAAGCCCTAACTCAGGATGTGGATGATGTGAACTGGATAGATGTAAATAAAGAAGCTGTTTACAAGTCGGAGGGATTGCAATGAATTATGAAAATGAAGAATTCTTTGCACCCGGACACGGCATGTGCGCCGGATGCGCTGCACCTATAATAGTCAAATGGATTTTGAAGTGGGCGGGTCCAAATACCATAGTTGCAAACGCAACGGGATGCCTGGAAGTGGCAACCACCGCGTATCCCCGCACATCATGGCGCGTGCCATGGATTCATGTTGCCTTTGAGAATGCAGCCGCAGCAGCAAGCGGCGTGGAAGCAGCCACCAGAGCCAAAGGTGAAAAGTTAAACATAATTGCCTTTGGAGGAGATGGAGGCACCGTTGATATAGGATTTCAGGCACTGAGCGGCATGGTTGAGCGCGGACATGACGTTCTTTACGTTCTCTACGACAACGAAGCGTACATGAATACCGGAATACAGAGAAGCGGCTCAACTCCGTGGGGTGCATGGACCACCACCAGCAAGGTAGGTTCTGCAAACCCGATTGGGAAGTTAAGACCCAAAAAGCCAATATCCATGATTATTGCCGCACACAACGCTCCGTACGTGGCAACTGCAAACCCTGCAATGTTCCAGGATTTCAAAAAGAAGGTGCAAAAAGCACTTAATACTCCTGGTGCGAAGTTCCTGCACGTGATATCCTCATGCACGACTGGATGGAGACACGACCCGAGCAAAACAGTGGAAATCATGCGTCTTGCAACGGACACTGGCATATTCCCGCTATACGAAATTGAAAATGGGGACATTGAAAACATGCGCATAACGTACAAGCCGAAGAAATTCAAGCCCGTGGAAGAGTACCTCAAGCCCCAGGGCAGGTTCAGGCATCTGCTGAAGAATCCCGAATATGTGAAAAAATTGCAGGAAGATGTGGATGCGTGGTGGGCCAAGTACGGGCACCATTATCATCCATAAACTTTTTTTAATTCTTTTAGAAATTCATCAATGATTTCTTTTCTAACGTGGGGCATGACCACGATTCTCAGAGAAGAGTACTTGGGATTTGCAGAAACTGCCCATCCTCTTTTTAAAAGTTCTTTTTTCACCCATTCAACATTGTCCACGATAATATTTGCGATGTTCATCACGGGTCTGGCAAGTATCTCAAAACCGCTCTCGTGAGCGCGATTCACGAGATACTCTGTTCTTTTCATCAGTTCAATTACAGAATTACGATACCCGCTCATACCAAAATGAAGGATTGCTGCGTAGCTGGCAGCCACGCTTCCACTCTGCCTTGTGCCCAAAAGAGTCTCGCTTTTACCACCAATAAGGTACGGAGCATCCACCCTTATCCGCTCAAATATATTTTCTCTGGCAAGTATGCCACCTGCAGGATACGGTGCAAATCCCATCTTGTGAGGGTCAATAGTCACGGTCTTCACGGAAGGCACAGTGAAAGCAAAATCTATATTTTCGGGCAAAAATGGAATAACGAACCCTCCAAAGGCAGCATCCACATGTAGATGGCATGAAAGTTCTGCGCAAATGCCACCAACACGGGAAATCGGGTCAATATATCCTAAGGGCGTGGTTCCCGCCGTGACAACAACCACATCACCATCCTGAACCATCTCCTCTAAAGCCAAAGTGTCCATTACAAACCCGCGCATGGGCACGTATTCCACTGGCATACCGAGTAGGTCAGCAGCTTTGATAACAGAGAAATGCGCATCTTCCGTTGTTAATATTCTCCGGAACCCCATTTTTCTAGCAGCCCATAGAGCAGTGATATTTGCTTCAGTTCCTCCGCTAACCACGTGGCCGAATGGAGAAAGGTTCCCTGTTAGCCTGCCCATGAACCGAACAACCTCACGTTCCATTTTCGCCGTACCCGGATACAAGCCGGGGTTTCCCAAATTAGCCTGATAAAACCTGAAAAAAGCATTTAGCACGACCTCAGGAGGATTGGTGTACATGGAGCTCAGTACCCGCCCTGACTCGTAATGCATATCCTCTCTATAATACGAGTTCAGGGCATCCATAATCTCTGCATCTTCCATACCCCGTAAAAAGAGTAAAGGTAATTAACATTTTTCAGAGAATTGGCAGCAGATTTTCTATCTCCCACTGTGTAACCTGCGCCCTGTACTCTTCCCATTCTTTGCGCTTCACGTGTAGAAAATGTGAGAATAGGTGATTACCCAGGGTATCGCGCATTAGCTCGCTGCGAGAGAAATGGTGCAATGCCTCGCCCAGGCTCTCGGGCAGGGATTTTATTCCCATTTTTCTACGCTCTTCTTCGCTCATTGCAAATATGTTCTGCTCCACTGGCTCAGGGGGCTCCATTTTTCGTTCTATACCGTCCAGCCCAGATGCAAGCATGACGGCAAACTGGAGATACGGGTTTCCAGCAGGGTCCGGGTTGCGCAGCTCCAAACGAGTTTTAGCTTTTCTACCCGCAGGAACACGTATAAGCGCGCTCCTGTTTCTATTTGCCCATGATATGTAAACGGGTGCCTCATACCCGGGAACCAGGCGCTTGTACGAGTTCACCCATGAGTTCAGCACGGCAGTCATTTCTTCCGCATGGGTCAGCAACCCTGCAAGGTACCTCAGGGCTATTTCGCTCAGCTCCCACTTTCCACGAGGGTCATAAAACATATTTTCCCCTGTATCCTCGCTGAGCAAACTTTGATGCACGTGCATTCCCGTTCCATTGATGCCAAATATGGGCTTTGGCATGAACGTTGCGTACAATCCATGTCTAAGTGCAACGCGCTTGATCATAGCCTTTAATGTGAGTATCCTATCAGCTATCTTCAAAGCGTGGTCGTACCTAAGGTCTATCTCGTGCTGCCCCGGCGATACCTCGTGATGAGCAGCCTCCGGATTGTATCCCATGGCACTTAACAAACCAAGTATTTCCATTCTGACTTTCTCACCCTGGTCAATTGGCCCGTAATCAAAATACCCTGCGTAATCATTTGGCTCTAAAATCGTTTTTCCATCACGAATCTTTAAAAGGAAAAACTCGAACTCAGGTCCCGTGTAAAATCCAAATCCCAGTTTAGATGCTTTTTCGAGTACACGCTGGAGCACGTACCTTGGATCTCCTTCAAATCTCTTCCCGTCGCTTGAATACACGTCGCATATTATCGTTGCGCTTCTATAATCATCCGGAAGTACCTGAAAAGTTTGCGGATCTGGCACCGCGCGCATGTCGCTTTCATCAATGGTTGCGTAACCAACTATACTCGAGCCATCAAAAACTATGCCTTCACTGAGCGCCTTTTCCAAAAGCTCCGATGGAATCATTACACTCTTTACCTGACCAAGTATGTCCATGAACTGAAGGTGCACGTACCTGATCCCCTTCTCTTTGGCAAGCTTTACAATCTCCTCCTGCATGGTTCCCCATGTTTTTATTTACTTAATCTTTTCTCCAACCTACCTACCAAACCTTCTCTTTCTAAGCTGATATGCCCTTATTGCCCTCAAAAAATCTATTTTACGAAGGGTTGGCCAGTACACGTCCGAGAAATAAAACTCAGAGTACGCACTCTGCCATAGCAGGAAATTTGAAATGCGCTCCTCCCCAGATGTCCTGAATATCAGGTCCGGATCGGGCAAATCTCCCGTGTACAGATGCTTTCTAACAGTGTCTTCGTCAATATCATCTATTTTTAGCTTCCCCTCAACAACCTCCCGGGCAATTTCCCGTATTGCCCTTATTATTTCTTCCCTTCCTCCGTAAGCAATGGCCACATTAAGCAGAAATTTATCATTGTTCTTAGTTTTCTCTTCGGCATATTTTATGGCATCCTGCACATCTTGCGGCAAAAACTCCGTCTGTCCGATTATCCTTATCCTCATACCGTATCTATGGGTTCTTTCATCATCTGCAGCTTCTTTCAGGCTATCCACAAAAAGACGCATCAGGTGCTCAACCTCGTCCCTGCCCCTCAAAAAATTCTCCGTGGAAAATGCATATACCGTTACAATCTTTATTCCTATCTCGCGGCACCATTCCAGCACTTCCTCCAGTTTCTTACGACCCATATCGTGGCCTAACATGTCGTTCATTTCCAGCTCCGATGCAAATCTCCGATTACCGTCCATTATTATGCCCACATGCCTCGGAATACTCCCTTTTTTAACCACATCTATCAATTTTTTCTCGTAAGCCTTGTACGCGGTTTCCGCAATGCTTCCTCTTATCGTGCCCGTGCTCATACTACCACATCGATATAATTCATCGCACATATCCTTTTTTCTTTCTGAGCAAAATCATTAATGCAGGAATTACCAAAGGCAAAATATATACAGATAACTCTGGGACTTTGGTGTAATCCACCGCTGAATCACTGCACGAGTTTCCAAGTACACTATCGTCCACGCTGAGGGTAGTATTCACATCGGCAGAGCTTATCACTCTAACCTTAATCCTCACGGAACTGTGCTCACCAACAACAAAATCAGGATTCCCATCATCATTTATATCATAACTGCTGTTTACCCAGCTCCATCCAGTACCCGTGTTGCTGTAAGCTACCAAATCCCACTGAGAATTTGAGCTATCGTAAACATAAAGAGTTATGTTAGAGGGCGCGGTGGAACTGACTTCCACTGTTATTATATCCGTACCGCTTCCGTTGTTCCAAATATCGTGGTAGTACCACACGGTAGTTCCAGTTGTTCCGTTATTGTGAGGAGATATAGATATATTGCAAGCAATGCTGAACGAAGTATAAGTGTAATTTATCACACCGTTTCCCTCCTCAGCGGTAACTTTCACCCAGTAAGTACCAGCATAAGAATCTGCGGGTAGTGAGTAATCAGCACCGTATATATAATACCCTAAAGAAGTGTCATCCTCTTCCAGCCCCAAAGTCAAATTTGAAGAACTACCATCAGGAGCAAGTATTTCGGCGCTCACGCTTTTTATATCGTAGCTCCCAAACGGCTCTATTATCTTAGTACTCACATGAATTTCATCACCCGCAGAGTAATTGCTCTGCTCCACGTAACTGCCATCGGAAGTGACATTGTAAAGAATTACATTCTGGGCATAAATATAGGAAGTGGTGGTGAAATTAATTTTAGATGGATAAGAAGAAGTGTTGAAGTAAATATCGCAATCATTATCCGCCGTGAAAACAAGGTACACTCCATGACCCTTTGGAATCAAAGATATTTCAGGTACAAAGCTTACAGTATATGCCTCCGTTTCTCTCTGAACTAAAGTAATGTTCGCACCTCCGATATATGTGCCATCGTCCATGTAAAGTGATACATTTCCAGTCGTGGCAAAGCGGGTATATATGTACATGGTCACAGTTATATTCCCCGTGAGCGTGAAATCATTAATAAATGAAGATTCCTGAACCCATTGTGCCGAGGTAACCCTTGATTCCTCTCCCTCCGATGAGCCAAGTTCTGGATAAAGCGTGTTTTCAGAAGAACCAACTCCCAGATAGAGAGTCTTGTTATCGCTTGCCCTTAAAATAGCCTCGTCGTGCACGGTGAAGGAAGAATTGCCTGTAAAGGAAGCAATGGTTATGTTCACGTAAGAGTCAGGTTCAGTCTCGCTAAGAGATAGATTAACCTGCATTATAAATCTAACTTTATCCCCTTGCATGACCGTTATATCGGGCTCGTTATTTTTATCGGTGTCATTTCTGATGTACACCCATCCTCCCCTGGAAGAATTGTAAATGGCGTAAAGAACGTCCTTTGAATCAATGATTTTGTTGTTATCCACATCCCTGTATATGGAAACCTCAAAGGGTGGTGCATCGTTAGAATTAATCTGGAAATTATAAACATCATCGCCATCACCGGTGTTATCAATCCTGTGCCTGAACCACGCGTGATACTTGCCAGATGGCACAAACAACCACTTTGAAACTGCATGGCGAACGTTGCTGTTTACCCAGAAAGAAGCGTTCATAGACACATGCTCCGGCGTGGCCTCATTGTTCTGCGCTTCCACACTTATATTGTACTTACCAACAAAGGCGTAAAGTGTGCTTGAGTTATCTATCACTATTCCATCAAGGACAAAGCTGAAGTAAAAAACGCCGTAGCAGGAAGTGTTCGTGTAAACGCTCATCTTGGAATTTGAGAGAATAACATGGCCAAGCGCATCCTGAACAGACAAATTAACTGCATCGCTGTTTATGTGCTTGAATCCCAGAGGGTCAGTTATATTTGCAAATATTGACACGGTATCTCCCTTCGTGAAATTGGATACCCTTGTACCATTATTTTCTGTATATAAATCCGTAATGCTCATCCCGTTTGCCGTGAAACTCAGATAAGAATCGTCAGAAGTGATTGATGAGCCGTTGTAAGTTATCTTTATATAATCCTCTTCAGCAGCATTAAAATTGGACATGAATGTAATATTTAAAGCCATAGTGTACCCCTTCGGTATAGTGCTGTGAACCACCTGCAATGGAATCAGATTCGGGCTATTTGCCTTGAGCTTACCGCTTTGAAGAGAATTATTCCAGAATCCAACTAACAGTCTCGTATTCCCGCTTTTCCCTATAAGGCTTATGTTCAGATAGTCTGTTCCGGAATCATTTTTGATATCATTCACCTGAAGCAACACCACTGGAAGATTCACCGTGAGATTCTCGCAGAGAGGCTGCTCGTAATCCCAGCTAGCATAAGCATAAGAGTAGGTATTAAGTAAGGGTAAAGAGTTCGCTATCAACTGTATAGTCTCAGCACTGCTTCCCACGGTCCAGTTCATGTTGCCGGGCTCCTCGTTAATGTTGGCATGCAAGTGCATGGTGTACATGGAAGTGGAAGAACGCTCCCCTGTTTTAGTTATTGACGGCATATCGTACTCGTGCTTCCAGTTAAACACGGTAATCCACATTTTTCCACGGGTGATGTTTAACCCCGTGCTCAGCTCAACCGCGTGGTACCCGGAGGCTATATCGGATACCGTGCCGAGATTTTTCCAGGAGCCATGGGAGAATTTGAAAAGATGCGCATTGTAAATTCCATCCCTACCCGTGATTGTGATTTTGTAATTTACCGGGAAAGGCACCCATGGAAGACGCACACTCTCCCCCATGTTCAAATCTTCAAAATAAATCTCGGCAGTGTCGTTTCCATTTTTCGGCCTTACCGGTGGTGGGGGCCCAATATACACACTAACGTGCCTTCCTGCATATGGTTTTGGGAAATCGTCTGGGATGGTGGTATTTAGCCACATATCATTTCCATACGGGTAATCGGGAATTCCATCGCCGTCCACATCAGGTAGTTTCTCTCCATTTACTACCACGTAACTTTTGTTGTCCGGTATACCATCATTGTTGAAATCATGAGGGTACAAATCGTATTTGTCAGGAACGGTGTCCCTATCGCTATCCTTTGGCACCCACTCTCTAACTATGGGTACATCATCGCCACCCATAAACTCTCCCCTTACCTGCATGAACACATCCGTGAAATCAGGAGTGCTTGAGTAATTAACCAGGTCAATGTTAGCATCATGAACATCCATTATCACATCAGATTCTCTGTTTTTCCAGTCCCCAAAAGCACCATCTATTCTTACCCTGTCTGGCGCTTTAAATAGATACATATTCTTCTCCTCGCGAATGTATGATACCGGCAGGCTCTTGGCATACACGGCTGCATCCATAGTGACGAGGGAACTCTCATTACCGGAAAATTTCGCATATAAAGTCATATGCTCTTCAAATATTTTTTTGTCCACGGTGAAAATCACCGTTCCGTTTCCGCATGAGCCGGAGTAATTACCGTGTTCCGTAACCAGCGTGGCAGAGGTGATACTTGCACCTGCATACTCAAACTCAACCTTTGACAAAACAAATTTCACAGGTGAATTTATGTATATGTTCATCAAAGGAGTGTTATTCTTGGCAATATCCCCAGCGGTCGTGATTTCCACCTGAACGGTGGGCTTATCCACAAATAAAGGCGCGGATTTCAGCGTGGTGTTTGCCTTTTCTATAACCAGTACTTTTGCATTCTTTCTAATCCCATTAATCATGAACTCTATGCTGTTCTTACCGTATGAGTACTGCATTTCCCCTGTTTTTGTAAAATTCCACATATCTTCTGAGGATGAATGCTTCCACAGCACAGCACCCTTAAGGGTGTCGTTCCATCCATAGAATTCCGCCACGTAAGTCGCCTTAATACCACTCACATAGTAACCTTCATTTTCCCCGTCATCCACCATAACATATATCCTGTCTGGCTCTGAAAACAAGTACTGCTTGTGAAGATAAAAATAGAGCGCCCCGCCCTGATAAATGTATTTGTAATGCAGCCCCTCCAATTCGTAACCGGGAATCCCGTTCCACTCCGAAAAGTTGCCATCTATCCTTATTCCCGGTGAAACCAGGAAGAGAGTCGCAGATATGCCAGAAATAATCAGCAAAACAATTATTATGAATGGAACAACTCTGAACTTAACGATTTTCTCTGGCTTAAATGATTTCAATCCAAACCCGTTTATAAAACCTTCCTTTGAAACAATCCCGCCATCATCAATCTCTTCTTTTTTGATTTTAATCTGTGGCTTTTTAACTCCGGTTTTTAGAGCCGCATTGAATATAATGTTAAAAGCGTCCTCCTGGGAAATATCGAGAAGTTTTGCTATCTCCTCTTTCTTTGCCTTTGATATGCTCTCCACATCGTAATCGTTCAGAGCCAAAACAAGAGCTTTTTCCCTGTCAATCCCCGTGGAATCAGCAATATCATAAGCTTTTCCGGTTATTTCCCTTGCTGTCGCAATTATTACTTTTAACTTCCCCTTTGAAATCCTCGGTATGTGCTTTTTCAGCTCATCTTCATCCATCTTGGCAATTTCTTCAATACCTATCCCCGCCTCTTTCAATTTTTTTGCTCTTTTTTTGCCAATATATGGCAGCTTTTCGTATTCTAAGCTCATTCTACCAACCCACCTATCTGTGATTTATATTTATTTGCCTCCTCCGACATCCCAAGAGCGGTTAGCAGGAAATAATAATTCACCTTTGCGGCTTTTTTATCCTCATCTATTTTTATGGCCCTTTCTAAAAGTTCCCTCGCTTTTTCATACTCACCCTTCTCCATGTAGCATCTCGCAAGGTTGTTAAGTGCGTTGTAATAATTCGGGTCATTCTCAAGAACCTTCCTGTAAGTTTTCATAGCCTCATCCATTTTTCCGGTTCTGAAATACAGGTTCCCCAAATTAGTCATATACACCTTATCCCCTGGCTTAATCCTGTTCAATTTTCTGAGATAAATCTCGCTTTCATTGTACTTGCCCATTTTCATCAATGCAATCCCCATTCCGTTGAGAACTCTTTCATCGTCAGGATACACTTCGTAAGCCCTTTTGAGGTGCTCGTACGCTTCCTTGTACTTGCCACTTTCAAGTAATTTGCATCCTTTCTCTATGTCACGATATACTTTTTCTTCCGCAATTTTAGCAATGAGCATATTGGCAAAGTATATGAAGAAAGTCAAAGTGGAAAGGAATACTATGGTCATATCGTAAATGCCATAGCTTCCGTTTGAATGTATATTAAGAAGTTCGTGGGCAGGTGCTATAAACATAAATGACAAGCTTAAAAGTATAAAACCGACATTTGCAGCCTCGGCAGGTTTTTTGGTTCTCAGAGAAAGATAAATACCAACAGCAATAAGAACAATGCCAATAGAAATCATCACTTCATCAAATATCCCAAAGTGAAAAGAAAGAAGGGCACTTAGAGGGGGCATAACAGATAGAATGGAAAATCCCACGAAAGATAATACCAGACTCCGAATTTCCCGGTAATCAAGGTCTTTTGTAAGAAGCAGCATCAACAATGACACGAGAGAAACCAATCCCCCTACAAACCAGCTGAAAAAAGTTATTATCACACCTATGCCGAGAATTACCAGAGACGGTATCAACAGCCAGTTACTTTTGCCAACTCTGGTAAAATACAAAAATGTAAATACGAGGGATAGCAACCCAAGGGAAAATATGAGCTCGGTGGCCACCCAGAAAACACTTTCAACGGTTAAGTTGCCAAATATGAAAATTATTAGAGAGGAAACAACCGCTGCGACATCCAGCCCTAATATATACTCTGCATATCTCTCCATAGTATAATGATTGAACTTTTGTTATTTTAACATTTCGGTATTTTTTAATTAACCAACAATAAATCTTTGGATTTAAGCAACGCATAATTGCAATAAATTTCCATAATTAAATGTAAAATATTTATCATACATAAAACAAGCAACTCCCTGGAAAGTCTTAAATAGGCATTCTTTTTATTTCAACTATGCGCGGAGTTGCTTTGTTGGTAGTACTGATAGCGGCACTGGTGATATACTCTTCATTGGGAAGCATTCATAACACTAACATTGAAAAGAGCAATGGAAACACGGAAACAAAGGATGTTAATCCATTTGTTACCATCTCCAATGGCAAATTTTATCTAAACGGAAAAGTTTTCATACCAAAAGGCGTGAATTACTACCCCCGGGATTACGGATGGCAGTACATGTGGGAAAACTTTACGAAAATAGAGGGTGTAATAGATGCAGACATGGCAAGAGCAAAGGCACTTGGGGTAAACGTTGTCAGGATAATAATACAGTTCAACGCATTTGGCGGTGGAAATGCCACAAGGGTAAAGCAAAACCTATCCAAGCTCAATACCATGCTTTCCATACTGGACAAGTATAACATGAAGGCAATAGTCACCCTGCTTGATAAGGAGAGCCCTTTGGATAACATGACAGCACAGCTAACACAGGTAAGGACAATAGTCAGCGCTTTTAAAAACGACCCGAGAATTTTCGCCTGGGACCTGCGCAACGAGCCGGACCATTTTTACTACAGTAAGAGCTGGACACCACACCTGTCAAAGCCATTCGTGATGGACTACCTTCACACCATACTGAACGAAGTAAAGAAAGATGACCCCAACCATCTTGTTACCGTTGGTGAGTACGGATGGTACCTTGGAGACAGGCACACGCCCGTAAGCTATCCCGTAAATTACACCTTCAACAACGGCACATACAATGGATGGACCGTGAAGTATGGCACATGGGACGCAAGCTCCGGATACCTGGAAGGAGAGAAAGGAGTTATCAAGATTAACGATACATCATGGTGGGACAAAACTGGATACACCATATCTCTTAAAATGAAAACAAGCGCTCCTGGCGGCTACAACTGGAATGTGGGCACAATAAGATTTAGATATATAAACGATTCTAATTATTACGCTGTTATGCTCAAGAAAGACGGGCACATAGAACTTGGAAAAATGCAAAATGGCACCTGGCATTCTTATTTGAACGACACATATACCGGTTTAAACTGTACGGAGTGGCACGATTTCAAGCTCGTTGTTTTCAGACAGGACATAGAGGTCTACGTTGACGGGGTAAAGTACCTGTACTACTGGGACCCAAATCCCATAAATGAATCAGGTAATGTATATGGAGGGATTGCACTGGACGCAGATAATTCCACTGCGGAATTTGATGATGTTAAGGTAAGACTGGGGCCCTCCATTATTGAGGATGACATATTCAAAGATGTTGATTTTCCAATGTTCCACTGGTACGATCCGAGCAGCGAGCTCAAGTATGTTCTCAACGCCCTGGAAAACCACACAGATAAGCCAATATTCATAGAAGAAATAGGGCTGCCCACCGCCGGTACGGGGTGCACGCACAACGAAAGTTCCGTGGCGACCTGGCTATCAAATGTTTTATCCACCGTGAAAGAATACGATAACGTTTATCCAATGATTTGGATTCTAAACGATTTCTCCCCTGAGGGCATTCCTGGAAGCACCGACCCGAACAGCACCCAGCACTTCTTTGGGTTATACAGATTAAATTACACCCTGAAACCCAGCGGGGTGGTATTCCGGGACCAGTTCACAGGGACACAGCTAATAAACAACGCTAAATTTGTGTCCGCATCACATCCAGAAATAATGAATTGCAGCGAAACGGCAAGCGTAAGCATAACGTACAACGATACCGGGGATACGTACTGGAACGCTTCTCGGGATTACAGGCTTGGCTCACAACAACCGCATGACAACCAGATTTGGGGCATGGGAAGAGTGTACATGAATCCTTCAACAACCATATACCCCGGCGAAGAATACACATTCAAGTTCAACATAACCGCGCCTTCAGTTCCGGGAAAATACTCGTTCTCATGGAGAATGCTCCGTGAGCACGTGGAGTGGTTTGGTGACGAATACGACAGTTCAATAAAAGTATATGACCCAAATCTGAACACCGTGGTTGATGATGAAATGAATACCATGGCAAACTGGAGCACTGTACAGGGCAGCGCAAGCAATTCAAATAGCACGATGGATATGAGCGCAAACACGCTTGTCGTCGAAAAAGACAAATGGAGCGATTTTTCAATAAGTTACAGGGGATACGGGATAGCCGGAAGCAACTGGTCAAGCGGGATTACTTTTGTGAAAGCACATGATACCAGTCTCGATAATTATCTTGGATTCACCCTCCACGATAACGGATTTGCAGAGATATTTTACGTGGTAAATGGAAAAGTGCAACACAATGTATCCTACGCCAATACATCATTCAGGCCTTATGAACTCAACACTTACTACATAAGCATCAGTGGAGACATAATGAAAGTGTACATTGACGGCACATTGATTTTAACTGCAGATATATCGTACTACCCATACTTTGATTCCACGGACTACATTGGATTCACCACAGACACCGGAGCAAATATAGACTACGTGGGAATTTACCAAAACGATGTGCCAGAATTCCACGGGGCACTCGTCCCCATGGTTATGCTACTGCTGATAGGCACGGCAGCAATAAGAAAACTTAAAAATAGAAACTGAAAGTCACCAGAATTTCCCCATACTTTCCATGGGGATCGGGCACATTACAATGCGCCGTGCCCAGAGGCAATCGGCACAGCTGGGCTCGTTGCCCCAGCAATCTCTTTGAGTGTCGTGAACGTACTGGCAAGCATCTACAAGTGGACAATCGGTGCAAGAAGGATAAATAGAGTTCTTCACCACAAAACGGAACCATGAGTATTCCCTAGAAGTCCATATATCTTTCAAACTCTGTTTTTTTACATTTCCAAAAGAATGCGCGTAAACCATTTTTTCGCGGGAATTCACATATTCGGGATATGTGTGCAAAAATCGATAGCATGGTGCAACCTCTCCATCCCAACGTATCACGGAGACTTTTTTCTCAACAAACTCGCAATGCCTTTCGGTCCGGATTTCAAATTCTGGAACACGAAGCACAAAGCCATTATAAGAGTTCCTGTGAAGTTCCTCAAGATAGGGGCCAAGAGAAACGGAGCCGTCGTATAAAATCAGACCGGTATGCTTTTCATTCACAGGAACAATATTGGAAAACAGAAGCGAATCAACATCGTAATCACCCATGATTTTTGCTATTTTTCCCATCTCCTTGTAATTTTCTTTAGTAAGGACAACTTCCACGCCCACGTGCGGGAGCTCGCTTTTTCTGTTTTTTCTCGCCTTCACAATTTTATTCAAGCGGTCAATGGTCACCCCGGGGATCACGTGCCCTATTTCCGTGGGCTGCACGGGAAGCGCGTCCAGTGAGAGGAAAATCAGGTCAACAGGAAGTTTCACCAATTCTTCTATTCTCTCATCACTGAGGAAAAAACCGTTGGTGGATATCCCCAGCGCATATCCTCTTTTTTTCACCTCCCGGACCATATCCATGAACCGCGGGTGAACCGTAGGTTCTCCGATACCACCAAAATAAATCATTCGAAGCTCGGGAAACTCAGCGGCATCGTCTAAAATTTTTAAGAAGAGTTCGAAGGGCATATCCCCCTCTTCATCTAACCAGTGCTGCTTAAAACACATCTCGCACCGGAGATTGCACCGATTGGTTATCTCCAAGTACAGATATCTCATATCTGGCTCTTCAGGTATGTTAATTATCACGTTATCTAAATGAAATTTGTGCATCATCCACCACCCGCTGGGGGAAATACGGATACTATGTCTTCATCATTTATTTCAGTTTTGTAACCATCCATATCCAATATGTTACGTCCGTTGACCAAAATCATATTTCTTCCCTCTACTTCATTTTTAAACTCGTCGCCGAAAATTTCGTAAAGACGATGCAAAAGCTCGCCAACATTTTTCACATTTTTTATTTCAATCTCCCTTTTGCCGGTAATATCTCGGAGCGTTGCAAAAAATTTCACGATGGCCATGTATATCAAAAAAGAAAAAATGAATTTAAATGTATTCCTCCAGCCCTAACTCTTTCAATTTCTCCCCTGGAATCGTGCCATCCTCGTTCCAGCCGCGGAGCGCGTAGTACCTCGGAAGCATCTCTTTGAGACGCACAACATGACCTTTATTCGGCCCTTCAGGCATGGGCTCATCTGTTAGCCTTTTTGGTAGCGTGTCCTCTTCCAGCGGGTTCAATCCTGCTTTGAGATTGAACAGACGCTCTGCGTTCCAAATCTTTTCACCTATTTTGAGCCATTCTTCCGTGCTCATGTTGAATCCGAAGGCTGCATTGAGCAAATCGCGGTAATCATCCGCTCCGAGTCCAAAGGTGGTGAAAACGCACAGGCCAGCGGCGTCAATAACTGCCGTCAAATCCTGGAAGAGTATGAGCATTTTCACCTTATCGTCGCTTATGTCGTGCGGGTCCATCTTGTAAGGATATCCTAAAATCTCGGGGCTGATGAGATAGGCTTTTATGTGATCCCCTCCGCGATTATCCGTGGCGTAACCCAATCCGTGTCCCTCCGCTCCGCGAGGGTCATACGCGGGCAGCTCTTGCTTCTTAACGCCCATGAAGCAATCCACGCACCCGTACTTCTCCGCAAGGCGATACCCTCCTTCCGCAAGAACCTCGCCAAAGCCTTCGCGCTTTGCAAGTTTGGATATATAATAGTGTATTACTTCCGTGTTTCCCCATCTAAATGGTGGTGCATCACCCAAATCCTCCTGTGTAAGCAATCCCCTGTCATATAATTCCATAGCAGTTGCCAGTGTTCCTCCGGTGGATATAGTGTCCAGACCATAATCGTCGCATAGATGGTTCGCTTCGATTATTGAAGCCAAATCGTTTATACCCAGATTCGCTCCAAGTGCCCACAGGCTTTCGTATTCCGGTCCCTCCGTCTCGCCAACAGTCTCCGTATCATTCACGCGACCGCACCCTATTGGACAGGCGTAGCACGGCTTGTTTCTCTTTAAATATTTCTTGGCCATTGCCTCACCGCTCTGCTCTTCCGCATACTTGAATTGTCCATACCGGAAATTCATCGTCGGATACAATCCGTTCTGATTGATTATGTTCACCAAAACCGCCGTGCCAAATGACGGCAGACCTTTTCCAGCAACGGCATCGTTCTTCAGAATCTCCGTCTTTTCCCGGACCACCGAAATGAACTTGCTTCTGTCAATAACCTCCACTCTTTTATGCCCTCTCACGACTATCGCTTTAAGTTTTTTAGAGCCCATAACAGCTCCGACTCCGCCTCTACCAGCGGCGCGGTGCCCGTTGTTCATTACCGCTGCAAATCTAACAAGATTCTCCCCTGCAGGCCCTATTGATGCGATTTGCACGTGCTTGTCCCCGAACTCTTCCGTCAATATTTTTTCCGTTTCTCCAACTCTCTTGCCCCATACGTGCGACGCGTCCTTCAATTCCACTTTGTCATCCTCTATGCGCAAATATACGGGCTTATCGCTCTTTCCTTCCACGATAATAGCGTCCCATCCCGCCATTTTAAGTTCCGCACCGAAAAATCCACCGGAGTTTGCTATCGCAATGTATCCCGTGAGCGGGCTTTTGGTTATGACCATGTATCTCCCGCCCGTGGGCGCAGTCGTTCCAGTGAGAGCCCCCGTGGAGAAAATCATTTTGTTTTCTTTACTCAGCGGGTCCGCCTTTGGGTCCATCTCTTTCAAAAGATAATGTATTCCGAATCCTCTCGTTCCGAGCCATTTCTTCACAAAATCTTCTCCGAATTCTTCCGTTTTTATTTCTCCCGTGCTCAAGTTCACTCTCAATATTTTGCCCCAGTACCCATACATCATATCACCTTCCTGCCATTGTATATCATGGAACATACCTAATGTACTTTTCCACATGTAAACTAAAGCATAACGGATTACAAAATAAAAACAGAGTCAAGGAAAGTTTAATACAGTCCTCGAAATACCTATCCCCGTGAAACTGGAAGATTTAGGAGAACGCAGGGCAATAGACATGATATGGGATGCCATTGGTAAGAAAGTAGATTACGATGACTGTGCGGTGATTGATGATGGAAAACATTACCTGCTCCTGACCACGGACTATGTTGGAGAGGAAACGCACTTCACAGGGAACGTTAATCCTCAAGTACTGGGCAGTTTCATAGCGGCTGTAAATTTAAGTGACATAGCAGCGATGGGCGGCACCCCTGAATTTTTCATGCTATCCTCCTTCATGCCAGGAGACACGCATTTTGATTTTGCAAAGGAGCTAATCACCGGAATGCAATCTATGTTAGAGAGATACAATGTCACATACTTGGGCGGAGATTTCAAAAAAGCAAAAATGATAGGTTTTTCTGGATTTGCGGTCGGAAGGGTATTGAAGGAAAACATACTCAGGAGAAAAGGCGCAAAGATTGGTGATGTGATATACGTAACCGCCCCAATGGGAAAAAACGCTGCATCTTACTTCCTCTGGAAAGCAGGATTGGGCGATTTTGAACCCGTGTTGGAAGTGGAACCCCGCGTTAATGAAGGGAAAAAACTCGCTGGCAAAGCGCACTCGTGCATGGACACTTCCGATGGATTGATTGCCAGCATGTTTCAGATGCAGGAAATAAATAACCTTGGATTTTCAATTGACCTTGATTCCGTACCCCTGCACCCGCTTGCCATTGAGGTTATAGAAGACTTGAAAATATCCATCACTGACCTTCTAAATTTTGGCGGGGACTACGAGCTTGTATATACTGCATCCAGCAAAATTTTAGGATATGAAATAGGAGAGGTAGTAGGGGAAAAGATAGATTATGGAGGCAAGGGTTATGAAAGCTTTGGCAAGGTACTGGACCAGGCTTGAAGGTAAAAAGGTAAGATGCGAACTGTGTCCACACAGGTGCATTTTAGATGAGGGACAGGTTGGGATTTGCAGGGTCAGAAAGAATATAGGTGGAAAACTTTACACGCTCAATTACGGAACGGTATCATCAATGGCTGTTGACCCGATAGAAAAAAAACCACTCTTCCACTTTAAACCGGGTTCTCGCATATTCTCGGTATCCACGGTGGGCTGCAATTTGAGATGCAAACACTGTCAGAACTGGGAGATAAGCCAGGTCGGACCAGAATACCCGTACACGAGAGATTTCAAAGCTTCAGCCGTGGTAAAGCTCGCTGAGGAGCAAGGGAGCGAGGGAATTGCGTTCACGTACAACGAACCAACCATATGGCACGAATTCTCGGTAGAGGTGGCAAAAATAGCAAAGAAAAGGGGAATGTACAACGTGTACGTTACAAATGGGTACATACAGGAAGAGCCACTGAAAGAGTTAGTAAATTACATAGACGCTTTCAACATAGACATAAAGGCATTTACAAATGAATTTTATATCAAAATAACCGGAGGAACCCTACAGCCAGTTCTAAGAACAGCAGAATTCGTACACCATTCTGGCAAGCATCTGGAGCTCACATATCTCATAATTCCCCGTTTAAACGATGAGCCAGAAGAAATAAGAAAATTTGCAGAGTGGGTCAACTCCATATCTCCTGAAATTCCCGTTCATTTTTCAAGGTTTTACCCAACATACAAGCTCACAGACAGAAAAGAGACTCCCTTGAAGACCGTTCACAACGCTTACAAAATTGCCAAGGACATTGGATTAGAATACGTTTACCTTGGAAATACCTGGGAGCCAGAGTACGAGAGTACATACTGTCCAAATTGCGGCAACCTGTTAATAAAAAGAGAGTTTTACGACACTAAAATCACCGGACTCACACCGGAGGGAAGGTGCAGCAAGTGCGGCAAGAAAATAAACATAGTACTTTAATTTATTTTTAATTCCCATACATTCATCTTGCTTTTTTGCTAACTGCCCCGTATGTTTTCGCATCCATGTTATCTGCATGAGCCACTATCACCGCCTCGGGAGTGGATGGGTCCCTTGCTGAACCCCAGCCCATAGCAATCATGTCATGATGACTCAGTATTATGTGAATCAGCTCTTTTTTCAATTTCAAGGGAAAATCCTCAATCTCATCTATTTTTCTGCTCACCATCTCTGCACCCATGTAAATATGCCCGAGCATTTTTCCGTCGTTACTGTACTCTATTGTAGAGGTAAATTCGTATTCCCAAACCTTCCCTATATCGTGAAGAAGAGCCCCTGCAGTAACAAGGTCAACATCTACCGTGGGATAAAGAGCCGCAACGGTCCTGGCAATTTTTGTAACATTGAGAGTATGATGTAGCAACCCGTGAATTCCTGCAGAATGGAATTTCTGGGAGGCAGTGGCAATGTAAAATTTATCCCAGAACTCACCGCTGAACACATTGTTAAGAAGGGCTTTAAGGTACCTGTTTTCCACAGCACTAATAATAGAAAAAAACTCATCTTTCATATCTTCAGCGTTCACATTCAACCATGGCAACTCGTCTATGGACATCAAACAATCATTCAGATCATAATCATCAATTGGTTTTATAAAATTATTGAATTTTTTACTTACGCTTATGTAGGGCACCCCGTTACCTCTATTCGCGGTAACATGTCCACGAATGATAACGCACTTTGTATCTTTCAAAGAATCGTAAAGGGATTTCAAATCCTCATCTTCATTTCCCCAGTAGGTCACGGTTATTTCATCTAAGTACTTATCCCTGATTTTGAGCACCATTCTCTTCCCACCATCGTATTCTTTGGGTTCTTGAATGTTCACAAGGGCATATTTTCCCTCGATGTTGTCGTTTAAACGCATATCCCTTATCCTCTTACTCATAAAAAGATATATGCAGCACATTACAAATAATTTTCACATTTGATCGACATATGGCTTCTCAGATAAATGATTTATTGAAATTATTAGGCATCCCCATATCTTTATACGAGATTGCGCATATCCTACCGTGGTAATATTTCCCACTAAAAACAGGCACGGTGATTAAATGGGTGAGTACATAGATATGTTTGCAGATGAACTTTCAAAATTGAAGTCGTTCAGGGGAGAGAGCGACATGGTGAAAGAAATTGCCGGGAGAATGCACAGGTACTGGAAGAATATTCCAGACAAGCAGGTGGATTCTTTTTCTGCGGTTGGCGTTGATTCCAGCTTGCAGAGCGTTGCACTTTCAACCGGATACACCCTGATTGTTGTCAGGGCATGCCTCGCATCAACCGTCAAAAAAAGAGATTTGAAGGTTTACATAACCACAGGAGAAGTTACCGAGCTTGGAAACAGGCTCATGGAAAATATGGAAAACAGGCTTCTGAGCGAATATATAGAAGAGGTTAGCTTCGTGGATGGCTCGCTGTACGGTCGCGCGAGCCACGTGCCACTGCAATTTCACAACGATGGATTTGAAAATTTTATTCTGGAATACTACTCAAATTACAATCGCCTTATCGAAAATGCCAGAAAGAGAAATTCAAAGTTGATAGGCATAAGCAAGAGCTCGGGCACCACTTTTTTGAGGGACATGGTTGTTATGGAGCTGTACATGGAAGAGCTGGAGAGAAATGGATTGAAAGAGGATGATGACCTAAAAAGTCTTCCGTACATGGCTTTAGACCGGAAGAACGCTGCCTTGAAGACTGCAAGGAAAAAGTTAAAAGAGAATGGCCTCGAAAAGGCTTACATGTACATTGAAGAACTCACGAAAAAGAGACCCGATGCATCCATACTGACCATGTTCGAGCCGGGAATGAGCGTACCTGTGCTGTTAGGCTCTTCTGCCAGAGCAAGGAGAATGTACAAGTCAATATCCTCCGACGAAAATTACATAAAAGACATCTTTTACGGCACAGATGTGGAGGACACAGAGATAAATACCGTGAAAGAATACCTGAACAATTACGCCTTCGTGTCATTCTACATTTCATTCGCACCGGGATTTTTACTTAGAGTAGATATGCCCGCCTTTGTGGCAGGTATTGAGAGGAGAATGCAGGAAGTGTACTGGCCAGAACCCATTGAAGAGGACATTTCAAACATCGTGGGAATAATAAGAAGAGAACACGGGGATAACTACGTGCACAATGTGCACCTCTACGCCGCAGATTTAGATGCAAGATTAACGCACGGAGATTTTATGAAAATGTATTATCCACTCATAGAGAGAGAATTGGAAGCTAACGCTTCTGTTGGAGATTACAGGTACATATGGAGAGGTGAATAAGAATGGATGAAGTAGGAATGGTTGTTGGAAACACGGAAACAGGAAAATTTGTTATTGCTCTGCCAAAAGATACAAAGCTGATGGAGAACGAATATGTGGTAACAAAAGTTAGAGAAAGGGATATTTTGCGGGATGTGGTTGGACGCGTGGCGCAGATGGGCGCACTATCCGAGATTTTAACTCACGAAACCACTTACGATTCCCTAATGAAGTTAGTAAGCAGAGATATTGACGTGCCCAAAATTTACGCGGAAATAGAAACGATAGGGTATCTGGACGAGGGAGGCGTGAAATTCCCGAGAAATCCGCCCATGCCCGGAGAAAAGGTGTACCGGGCATCCAAAGAGCTGCTGGACAGCTTTTACCACATTGGAGAGCTGCCGATTCACGTAGGTACATTATTGACGAGGGACGACGTGAGCATAAATCTGAATCCAAAGGGATTTTTGAGGCACATGGCAATTATTGGCCAGACAGGAAGCGGAAAAAGCTACACCACGGGCGTTATAATTGAAGAGCTTTACGACAAGGGAGCGAGCATAGTAATCATTGACCCCCACGCTGATTACGTTAGAATGAACAGGAGCAGAAGCGGAGATGTTATAATACCTAGGTTCTCCGTGTTCAGAAATTCCATGAGTGTGAGCAGGTTTGACGATGTGGATGCAGCCCCACTGACCATATCTCTTAAAGACTTAATGCCTGATGAAATAGCAAACATAATCGGCATATCTTCAAACTACAAGAGAATGATTGGGATATTATCTGCAGCAATAGATTCGTTTAAGGGCAGCATGAATTACGAAGATTTAAAAGGAAAAATTGAGAGCTGGGCACGAGGGGCAGAAAAACCACCCAAATCATACAAAGACGAAGATGCCCAGAACGTATTGAGATATCTAACTCTTGCCGAGAAAAGAGGAATTACGGGAATTTTCTCGGAAGAAACCACACCTTTGGAGCAAATAATAAAACCCAAGCACATATCCGTTCTGGACCTCTCCGGACTGAAAAGCGATATACAGGAGGTAATAGCCAATATATTTTTAACCAAGATTTACGAGAAAAACACAACCTCCAAGGAAATTGAACCGGTATTTATCGTTATTGAGGAGGCGCATAACTTCGTGCCCGGCACACAATATTCAAAATCAAAGGACATAGTGAAAAAAATTGCAGGAGAAGGAAGAAAATTTGGAGTTATGCTCATCATGATTACCCAGAGACCACACAAAATAGACGCAGATGCGCTCTCTCAAGCAAATAGCTACGTGGTCATGAGATTGAACAATAGCGAAGATATTACGGCGGTAAAAATTGCAGCCGAGAATCTTGGAGATGACCTTTCCACTCTGCTTCCTCACCTAAATCCCGGAGAGGCAATAATAGTTGGGCCCGTGGTAAACGTGCCAGCAATTGTGAAAATAAAAGAGAGAAAAACGCAGGAAGGCGGTGGAGACATAGACATAGTCAACACACTAAAGAGATACAGAGAAAGCTACAAAGAAGAGGGATAACCTGGTTAACCTTAAATAAATGCGCGGAATTACTAAAATATGAAATACGTACCGGATACCAGCGTAATCGTAGATGGCAGATTTTTGGAATTTTTATCAGGCGAGGAGGAAGTGGAGGAGATTGTAATCCCGGAAGCGGTGCTGGGAGAAATAGAGCACCAAGCTAACAGGGGGCTCGCCATAGGTGCCTCAGGTATGAGGGAATTAAAAGAGATAAGAAGACTCTGCGAGGAGAGAAGAATTGAGCTGAAATTCTGGGGAACGAGGCCAACCGAAATATTAATTAAAGGAGCTAAGCTTGGTGAGATGGACAACATCATTCGTGAATGCGCTCTTTCCAATCAGGCCACCCTTGTGACCGGGGACCGTGTACAGAAAGAAATAGCGGAGATAAAGGGCATACCCACTATATTCTTAGAAGAGAGAAGAGAAGTAGATATGCAAATTGAAGATTTTTTCACCGAAGACACCATGAGCGTGCATATAAAAGCGGATGTGGGCGCTTACGCCAAGGTTGGAAGACCGGGTAATTTCTCACTGGAGTACTTAAGAAGAGTTAGTTATAGAGAAGTAGAAGAAATTGCAAATGACATTATTGAGAGAGCGAGACGTGATAGAAAATCATTCATAGAGATGGACACGAGAGGAGCAACTGTTGTGCAATTGCGAGAGTACAGAATTGCCATAACGAGACCACCTTTTTCAGATGCCATGGAAATCACAGCTGTAAGACCCGTGGTAAAGCTGAAAATAGATGATTACACCATAACAGACAAACTCATGAAGAGAATTGACGAGAGAGCGGAGGGGATATTGATATCCGGCTCGCCCGGTGCTGGCAAGAGCACTTTTGTACAGGCAATAGCCGAGCACTACGCCGCAAAAGGCAAAATAGTAAAGACCATGGAGAAGCCAAGGGACCTCGTTCTGAGCGATGAAATAACTCAATACACCGCCCTAAACGGGGAAATGTCAGCAACAGGAGATATTTTACTTCTGGTCAGACCGGATTACACCGTATTTGATGAGATGCGTACAACCGATGATTTTCGCGTGTTCTCAGATTTGCGGCTTGCAGGTGTGGGCATGGTGGGCGTGGTGCACGCAACCCGGGCTGTGGACGCAATACAGAGATTCATAGGAAGAGTGGAGTTGGGAGTGATTCCGCAAATAGTGGATACCATAATCCACATATCCGGAGGAGACGTGGAATCTGTGCTCACGCTAAATTACACCGTAAAGGTTCCCTCTGGAATGAATGAAGATGACCTCGCGAGGCCAGTCATAGAGGTCAGGGATCTTAATTCAGAGAAGCTTCTTTACGAGATATACAGCTTTGGTGAGCAGGTTGTGGTTGTACCCGTTGAAGAGGAATCAAAGGGGATTTATCACCTTGCAGAAAGGGAGATTGAAAGGATAATAAAGAAAAGGTACCCAGGCACTAATGTTAAAGCAAAGGTAACGGGAAGCAATAGCGCAAACATATACGTGAGTGCTTCCGCAATACCAAAGATAATAGGTAAAAACGGGAAGAACGTTGCAAGGCTGGAAGAGGAATTAGGATTATCACTGAACGTGGAGCCCATGGAAAGCCTCGGAGCAGCAAATCAGGAAAATAGGAAACTTGTAAATGTGGAAATACACAAAAAAACGGTCAGGTTGGTCGTTGGAGAGGAATTTGCTCACAAAAAAGTGAATATTTACTCAGAAAACAGGCAGCTATTCGTTTCAACAGTATCCGCTAACGGGCATATAAACATAAGAAAGAGCACCACAAACGGAAAGAAAATAATGGAAGCTATTGAAAGAGGAGAACGCATTTACGTGGAACTTCACTGATTCTCAAGCACTAACTCAAGATACGATTTCCTTTCCATATTTTTCAATCCCAATTTTTTTGCCGCATCAAGGACTTTTTTCCTGCAATATTCATAATCACCAATACACTCCACCTCTGTGAATTCTCCGAGACCGTCCACAAAATCCACACATATATTTAGTTCGCCCATCTTGTAATACTTCCTTCTCTTCTTGACAGTAGCAACCTTATGAAACCCCAGAGCTTTTAATATTTTATCCATAGACTCTCGATTATCAAAATGAACTATGAACTCTTCCCTGCTCTTGGTATCCATCCCTACTTTTTTACCTTTGTAAGTTAGAGAATTATCGTTACGAATTCTCAAAGCTTCGTCAGTTTCTGCAAAATTCCTGCATGGGTGATTGTAATACACATCCACTTCAATTTCTTCTCTCAAAAACACCGCACCCATACTCAAAATTTTATCAATGAATTCACTCTCGCTATTAATCCTGGCTTTGATTTCAACTTCCATAAAGATAGATTACCTGCGCGTATATATCTTTTATTTAAAGGTTTAAAGGACATTCACACAGGCACAACTGCTCTAAAATTATCTGAATACTCACGTAAATTTTTAATGGAGAAGTATTAAATACGAATGGTCAATTTAGATTAACGATAAAACATGGAACTCAAAAGGAAGGTAGTTCTGTTAGGCGATTCGGCCGTGGGAAAAACCTCACTGGTTCGTAGATTCGTGTATGACCAGTTCAGCGATGAGTACATACAAACCATTGGAACAAAGGTTAGCAAGAAGGAAATAGATATTCATTACGAAGGAGAAAAATACACTATATCGCTGGTTATTTGGGACGTCCTGGGACAGCAGGGATATTCAAAAGTTAAAAGCGCGGCATTTCGGGGCAGCGATGGGGCGATTTTTGTATGTGACCTCACGAGAAAAGATACCCTGCATAGCATCCTTCACTACTGGATACCAACCTTGGAATCCATTGCTGGAGTACCTGGGATACTGCTCGCAAACAAAAGCGATTTGGAAAACATTGAAATTTCAAAAGATGAGCTTGATGAATTCAGCAAGATAACTGGATTGCCGTACCTGATTACCAGCGCAAAAACAGGGGAGAACGTAGAATACGGATTTTACCAGCTTGCCAGGTTGATGATGATATTCAAACCAATACACAGCACAGATAAACATAAAGATGAGATACACGATTTAAAAGGTGCCCTGGATTACATCATGAGTGATTTTTGCAGGAACTACGGAAACTGGAATGATGGCATGGCCATAGTTGAGGCTAATGTGAGGGCAATAGGCATGGATATAGGAAAACCAACGATAGAGCAGATACACATTCTCATTGATAAGCTGTACAAAATTGAAATTTATAAAATAGGTATGGAAAAAGCGCAGAAAAACAGGATAAGGAGATTGGGCGTGGTGGAATCATCATTACCGTAACAGTTTCATCGCTTCTCTACAATGCCGCACCCACAGCTTTATGTTCATAGCACTGTAAATTTCCATGGCCCTTTCTAAACTTTCCCTTGCAGTATCGTACTCTTTTTTGCGGAGCCACAACAAACCAAATTCGTAATAGGTGCGAGCGAGCTCAAAGTTATTTGCAGATGATTTAAAGTATCTCATAGCCTTCGTTAACTCAATTATTGCCCTGCGATAATCGCCCCGATCCCTCATCACCGCGCCCATTGCTCTTCTTGCTATCATTTCCATATCCTTAGAACCAATATCCCCGGAAATTTCAATTGCTTCTCTGGTGCAAACCTCCGCCTCGTCAATCTCCCTGAGGGAAAGATGCACCTCGGAAAGAGTTATGAGCACCTCTGCGTAACCGCTTTTATCTCCTATTTCAAGGAGCATGCTCTTCACGTTGGTGAGTATCTTCTTTGCATAATCAGGCTTCTTTTTCTCCATGTAAATTCTACCTATGTTCAGAAGAACTCGAGTGGAAGTGTGTCTATCCCCTATTTCCTTGCTTATTTTAAGACATTCCTTGAATTTCTCAAGGGCATCTTCCATTTCATCCATGAGATACAAAATCATTCCAAGATTATTGAGCACGGATACCTTCAATCCCAACTGATTTATTTTATCGCTTATTTCAAAGCTCTTTTGGTAGTGCTCCAGCGCTTTTCCAAGGTCACCACGCCTGTAATAAACGTTACCAATGCTATTCAGTAGCGTGGCTATACCATACTTGTACCCCACATTTTGCATTATACCGAGGCTGGAACTGTAAATTCTCAATGCCCTGTCCAAATCCCCGAGGGTAAGGTACACGTTTCCCATCTCAGATAGAACTTCTGCCACCTCTTTCATGTCTCCAATTTCTTTCATTATCTCCAGAGATTTTGTGTAGTATTTCTTCGCCTTTTCGTAATCACCCAGTACGAGATGTATATTACCAACTCCACGCAATATGTCACCCAAATCTCTCTTGGTATCCACACCCTTACCTTTTGATGTGGTAATTATTCTGAGCGCATGTCTGAATTCTTCCAGAGCCTTCTGATACTCTCCCCTCATGAAATATACAGTTCCGATATCACGGTGAATTCTCCCAACCACTATGGACTCGTTTCTGGGAACCATCTTTATAGATTCATTAAGAATTTTCAACGAGCCCTCATAATCACCCATCTTTGAAAGAATATCTGCAATCTTCCTGTTAAGCCGCACTTTATCAAGGGGATTGTTTGCTGCATCGAGAGCTTCTCTATACCTCTTTATAGCCACATCATACTCCCCAGTGTAAAGGTAAATATCTCCTAAATTCTCCAAAATTTTCAATTTGGTATTCTGGTCATCTGCAAGCTCCAAAGCACGCATATAAAATTCTATTGCCTCGTAGTTTGCGTAATTTTTCCGTGACCTGTCCCCCAGCTCAATTAAAAATTTTACCGCCTTGGAATCCCTTGCCTCATAGTAATGATAAGCAAGAGTGTTGATTACCGGGGATAGATTATCCTTGTTCAGCTCATAAATAATATCCCCTATTATTTTATGGTACTTTCGCCTTAACTCATCAAGCAATTCATTGTAAAGAACTTCCCGAATAATAGAGTGCTCAAAACGGTACTTTCCATCCTTCTCGTAAATAAGTTTGTGTTTCCTGTAAATATTGTTCAGGAGCTTGAGTATCTTCAGTTCATCCATCATGGTCGTCAGGGCAAGAATGGCTGTGTCAAACTCCTCCCCCACCACGGAGGCTACATCCAAAATCTCCCTTTCTTCATCACTCAACCTTTCCAGCCTTCTTTTTATTAACTCGTAGGCCTTTTTTGGAATTATTATCTTTTCGGCACGAGCCATTAGCTTCCATTTCTTCCCATCTTTCCTAATGAGTTTCTCGGATAGCAATAATTTAATGGTTTCTATTACAAATAATGGGTTACCTCCGCTCTCCTTGTATATCTTCTCACCCACCTTGTAATGATAATCACCAAGTATCCTGCTTATAAGTATCCCCGTGTCTTCCCTGCTCAAGCGTGGCAATCCAATTATTTTCAGCAAACCGTCTCCTGCCAGGTTGTTAAGTACAATTTCAAGAGGATGGAGATGCCCACCCACGGGGATAATCTCTTCTGGGCGATAAGTACCAACCATCAGTATCCTGTTATTTTTTATGTTTTTTGAAAGGTAATAAAATAAATTTAAAGAGGTCTTGTCCGCCCATTGCATATCATCTATAAAAACAATAAGGGGATTTCGCTCAGAAACACGCTGCAATCCCATAACAATATTGTCAAATATATTTTCCTGAACTATGCTTGGCTCACCTGCTAAATATCTTCCATCGTATTTTTTAGAAGTTATGAACCACTCTATTTTCTTTTTCGTATCTCCTGTTTTATCTTCAACACCGTGCCATTCCTCCAGGCCATCCTGCAACTCTTGAAGGATTCTCTTCATATCATCTATGAGAAACTCGCTGGGCTCTCCCTTTATCACCGTCGCAAGCGATAAGTTTCCAGATGACTGAATGAGGATGTTGTAATCCCCGTAGCTGAGAGCATTGAGAGACGCGTTTTCTTCGGTACCCATTATCTTCAGAGAGTCCTTGACAAATGCCTCAATTGCTGTGAGCATGCCCGCAAAAATGTCCGGGTCCAGATTTGTCTCCTGGCGTTCAGCTTTGGCAATCACAAGACCTGATTCATCAATAAGATACGCAGAAAGAACAAGAGGTGGCGGTTTATTAGAAAGGAGATACTCTAAATTTGCTCTTTTAAGGGCGCTTTTAAATGGAAAAAGAGGCTCCAAGCTCTCAGGCAAACATTGTCCACGAATTATCTTAAATCCCATGCTATCTGACTGCTTTATGAGTTCCTCTACAATTCGGGTTTTACCTATTCCCGCTTCACCGGATATGAAAACCGTTTTTCCCCTTCCTTCTTTAACCATATTTAAATAGTCATTGAGCTGCTTCAACTCTTCTTTTCGATCAACAAGCTCTATGTTTTTAAAATTTACATCGGCCACGGGTGGAAATGGGCATGCTATTATAAAAAATTTCTCGATAGTGCTAAAATTCATAATAAGTATATTAACCCTCACAAAACGCAAGATTTATATTGAAGAATTGTATTTAATCAATAAGGGAGGTAAGAGAATGGTTCCACACAAGAAAAGGCAGGAATACAGCTTGGAAAGAGAAATTGAAAAAGAAGTTGAAGAAGTTTTAAAAAATGAGGAAATGGACATATTCTCTGAAGAGGGAGCGTAACCCTCTTTAAAATTTTTGGAAAAACACACAAGCATACATTTTAATTTTCCATACCTTTTTATAAGTCGCAAATATCGGAGAATCTACCTTTTGCAAGGCAATTAAAGCACATGTCGCAAAATGAAAGTAGCAGCCCCGGGCAGATTCGAACTGCCGTCCCGGGCTCCAAAGGCCCGGATGCTTGGCCACTACACCACGGGGCTATTCCTCTTAAGGTGTAATATATGATTTGATATTTAAGTTTCACCCTTTAAATGGTACTCAACGCGCTTCATAACCCCCATCAAACTATGAAACTCCCACTTGCTAAGTATTGCTCTTCCCAAGAGCCGCCTGAACATCACTTCGGTGTTTTTCTTTTTGTGAGGAGGAAAATCTATCATTGAAAGAATCTCCGAAAATCTTTTTACTAGAATATCAAGCTCCATATCTTCTGCAGGTGGATTAGAATCAACCTCAACGGAATTTCTGTATATTTCATACAGTACAATGGCCGCAGCGTGAGTTACGTTCATTATTGGATATTTGGGAGATGTGGGTACCGTAACAAGGACATCGCATAATTCCAGCTCTTCGTTATACAGCCCGTAATTTTCACGCCCGAACACAATGCCAACCTTACCTTCAAAACTCCATATTCTCTTACCAAGTTCCTCAGGACTCAGAGCTATTCTGTTAAATTTTTTGGCTGATTTCGTACTTACCCCACTTGTGCCCACCATAAAATCCAGAAACTCGCGCACTTCCCTGAAAGTATTCATTACCATTGCATTTTCCACTATGCTCCTTGCGTGCTTTGAAAATCTATATGCATCATCGTCTAATTCAGGGGGATTCACGAGTATCATCTTATCAAAATCAAAATTAGCCATCGTCCTCGCCAAAAAGCCCACGTTTCCGGTAAACTGTGGCTCAACAAAAACCACATAAGCTCTCATGAGGCATCGTAAAAGGCTATTGTTTTTAAATCTTCCTAAATTCAAATTAATGCCCATCACTGCTTCCAGGTAATTGTTTGTTTCAAAGGATTTTTCTGTTAGTAAAAGAAGAAAAACATTAAAAGTTCCAATCACATTACCCGGATGGTGAGCTTTCATGAAAAGGATAATTGTCACAGGTGGATTGGGCCAAATAGGTTCCGAGCTTGTTCCCTTCCTCAGAAATAAATACGGAAAGGAAAACGTAATAGTTGCGGACATTAGAAAGCCAGAAAATGCGGACGAGGTTGAGCCGTTTATAACACTGGATGTGAGGAATGAAGAAGCGATAATATCTGCGATAAAAGAAAACGATGTAGATGCAATGTATCATCTTGCGGCTATATTGTCAGCCAAGGGTGAGGAGAATCCCCAGCTGGCTTTTGATGTGAACATAAAAGGACTTTATGCCGTTTTGGAGGCGGGACGGAAAACGGGGCTTGAGAGAATAATGATTCCAAGCTCCATTGCTGCATTTGGTCCAGAGACCCCCAAGGATAACACACCCAACGACACCGTATTAAAACCAAGAACAATGTACGGGATTAGCAAGGTTACCGGCGAGCTTCTCGCACTTTATTACTGGGAAAAGTACGGGCTCGATGTGCGAGGCGTGCGCTACCCGGGCATAATAAGCTGGAAAGCCCCACCGGGAGGAGGCACGACGGATTACGCGGTGGAGATATTCTATTACGCACTCAAAGGTGAAAAATACACATGCTTCTTGCGAGAAGATGCAACCCTGCCCATGATGTACATGCCAGACGCCATTAAGGCAATAACCATGCTGGCCGATGCCCCTGCGGAGAATCTGGTGCACCGCGCGGACTTCAACATTGCCGCAATGAGCTTCTCCCCCAAGGAACTGGTGGAAGAAATAAGAAAATACGTAGATTTCGAGGTAGAATACAAACCGGATTACAGGCAGAAAATCGCCGATTCATGGCCCCGGAGCATAGACGACTCCGCCGCGCGCAAGGAATGGGGCTGGAAACCAGATTACGACATGGCCACAATGGTCAAAGACATGATTAAAAATTTGAAGAAAAAGTTAGGACTTTGAACTTTCTATCCCTTCTCTCACTTTTACGCACATTCCCTTCGAGAAATGTAGCATCTCATCTCTCTGCATGAGCGTTTTTCCCACTGCAACTAAGTTATCCTGCTTATCCACGATAATAACTTCGTCTCCCGGCCGCAAGTCAGGGTCAGCATCCAAGACAAATTTAGCAAACACGTTCTTGCCCACACGGTTGAACTCGGCGGAGTCATCGCTCACAACAACCCGCATTTTTTTAAACTCGAAATGCGAGTGCAATCTCCAAGCGCCGGCAATTCGTAAGGATAAGAATCCATCTTCGGCACGGAGCGAGGCAACGTGCTCTCCGTCTACGATGACATTTCGTATCTTGCCCGTGTTCTTCGATTTCACTATCTTTATCGCTCCCGAGAAAAGCGCATCCCCGGCACCCGCTCCAAATTGGTAGTCAGCAATCATTTTTATCTTTTTAATATCAAACTCTTCCCTAGTAATTTTTTTCACATCTTCGGGCACATTTTCGCGCTCTTCCCACGGGAACTCGGACTGCGCCACAGGATAGATGTCCTCAAGCTCTATTGGCACGTTTCCAAACGGGGTTTTCACAGCCACATCTGAGGGTATGCTTTCTAAATTTGCAGTCCAAGGCCTTTTCATTTCCACAATCTTTTCTCTATTTGGCATGCTCTTCAACCTTTTTTTAAGGCGATACACGATAGGCCTTTTCATGCTCTCCGCACCGGTGTAGAAAAACGCCGACTTTTTGCTTATGTTCTCGTACTTTTCTAACCATTTTCTATGCTTTAATATTTCCCGGTAAGCTTCTAACAACCTCGGATGCTCTCTCGCCCGAATCTCAGCGTACTCCCAAATGCGACCCTCGTGTATCGCTTCTTTTATTCTCTTTATTTCTTCCAAACTCATGTAGAGGTTATGCTCTGCAAGCAAGCGCTCTCTTTCCCTCTTATTCATCTTTTTTAGCTCATCTATATCGTGCCTGTCAAACACAGGCGAGAAAAACGGCGGATATTTTATGTCTTTCAAATGCCGCGTTCCATCGGGAAACAATAATCGGTCATCTCTTGCATATTTCACGTATGCCGCAGAATCGAAGAAATCTATGCCCAAGAGCACAGCGAGGGGAAAGAACATGGGGTGTCCCGCACCAAACAGATGCACGGGCTTTGACGGGTCAATAATTTTCTTGGCGTTTATTATGGCACGCACAACATCGCCGTAGCGGTAATCTTCCATAAGAGGTACAACACCTCCAACTGCAAAATAATCGAACCCGATGCGCTCCATCAACCGCGCAGAATACCTTCGCAAATCATCGTATATCGAGCCCTGCAGCACGCCGGCAAGGAGCATATCGCCCTTTATTTTCACGCTTTCTTTTCCTCTCTCGGCGGTTATTTCGATTGCCTTTTTGACCTCCTCATGCTCGTGATACGGCTCTGTGAAAACGTCCAATATGGTGCCTATATCCGTGCCTATCTCCCTTTGAAAATTCACGATATCGAGGTAATTCACTTCCACATCGCCGTACACGTGCTGCTGGAACGTGCCGCTATCGGTCATAATCAACCCTGAAAAATTGAGCATACGATGCAAGCCCTCTTTTAGCGCTCTTTCTCTCAGTTTCCGGTTTTTCCAGATTATATACGAATTGGTTATTAGGGCTTCCACATTGAATTTCGATTGCATCTCTTCGGGAGGTATGATTATCAGATTCGGATTGACCACTGGCATCAACGCCGGCGTTTCCACGTTTTTGAACTTGCAGATTCGCGCCAAGCCATCTCTCGTCTTGAGCTCCATGGGATAGCATGGGCACGGGGTATTTAATCGTTGATGGGAAAATTTCCAACTATGAAACACGAGCATTAGTTTTACGGAATTTCAAAATAAGGTAGGTAGTGATGGAATGCAGGGGGCAATCTAACCATCTTTTCGCCCATATTTGAAGGTAGATTATGTTTAATCATACAGGTAAATACTAAATCACCACCGCCTCGCACATCTCTTCTTTTTGTAGAATATCACCCGGGTCTCTCATCTCATCATATTCGATTCCTTCAATTTTTTCTAATATTTCTCTAAAACTGCCGAATTTTAGCTCTGGGTCCATGGCGATGAGTGAAAACAATTTATACGAACTTCTTTCTTTTCTGAGGGTTTCTATCATAAATATCTTTTTTGCGATTTCCAAATCCTCCGGGGTTATTTTCAAATTCTCAATGAAATTTACGAATTTTTTCTTTGCCTTTTCGTAATCATTATCGTTTAAACCAATGTATGCGAAGAAACCTCCTTTTCCGTGATGCCATTCCACTCGTGATTCTACCATGTACGCATCTCTGTGAAATTCTTTCCAAAACAGAGAGGTGGGGTAATTGCCTAAAATCGTAGAAAGAAGAAATGCACGAAGGTCATATTTTTCCAGAGGAAAGCCATATACGAGCTCTGCGTTATTCAATCCTTTTTTAACAACAATCTCTTTATTCTCCCACTCCCTTATTCTCCTCTCTGGAAATTCTTTACCATGGGGGACGCGCAGAGAATCAACGTTTATATACTCAGGAACTAACAGAATCGAATTTCCCCCGTGATAATATTTTTTGTGCCAAACTCTAAGTTCTTCTATGTGTATATTTTCCAAATCTTCCATGGTTCCCATACTCTCGTGAAAATCCCATTTGAAAACCATGTTTTTAGCATATTCGTATGCGAGCTCCCACGGGTTATAATCACTCTCCTGCACGATTGAAGTAATTATTTTGCTCATTTTTTCTTCTTCCACTTTATCCGACGGGAAAGACGGGTTATAAACAAGGGACAACAGGATTTTCAAAATATCCTCTGCGTCTTCAGGAAGAGATGAGAAGAAAAACACTGTTCTGTCGGGTAAAGTCTCTCCGTTGAGCGTCACTCCGTATTTTGCAGTTTCATCATCCGGATTAACATGCTCTTCATTACCAAGAAACAAAGAATGCTCCAAAAAATGAGATATTCCTCTTCTTCCCACGGGCTCATGGCTCCAGCCCACATTCACGCTCAGAAGGATATCTGCCAATTTACTTTTGTTATCTTTTACCTTTACGATTTTCATAGGATCCTAAATTTCAACAGCTTACTAAAATTTTTCTAAAGATAAGTGATATGTAAATGTATTTACAAAAAGAATGCACAAACCACACATTTAATTTTTATCTATTTTTCCAGTATATAAAAGAATGTAACCAATATATAAATATCAATGTTTTCCTGTTTATGCGGGCTAGAACTTCACACTCTGCCATGGTAAATATTTTAAACTTAGTGTTCATAACGCGCAATGTGAAAACTCTAATTATCGCAGAGAAACGCAATGCAGCACAGAGAATTGCATATATTTTGTCGAATGGCAACTCCAAGTTTGTCAAGGTTGGCCGTGGTGGATACTTCAAGTACACTTCCAACGGAGATGAGTATTTTGTAGTGCCGCTCAGAGGTCATATTGTAGAGTTAGATTACGGCGAAGAGTTCAAGAGATGGGACATTAACAAGCTAATAGAATTGGTAAACGAAAAACCAAGGAAAATTAATAAGGAGCGTGGAATAGTTAAAATTCTCTGGGACATAGCAAAAGATGTAGATGAGATAATAATCGCCACTGACTACGATAGGGAGGGAGAATTGATAGGCGTGGAGGCGCTGAGCGTAATCGAGAAGAAATACGGCAAGAAATTCAAAGTTAAACGCGCGAAGTTCAGCGCGCTTACCAAGCAGGAGATTGAAAAAGCGTTTAATAATTTGGTGGACATCAACTACAATCTTGCCAGCGCGGCAGAGGCAAGGCAGCACATAGACCTCGCGTGGGGCGCATCTCTAACCAGATTCGTGTCCATTGCCTCCGGGCGCAGGGGTCGGGAATTTCTATCGGTTGGCCGTGTGCAAAGCCCAACGCTCGCGCTAATCGTGAAGAGGGAAGAAGAAATTGAGAACTTCAAGCCCAAAAAATACTGGGAGCTCACCGCAAAGCTCCAGAAAAAAATGAAATTTGAAGCTAAGCACGAGAAAAATCCGTTCTGGGAAGAAGAAGAGGTAAATAAAATTCTTGCAAAGATAGAAGGTGCCAAAATAGGAAAGGTACACGAGGTAAAAGTGGAAAATAAAGAGATATATTCTCCACCTCCGTTCGACACCACAACATTTCTAAGCGAGGCAACCAAGCTTGGCTTTTCCGCAGCAAAAGCAATGAAAATCGCCGAGGACCTGTACATGGGTGGCTACATATCGTATCCTCGCACGGACAACACCGTGTACCCGAGAAGTTTGAACATAAACTCCATACTGAAATCACTGGAATCGAGCAAGTTTGGAGAAGAGGTAAAGAGATTGCAGGGGGAGCAGAGAAAATATCCCACACGGGGCAAAAAAGAGACAAAAGACCACCCGCCAATCGTGCCGGTTCGCGGTGCAAAATTAAGCGGAGAGCGGGGAAAAATTTACGAGCTCATTGTCAGGAGATTCCTCGCAACCCTCGCAAAAAATGGTGTTTACGAGGACATGAAAGCAAGGATAGATATCAAAGGAGAACCGTTTATCGCACATGGCCGTAGCCTCATCGAAGAGGGATGGCTACATTATTACCCGTACACCCACTTTGAAGAGAAGAAATTACCACCTTTAAAAGATGAAATGGAAGTAAAAGTTATAGAAATAGTAAAAGATGAGAAGCAAACACAACCACCCAAAAGATACACGCAATCATCTTTGCTTAAAGAAATGGAAAAATTAAATTTGGGCACAAAAAGTACCCGGGCAGAAATAATACAGAAACTATTTGACCGTGGTTACGTAACAGGGAACCCGCTTAGGCCGACTGATGTGGGAAGGGCGCTAATAGGCAATTTAACTAAGCACGACGTAGATGTTGTTCGCCCAGAGATGACAGCAAAGTTAGAAGAAGATATGGACAAGATAGAGAAGGGAGAAAAAAGCATGGACGATGTCATAAACGAATCGAAGGAAATGCTAACAACCATAATTAAAAAGCTTAATGACAACAAGGGAGAGTTTGGAGATAGCATGAAAAGTTCCATGCAAAGGGTTATCGGTGAATGCGACGGCGGTAAGCTCATTTATTACCCGCGCAAAAAGTTAGTGGTCTGCGATTCAGATAACAAGAAATTCTACTATCTACCGTCCACTGGATACGTAGAGTTTCTCGATGAAAAATGCCCTATTTGTGGATTACCTCTTATAAAAGTTATCCGTAAGGGACAAAGCCCAGATATCAGGTGCCTTGACCCAAAATGCGAGTACAACAAGAAAAAGGACGTTGTGGGAAAATGCCCCAAGTGCGGCGGAGATCTCGTGATAAGACAATCGCGCAACGGAAAGCGATTCATAGGATGCTCCAACTACCCAAAGTGCGATGTTACCTATCCTCTTCCTCAGAAAGGTCAGGTCATACCCACCGGAGAGACATGTTGCAATGGCGCGCCTGTAGTAATCATAAGGAAAAAAGGACGCAAAGACTGGAAAATATGCGTGGACATGAACTGTAAAGAGGAAAACAAGGATTCTGGCAAAAAAAGTAAAAAGTGATATTTACAAATGTTTTCTTGGGTTTTTACGTGTCCCATTTCTCGTTTCTATTTGTTAAGTTTCAAAATAGATTAATTATTTACGGTCAAACTCTCGCTTTTTAATTTTTCTTCAAAAAAATTTACTTTTTTACAATTTACTTTAACAAGTTTGTAACCATGTCTGGTAAAAAATGTGCATCTAAAAAAGCATGTTATGGGAAACAGCAATGAGAACATTAATGATGCTAAAAAACGATTTATTTCCTGCAGATATGAGGGGAAATATGAACTCGAAAAACATTGTCGAAGGATATATTTCTGCGGAGGACTGGAGAGTGAGAGAAAACAGCAACACAAATTACTCGTTCTCGGGGCTGATGCTGCACGCTGCTGGCTCGCTAATAGCAGATTACACGCTGAACAACGTGTATCCTAAAGAAATTGCAGATGCACACAGAAAAGGATACTTTCACATACATGATTTGTCCTTCGGAATAATACCGTACTGTGCAGGATGGTATCTCAAGGACCTGCTGCTAAAGGGATTTGGAGGGGTCACCGGAAAAATATCATCAAAACCACCGAAGCATTTGGACACGGCAATTGCTCAAATAATAAACTTTTTAGGTACCATGCAGATGGAATTTGCGGGTGCACAGGCATTCAGCAGCGTGGATACGTACTTGGCACCCTTTGTACGCAGTGATAGGCTCAGTTACAGGGCTGTAAAGCAAAACATTCAAAGATTGATTTACGGTCTTAACATACCATCCAGATGGGGGTCACAAACACCGTTCACAAATTTTACCTTTGATTTAATTACGCCTTCAGACCTCGGAGCAGAGCATGTGGTAGTCGGAGGAGAGGAACTGGACAATACCTATGATGAGTACCAGAAAGAGATGGAAATGATTAACAAAGCATTTGTGGAAATAATGATGGATGGTGATGCAAACGGACGCATATTCACCTTTCCCATACCCACCTACAACCTGCTTCCAGATTTTGACTGGGATTCTGAAATGGCAGATATGATATTTGAAATGACCGCAAAGTACGGAACACCATACTTCCAGAACTACATCGGCAGTGACCTGGATCCTCGAAGTATAAGGGCAATGTGCTGCAGGCTCCAGCTTGATTTAAATGAATTGAGAAGCAGGGGCAACGGATTGTTTGGCTCTGGAGAACTGACAGGCTCAATAGGCGTGGTAACCATAAACCTGAACCGCATAGGCTACGAATCGAAAAACGAGGAGGAGTTCTTTGAAAAACTAACCGAGCTTATGGTGCTCGCAAAAGAGAGCCTTGAGATTAAAAGAAAGATTGTAAATGAAAACCTGCGCAGGGGATTGATGCCCTACACCCGGATATACCTCGGCACTTTTGCAAATCATTTCTCCACGATAGGTGTAATTGGAATGCACGAGGCGCTGGTTAATATGTTTGGAGTCGGGATATATGATGAAGAAGGACTGAAATTTGCGGTCAAAACTCTAAAATTTATGAGGGAAGTTCTTAAAAAATTTCAGGATGAAACTGGGAATTTGTACAATTTAGAAGCGACTCCTGCAGAAGGTGCATCGTACAGGCTTGCCCGGCTCGACAAAAAGATGTACCCGGACATATACACGTCAGGCAATGAAGAGCCATACTTGACCAACTCAACATGGATTCCAGCAGATTACAAATTAAGCGTGATGGAGGCCATTGCGCATCAAGAAGTGCTTCAATCTTTATATACTGGTGGCACCGTATTCCATACGTATTTAGGAGAGAGAATAAGCAGTGATAGCGCAAAATCACTTGCGAGAAAGATTGCAGAAAAGTCAAAGATTCCTTACTTCACCCTCACACCCACATTTTCAATATGCCCTGTGCACGGATACATACCCGGCGAAGTTTGGGAATGCCCGTACTGTGGAAGAAAAACCGAAGTATATTCGAGAGTGGTAGGATATTTCAGACCTGTGGAATCATGGAACAACGGAAAGCAGGAAGAATACAAGGAGAGAATAAGCTTCAATTTAAACGCTCTTTCGCTACCAACACGCGTTGTATCCTACAGGGACGTGGTAAAAGAAATTTCAGCGCCAGAGGTGGATTATTACTACGCAGGAGAGTCGAAAAAAGAGAAGGTAAATCTGGTGCTGATGTGATTGCCATGCTCATAGCGGGATTCCTGCCAGAATCATTCGTGGATTGGCGCGGTAAAATAGTGGCCACAGTATTTACCCATGGCTGCAATTTCAGGTGTCCGTTCTGTCACAACTACGCACTTGTTAAAGGAAAACCGGTGACAATTCTTGCGCCGGAAAAAGTGTTGGAAAGCGTAGCCAGCATGAAGGACTGGATAGACGGGGTGTGCATAACGGGTGGAGAGCCAACAATACACGAGGATATCGTGAACTTTGTTAAAGAGCTAAGTAAAATAGTACCTGTAAAACTGGACACAAATGGGACAAGACCTGATATACTTTCATCATTACTTCCATATTTGGATTACGTGGCAATGGACGTGAAAGCACCTCCAGAAAAATACAGGGAAATGGCAGGAGTTGCTGTTAACATAGAGACTCTGGAAAAAAGCATAAAACTAATAATGGACCGGGCAAAGGACTACGAGTTCAGAACCACGTACGTTCCACTGCTCAAGAAAGAAGATATAGAAAAGATATCAAGATGGATTGCAGGAGCAAAAAGATATGTGATACAGCAGTTTTCCACCCATGGTGGCACACTGAATCCAAATTTTTCAACTTTTAAACCTCACACGAAAGCGTATCTCAGTGAAACATGCAGCTCTGTAGAAAGCAGATTTGGAGAATGTATTATCGCGAATGTATAATAAATGCAGGAAAAGTATTTTTACCTTCTTTTATTTAGGTTATCGATGAAAGACGAAACCTTTGCGCAATTAAATATGTTCTTGATTTTCATAATATCAAACTTATTTGCACTTGCTATGATCCCCATCTACGCCGTGCTTTATGCAGGCTCGCTGGGGGAAGAAGGTAACAACCCCTGGATGGCCGTTTACTATGTGCTTTACATAATTGGCATCACTGCGGTTATTCTGTACATTGCCAAAAAGAAAAAAATAGGAATCCTGAAAGCAATTTTTTATTTTGCGGTGGCGTGGAGCATGTGGTACGCCATTCTCCCGCTGTTTTACTACTTCAACATACCCTTTCCGGGAATTACCTCCCTTGCACTATCCGTAGCGCTAACTTATTTGCTCATAAAATACCCAGAATGGTACATGATGAATGTAACAGGCGTGTTGATGGCCGTGGGCATATCTCTTATACTGGGTCTCTCCCTGGGAATTGTACCCATAATTCTGTTTCTGAGCATTCTTGCAATATACGACGCAATTTCCGTTTACAAAACAAAGCACATGGTATCCCTTGCAGATAACGTTATACAGTACAAGCTACCCGCATTATTTGTTGTTCCCTCCAAACCAGAATTCTCATACAAAAAAGTCAAGGGTGTGGCTCATGTCAAGAAAGAAAAAGGCGTAAGGGACGCATATTACATGGGATTCGGAGATGTCATGATTCCCGGTGTGATGGTGGTAGCAACAGCATGGAACTATGGGATGCTTGCTGGAGTATTCACGCTAACAGGAGCAGTGATATCCATGATTCTCCTAACCGCAATGGTAAACAGTGGAAAGCCGCAGCCGGGACTTCCATATCTAAACGCAGGTTCATTAGCCGGATTTCTACTATACTTACTGATTTTTTGAAAGCATATTGTCTATTTCTTCCATTTTCTCCAGCACTTTTACCAGATTATTTTCATCCCAGTATATTTTCATCTCCCTTACCGCCATTATAATTCCCTTGGCATTTGATTTCCCGGCAAAAGTTTCCCTGGTAACCTCATCCTTTACCAATTTGAGAAAAGAGGTCATGGCTGCCTCTATCTCACTTTTTACAGGGGTAAACGCCTCGCTCAATACCTTAACAGCACCGTTGTATTTTTTGGAATCGGCCATATCCTTCGCAGTGTCAACTATATTTGCCACTTTATCTGTGGGAATATTGTACTTGGCAGCAACCTCCATAGCATGCTCCACTTCTTCCAGCCTTTCGAGATACTCCTTCAAATCCTTGGATATTTCCTCCGACCTTACCTTTAATTCTTCATAACTCTTTGCAAAATTATCCATGTCCCACTCGTCAAGATACGCATTTGCTTTTGTGTAAAGATCACGTATTTCGTTATTCATTCCAATCATGAGCTCGTACTTGGACATTTCACCCTTGTAGTAATCCACCAGCTCCTTTACCAATTTATAATAAGCGCTTTGAAGATGGGAATATCCAGAAGGGTAATCTTCCTTCGCAGCGTATTTCTTAGCCTCCTTTATGTGAGTGTTTATCTCTGTCAGAGGTAGTTTTATTTTATTTGCCATTATAATCAAGGATTTTAATTTTTTAATCAGGGTATCAATCAACATTCGATAATCCACATTTTCATCAAACACGGCGTAACAGTAAGGACAGAACTTAGCATCTTCAGAAACCTGATGATGGCAAACGGGGCACTCGTAAAGCTCTTCTGGCTCCAAAATCTCTTCAGTTTGACCTTCATCAACCTTTTTCTCCTCGCTAAGTATCTCCTGGATTATCTCATCAATGTTCTCTTCTACCATAATAAATCACCCTTGCAATCAAAATGGGGATTACCGTTATATAGTTTGCGATTGAGAAAAAGAAAGCTTAAATGTTTTAGAGCATATCGTTCACCATGGCCATAAAAATAGAAGAGCTTGTGGAACTCGCAAAGATAAGGAGCGAGACTGGATACGAATCAAAGATTCTTCTTCACATTGAAGAAAAGCTGGATGCTCTTGGGGTAAATTACGAGAAGATGCCCGTGGATGAGGAAAGATACAACTTAATCGTTAATCCGGAGGAGAAATTTATGATTAATGCACATGTTGACACCGTCGGCGATTATTTCCCGCCGGAAATAGAAGGGGATATTCTCTGGGGTCGCGGCGTCATGGACGATAAGGCTGGGGTTTTAATAATGCTCAAACTGATAGAAGAGTTCCGAGATTCTCTCCCCGTTAGCTATGTTTTCTTCGTGGACGAGGAGGAAGAGGGAAAAGGCTCGAAAAAATATGCGGAGAAGTACGCACATGATTTCGCGGTAACTATGGAGCCAACATCCCTGCAGGTTTGCACCGCTGAAGCCGGAAGTCTGGAGTTGGAGTTTGAATTCTGGGGGAAGGCCATGCACGGCTCATGCGCAAAGGAAGAGGAGAATGCAATCTGGCAGGGCATAAAGTTCATCAACTCCCTCAAGAAAATGAAGTTCTTAAACGCTGAGCATAAGCTTTTAGGGAATCCCGCAATAAATATTGAAATGTTTGACGGGGGAGACTACATTTTAGCCGTTCCAGAGAGTGCAAAGGCACTAATTGATTTCATATACCTCCCCTCGCAAAGTGCCGTTGAAATAATAGACGAAGTTAACAAAATCAGCAAGGAATACAACGTAAACCACATGATTTACGACCTCTCCCCACCCTTCGAGATATCCGCTAAAAAAAGCGAGGTGAAAACATTTTTAAAGTATGCACGGAAAGGTGGATTCAGGAGCTGGAGCGATGCGCAGAATTTAGTAGATAAAGGCACACCCACCGTGGTATTCGGGCCCGGGGATTTGAGGAACGCACACACCAAAGACGAACACGTCAGAATGGAAGATGTTAATAAAGCTTATGAAATTCTAAAAAAGGTGCTGAAGGATTGGAACTCTTCGTAAATGAACAAGGAAAAACTTTTGGAAAGGATAGTTAACTTAGGGTATGAGAGATTTGAAAGGTTAAAAACGAAAAATATTTCAATGATCTGAATTATATACAAAAATTAGTGGATAGCATGTATGAAGGAACTGTGAAATATGAAGAGCGTGTAGTATTTTGGTCAATTTTGATTATTTTATTAGCTGTAGATTTAATCTTTTCTGCCATATTTATTTATCAAGCTTTAATAGGGCCAGTGGGTACAAATCCAGCACCTCAGTGGCTTATTTTAACTTTGATTGTAATTTTCTCCGTTCTATGCTGTTTATTCCGTTCTTACAAGCTTGCAATCACAGAAAATTTTCTAATTGCAGGTTATCCTGCCTATCATATACATCTACCTTGGGAGAACATTGTAAGTGCTGAAGAAGAGAAAAGAAGTATGTGGAGATATGGGGGCTATGGTATAAGAACTGGAAAGATTGAGGGTAAGAAAGTTTTGGTTCTATCTCTTCCAAGAATGAAGTACATTCGCTTGAAACTGAGAAACTCAAAATGGAGATATGTAATAATATCCACAAAAAATATTGAGAGTATCTTGAATTATATTAGGCAAGAAATAGAAATATATGGAAAAGATTAAAGATCTGCGTATTTCTTCGCTATTGCCTTGGCCATGTCCAGCGTGCTTGCATCTCCGCCAAAATCATAAGTGCGCACTTTTCCCTCGGCTATGACTTCCTCTATTGCCCTCTCTAATCGAGCCGCTTTCTCCTTCTCTCCCAAGTAATCCAGCATCATACGAACCGCGCGTATCGTGGCTATGGGGTTCACCTTGTACTGCCCGGCATATTTAGGCGCGGAGCCGTGCACCGGTTCAAAGACGGCGTAGTTATCTCCGATGTTTCCCGATGCTGCAAATCCTAAACCTCCAACGAGCTGGGACGCAAGGTCAGACATTATATCGCCAAAGAGATTAGAAGTAACGAGAACATCGTATTTCTCAGGATTCTTGACCAGCCACATGGCCTGTGCATCGATGTTTGTTTCCCACATCTCAATATCGGGATATTCTTCGTGTATCTCACGGGCCACCCTGACAAACAGGCCGCTTGTCTCCCTGAGCACGTTGGGTTTTTCAACCACAGTCACGTTATTGAGATTATTCTCCTTGGCATACTCAAAAGCAGCGCGTACTATCCTTTCGGCACCCTTTCTTGTAATAATCCTCAGTGATATTGCCTTATCTTCATCTATGAATTTTTGGTATCTGGGATGTTCCTTAAACGCATTATTTATCTCTTCAGGAACGGGATAATACTCCACGCCACTGTATAGTCCCTCTGTATTCTCCCTGAAAACAGTTATGTTGATGTCATCTTTATAGTTAAGAGGATTGCCCTTGTATGCCTTGGCAGGACGCACGTTCGCATAGAGGTCAAAGAGTTGCCGAAGTCTCACTATGGGACTGTAGTACTGCAAGCCCTTACCTTGTAATTCCGGCGCCAATTCCTTCTGAGCCTCTTCCTTGGGTTTTGAGGTTATAGCTCCAAAAAGGGCGCAATCGGTCTCTTTCATTAGCTCTATAGTCCTGTCAGGAAGTGGATTTCCCTCCCTGCGCCAGAACTCCCAGCCAATATCCCCATACATGTACTCAGCATCAAGAGCTATTTCGTCCAGAACAATCATTGCTGCTTCAATCACTTCTTTGCCTACTCCATCTCCGGGCAACACGGCTATTTTGTAAGTCATACATATATCACCCGTACTATAATCGGAGTATTGGATTTAATGATTTTGCTTTCCTGCGGATATTTTAAATACCATACTCCATTCACAATATATGGAGTTGCCAGAAAGTGTCAAAAGGTTCAAGCACCCGATTTCTCTAACCTTGGCAATACTTGTAGTTACCGGTTCGTTTTTCGCGGGGTGGTTCCTAACAGTTCTCGCACCGATCTTTATATTCTTGGTTTTCAAACTATTCTATGTTTGGAAAACCAAGGAAAGGCTCGCTTTGGGGAGTACTGCATTAATTGTAGGCACTCTGCTGTTCTTCTTCATATTTTCGTACCAGGTCTCTGATGTGGAGATGCAGAAATTCACGTCTGGGGGCATGGAAATAACCATAGAACCATACTCAACTCTGGACTTTAACAAATCGGCAACTATAGAAGTCATTGTCCCAAGAGCCACAAACTCGACACTTTATTATGAGGTGAATAGCACTGCAACCAGACAAGCAATAGAAAAAGGATATGTAAACGGTACAATTTCTGGCAACACAACCAGATACGTTTTCAACGTGAGTATGAAGGAAGGGATATACTTTGTCAAGTTTGTTGTGGATGAGAGAGCAGGATACGGAGAAATCATCAGGGAGACACCAAACAAATTGTTTACTTATTTCCTGACTTCAAGTGGTGGCTACGTTATAGGTCTCTTAATCGTACTTTACGTGCTATTCGTGTTCGGCATTCACCTTGTGCGCAAAAACAAAGAACTCATGTCACTTAGATATGAGCAGCAAAAGAGGGGAAGATAAAAACAAATAACAACACGATAAAACATCTTCCCAAATTTTATGGAAACGCTTATTTACGCATAAAACATAATCATCGTGTGAAAGAAGATACCCCCGAAGAACTTATGCGCCGTGGGGATTATGAAGGCGCATACAGGATATATCGCGAAATAATTAAAAAAGGTACTGGCGATGCAACTGTCTACAACAACTGTGGCGTGGCTCTTGACTCCCTTGGAAAACACAAAGATGCGGTGGATTGCTATCTTAAAGCCATAGCTCTTGAACCAGATTATCCCACCGCCCACTACAATCTTGCAAACTCCCTGGTATTTTTGAGAGAATACGATGCTGCGCTTGAACACTATAAAATAGCACTTACTCAAAATCCAGACTTGAAGAGTGCGTACATTGATCTGGCAAACCTGTACATGTTAAAAAACGACCTTGCAATGATGCGCAGAACTTTAAAATACGCCATTTCCAGATTCAAATACGACCCTGATCTCGTTTATTCTGCGGCCGTTGTTTTATTAGATGGAGGGGACACAAGAACTGCAATATCACTGCTTGAATATTGTTTAAGTATTAAACAAGACCCAAAATACTGGAACGCTCTTGGAAACGCGTACTATGCGATGGATAACTACGATAAGGCTATGGAATGCTACAACAATGCGCTAAAATTAGACCCGGAGAATGCAGAAGCATGGAATAACAAGGGATTCACCTATTTCACGCTTGGTCAAATGAACGCCGCAATAGATTCGTACACGAAAGCAATAGAGCTAAATCCAGATTACAGACAGGCATGGTACAACAGAGCATACACGTACCATGCAATTGGAAAGCTGCATCTTGCTGTTCGCGATTACTGGGAAGCGCTCAAGATGGAGCCAATGGACGAGGTGGCCTGGAACAATATGGGAAACGCACTTTACAACCTTAAAAGGTACATGGTATCCATTCCATATTTTATGAAAGCAGTAACCATTAATCCAAATTATGAAATTGCATGGAACAATATAGGAAACGCGCTTGATAGAATGCACATGCACAGGTACTCCATACCATTTCATGAAAAGGCACTGAGCATTAATCCAAAATTTGATTATGCATGGCACGCAAAGGGACATGCACTCTGCGAACTTGGGCACACGGAAGAGGCTCTTGAATTTCTTGAGACGGCAATTGAGCTAAATCCGGACTACGGTGACACGTGGTACTGGCGAGGCGTATGTTTATGGAAATTAGAAAGATACGAAGATGCTGTGGAATCTTTGAAAATCGCCGCAGAGCGAGATCCCGAAGAGCCACACGAGGTTTATCTTTTGTTAGCAATGATATATGATAACTTAAATTACAACGCAGAGGCTTTAAAATATTACAAACTCGCCCTTCAACACGCCGAAAATGAAGATGCCAAGGCTGAGATATTGATTAAAATGAGAAGGTACAACGAGGCTCTTGAGCATGCGAAACCAGAACTCAAAGCAAGAGTGCTCTATAAGCTTGGAAAATACAACGAGGTAATAAAAATTAACGGAGAATCAAAAAAATTGAAATTTTTAAAGGCGCTCTCATACGAGGCCATGGGTATGTTTGAAAATGCGCTGGAAATCCTGAAAGAGATAGATGGAAAAGTGTATGACAGGGAAAGAATGTTTATAGAGTTTGTACTGGGCAAAAGAGATTTTGACCACCGCACATGTGGTGACAAGGAATTTTGCGTTAGGGTAGGTAGCGTGCTAATAGACATGGAGAAATACGAAGAAGCAATCAAAATATTTGCAAAAGTTAAAACGCCAGAATCTTACTATTTTGCAGCAAAAGCCTATGAGAACATGGGTGATTGGAAGAAAGCAGAAAAGTACTACGATATATCAATTGGATTGGGTATGGAAATACCCATGGATGAGCTGTGGAGGGTAAATTATGAGAAGGTATCACCTGAGCAAAAAGAAAATTAAGGAAATTAAAAATAAATTAGCTCTGGACATATGGATAGACGGGCCCGTGGAAATGGTAGAAGATGATTTTAAAATAGTGTTGATTAAAGGGATACCGTCTTTTTTCGAAAAAGATGGAACGTATTACCCTACCGTCATTCTGCTATTGAACACTGATTTTGAAAAAAATTACGTTATCGTTGACATGGGTGCCGTGAAGCACGTGCTCAACGGTGCAAATATTTTTGCAGCGGGCATCGTGGACGCAGACAGAACAATACAGCCAGGAGATTGCACAGTTATCAGAGATGAGAAATACAAGAAGCCACTCGCGGTGGGAATTGCTAAAATGAGTGGGGACGAAATGATATCCTCAAAGAAAGGTGTGGCTGTAGAATCACTTCATCATTATGGAGACAAAATAACGGCTCAACTATAGCTCATTTTTGGTAATTCAAAAATAATGAAAGATGTGGCTATCCACGAGGCTCCCGCTATAAACGCCATTATGTTCTGCCATAACCCGTAGGCCACAAGCGCCGCGGGTATCCCGTACAACAGCGTGTAAACGAGAGCCTTGTGCATTTACTCACCGTGCTTATCCGAAGAGTGCACCCAATCCAGCTATTGCCTCTTCTTCCTTCTTCTCTTCTTCTTCCTCTTTCTTCTCTTCCTTTGCTTCCTCTTTCTTTTCCTCTCCAGAAGTCGGTGCTGCTACTGGAGCTGCCGCTGGTGCCACTGCTGCAGTCTTTATTGCTTCCTCGATATCTACCTCGCTAAGGGCAGACACCAGTGCCTTGATTCTGGCCATGTCAGGCTCTGCACCTGCAGCCCTAATTATATTCTCTATGCCTTCCTCTGTTATCTCTTTCCCAAGCGAATGCAGGATTAGCGCACTATACACATATTCCATTTTTACTACCTCCTTTTATTCATCCAAACAAGCTTCCGAGGCCTGCTATTGCCTCTTCCTCTTTGTTTTCCTCATCTTCTTCCTTGCTTTCTTCTACATTTTCCTCTTCTTTTTCCTGTTCTTTTACTTCCGTATGACTGAAAGATATTAAACTTTTCAGTTCGTCATCCAACCCATCTACTAACTTAGCCGCCACAGAAAGCATCTCCCTGTATGCCTTTGCAAGCAAGAGCTCAACGGTATCCCTGTTCACAATACCCGCGTTCACCGCTAAGTTAAGAGCCTTCATGTGCGCGTTGGCTATGATTATCGGCGCGGTTACACCAGTCGGGAACGCAGCATTAACACTCAGGTTTATAGCACTCTGAATGGCATTGAGCAGATCACCGTAAACTTTCTCAGTATCCACTTCAAGAACATCCTTGGGGAACACCATGCCATCTTCGTAAGCAGCCCTCAAGTCAAGACCAACGGTTAACGGGTAGATTTCCAACTTAGTAAGAACCTGAGCAAGGTCCCTACTTATTACCTCACCCTTTTTAACTACAGTGGTATCTTTCCTAACCACTATCTTACCTTTTTGAATGGCAGCAGGAATACCAACTTTCTGCAGTTCACCAATAATTGGACCCGGCTTAAACGGCGTTTCTCCTTCATGCACCACAATATCCTCCGGAGCAACTTCTCCACCCTTTGCCGGAGCCTTTGTTTTACTTGCATCAAGAGTCTTGGCAAGCTTAAAAGCATTCATCTCCGTAAATATTATTCCCGTTTGGCCATCTATATACTCCCCCAACTCCTCAACATTTTCCTTATTTGCCTGTTTCAGCGCCAATTTTATTAATCGATTTTTACCCACGATAAACACTGAGTTTTCTCGCAAACTGGCCCTCATCTTCTGCATTTGAGGAGCAGGAATGTTATTAATGTTAACTATACCCACTACCGGATACTTGTTAACCAATTCCTCAATTTTTTTGACGAAATCCTTTTTCCAAGGTGCAACATGCGCCATTCTTTCTCACCTCAACTTTATCTTAACAGCAGGACCCATCGTAGTTTTGACATACACAGAATCTATGTTTTGGATACCTCTTTCTAACTTATGCTCCAACCTCTTGATAACTTCCTCAACATTAGCTGCAATATCCTCTGGACTCATATCCTTCGTACCAACAGGCACATGGAAAGTTCTCTTGTCCCTGCTCCTCATCCTAACAGTCTTCTTCAAGTTATTCACAATGGGGCAGGGATCTCCCCCCGGCGGTATTGGCTTTGGCATCTTGCCGCGAGGACCCAAGATCACACCAAGAACTTTACCAATCCTACCCATCAAAGGAGCTTCAGCAACGAAGAAGTCATATTCATTGGCTATTTTTCTAGCCTGCCTCTTGTTTTCAGCCAGTTTATCGATCTCTTCTGGGTGTATCACTAAATCAGCACAGTTCTTGCCCTTGAGCGCAGTTTCCCCAGACCCAAAAACAGCCACTTTTATTTCCTTTCCGCGCCCTTTCGGCAAAATAACCTCTTCGTTAATCCTGTTTTTAGGAATACTAAGATCCACATCTTTCAAATTAACGGCAAGGTCCACGCTTTCCTTAAACTTCCTTTCCTTCGATTTTTCCAGCGCTTCCTTTACTGCATTGACGATATTATCTTGCAATTAAACACCTCCTTGTAGTAAACGAGCCAACGGCTCTCCTACAAGTTATCACTCTTCAGGGATGGTGATTTCATTCTCCTTTATAAGCTTTTGCACCTCCCTTGGATCTTTACCTTCCACCGTCACACCCATGGACACGCAGGTTCCCAGCACTTCCAACGCCGTCCCCCTCAAATCGTAAGACAGCGTATTATCGTGCTTCATCCTTGCTATTTTAACAACCTGTTCAATCGATAGATTGCCCACGATATCGCCTCTCTTTTTACCACCCTTCTCAACGCCAAGCTCCTTTTTGATAAGAGCGGTCGTAGGTGGTGTACCCACAGTCACCGTAAATTCCCTTGTTTTTGGATCTACTTCTACCTTCACCGGAACCTGCATACCTGCGTATGCCTTGGTCTTCTCGTTAATTACCTTCACTACCTGCGCCACATTTACACCCATAGGACCGAGTGCAGGCCCCAGGGGAGGTCCTGGCGTTGCTTTTCCACCTTCCACTAACACTTCAACTGCTTGACCCATTATCTTCACCTCTTTCAATCAATCTTACCGCTTCTGCTTTTACAGTTATAGGTATAGGCACCATAGCCTCGAACAACTCCACGGTTATTTCATTCTTCGACTCATCCAAGTCGATGACCCTTGCATGTTCTCCCTTGAACGGGCCGTCTACCAACTCCACAATATCTCCCTTAGAAATAGTAGTTATGGTTGGAGTGGGAGTCAAGTAATTCTTTATATCCTCAACCTTCATCTCGCCACGAACAACACCCTTCGCACCCCTAATTCCCCTAATTATTGAGAGAACCTTATCAGGACGAGAGGTCTCTACAAAAACATATCCCTTCAGATTGTAAGGCGCTAACACGGCAAAAATTTCCTTCCAACCCTTAACCTTAGCACTCATACCAATGTCACGAGCAACTTTTACTTCCTGACCAATTTGAGTTTTTATGGCCACAATTGCACTTTCCACAGCCACGCGTATATCCTTCTCCCAAGGAACGTCCGTTTCCACACTTAACTTAAAAATTCCCTTGTCCCCAATATCCGCCGCCTTTGGAGGATATATGCTAAATTTTATCTCCTTATTTTTCCCTTTAGATACATCGACAGTGTAACTAAGTTCCTTTGGTTCCATTCCACTTATGAGAACGTTCTCAACTTCTTTTGATACCCCAGCTATTTCAATTTTCCATTCCAGCTCGTTGTTCTTCATCTCAAACTCAGGAAGTATCTTAATTACTGCACTCTCCTTTTTATTACCCCTATTTTTCAAAATCAACATGGTTTCGGCAGGTCTTCCTGCAGGAATGCGAAATTCAGTTTCTGTGATACTAACTTCCAGCATTTTCATCCCTCATTTGGGTATTTTCAGATAAACCTGAAGAATCATATAAATTGCGAAACCGATGCCACCCACAAGAATTATACCAATCCCTGTTATAGTGAGCACCTTCGCGTACTCATCCCTTGTGGGCTTCCTTGCCATCTTCATAATTCTTGAATATTTACCCTTTCCGATCCTGGAGAATTTCCTTTCAATTTCGCGCTGAATTTCCTCGCTTTTATCGATGACTCCCATCTGCTCACCTTATCACATCAATATCCTTTGACTTGAAGGTCTCACGCCCATGAATGTACGGGGATTTTACGCCAGTTATGACCACCATCACACGAATGGCATTGCCCAGAGTAGGATCCACGGACGCACCCCATATTATGCGGGCACCATCGCTTATCTGAGATTGAACGTACTCCGCAACGCTTTCCGCTTCCTTCACTGTCATGTTCTCTCCACCAACCACATCTATCAGTGCCCCCGATGCCTCACTTATATCCGCCTCTATTAATGGCGAATTCAGGGCCTCTTTTATGGCATCCTCTGCACGGTTCTCTGAATCACTTTCACCCATACCAATCATGGCAACTCCGCCACCTTTCATTATGGTCTTCAAATCGTTAAAGTCAAGATTTACCAGCCCCGGCTTGGTAATCATCTCTGCTATACCCTTTATGGCACGCATCAAAAGCTCGTCTGCAACCTTGAAAGCCATGTTAAGTGGCAATCTCGGCACAAGGTCAAGAAGCCTGTCGTTTGGAATGGTTATGACCGTATCCACCACTTCCTTGAGCTTGTCCAACCCCCACATGGCGTTTTCCCAGCGCATTATTCCTTCTGCTTTAAAAGGCAGCGTGCAAACAGCAATGGTTAATGCACCCAGCTCCTTTGCTATTTGAGCAACCACGTGCGAGCTGCCAGTCCCAGTTCCACCCCCAAGACCGCAGGTAATAAACACAATATCCGAGCCTTGGAGCAATTCTCTTATCCTGTCTTCAACTTCCCTTGCCGCTTCCTCCCCAACCTGAGGCAAAGCACCTGCCCCAAGACCGCGGGTTATTCTCTTTCCCAACAAAACTTTTCTGTTAGCATGAATTATTAGCAAATGTTGAGCATCAGTATTGGCCGCAATAAGCTCCACATCGTTAATACCCTCTTCCATCATCCTGTTTATCGTATTGCTACCTGCACCCCCACACCCAACAACTTTTATGTTTGTTTTTAATTTTTTCAAGAGGTCCAGTAGTTCCTGATCATCATCGGATGAAATACCTATCTCTCTTGGAGCCTCCTGTGGCACGGCTGCCTGTGATAGCACCTCTTTTACCAGCGACTTCATAAAATCACCTCTACGTAAAGGATTAAAACAACTAAAAATATAAAGATTTTCCTTCAAACCATGCTTTGAGCCACAAAATTTTTGAGCAGATGAATGTACAACATCTTTAAAGAATGTTACATATGAAAAAATTTTCAAGTAATACCCATATTATCAAGTCATGATTAAAGACATACAAAACGAGATGAAAGAACGCGGATATGCAGTTGTTTACAAACCACACGAAGTAATGAAAGACTATAACGCCACATACAACGTGATTTACGAGGGTAAAAGAATCACAAATCCAGCAGGAATAAAACTGAAAATCCCTACCAACGAGATTTGGATTTCGGAGAAATGGAGAAAGTACGAAAAATACATTCTGTTTCACGAATTCACGGAGATTAAGTTCAGGGCTATGGGGCTCGGCATTGACGAGGCGCATTACCTTGCCGAGATGGAGTGCATAAAGAGATTTCGGGATGATCCCCTGTGGAGAAAATTCGTGGAGGAATTGCACATAAGCGATGTGGAGAACGTAGCTACAGAAATACAGATGCACCTGAGAATAAAGAATAAGCAAAAATAAACATACGGAGAATGGGAACGGTTAATTACTGATTTTGCCATGCGGGGTAAGGTGATAACATGGAGAAAATTGTTGAGTGCGTTCCCAACTTTAGCGAAGGAAGAAATATGAAAACCATTCAGGAGATTGCTAATGCGGTTAAGGAAACAAAGGATGTGTATCTTCTGGACGTTGACCCTGGCGAGGCAACTAACAGGACGGTGATAACTTTTGTGGGCACTCCTGAGGGCGTGGTAGAAGCGGCGTTTAAGGCCATTAAAAAAGCTGCCGAATTGATAGATATGAGGGAACACAAGGGAGCGCACCCCAGGATAGGTGCCACGGATGTCGTTCCATTCGTTCCCGTTAAAGGTGTTACCATGGAAGATTGCATTCGCCTCGCCGAAGAGCTCGGGAAGAGAGTGGGTGAAGAGTTAGGAATTCCCGTCTATCTTTACGAGTACGCTGCCAAAGAGGATTATCGCCGCAATCTTGCGGATATTCGCGAGGGGGAGTACGAAGCGCTTCCGGAGAAATTGAAAGACGAGAAATGGAAGCCCGACTTCGGGCCGGCGGAATGGAACGAGCATGTTGCAAAGACAGGTGCAACGGTGATAGGTGCAAGGGATTTTCTGATAGCGTACAACATCAATTTAAACACCACTGACAAAAAGCTGGCCAACAAGGTGGCAAAAGTAATCAGAGAGAAAGGATACAAGAAAAAGATGCACGACGGAACGAGGCAGCAGATTCCGGGAAGATTGAAGTACGTAAAGGCAATTGGCTGGTACATTGACGAGTACAGAAGGGCGCAGATTTCAATAAACCTCACAAACTTCCATAAGACTCCTTTGTGGAAGGTATTTGAGACTGCAGAGGAGGAAGCGAACAAAATAGGATTGAGGGTGACAGGAAGCGAAATAGTAGGATTGATTCCTTTGGAAGCAATACTGGACGCGGGCAGGCACTTCTTGGAGAAGCAGGGTAAGAGCACGGCAATTCCAGAAGAGGATATAGTGCACGAGGCAATCCTCTCCCTGGGGCTCAACGAAGTAGCGAAATTTGACCCAGATGAAAAGATAATAGAGTACAAAATTGAAAAGATGGAATCTCAAAATAAACTTGTGGACATGACAATAAGCGATTTTGTGGATGAGCTATCACGCGATTCGCCAGCACCCGGCGGTGGAAGCGTATCGGCTTTGGTTGGAGCACTGGGAGCAGCCCTATCTTCCATGGTGGCAAATCTAACATACGGGAAGAAAAAGTACAGGGACACTTGGGATGACATGCTGAAAGTAGGTTTGGAAGCACAGAAGCTAAAATACGAGTTCCTGAAGTTAATAGATAGAGATACAGAAGCCTTCGACAGGTTCATGGCAGCGTTCAAGCTCCCAAAGAAAACTGAAGAAGAGAAAAGACTGAGGGAGCTGGAAATTGAAAGGGCAACAAAGAGCGCAATAGAAGTACCACTATCAACTCTCAGGCTAACACCAGAAATACTGAACCTGGTGGAAATTTTGGCAGAGAAAGGAAACAAAAACGCAATAAGCGATGCAGGCGTAGCAGCATTGAGCGCCTACACCGCTGCCTACGGCGCGTACCTCAACGTCCTGATTAACTTAGCGGGACTTGGAGACGAAGAGTACAAGGATAAAACCATGGAAGAGGCTGATGCACTGCTCAAACAGGTGAAAGAAGGACACGAAAAAATATTGGAGAAGGTGGTCTCGTCCCTTCACTGATTTTCCCAATTTTTTAATTCTTTAACTGCAGAAAGGGTAAACAAAGAGAAACCTGCTGAAAACACTATTGACAAGAGAAAGGCGCCAAATAATATGGATAAAGAAAATGACCACGGATTTTCCGGTGAAAATGAGATATACATGATGTAAAGAGAGAACAGGAACAATATCAAAAACTCTACGAATACAGTAAAACATTCACCGCATCTCTTGGTGAGTTGGAATGAGTAAACCAGCGAGTCTAAAAATCCCATGTTCAACAAAGAGACAAATGCAGGAGAATAAAAAAAGCGATAGGCAATCCAGAAAAATAGAATAATTAACAAGATAGAAGTGAAACCTGCACCGTTAGGCAAGTGATAAAGAAAATCAGGGATGGATAAACAATAGGCACCGTAGGATTCTATAACACGAACAGACAAAACTGGTACAAGATAAAACCAGCCAAGCAGTGCACCGAGCAAATACATGAAAGAAAATGAGAGGAACTTGTAATAGTTTTTAATAACACCACTAATTTTTTTAAGAGGAATTGCCGATCCGATACCAACCGCTACAGCTACAAAAAAAGAATAAATAAATGACGAAGTCAGGTAGGATAGGAAAATGTTATCCCACACCTCATTAGAGTTCATAAATTCAAAAACAAAAGATGTTGTCAATTCCATAGTTGCTAAAACCATGAAAATTATGAAAAATCGTAAAATACCATGCTTTCCAAGTATCCCTTTCCAGATGCACGGGGAGAAAAGATGCAACTCCGAAGATTTGCATTTTACATAACTCTCATCTAAAATCCTTTCTGATGACTTGAAAATTTTTAATAACCTCTCTTTTCTTGCCTCGCTAATAGCCTCATCAAGCTCCTCCACGGGGATTTCCATGGCAGATAATAGGTAAAGCAATATAAAATCATTTCACAAACAAAAATATATCCCAGATGCTATTACCAAATATGAATTATCCTGAAGAAGTTTTAACTATATCTAAAAAAGGGAAAACAGAAGTTCGTTCTCTGGTAGATTTCGGTACCTTCGCCAGATACGAATATCTGGACAGTGAAACAGGTAAAAGAGTAGAAAATAAGATAAAAATCGTGCTGTACAACGGCAAGGATTACGAGGAGTACTTTATCATACCCCTCAAACAGAAGAACAGATTCTTGCTTTTAAAAGCAGAAAAGCGAGAAAACAGGAAATTAATAAAAGGAGAGAAAGTTGTAGATTTATTCGAGCTTCTTGGAATCGGTTAAGTACCACCCCACAAAATTATCCACGAGGGAATCAAAAAAAGACTCGCGGTACCTTATTATTACCTTCGCTACCTCTTTCTCATTTATAACATAATAATAGTTTTCCCTGCCAAGTACATCTTTTCCGAGTATGCCTTCATTCACAAGCTTTGAGAGGTGATAAGACAGTGAAGACGCTTGCATTCCCATATCCTTAGCTATATCAGTGGCTCTACATTTTCCGTTTTCGATTAAATATATCACTATTCTTCTTCTAACCCTGCTCCTCAAAGCAGACATTATTTTCCTCTCGCTCCGAGTCATCTCTGTATTTGGAAAAAACCGCCGGTAGCGGCCGTCTTTCTTCGCAACAATAACTTCCTCTCGCAAAAGCACATCTATGTGATATTCCAGCATGCCTGTAGGCATGTTCAATCTTTTCTGAAGCTCTCTAAAATGCAACCCGGGACTTTTTACGATTTCCTCGTATATCCGCTTCCGAGTGATTAGCTCCGGCATGGGTTCACCCTTTTACTGCTATACCTAAATACAGCGCCACGAGAATTATCAGGTCAAATAGCAGAAAGTAAAATACCACATCTATATTCAAAGATAGCAGAGAATTCAGCGAGTAAATAAGTGCGTTTAAGAAAAACATAAAAAATGCCACAAAGTTGAAGAGCATGGCCTTCAAACGGTAGCGGTTATACGCCAGCAAAGAAACGGTCATCAGAACAACTGACAGGATAAGAACCATGCCGGACAGGATGTCATTTGTGAACATAATTGTGAATGCTCACGATGTAATTTATATTTTCTATTTCTCGATTATAATCAGGGGAATAATCATCTCCTCTTCAGAAACACCACCATGCATACCCTTTATATCGAAATCTTGATACCACACACCCTCATTTTTACCAGGCAAAATCACGTAATCAGGTGCGCGAACATTCAGATATTTATGCTCCTTCCCCGGACCAAGTAGCTCTTTAAATTTATTCCTATTTATGTACTCAAAATCCCCTCTGTAATCACCATATACAAAAACATCACGGGGAGAGCCACCCACCCTCGCATCTCGAAATTTCTCAACTCTCCTGTATAGCACGTCAACTTGCCCGTGGTCTGCGGTTATTATCGCGGTGCGGGGCACTCCTGAATTTACCGCTTCCCTTACGAATTTAGAGACACCCTTTATTTCATCAACCACGTGCTCGTTCTTTGTTCCGTACTTGTGCTGGGCAATATCCACCGCATCCGTGTAAAAATACACATAATCACTTTCATCTTCTCTAAGGTGCTTAAGAGCATCATCAAATGATTCATAGCCAACAACACGAGCTCCTGAGGTCATGTGTCGGGTAAAAAGGGAGGTGGTGTAATCATTAGGTAGATAAACACTGGATTTCAAACCATGGGAATTCAATTTTTCAAATATAGTTGGAAGACCATACAAGGTTGAGGGGTTGCAACCAGCCATGACCAACGAGTCCACGGAATCAGAATCAGCAGGGGAGAAAAGTATGCTTTTCACAATATCACCGTACTCTTCGTAAAACATGTACCACTCCAATATACCATGCTCCTTGGGGCTCAACCCGGTGAAAACAGTGGGCAAAACCGCGGAGGTTGTGCTTGGAAAAATAGATGTTATAGATTCAGTGCATTCAAGTCCATCCCATAGAAAGTCACCCACAACGTTCATGCCCATTGCATCAATCAAAAAAAGTATGAGCTTTTCAGCTCGTAAATCTCCATGACCTACTATTGCCTGGTTATCCTGAATCCCAAAGGCCCTTAAGACAGTGTGGGGCACGTTGTATATACTCTTCGAATAATTTGGCAGCACAACCATTTAGCTCATCGGATAGTTTGGCGCTTCAGCTATGATATTCACATCATGCGGGTGACTTTCCCTTAACCCAGCCTGGGTAATTCTGATAAATTTACCTTTCTCCCTGAGCTCACTTACAGTTCTTGCACCGACGTAACCCATGCCCGATCTCATCCCTCCAACTAACTGTGACAGAACCTCGCTCACCTTTCCCTTGTAAGGTACAGCGGCCTCGACACCCTCCGGAACGGCCTTACCCTTACCTATTTTACCATATCTATCCGATATCCCCTGCTGCAAAACACCCAAAGAGCCCATACCGCGATACACCTTGAACTTGCGGCCAGAGATTATTATCTCCCGACCTGGAGACTCTTCTGTGCCTGCAAGTAGCGAGCCAAGCATAACTGCACTTGCACCGGCGGCTATTGCCTTTACAATATCACCTGAGTAACGGATACCTCCATCTGCGATAACAGGAACGCCGTGCTCCTGGGCAACCTCAGACGTCTCTGCAATTGCGGTGATTTGAGGAACGCCAATACCGGCTACCACACGCGTGGTGCATATGGAACCGGGACCTATACCAACCCTTAATCCGTCCACATCCAAAGATATCAAATCTTCAGCCGCTTCCCGAGTGGCAATGTTACCTGCAATTATATCCACATCAAGAGCATTTCTCATTTTCTTTATGCTTTTCATTACCTTCTCGTTATGGGCATGGGCAGTATCCACAACAATAACATCAACCTCAGCTTCTTCCAGGAGCTTTGCCCTGTCTATATCAAATGGACCAACGGCTGCGCCCACCAGCAACCGCCCATCATTGTCTCGAGAAGCATCTGGAAAACGCTCTCTCTTGAGAATATCCTTTGCTGTTATCAAACCAACAATTTTTCCGTTTTTCACAATTGGCAGTTTTTCAATGCGATGCTCGTGCATAACCCTTATGGCTTCATCCATAGTGGTTTTCTCGTCCGCAGTAATAACATCCCGAGTCATCAACTCGGAAACGCTTATCTTTTTACCCCTGTAAAAACGTATATCCCTATTTGTCAAAATACCCACGAGCTTCCCGTTTTCCACCACAGGCAATCCCGCTATATTATTCTCCTGCATAATGAGCTCCGCTTCTTCCACGGTGGTATCTGGGGAAATGGTATGTAAATCTCGTATAATCAAGCTTTCCTCTCTTTTCACGCGCCGCACCATTTCAACCTGCTGCTCCACGGTCATGTTCCTGTGAATGATGCCCAGCGCTCCAAATTCTGCCATGGCAATGGCCATCTCCGCCTCGGTAACAGTATCCATGGGTGATGACAAAATAGGAACCTTAAGCGATATATTTTTAGTAACCTTACTTTCAACAACAACCTCCTTTGGCTCCACTGGCGTACGCGCCGGTACAAGAAGAACGTCGTCGAATGTCAATCCTGTTTTTGCATTCTTCAATTTCTCTTCAAACATACGTGAAAAGAGATTCCCTCATTTAAAACTTTCCCCCCTTAGCTATGTTTAGTTCCCTGAAAAACCCCATGGGAAATAGATATGTTTCGAGTACCCTTTCCAAGAATATTTGCTCAGATAAAGCTGGATTTTCTACATTCATCGATTTATACATTACCTTTGCGACCTTCATCGAATCAAATTTTTGCCCCTCATGCCCTAACATCACATATTTTATTTTTGTACGGTTGCAACTTACCCCGCACTGCATCTCACAAATAGCTCTCCCGGATACATAGAAAGGTAGCACATGTGTGGAGAAAACGTTAATAACATCATTCAGATACTTTCCCCGTGTTTGGAGAGTTTATAGCTGAGCATCCCAAGGGAATAATAATCCTGGTCGTTCTATCCATACTTATTTCCGGGTATTATGCATCCCAAGCGAAAATTGGCGTCAACACAGGAAGATTTGAGCTCAAAAATGACGCTTACAAAAACTACGAAAATATAATAAGAACATTCGGGAGCGAAGAGGACAATGTTCTTGTAGTTTGCATAAGCCATAACGATACTGTAATAGAAAAAAACAATGTAATTAGCATGCTTGAACTGGAAAATCAAATAGACGAAAATGTAAATGTAACCTCCATAAATTCCATAGCTGATTATATTGCAACTGGGGTTCACCTTTTAAAATTAATTGACAAACTACCACGCAACATAAACATTACAATTGATAGCAGAATATTTACAGACCTGGACAAGATGAAGAGTGCAGTTAGCAACTACGAGTACGTGGCCAGTCACGGAGATTCCCTTGCTAAAAATGACTCATACCGGGTATTTATTCTGCTTCCTGCATACACAAGCAATTCTTCATCACTGGCTCCGGGAAACAATGAATCATATGCTCAAATACTAAAAGATTCAAAGTACAGAGATACCCTGTACAACTCCACCAATATGCTCATTGACGAGCTGGAAATTTATCAGAATATATCGTCCTACGAGTCAGAAGGAAACGGGGTAAAAGGTGGCATAGGCTTTCCCGAAAGGTATAACCTCACCTACCTGAATCAAAGCATTGACAATGTAAGGTACAACATCACCCGCGACAAAATTGGTATGGAACACTACAATGCGACGTATCTTGAATGGTACGGATACAACTTATCATTTTCTCTGGCAAGAACCCTTCTTTATTCTGGACAGAACAATCTGGCCGTAGATATATACAACGCTTCCAGAGACGTCATGATTAACAGCACGAAAATGTACAGAGAATCCCTAAAAAACTGGAGCAATTACAGAATTCAAGTAATCAACTTCACAAGTGGAGGAAATATTACTAAATTAATCAACAGCACTGAAAAAATGCGAAATAGAGAATACGGAACCCTTAGAAATTACCTGAATGAGTACCTGAATGTGCTTTACAAATACAAAAAAGCGAAAATTGATAAATCTACGGTCATGTGGTGGAGCAGAAACGTGCTGAACTCCTCCGAACTGATGATTCATTATTACAATTACTCAATTAACCTTGATATAAATACACTACCCCTACTGAACTCCACAATACGAGATGCCATTGAGAACCCCAATAGCTACAACAACGCCACACTGCTCCTGAACCTCTCTGAGGAGCACATGATAATGACCGTTTACAAAATAGCTATTTTTTATGGAGAATACGTAATATTCAACAAAGTACTGGACATTTTTAACAATCTGAAAAGCATACTTGTTAGAAAAGAAAGCCCTGAGGTAAAACAGTACGCATGGAACATGCTGAGATTTAACCTCACAAGCACGTCTAACAATGACACCGGTAGAGAAACTGAAAAATTTAACGTCACCCCCATGCTTCAGGCCTTGCAGTCTTACAGGAGATGGATATACTCAAAATTCAGTGGAAACTTTACCACCATGCTCTGGGATTACATGAGCCTTGAGCCGGTTAATTTATCGTACAGTAATCCGTATAACATAACATTTCACAAAAATTACACACGCAGGGAAATGATTAGCGACTTGAATAACATTACCCAGGGGGATTATAATAATTACCTACAAAGGATAAAAACCTTTAAAAATGATAGCGTGGAAACATTAATTCAAAATTACACCCGCATATTGAATCAAACTTCAAAAAACATAACTGCAATTATAGATGATTTGAATTACCTCAAAGAAAAGTATGCAAGCTTAGGGGGAGAAAATGCGACCAATCTCACATATTTACTTGAAAGCATGGAATCAAATGCAAGTGCAGGATTGAAAAAAATAGGGAAAACAGAGAATGAGGTTTATTCGCTCAGAATGATTGAAGATTTTTTTGGAATTAGAAAAATGTACGAGAACACGTTACTTTCAAGGGATAGACTCTCTGCATTGATAATAATAAATTTCTGGAATTCCTCAAAAGAGATGAAAATATATCGCATAGTAAAAAATGACACAAGCCCGTTAGAGTTTCACACGCTGTCCTCGGATGTCCTGATTAAACAAATAGAAGTGGCAGCCACACACGATATAGAAACCTTTCTCCCATTATCCCTGGTTTTTTTAGTGTCCCTACTTTACATCACTTATCGCTCATGGAAAAGCGTAGTTTTGACGCTATCCGCCGTGCTTATTGCACTTCTATGGCTCATAGGATTTTCAGCCGCACTTGGATGGGACATGGACCCGATAACATTAGCGGTTCCAATAATGATGATTGGCATAGGTGTTGACGATGGAATATACGTTACACTTAGGTACATGGAGGAGAGAGAACACAGGAGCAGAAAAAGAGCCACAATTATAACAGTATCATCCGTAGGCGGAGCGCTCATACTCACCACGCTGACGTCCATAGCAGGTTTTCTATCAAATACCATATCCAGCATGACAGACATACAGAGATTTGGATTTTTAGCAGCAGCAGGATTAATTTTCTCGTTCATTGCAATGAACACGTATCTTCCAGCAATGAATCATATTATCGATAGCAGGGGTAAAAGAAAAGATGTAACCCTAAGAGCCACACAGGTGGGCGCAAAAATAGCATTGAAGAACCCATACGTTATCATCGTCATCGCAATGCTCGTATCCTCTGCGGGAATAATAGCATTCCAGCACATAAGCACGGAATTCAGCATAAGGGACCTCGCCCCTAAAAACTCGGATATAGTCAAATACTATAACTACTACGAAGATCATTTCAATGCCAGCGTTGAGATATCTTACATATATTTTCAGGGGAATCTTTCATCACCGCAGGTACTGAAAGCGATGGCAGAGGTGCAGGAGAACATAGCCAACGATAAAACTGTGGTTCATCAATATCCCGTAATATCTCCCTGGAGCATAATGAAAATGCACGGAGACGCACGCAGGGGTGAGTATTACTACAACGCCACCTTCGTGAAGCTATTCAAAGAAAGCGATACAAATGGGGATGGGATTCCTGATAAAAACATAACCAAGCTCTATTCTATGTTACAACCGGAAATCTCGCGCGTTATGAAAGGTAACAAAGCAATATTTATAATTCACACCAACTCCCATGATTTAAACTGGGTTAATCTATTAGTATCCGAGTTGAAAGATGACGCAAAACCACTTCAAAAGTACGGAAAGGTGGAAATTGCTGGAGATTCCATAGTGGGAAAAGCATCCATAGACGAGATTAATAGAAACCAGTTTCGCTCTTTAACCCTTTCTGTTATCGCGGCAATATTCATGCTCATAATTCTGTTTTTCATAACCAAAAGAAGCGTGACACTTGGCATAATAGCGGCACTGCCAATAATACTGGTAGTTACCTGGAACTGGCTCCTGATGTTTTTCTTAGGTATATCTCTGAATATAATGACAAACACCATCGCTTCTTTATGCGTTGGTTTGGGGGTTGATTACGGAATTCACATAACACATAGATTTGTTGAAGAAACAAGGAGATACCATGACATAACAACTGCAATACTGAAAGCAACCGGTAATTTGGGACGAGGAATGCTGGGGGCATCATCAACCACAATTGCATCAATAGGCATTTTATCTTTATCATCTATACCTCCTTTGAGCAACTTTGCGTTAATTCTCTCTTTTTCAATATTTTTCTCATTTATATCGTCAATTCTGGTATTGCCATCTCTTCTATTGCTGTGGAGCAGGCATCGCAGAAAGCACGGATACGACGAGGTGGACATTGCAGTGAGAAAAGCTCTTGAAACTGGAGATTACCGAACCCTTTGCAAGTACAACGTTTCCAAGGACTACTGTTTACTTTACATAAAGAATCTGTTAGATTCTGGAAATGTTAAGGAAGCAAGAAAAGTGGCAGAAAGGTTGCTGGAAAAGGGAATAGATACAAGAAACCTGTTTAGAAGCATTGAAGAACTCAATCCCCCATTTGAATAATATGCACATCTCCTGCATAGAATTTCTTTAACTCGCCACCTTTCACCTCAACCATCAAAGAACCATCTGAATTAATATCCCTGACAACGCCGCAAATCAATTCCCCATCTATGACACAAACCTTCCTGCCAAAAACTATTTGATACTTTTTCCACTGTTTTAAAATTTCGAATTTTCTGTCCGAGTCACCAGTAACTAGAGAATCAAGCTCTTTCAAGATGCAAGCAAGAAGCTCTTCGAGCACTATGTTTTTATCTTTTACAGATACTGCAATATCCCTTATACTCTCTGGAATATCGTTGTTCAAGTTGATGCCAATTCCCAAATAAACCAATCCTCCTGAACTTTCCGCTATTATACCTCCAAGTTTCTTTTCCCCATAAATTATATCATTTGGCCATTTAATACCTGCCTGAACACCCATTCTTTCAAGTGCCTTTACCACCGCGACACCTGCCGCAAGGGTCACCAGCTCACAGGAATTATCCAATATAACTGTGAACCAGAGGCCACCAAAAGGGGATTCCCATGTCCTGCCACGCCTGCCACGCCCATTTTTTTGCTCCTTGGCAACAATCACAGTATTAGCTCTTCTTATATTTTTAGCCATATCTTGCGTTGAAGTTAAAGATTCAAATTCTACCACGGTGTACCCGTGCACCCTCTGGAGCATACTTTCCGGGATGCACTCTTATAATTTCAAACTTGCCCGCAATGTTGCAAATTTTATTTGACATTTCTCCATCTTGGAATCTGGATACATGCAAAGCGGGGAATCACGGTAAAAATAAAATGGGATAATTCCATCTCCCGATTATGAACAGGCAGGAACTCGCCAGGTATATTGACCACACCAACCTTAATGCCTTCGCATCACGTGAAGACATAAAGAAACTTTGTGATGAGGCTAAAAAATACGGGTTTTATGCAGTTTGTGTAGCCCCATATAGAGTTAGAGATGCGGCTGAATTTTTAAAAGATACTGACATAAAAGTTGTTTCTGTGGTGGGGTTCCCCCTTGGCTCAACATTTACGGAGACAAAGGTACAGGAGACCATAATGGCCATAGAGGACGGCGCATCGGAGATTGACGTGGTGATGAACATAGGTGCGTTTAAAGATGGAAACTACAAGCACGTTGAAGAGGAGCTGTGGGAAATCGTGGAAGCAGCCCACGGACTTGGAGCCATTGTCAAGGTAATAATAGAAACCTGCTATCTCACGGATGAAGAAAAGGTCAAAGCATGCGAAATAGCAAAGAGTGCAAGAGCCGATTTTGTCAAGACGTCCACCGGATTCGGTCCTGCTGGTGCCAAGGTAGAAGATGTGAAGCTCATGCGAGAGGTTGTGGGCCCAGGTATGGGAGTCAAAGCCGCTGGAGGAATACACACTGCAAAAGAGGCAATAGAAATGATTAAAGCAGGAGCAAACAGGATAGGGGCCAGCAGAAGCGTGCAAATAATAGAATCACTCAACGAATAAGTGACCCCATGTACGCCTTGAAAATCTCTTCCACGTATTCAGATGTGCTCTTGGATATTTTGATTTTTCTTTTTCCTGTTGCTTTGACGGAGCCCACAATATTTCCCTTCACGACCACATAGCCTTCAAAGGGCTGCGGGAATATATTTCTAAGGAGAATGGCAAGTGGGTCCCGGGGTGCAAGAACCACTGGCAAATCATATTCTGGCGTATCTTCCAGCTCTTCCTCAAACGCATAATATATTCGGCCATCGTTGAGATACATCCCAGCATTCATATCAATGTTTTTCATCAAATCGAGAATTTCATAACAGCCTGCATAGCCCCCAAAAAACTCAATTATAGCGTTAATTGTTATGAATCCAAACATATCCACTAATTTCTCAAACAGCTTTTTCATTGCGAACTCACGAGAGTATTTGCGGTCCACAAAAACGTATCCATAGGAATACTTCACCACGTAATTTCCAGAATAAAGCGCGGCAAGAGCACTCTCAGTTCTTTCAGTTCCCAGAGGGGATTCTAATAAAATTTCAGAGAGCGTTGCCTTTCTCTTCTTTCTCATTATCTCGTAAACCACTTTCATGTTATGCTCCAGCCCCACTGATTTTATGGCCTGGAACAATGAAGCAGTATCCAAGGTGCCATATCCTCTATTTCCAAGAAGATCAGCCATTTCGTAAACCAGTTCCGATTTGTAGTACTTGGACAAATCTATTTTTCTGTACGCCCTTACAAGCTCAAAATCACTGTGAATAACACCTAAAAACTGGGCAACATCCACCGGCGTCTTTAATTTTCTACCTGGCACAACCCTGTTTTTCCATAGCAGGTAAGATATAACCTGAGATAGAGGGTATATCCTGTCGCTAACATTGCCGTAAACATAGTAATTACCTATCTTTTTATACCCCTTGCTCTCAGTTTTCACAGACGATACTACCATATAACTGCTTTTTAGAGCACTGTGAAAAGCATCTATGTCTCCTTCCACGTCCACAACATAGACATGGTCACAGCGATTTTCCAAGCAGCCTGTAGCTTTTATTTCGCCACCAGATACTAAAATGTGAGAGCGCACCTCTGAAAAAATGTCGTATATTTTGTTCAAAATAGGATACGCGTAAGGGTCCTCACGGGGTATCACGAAATTGCCACCTTGCTTTCCATTCAATTTTTCCTCGACATGATAATAAGATGTTCCCTCAACAGTGGTCACGCGGAAATCGTTAGAACCTTGAAATTTCAAGCCGGTAAACCATTCTATCTGGCTCTTGGATAACGGTCCGTAGCTCTCCACGACTCTTTTTATTAAATCATCCTTACTCCCCTTTGCCTCGGGAACCACATAATATGGAAATTCTTCCTCTGAGCCGATAGCAGTCACTTCCCTGCAAATATAAATGTTTTCCTCCAATTTTCTAAGGTGCTTTTTAACTTTTCTCTGGGTAAAATTGCTCATCTTTGCGACCATGGCCGGTGTGGCTTTTTTGCCCAAAGCTTTCACCAGAGCCAATATTCTATCATCGTTCTCGTTCAACTCTTCTCTACGGTATGCCCCGGCAATAAAAGGAACATAATCCTTTAAAGTGTACCCAAACCTGCTGCCCAAAAAACGACCATAAACCACATTCCCCTCTTTCACAAGCTTCAAAAACTCGTCATAGCAGCCCCTAATTTTCAGGGAATCCAAATTAAACACCACGATGAATTTTCTAAAATACTCTTCACAGTCCATGCTTCTCAGTATCTTTGACGCACGGTACTCCTGGAGCTCTTTTTCACTAATCCCTTGATTTTTCTTCAAGGCAAGGTAATCATCCTTGAGCATGTACTGCTCCCCGTAACCGGGCAAAAACATGCCTTTAATAACTACTCCTTCATCCACCATATATTTCAAGATTTTTCTTACAGAATCTTCATCCACGTGAATGGAATATATTATTTCTTCAAAAGTAAGAGGCGCCCTGAAATAAAGCAGGTTTCTTATCAAGATTTCAATTGCGTATTCTCTATTTATAGACAACCTATCGCGGCGATACCAGAGAGTTTTTCCGTTTATTATTTTTCTTCCAGCAAGGTAAGCCCTCTCCATGCATTTTAGCAGTTCCACGGCTTCCTTTCTTTTAATATCGTTCTCTTTCGCTATTTCTTCCACGGTTCTGTCCCCTTTCCACTCCAAAATTTCGGAACAATCTCTTGCGTAAATTGTGGAAAAAACAGGATATAGAGATGGAGTTGTCCACAGTAATCTATGAGCGTAAACGGATACAATATCACCATCTTCAATCAGCTCGGAGATGTACTTCCTCAACTCTTTCTCAGGGATATCTGAGTAATCAAAAACGTTTATACCACGACGGTGGAGAACGTCCACACCTGGTGCACGGGATATGAAGTTTATCAAGTCATCTTTCCCCTTAATCCGAATTTTATTCTTGAAATGTTCCCGCACATCTGATTCTGACAGCATCTCTCCTATCTCAGAAGACGGGATTATTTTCTCCAAAAGTCTCATGTGAAGTTCCTTCAAAAGCGCACTGCGGTCTTCCATCAAAACAATATCGGATATGCCCACTAAAATTATGCTGTGAGCGAATATGCTTGGAGTGTTTGTATAATCAATTACCCTTATGCTTATCTCTCCAGCCTCAATTTTCTCCAAAACCTTTTTGGCGTTTGGCATGTCCATCGCAATATTAAGAATCTCATTAAAGGTCTCTTCCATGACAGGGAAATTGGGAATATCCCGCAGAATCTTCAAAATTTTATCGCTTCTAAGCTGCTGTCTTGCCACAGAGATATTTCGGCCTTTGTACCTTCTAAGAACCATGAACGAGCGCGTGGCCACGTGCCTGAATCTCTGCTTAAAAAGCTCGGTGTTGAAAATGGCATCTTTTAAAACAGATTCAAGCTCATCGGGGGCAAGCAAATTTATAATTCTATCAATCGGAATCTTCTTTTTACTTGTCAGCATGAATGCATCGTCCGTTATGCTTATTCCCACATTGACCCCGTAAATCTCCGTGAGCTTGTAGGCATATGCCCTTGAGAGTGCATCGTTGACCCTTCGCCCAAACGGAAAATGAAATATTATACTGTACCTCCTCGAATTATCTATATACCCCTCCAGAAGAACGTTTCTATGGGTGGGCACATCATAGTGCATCTGCTGTTTAACATAAGACACGATGCTCCTTGCCCCCTTTCGGTCCAGAAAATAATCTCTCATTAGAATATCAATAGTGCCTTCTTCGCCAAAATTATCTATGCTGTTTTTCACAAACTCTCTGAACATACCAACTTCTACGCTTAAATCGAAGGAGCGGGGCAGCATCTCACCTGCCCATGATGGCACGGTAGGTCTCTTTCCAGTGGCATCTCTGACTATGACCTTTGAAGAGGTTATTTTCATTACCTCATAACTTCTTGCACCCAACACGAATACATCTCCCTTCTGGAGCTTTTCCACAAATTTCTCGCTCAAATCACCAAGTCTTTTACCCTCCACATCAACCACGGTGTAATCTGCCTCATCTGGAATCGTACCCAAATTCATGAAAAATATCATCCGTGAGCTTCTCTTGCGCCCAAACTTGCGCTCTTCCGGGTCGTACCATATTTTTGAGTAAAGCTCGTCACCTAAAACGTGACCGCCAAGGTAGTGAAGCACCTCTTCAAATTTCTCCATTGGCAAATCGCGATAACAGTACGAATTTCTTATTAGCTGATAAGCTTCATCCACATCCCATCTCTTTTCAAGACTCAGAGCCACGACCATTTGCGCAAGCACATCCAAAGAATTTTTTGGAATTCTAATTCTATCAATTTTTCCGTCATAGGCGCATTTTACAAGAGTTGTGCACTCCACAAGGTCATCTAACTCGAACACAAAGAACCTGCCCTTGGCAACTTTACCATATGCATGGCCACTTCTTCCTATTCTCTGCAATCCCTTGGCAACACTTTTTGGAGAGCCTATCTGAACAACTAAATCAATATAGCCTATGTCTATACCAAGCTCCAGAGATGTTGAAGATATGACACACTGCAAATTTCCTTCTTTTAAATCCCGCTCTACACGCAACCTCGTTTCCTTGCTCAAAGAGCCGTGATGTGCTTCCAATTTCTCAATGCCCCTTTCCTTAAGCTTGTAGGCCACATGCTCCGTTCCGCTCCGGGTGTTAGTAAACACAAGGGTAGTGCGATGCTTTTTAATCATATCCACCAGCATATCGTACATCTTCTCGCTGGCCACTTCATATGGAGTGAGGGTAAGGTCATCCACAGGAGTTATCACCCTGAGATCAAGTTCCTTTCTTGAACTTGACTCCACAATCCACACATCTCTCTCACGCTCACCAGAATAACCACCTAAAAAACGGGCAATTTCTTCCAGCGGAGCCTGAGTAGCGCTTAGTCCTATACGCTGATACTCTCCAGCAAGGTAAGCAAGTCGCTCCATGTTAAGGGATAACATAACTCCCCTCTTGTTGTTAGCTATTTCGTGGATTTCATCAACAATAACATACTTGACACTTTTGAATTTCTCCCTGAACTTCGGAGCTGTTAGTGCAAGTGCAAGAGATTCAGGAGTTGTTATAAATATATGAGGGGGCTTTCTAAGCATTTTTTGCCTTTCGTTCTGTGATGTATCCCCTGATCGAACACCCACCCGTATCTTCGGTATTTTCATTTTTTCCCGTTTTGCAAGCTCGTTAATCTCAGTAAGAGGCACTTCCAGATTCTTGTGAATGTCGTTAGCCAAAGCTTTAAGGGGAGAAATGTAAACACAGTATATCTTGTCCTCCAGACTCCCGTTTTTTGCCTTTAGAAACAGCTCATTTATTACTGATATAAACGCAGTTAGAGTTTTTCCGCTACCCGTGGGTGATGAAACTAAAACGTTCTTTCCTGAATGAATGAGAGGAATTCCATACCTCTGCGGCTCTGTGAGCTCGCTGTATTTTGAGGAAAACCACTCCGCAATAACCCCATCGAACAACTCCATGATATCGTTTTTACTCCATCTCTCGCTTACACGGTGAATCATTTGAAGCATGTTGTAAGTGAATCATGAGATTTAAAGATTTCCCGATACGGTATGAATCGCAACCCATAAAAAAATAAAATAGAGAAAATTAATAATCAATGTGCAGGAAATTGGACATGTACTGAATTGTGAAAATAGAGTGAAAGCGATGAAGAGAGGAAAGCTCCCACATTATTGGCCCAGTATGCAAGAAGCACCAGTAAAATGCTCAAAGAGGATTGCTTAGGAGACTCTGGAAAAGAGCAGCAAAGTGGAAAAAGAAATATTCGCAAGAAAGGGCGGGCCCCTTTCTAAACCGCCTATATTATTCGATGGTTGGTGATTACATACTTTCTTATACTCTTCAATATATTCTAAATTCCTGCTCTTTAAAGCCATAATCTCATTTAGATGTTATTATCTTATATTCTTTATGCCCATTACCTTGTACTCTATTACACTCATCGCCTTCTCTATTATCTTCCCCACTTGAACACGACCTTGCTTATCTTTCCAGCATCCACTATTACCACATGATACTCCACGTATGCCGTGAGGAGATAGTAGTAGAATTTGACCTCAAACTTCAGAACCTGCGGGGGCGTGTGCTCCACAATGAGCGGGTTGAACTGATTTCTCAGCCACTTCTCGGCGGCGCTCTCGTTTTCTTTATTTTTTATCGTATTAAAGTAGTTTGAAATCCATGAGTACTCGCTCCACAACGAGGGGTAGCGCACCGTAAAACTGCTCCACTGCGAGCGGTTGGAAAGCGTTGCCTCCACAACGTCAGGTATGCCGTCACCATCCGTATCCGCAATGAATGGATCCGTGCCGATGCTCAACTCTCCCGCCCCAAATTGAGTTTATATAGGTTCAAAAATTATCTTTCCTTCCTTCTCCCTGAATGTGATGTTGAACTTGTCAAATATATCCAGCCTTCCAAGTAATGGCGGAGCTTCTTCAATCAACGCCCACGCAACTCGTGGCTCTAATTCCACCTCTCCTATTCGCATCTTTACCCTAGTGATAATCACCGGGAGTCCTATTCCCCTAACTCCCTTAAGTTCTTTTATATCACCAAGTTCTTTTGACAAGTCCAGCATAATCCCGAATGAATAGGGAAGCAGAGTTATATCAGCGCCTGAATCTATAAAGGGATGAAACTCAATCCAATCGCCATCTTTACTTTTCACAAAGATGTCCGCAAGGGGCCTCTCTATAGTACCCACAATAGTACTTTCCATTTTTCTGTATTTGAATTCTATATTCATCGTAGCCCCTCCCTTATAGAACCAGCATCTCGTCAGAGGGTACCATATCAATCGCTATTATTTTGTCAGGATACCTCTCTTTTGCTTTCCTGTATACCTCGTCTGCCCTGTCCCCGCTCGCCACCACTTTTCCATCCACTATCGCAATCCATTTCCCAGCGTATTCGCTCAGGTCCGCATTGATGTAGAACTCGTAGTTCTTATCTTTTATTTCCTCCACTTCGCTCATATTTTACACATCACCTCCTTCTATTTTAAGGTTTTCGCCATTCATTTCCCCCACCACGGCCCTATCTCCTCTGGCACCCATTTACCCCCCTCGTAACTCTCAATAACAGCATTTTTCGTGGCCCTGTATTTTCTCGGTACTACGCGCTTGAGTTCTATGTTGGGATTGATCTTTCGCAGAATTTGATAAATTTTTATACCTTCTACTGTCAAATCATCAACAGAAATCCATGATCTAACCAACAAGCTATAGTCGTTACCAAATAGAATAACATCTTTGGGATTTCTTGTTTTAAAATGCAAAACTCTTTGTATTCCTCCCACACCAATAACAATCTCGTAGATATCTTTAATATTTACTCTCTTTTTTGTTTTTCCGTGGAGATATATGAGTTCATCGCCTTCAATATAGAGAAACTCATCCTTATCGACTTGCGATGATGTGGAAACTCCATAAAATATAAGGAGTGTAACCGCCAAAAACGCACATACAAAAACAAACCACCAACCATCACCTGAAAATCCATATTTCAAAAAGCTTCCTATAATTAACCAATGAGATAGATAATCTATGATCAAATACAGTGCTAAAAAAATTAAAAAAGGGATAAGAGAACCCCTAAGAGTATCATGTTTTTGAGATTTTCTATGAAGGAGTATTTTCTTTTCCATTTCAACTCCCCTCCATTATAGTTAAATTAAATACTGCATTACCAAATCCAGCAAATGGAATAATCCATTCTATTATAGAAACTATTGGAAATAAATGACCTTCTATTTTTTCTTCATACCCGTTAAGGACAAATTTTTCATATAGGAAGAATACCAACCCTGCACCCGATAGAAACACACTTATCCATGCAGCAGTAGGATTCTCCCGGAGTGCTGGCGAGACATACTCCCACAGGAATGATGTCAATGCGAGGGCCATGCCTATGTACTTCACGAGCCATCTCCCCACTCCGCTAACCAGTCTTGCTTCGAAGTACTGGTATATAGCGTGGTACACCTCCAAAAATCCGAGACCTGCAACTTCCAGCATCTTTGCAAGAAGAGATTCTCCGGGCTCTGCACCACTCGCAGATGCCATCGCTTTGTCTATAACCACGCCTGTTAGAGCCACACCCAATGCTGCTATAACCACATCCTTAGCAAATACTGCTACCACCGACGACACAGCCGCACCAGCCCCAAATGTTACTGCCTTCGCAACAACCATTCCGGTCATAAACAAAGCAAACGCAGTGAATACAATCTCAGCAAACTCTAACAATGAGTTAAAGAAATGCCCAAGTGCAACTATTAACGATTCATCTTTTGTATTAGTAGTTGCAGATAATTTCTCGGTATCTGTGCTTTTAGTGGCTTTGGAAGATGTAGTATTCACTATTGCCCACAACAAAGCTTCATATGACGCCTTTAAGCTGTTTATAATACTCATTATGCTGCTTACTAACTTATCCACTCCTGCCTTAATTATGCTTTTATCCACTCCACAATGAAACTCAGCGCGCTCATAATCGCCTGCGCAACCTTCTGCAGGGCGTTCCATATCGCATTCCAGAGGGATGTGAGTGCGTCCCACAGCTTCTTTAATGAACTCTTCAATTCGTTCTCCACTGTTATGCTGTTTCCCGCATAATCTTTCGCTTCTACCTTTACCCTAACACTTCCGAAATTCTGTTCCCATCCGGACGAGGAGAATTTGTGATATATTCTGTACGTTGTCTCTCCTCCGTCGGTTATTCCTGCCCATTCTCCGTTGTTCTCGTCCCAGATGTTCAGTTCTTTTATTCCGCCTACATCGTGAACAACTAAATCCACGACAGCATAAACATCGAATCCTTCATCGTCCCACCAGAGCAGGAACTTGGTTATCACGGGCGGAGTGCGCTCAACTATTAACGAATTGAACTGATCCTGTAACCACTGTTTCGCGGCGCTCTCGTTCTGATTACTCTTTACGGTCTTGAAGTAATCGGATATCCATGAGTAATTATTCCAGAGTGCAGAGTAATGCTTGGCGAAATAGCTCCACTGCGAACGATTGGAAAGGTATGTTTCGGCCACATCAGGTATGCCATCCTTATCCGTGTCAGTCCACACGCCGGTGGAATTGGCGTATGGGACAAGAGGATCGAGCTCGGCGGGAGATATATATCTCATCTCCGAGATGGGCGTGCCGTCGCCCTTCCACCCTGTGATTATCTTTACTTTATACCCTTTGATTTCCTTCCCGTCTGTGATATTGTCCCCGTCCACATCCGGGATTTTGCAGTATTCAACGGATGTATCCATGTCCAATCCCATTGATACATTCCAGTAATTCAACTCATAACCGTCATCTATCCCATCGTGATCCGTGTCCGGGTCCTGGATGTTGAGCCCGTGCTTGGACTCGAAAAGATTGCTCAACCCGTCATGATCCAGATCGCCCAGAGCGTCAAGCGGGTTGAAGGGATTAAACTCTCCGTTTGTGATTTTACCCTTTGGATATGTGATAGATGAACTCACAAATTTTGCCATGTGAACTACCTTTATATAGATTTTATTGGTAATATGGTTCCATTGTATTTTAGCAGTTCTCTATCATAGGTAATCAAAACAGCATTTTCTTTTCTCGCCATTGAAAGAATCAATGCATCATTGGCGGTTAGTACATATTTCTTCTGTAGTTCGTAGGCTCTTATGAAGTCGTATTCGTTTGGTATAAGGATCCTGCAATCCCCTTCTATAACTCTTATTGCTTTTATTGCATTATCCTTCGTCCACTTATATTTTCTGGTGAGTATTGAGAAAATCTCCATGAGATTTACCATAGTAGTTTCTATTTCACCAGAATTTTTGTTGAGGAATTCCCTTGCATCATTGAACCTATCTCCATAAATGAGAACATTGAGAAACACATTGGAATCAACTAAATACATCTTCATCCTCCCTGTATTTTCTCACATCCTCCTCTGGTCTCGCACCCTTCGCTTTTCTCCCTATCTCTGCCAGCATATCCCCTAAATTTCCAGCCCTCATGCTCTCTTCTCCTCTTTCCGCAAATTCTATAACCACCTTTAATTCCTCCAGAGTTATTGGCATACTTACACATCACCTCTTTCTATTTTAAGGTTTTCGCCAAGTTTGGTTTTTTGTGCTTTCCACTTCTCCCAATACTCTTTAATCTCTCCGCACAGATGGCCAGGTAGTACTACCTGTACCTGCCTTCTTGGAAATGCAATCTTAAACCACAAGGATTTTCCCTTCCACTGGTCAAAAATTATTGCACATAGTTTGACCCGTTTAAAACCATTGCCATATATATCCTCTGCTTCTATAACATTAATAAAACGGTCAAAGGTTATCAAAATTTTCCTGTCAGAGAAATTTACTATTTCGATACCATCATTACCTATTTTTATTCTCTTTGCATAGAGCAGAATCTCTTCCTGAAATACCCGGTGCGTCATTGTTACCAGAATCCAAAGAAGAAACGCCCAGAGAAACACCACATACACCTTTCTAAAAATATCATACTGAAAGAAGCCAACCAAAAAATATGTATTCAAGCTAAGTACAAGGATTATTCCCCCTATCATAGATCCATACAAAAAGTAAAAAAGCCATGGGTGATAGTTTAAATCCACATCATGCCACATTTCATACACCTCCTATGAGAACACTGTTATAAGCCCATATCCAACACAAATTAGAGAGATAAACACTGCAACAATATTGAGGGTCTTCATCCAAGCAGGCATATATCCCACAGGCTTACCTAGAAGAGCCGCACCTGCTAAGCCTATTATTCCAAAAGCAGCTTCTAAAAACGCTATACCCGCACTCTGGTTTCGATCTGTTAGCAGAGGGTAGATTTATGAGGCCGCTCCGCCTAATGCAATACCTACAATCCCTGAAAATATCGATAAGAACACTCCTACCATGCCTGTGAAATCCACTTTAGCGACCATATACACCGCATAAAAACTACTAAATGTCCCCAATATACTCAAAATCCAGCCCAATACAAATGGTATATCGATACCACTGGGAGAATTAGCAGAATTTGCCGACAAGTACAATGAAAAATGCGCTCTCGAAGGCTGCCACGATATCATCTTTTCTATGATGCTTATGATCCACTGAGGACTAAGAACGGTAGGTGTGGTGGGCATTGATATGGTACCTACTTGTGATATCATCGCTTGAAGGTATTCCATAATCGCCAAAATTATTAAACCTGTTGCTATGTTTATAATTATGCTGCCTATTCCCATTGAAACGACGTCTAAAATTGTTAGTGTAGCTATAACAGTACCTACCATCACCCCAACAATTATGCCTATCTGATTTATGATTTCATTTATCTTAGACACCTCTGGACCAAGTTGCCCCGTTTGATTATAATGCTCATAGCTTTGAAGGAATAACTGCAGAAGATTCAGGCCAAAGGAGTTAAACAATTCCAACATCTGCTGGAATATCGTTGCTATCTGACTTATGAATGACTTTGCCCATTCTATTATCACATCCATCGCCCGCGCCACCGCCTGCGCCACCTTCTGCAAAGCGCTCCAGAACTGGCTCCAGAGCTCAGAAAGGACATTCAGGACAACGCCGAACGCACCGCTGAGGTTCTTCTGCACCTGTATAGAATTGCCCGCGTAATCTTCCGCATAAACTCGGATGGTAACGCTGCCCACGCCCGCCTGCAACAAAGAGGCAGAGAATTTGTGCTCTAAATCATAATGCGTATAGCCCAGTTTATTGGGCCCGTATTCCTCGCCGCTGTCCAGATCGTAGATGTGGAGCGAATAAATCCCGCCCACATCTCTCACTGCCACGTGCACAACCGCGTACACTTCCACAAACGGCGGGCTCGGCGTAGTTTGCAAATCCAATACAGTTAGAATGTGATCAGTGCTACTAATCATACAAATTCCCTCCCTCTCATCATATCCGCAATCCAGCCTAAATCATGCTTCTTTTGATATTTGTACGATGGCTCAAGAACTTTTACTTCTATTCCTTTATCTCTTAATGTACGAATGAATTTCTCTATCTCTTTGATTCTGCCCTGTTTATCACGGTACAAATATTTCTTTCCATTTACTGTGAAGAAAATTTCTATTACTATGTCTCCATGATAATCCTCATTCATTACCACCAATTCAATCCAATCGTATTTTATTATGAAATCTTTGCTAACTTTTTGAACATAAATTCTCTTAGGATTTACCTTTATCCCATAATCTATAGGATATATAACCTTTGGTAGATGCTGAGTACTTACCAAATAATATATAGCCCATACACCTATCCCTGTTAATAGAAAAAGTGCTGATAAGTTTCCGTACAGATTTACTCCAGAAGAGTGTTCTTGAAATTCTTTAAATCTAATATAAAGACCAATCCATACAGAAGTTATTATTCCTCCAAATACTAAAATAAAAATATAGTTTGTGTATTTTGATTTTTTTGTTGCTATTTCTATTTTTCTTAGATCATCTATGATTTCTGTCATTTAAACCACCTTAATAACTCGCCAGAAGTTCAGCCACGTTCATCCCTACAATCCCTGCATCCACAATTTCATCAATATAACCTATAGATGGATTTGCTTCATCAATAGGAGATGGCTTTGTTAAAGCTATGGTGAACCCAATAATAGATACTACTAATCCTATAGCTGCTGACCAGAACTCTAAATGATATGAATATAGTACTGTTGTTAATAATAGTCCCATAATAGAAAGCATAAATTCCATTTTCCAAATCCATATCCAAGTAAATCAGTTTTACGATACTGCCATATAACCACACCAATTGACACTATTGTAGAGGGTACATTCCCAGCCCAGAATGCAGAATCTGGAGGTATTAAATGCGTTAGCAATGTACCGATGACTTCTCCTATAAGTGCAGACGCAAGTAATTCAAATACCAGTTCAAATATCTTATAGTTTATTACTATATTCGCAATAACATTACCAATTAGCGCTGCTGCCTGTCCACCCTGAAGAACATATTCCACTATAGTAATCACCCATTCAAGGGCTATTATTACCTCTGCAAAATTCATTATAAGTAAGCCAAAAGTACCTGCAAATAACGCTGTTAAGAACATTAAAACTGCCTGCCTTTTTAGTGCTTCATTGTTGCCATCACTTTGTTTTACATTTATTCCCTTTACCATTGCATCTTTCTGTGAAATTACTCCAAATACTACCCCCAACTGGATTAGAATTGGTGCGATATGGTTTGCCCAATCATTGTACGCTGCTCTTAGCGGGGAGTGTATAGCATCCAACGCCTGTTTTATCAGGTTCTCAACCCACTCCAGAATGAAATTTACCGCCTTCGCCATTGCTTTTCCCACCGCCACCAGCGCGGCCCACAGCTGCCCCCAGAGCGCGGCGAGCGCATTGAGCGACGCGTTCACGAGCCCGTCTAATTTCTTCTCGCCGTAGAAGTAGTTGCCCGCGTGGTCATAGGTGGTGAGATTGATCCTCACGCTCCCCGTCACGCCATCGCTGAGCAAAGATGCACTGAAATTGTGCTGCCCGTCGAAGAATGTGCTGCCTACATAATTCGCCCACACCTCACCGTTATTTTTATCCGTCACATTCACCCATTCTATTCTCCCGACATCCCGCACGCTCACGTGCACATGCGCGTACAGATGCACGTACGGGAAATTGGAATCGGTGACGATGATCCACGTGAGCTTGAACTTCGTGATGATTGGCGGCGTGTGATCCACTATTAGCGGGTTGAACTGATCGCGGAGCCACTGCTCTGCAGCGCTCTCATTCTGCTCTCTCTTCACAGTTTTGAAGTAATCTATGACCCAAGAGTACTGGTTGAACAGGTCATCTCCAAATCTGGATTTGAACTCATTTTGATACGCAGAACTTGTGGCAATGGATGAATTGGAGAACCACGATTCAACAACATCCGGTATTCCGTCTTTATCGGTGTCCAGCAAAACTCCCGTTGAGTTCCGGTATGGGATGAGCGGGTCTAACTCATCAGGCGAAATATAGCGCATCTCGGAGATTGGAGTTCCATCCGATTTCCAGCCGGTGATTATCTTTACCTCATACCCGTTGATTTCCTTCCCGTCCGTGATGTTGTCCCCGTCCACATCCGGATTAAGCGTGTAGTTCACAGCCCCGTCCATCGGCAGCCCGCGCGTGGCGTTCCAGTAGCGCAACTCCGCGCCCGTAGGGATGACATCGCCATCGTCAATCCGACAGCAAAATAGATAATGTTCACTTCTCATAGGCCCTTAATAAATCTTCAGGTTTGTATGCTTTTATCCCCTCTACTCCAAAAAAGTGCCGATCATAGGTGCAAACCTCTTTGATATTTCTGTTCAGCATAAACGCTATGTGAATGGCATCTCTGGAAGTCACATTATATTTTTCCAGTATTTCCATAGCTTTTATAGCATCGCTCAGCTCTATTGAATAAATTCTTGGCACGATCGTGATTACTTTCTTTGCCAGTTCTATCCCCTTCTCTTTCATCTTTATCATTGTATACCTGTGATAAATCTCTTGGAGCACTTCCACATTGATAATCGCATCTACTTCCCCCACGGCTATCAACTTAAGGATATTTACAGAAGGCTCTTTATTCGGATGCTCCTTTCCTGCAGCGTACATGAATATGCTCGTGTCTATGAATATCACTCCACTGCACCCCTCATTATCTCCTCTTCCATTTTCTCCCAGTCATCCACAGGCAAATCCATGTTTTCTATCTCCTCGATTATCTTTAACTTCTTCTCCCATACTTTGAGAATATCTTCCGTCAATTTCTCCCCCAGCATATCATTTAAATATTCGCCTATCACCAGATTGTTCGTATTCTTTACCTTTTCCATATTTATACATCACCTCCTTTTACTTAACTTTTTTCTTGATTTACGGGCATTCTCTCTTCTCTCCCGCAGGTATGGTAGTACCTCCATCGGATGGCGAATCGTTTTGATTTCGACTTTTGCGTATTTCTTCAGTGCCTGATAGAGTTTATCCGAGACATCAGGCATAGAGTAGAACTCCCCGTCATCTGTGGCTATGAAGAGATGCACAACGCCAAACTTCGGGCAGTAATATATCTCTGCTATTGAATCCCAGCTATAATACTTCCCACTTCCCCACAACAAGTTTTTGAAGACAATCTTTTTTTCATCCCATATCACCTTGAAAACGTGCTGGTTTGAGAAGACAAACAAAATAATAGCAATGTAAATTATGGATGTCGTGAAAAATCCAACGTACAATATACAGTATCTAAAAATATCACCCCCTAAGAAATAAAGCCAAAATAACATGAAAAATAGAAATATCAAGAAAAACTCAGAGAGATATTTTATGTTTGTATAGGTTTTATGCATTATCATCCCCCCCAATCAAATTGAAGTAATCTTTGTATAAAAGGTATAAATCAATTAATCCCCATGCAATGACAATAAGGTCGAAAATAGCCACAACTGCATTATTTTCGTCAAGTGCTCCAATAATGCCAATTTCTGCCACTATTATACCACCAACTACAGTGGCAATAAGCCCACGGGTTATGTTTATGGTTTGATTTTTATCAAAGTGATATTTTTCCATTTCTGTGTGATACATTGGACCCAACAGCAATACACACAAATCTAGGCCTACTGCAAAGGAAACCAGTATAATATTTTCTGCTGCAAGCGCACTTATCATCCAGAATAGCGGAAGCACGAACAAAGATACTTCTTCGAACAATTCCTCGTCTGATTCATTAGCGTACAGATGGTATGCTGTGGCTTTAAGCTGCTTGTTGGATGTAGAATTATGGCCGGTTACATAGTTAAGTATGCTTTCCACCCAGCCCTTTAAAACATTATCACTTGGATTTAACACAAACGAAATACCTATGCCGATCATCGTAATTCCCGATGCAACCAGCAGTGCCGCCGAAATTGCCGTTAGAATTGCGCCACCTATTCCTGTGGCCAGGATAGCATAATTGAGTATGGTAAGACCTACCATGAATCCCAGCATAACCATGAATACCTTTGAGCTCATTATGTCCGCCACAAATTCTCTCATTGAAACGTTTCCCTCGTAAAGGCCGTATATGTCCCATATCACCGTGGAAATGAATTCATACATCACTGATTTGGCGGTATCCAGCGCTGTATTAAACATATCCATAAATTGCTCAACCTGCCAATGCACAATGAACTCCACCGCCTTCGCGATCTCTTTCCCCACTTTCACAAGGACATTCCATATCTCGCTCCATATCTTTGCGAGTGCATCTATCAATTTTCCAACGGGGCCTTTTATCTCCTTTGTGAAACTCATCCTATTTCCCGCAACATCCTTGGCGAATAACTTCAGCTTGAATCCTAAATTCGCGCCCCAGGGAGTGGCGTAGAACGAGCCGGAGAATTCAAGATATCCGGAGTCGGGAGTGAAGACCTTGACATCCCCGTTATCAAGGTTCTTGAACACGACCTTGCTTATCTTTCCAGCATCCACTATTACCACATGATACTCCACGTATGCTGTGAGGAGATAGTAGTAGAATTTGACATTGAACCTCAGAACCTGCGGGGGCGTGTGCTCCACGATCGTCGGGTTGAATTGATCGCTGAGCCACTTCTCGGCTGCGCTCTCGTTTTGATTGCGCTTTACGGTCTTGAAGTACTCGGATATCCTCGAGTAATTGTTCCATAAGGATGAGTAATGAGTGGCAAAGTAACTCCATTTTGAGCGGTTGGACAGGTAGGTTTCGGCCACATCGGGAATTCCATCCTTATCCGTGTCTGTCCATACCCCTGTGGAATTGGCATACGGCACCAGTGGATCTAACTCTTCGGGAGAAATGTATCTCATCTCGGAGATCGAAGTGCCGTTACCATCAATATATGAAAATTTTGGTGAAAAAGTCATATTCACTTCACCCAAAAAGTTAGCCCACCGGTTCAAAAATTATCTTTCCCTCTTTCTCCATAAATGTGATGTTGAATTTGTCAAAGATGTCGAGGCGCCTAACAACGGCGGCGCTTCTTCAATCAATGCCCACGCAACCCGCGGCTCAAATTCCACGTCTCCGATTCTCATCTTTACCCTGCGGATTTCAACAGGCAGGGCAACACCCCTTACACCTTTTAATTCTTCGATTTTTCCAGTGGGTGTATTGAAACCAAGATACAGCCCCATAGTGTAAGGCACAAGTGTTATATCCGCCCCTGAATCAATATACGGGTGAAATTCAACCCATCTACCATCGCTTTTCTGAATTTCTATGTCAGCAACGGGCCGGTATGTCTTTCCAAAAATGCCCCTTTCTTTGCGATAGTTGAAAATGATTTTCATATTTTCACCTCACAAAATAAGAGTGTCCTCTGTGGGTATTTTTACAAGTGCAATCTTTTTGTTTGGATATTTTCTCTCTGCTTCCATTCCAACCTCATCCGCCCTGTCTCCGCTCGCCACCACTTTTCCATCCACTATCGCAATCCACTTGCCTGCGTATTCGCTCAGGTCCGCGTTGATGTAGAACTCGTAGTTCTTATCTTTTATCTCTTCTACTTCGCTCATATTTTTTACATCACCCCCCTCTATTTTAAGGTTTTCGCCTATTGAGGTAATCAAAACCCACAGAAAAATAAAATAGAGAAAATTAATAATGAATGAGCAGGTAATTGGACATGTACTGGATAGTAAAAATATGGTTTAAATTTCTAAAAATAAAAATAATCAAAAACCCCCAAAATTGCGATTGAAAAGACGAACTAACCTGTCCATATCTCCCCGGGTATTGACATTGAAAAACGTTTGAGGTGGAAGCAAATCCGCATCCACAAAATCAACCATTTGACAATTTTTCAAACCTGCTGTTATGCTCGCCGCCCCCTCAAGGCATGGTATAACTGAATCACAGTATATACCATGCAAAGGCTCAAGAAAACCAGATTTTCTCCATCTTGGAATAACTGTCCTGCCCCTGTACCTGCTAATCAACAATTCGACTGCTTCCGCACTCACGGTAGGCATGTCACCCCCAAATATGAATACACCGCTATCTCTCTTCAATATACTTACAATTGATTCGAGTATCCACTCGCTGTTATCCATTATCACCGGAGCATCCACATCAAGCATTATTTTTGAATAAAGAACCACATCTAAATTCAACTTTTTAAGATTCCCTATCACAATGTCAATCAATCTTCTGTTATTCCATACTTTTAATAGATGCTTGTTCGGTAATCTTTTGGAAACACCTACCAAGATATAAGCTCTCACGTTCAAGTATTGATGATAAAATTTATAAAGGTTGCTACCATAACGCTCACGGGAGAAATAGTCATGCTCTCACCTGTATCACAAAATCACACTCATCACACTCATTCACAATCATTCCAAAGCTGGATGATTCAATTTAAGAGGGGGGACATGGCTATTTTTCCCAGGATATGGTTTAGGAGGTGAATAAGTTGTACAACGATCCAAACGCTGCAAAGTATCTGATAACTGCCAAAATTGAGACGGATGGTGTTGTTGAAAGACCAGATGTTGTTGGGGCCATTTTTGGACAAACTGAAGGTCTCCTTGGGGATGATCTCGACCTCAGGGACCTGCAAAAAAGCGGAAGAATAGGAAGGATTGAAGTAGATATACGTTCTGAAAAGGGAAGATCCGTGGGCGAAATAAGAATTCCATCAAGCCTTGATCAAGTTGAAACATCAATACTCGCTGCGGCACTGGAAACCATAGATAGAGTTGGTCCGTGCCGCGCACATGTTGAAGTGCTGGGGATTGAAGATATCCGCGCAACAAAGAGACAGCGGGTTGTTGAGCGCGCAAAGCAGTTGCTCCAAAATTTACTCGAGCAAGGGAAGAATGTAAGCGAAGATATCATAAAAGCTGTGCGGGAGAGCGTTGAAATTGAAGAAATTACAAGTTACGGAGAAGAGCATCTTCCCGCGGGGCCCAACGTGGAGAAAAGCGATGCAATAATTGTGGTTGAGGGAAGAAGCGATGTTATCAATCTTCTAAAGCACGGAATAAAGAACACGATAGCATTAAATGGAACGAGCGTGCCAAAAACGATAGTGGAATTGAGCAAAAAGAAAATAGTAACGGCCTTTTTAGACGGGGATCGCGGTGGAGATTTGATTTTGAAAGAGCTTTTGCAGGTTGCGGATATTGACTTTGTCGCCCGCGCACCGAAAGGCTACGAGGTAGAAGAGCTCACGTACAAGCAGCTCACCAAAGCGCTAAGAAACAAGATGCCTGTGGAACAGTACCTTGCAACGCATAACATAGAGATAGAAAGACAGGAAGATGAGAACAACGAAGAAAGAAAAACCGAAATCAGGGAGAAAGAAGAAAAAACTGTTCGTGAAACGAGGGACAGACATGAAGCGCCAAAAGATGAGGAAAAAGTGGACCCCATGGATAGCCTGTTCAAAGAGCTAAACGAGAAAAAAGAGGCGGCAATACTTAAAAACGGAAAGGTACTCACAAGAATCCCCTTGAACGAATTTATAGACAAACTCAAGGAATTCAAGCAGAGCGCAGATACTGTAATAACAGGAGGCATAATTTCGCAGAGACTCGTGGACGTTGCGCATCAAAAGGGAATCAACACCGTGATAGGATACAAGGTAGGAAATGTAACCAAGAAACCTGTATCAATTAAAATAATCACAAAAGACCGGGTGAAAAAATGATTGACCCCAGAAAGGGGTTTGATTTAAAGGATATAGAGACGACTGCGGACATTGTTATTCCCACAGACCCTCTGGAGCGAGTGATAGGGCAAGACGAAGCAATATACATAGCCAAGATTGCCGCAATGCAGCATCGCAACCTGTTGCTGGTTGGACCACCAGGAACGGGAAAGTCAATGATTGCACAGGCAATTTCTCTTCACCTTCAACGCCCCTCCGAGGAAATAAGGGTGGTTCATAATCCTCAAAATCCAGAGCGACCGCTGGTAGAAGTTAGAAACGCGGAGGAGCTACGCAAAGAGGAAGAAGAACTGAAATCTGCTGAGGGCATACTCATTGATCCACGAGACGCACCCATACATGTGGCGGAAAAGCTCGGATACAGGTGCAGCAAATGCGGAGCATATTCTTCCCCGGAGGAAACAGTGTGTCCGAGATGCGGACAGCCGAAAACACCACCTGCAAACGCGCCATTTGGGGATATTTTTGGCTCAATAAGTGCGGCTTTTGGAATTTCTTCGTACCCTCAGAGGGTTACCACCACAGTAATCGAAAATGGTGAGGACAAAATCGTAGTTTACGAAAGGGCAGGAGACAAAATAAGGGTTTTAGATGAAAAGATGATGGAAAAGCGCAGGGAAATAGAGAAAAAAAAGCCATACAAAGTAATTGTACCTCTAAAGAGAAATCCATTTGTTTTGGCCACCGGTGCGAGCGAAACAGAACTGTTAGGAGATGTGAGACACGACCCGTATGGGGGACACCCACAGCTTGGAACACCCCCCTACAAGAGAGTAGTCCCCGGAGCAGTGCACGAGGCACATCAGGGCGTTCTTTTCGTTGACGAAATCACGCACTTGGGCGAGTTGCAAAGACATATCCTCACCGCACTTCAGGAGAAAAAGTTTCCCATATCCGGTAGAAACTCCCAAAGTGCAGGTGCAAGTGTTCGCGTGGATGATGTGCCATGCGATTTCATCCTGGTGGCAGCGTGCAATATTCAGGACCTTCCCCACATACTATCACCACTGCGTTCAAGAATAATGGGTGACGGCTACGAGGTACTCATGAAAACTACCATGCCCGACACGCCTGAAAACCGTGCAAAGTACGCTCAATTCATTGCACAGGAGATAACCATGGACGGTAGAATCCCACATGCATCCAGAGAGGCAGTGCTCGCAATAATAGAAGAGGGTCGCAGACGCGCAAAGGCCATCGACAATGAAGCAAACGCGCTAACCCTTAGGCTTAGAGATCTCGGGGGGCTGATTAGGGCTGCAGGGGACCTGGCAGTTATGAACGGGGAGCGATTAATTGAGAAAAAACATGTTGAAAAAGCGGTGGAAATAGCAAGACCTGTGGAAGAGAAGATAGAAAAGAAGTACGGCTCACTTGAATCAGGATTGATGAGCGATGTCTCCAAATCCCAGAAACCCCCATACAATTACTGGAACGAAAGTGATGCCAGTGGATATCAATGAGCTAATTAACATTGCGAAAAGCTCAAGAGAAAAAGCGTATGCTCCATACTCTAATTTTAAAGTAGGTGCAGCGGTGCTTGGATGTGGAAAAACATACGGGGGGTGCAACGTTGAAAATGCATCATATGGTCTTACAATGTGCGCAGAAAGGATTGCAATTTTCAAAGCCATTAGCGATGGATGCAGGAATATAAGAGCCGTAGCAATATACTCCGAACCGACAGCGTACCCATGCGGTGCATGTTTACAGGTAATGTCAGAATTCTGCGATGAGGGTTGCACGGTTATAGTAGCATCTTCAAATAAAATTGAAAAATATACCCTGAAAGAGTTACTACCATATAGATTTTCAAAGGATGCTCTCTAGTTTTTTCCGAAGCTCCTCTATGTACTTCTTTCTCTCTTCTAACTCTTTCTCCCTCTTGTTGAGTTCTTCCTCCCTGTCTTGTATCTCCTTGCTCTTTTTCTCAATCTCCGCGTAAACACGCTCCACCTCTTCTCTCTCCTTTTTGAGTTTCTCTTCCATTTCCATTATTTCTTTTTCACGAGCCTCTATAGCCTTCTCTTTCTCCGTTAGTTTCTCCTGCATCTTTTTAAGCTCCTTTTCACGCGCTTCTATTTCCTTTTCCCTTTCCTTGCCTATCTTCAAAGCCTCTTTTTCTTTCTTTATCTCTTCCAGCAATTTCTTTTTCTCTTCCATCTCTCTGGTCTTGGCATAGTTCAAAATAGAAAGGGCAGATTTTCTCATCTCTTCTGCCTCTTTAAATTTGATATCGACCTCTTTTAGCTTGTTTTCCATCTCTTTCTTCATTTCTTCCAATTCCTTTTCTTTTCTTTCCACTTCGGCTTCACGTTCCCTGACCTTCTCTTCCCGAACTTTGATTTCCTCCAACTTCGCATCCCATTCTGCTATCAATTTTTCTTTCTCGCCTATTTTCTTCATAGTCTCTTCAAGCTCTTTCTCTTTTCTCTTCAACCTATCCTTCTCAATTAAAACATTCTCTTCCTCTTTGGCAAGCTTTGCCTTTTCCTTTGCAAGGCTCTCCATAATATCTTTGATTTCCTTTTCTTTATCTTCAATTTCCCTTGATTTCTGCTCAAACTCGCTTTCCTTTTCAAGTATCTGCTCCTCCCTCATGCGAAGGCTCTCGATTCTGCTACTCAAAGTATCTTTCACCTTTTCAAGCTTCTCCTTTTCCATCTTCAATTTCTCTACTTCTTCCCCTATGCTCACCCATATACTTTCAATCTCCTCTTTCTCCTTCACCACAGCATCCATTTCTTCATCCACTTTCTTTTCTCTCTCTTTCAGCTTGGCAGCCCATGAAATAAGCCTCTGCCTCTCTTTCTCAATCTCCTTCTCTTTTATTTCTAACTTCTTTTCCCGCTCAGGCAACTCTTTATATTTTTTCTCTAATTCACCCGCTTTTCTTGAAATTTCCGCCTCCTGTTTCTTTATTTCTTCCTCCCTTTCTCTCAGCTTTTCTTCCCTCGCGTTGAGCTCGCCTTCCTTACGATTGAGCTCCCTGGATTTAACTTCAAGCAAGTTCTCCTTTTCCTTTATTTCCTCTTCAAGCTCTCTTATGGCTGCAAATTTACCTTTTATTTGAATCTCCTGTTCCGATAACACCCGCTCTCTTTCATCCAGCTCGGACTTGTGCTTCTCAATTTCCTTTTTCAAAGCTTCTATTCTCTCGCGCTCTTCCCTTAAAGCCTGATCCCGCTCCTCAATCTCCACCTTTTTCTCAGCAAGCTTTCTCTCCAAACTCGTAAGTTCGTCTCTTTTCCTGCGCAACTCCTCTTCTCTCTCTCCCAAAGCCTTTTCCCTGCTCATCAACCTTTTTTCCCGCTCATCTACCTCAGCTATTCTCCCCGCCAGCTCACGCTCCTTATCTTCAATTTCTTGCTCTTTTTTCACTATTTCTTTTTCTCTTTCATCCAACTCCTTTTCCCGTGAAACTACTATTTTCTCCCTTTTCCTCAAGGCCTCCTCTCTCTCTTTCAATTTACTCTCTAACAGCTCAATTTTCTTTCTCTGCTCCCCTACCTCAACCTTATCCTTGTTTAGTTTATCCTTTTCAGATTCAAGCCTTTCGCGCTCCTGTTCTAAAATCTTTCTCTCTTCATCTACTTTCTCCTTTAGCTTCTCTAACTCATCTTTCTTTTTAAGCAACTCTTTTCTCTCCGACTCCACCTTTTTCTCAAGAGCTCTCAAACTTGCAAATTCTTCCTCTAACTGCTCACGCTCATCCTTCAAATTAGCCTCTCTTTCTCTTAAAGACTCTTCCATAAGGGCGTGTTTCTTTTTCAGTTCCTCAACTATCTTTTTATCCTCTTCAAGCCGGCTTTTCTCGCGGGATAACTTCTTTTTCAAATCTTCCAGATTCTTTCTCTCTTTCTCTAACTCACCCTTCAACTTTTCCAAATTAGCGCGCTCCTTACCCAACTCCTCTTCCCGTTTCTCCAGCTCCTGCTCTTTTCTCTTTAATTTATCTACATAATCCTTAAGCTTATTCCTTCTGCTCTCAAGCTCTTTCTTTAAATTGTTTACAATCTCAAGTTCTTCATCAATATGCTTGTGCATCTCGTCAACATCGCTCTCCTTTTTAGCACCCTCTATCTCCTTTAATTTACTGTCAAGCTCCAGGATTAGAGACTCTCGCTTATCAAGCTCCTTTTTCAATTCTTGGATTTTGGAATCCTTCTCTTTAATTGCCGCCTTGAGATTTTCAATTTCTTTTTTGAAATCTTGAAGATTATTGTCTTTAACCTCGTCCCTGACCGCTTCAACCTTAACAGATGCGGATGTATCTGTTTTAACTTCTTCCTTCACCCTGCTAACGCCGGTATTTTTTGATTCTGCCGCCTTGCGAGCAGCCTCGGCCTTTTCAAGAAGTCCCACTGGAACCACCTAACCCGTAAATACTCATTACTTTCTTATACAAATCAAAATTCTCAGAGCGTGCAAATTCCTCTATAACCTCATCGGGCAACCTGCCAAGGAGGTCATCTAAAATCTTCAAAACTTCTTTAGTGAGCTTTTCTTTCTCGCTTTCCTGAGTCTTCTTCACTACCTCCTCCCTCAATTGATAAAGCTTCTCCTGTATCTTGCGCTGGTGCTCCATCCACTCCTCCTTGGATATACCCTCCACATCTTCTATGCTTTTACCCGTTTCCTCCAAGTCCTTCAATTTTTCCTCAAGGGATTTCTCCCTCTCCCTTAACCGATGTTCCCGCTCCAGCAGGTCCTTCTCCTTCTCAACAAGCATCTTAGCCTGAATCTTTCTCCTTTCCACCTCTTTCTGAAACTCATCCATTCTGCTCTGAAGCATCGCTTCTTTTTTCTTTATAAATTCAGCATACATGTCCAGAAAAGACAGGTAATTATTATGCACCTTTCTTATATGCTCCAAAACTCGCTCTCTGTGAACTTCGAGTTCCTTAAGTTTGTCAAGGTCCTTGAGCAGTTCGTCTTTTTTCTCCTTCCTCATGCGGCTCATTAGCTTTGTCATTGCTTCTGTTATCTCATCGTATCTTCCAACAGAAAATTTAAGCAAGGTGTGTATGTACATTATGCGGGTAGGCGCGTTTAATTCTTCAAGCTCCTCTTTCATTTTATCTATGTAACTCAAATCCATGACGGAAGAGCCCACCAGCATCTTGAAAATTTTTACAACCTGCTGCGTGTCGTTTTCATCCTCTTCATTTTCAGGGATGGTGAATATGTCCTCCTCTTTAATATCACCGTCAAAACTTTCGTTGCATTTTGGGCATTTTTTTGCGTCTTCCTTAACAACAGCGCCACAGTTTGAACATATAATCTCTCCGGACTCAAGGTGAATGCGTACAGCCATAACGTTACTCTAATGTACTCCTAAATATTAAAACTTTTTCCAAAAATCGCTCATTTTCTCGCTATGATTCTTGTATATTTTATGAGACGCGGGTTCTTTTTAAGCAGTTTCCACACAACTTTAGAAGGATAGTCAATATCCCCGTACTCGTTGATTATTTTAAGCATATCCGGACGATTTAGCTCTCTAACTATATTATTAAAATCAACATCTTTTATCTTCCTGTACTGTCTATGAATGTACTGGGCGTTGCTCAATTCTTTGCCAATCTCACGTCTCCAGCAGTCTTCGTACTTTTTCATGGCTGCCCGCGAGTAATCCCCAGATTCCAAAGCTATCTCAATGGTTCTCACAGCACACTGGGCAGATTTTAACCCTGGATAAACGCCGCCCCCGCTGGTCGCTTTGACCTGCCCTGCAGCGTCACCCACTATTAGCATGCCATTTCCGTATGTCTTAGAAACCGTGCTAACGGGTATGCCACCCCCAGATACGCTCAGGGGCTGAGCGTTTAATCTTTTTAGCAATCTTTTAAGGAACAACCATGAATTGCCATAAGAAGCAAGTCCTATCTTGGCCACATCATCCCCAAGAGGAATGATCCAGGCAAAAAATCCGGGAGCAATCTTATTCCCCACGTAAATCCTAACGAGGTCTTCATCCTCGTAATGGTAATCCGCAATCACCTGTGCCGCCCCGATTATTCTCGGAGCAGACACCATAATCTCTCTTCTCACCACGCTGTTGATACCCCCTGCCCCGACGATTATCCTGCTTTGATATTCACCTCTGCTGGTCTTTATGAATCCCTTGGAAACTGCCCTTACCCTTTCTTTTAGGCGAATCTCAGCACCTTTATTAATTGCGTCTCTTGCAAGGCTCCTATCAAATTCCACGCGATTTACCACATAAACCTTTGTGGTGGTGGATTGAATTTGAAGCGAAGAACCATCTGGAGCCACGATTTCTGCCTTGCTTGTCGCCTTCAATACACCTCTCCTTTCCTTTCCGCCAACAATTTCAAGTATGTGCCCTGAAAATAACCCTGAGCAATGGGAGGGATTACCAATATCCGAATGTTCTTCAAATACGGTAACTGAATAACCCATTCTGGATAAACTCGCAGCGATAAAGAGTCCCACAGGACCTCCGCCTACTATGGCCACGTCCATCGGGCTCGTGTAGATTTTAGATGATAAATATTTTTCCGTACTCACACTTGAACTGTGCTCCATTTCCCACGGCGAAATTCCAGATACATCCATATTGCCCTTATGAAAGTTTCAAAAACCATTCCAAGCCACACTCCTACCAGCCCCATGCCAAGGGGTACTGCAAATAGAACCGCAAGCCCTAGGCGTATGCCCAAAAGACCAGTTAAATTTATTACCATTGGCATGGTGGTGTACCCCGCACCTCGCATTCCACCTGCAATGGTAAACAATATACCAAGAGCAGGCTCGGTGAAACCCATCATGAACAAATACAGAGATGCAAGATTGATTATTCTGGCATCGTCGGTGAATAGCATGGCTATTTGAGAAGGAAAAAGAACCATTATGAGTCCTGCAAATCCCATAAATAACGCACACATTCTGGCTGATTCTATGGTAGCTATTCTCGCCTTTCCAGGACTTTTCTCGCCCAAATACTGACCCATGAGGGTCGTGGCAGCTATGGAAAAGCCAAAACCTGGCATGTACGCCAGGCTCTCTGCCCTTAACCCAACCTGAAAAGCAGAGTAACCTAAAGAGGAGCTGACGTAAAAAATGAGAGCAGCATATATGAACGATGTCAAGCTCCACATTCCACGCTCTATGCCCGCAGGGATTCCAACTTTAAACAGAGTCTTCACAACATTACCCCTCATCCTTAAACTGGAGAGAATATCCGGGTAAACAATTAACTTGTCCATAATTTGCAGAACAATGTATAAAATAGCTCCCACCATATATGAGGTACCTGTAGCAATTCCCGCACCCAAAACACCCAACTGTGGAAATCCGAAATTACCGTATATCAGTACAAAGTTCCACAGTACGTTCCAAACATTTGCAACAATATCGATTATCATGGGTGTCTTTGTGTCCCCAGCTGCCCTAAGTGAAGATTGATAAGTGGCCATAAAAACTGCAAATGGATAAAATGTAAACACACCAATTATATACTTGTATGCTTCCTTCGTCACAGCTTCGCTTGCTCCAAGCCCCACAGGAAGTATCCAGCCCAGGGTGATGGCAAATAAAGATATTGGTATGGATATCAAAATAAGCAAGGTATACAGGTCATCAAAAACCCGACGTGCCTCATCATAGTTCATCTCGCCCCATCTCCTTGCAATTATAGCCACACCCCCCGTAGTCAATCCCATAATTATGGGAAACATCAAAAAGTAAAACATACCACCAATCCCAGCAGCACTAAGGCTAACAACCGGGTTCCCGTAGTGCCCCAACATTATTGTATCCACTATATTCTGAAAGGTGTAAAGCAGGTTGGATACTATCGCAGGTACAGCAAGTCTGAGAACTCTCTTTCTTATTTGCACCAACATGCAATAACTTACGAGTACATAACGGTTGCTTTATCTCAACTATTAATGATAATTCCCGGTAAAATTAAAGTAAACTTTAAATAGTATAAAATCCATTTATTAATTGGTGTTTGATATGCAGGACAGAAGTTATAGATCAAAAATCAAAAAGAGAGGGCATATTAAAAGGGTTTTGACAATATACGGAGTGATTTTCTTTATGCTGTTGACTCCTATAAGTATGGTTCATGCTGCGAGTACATCAATATCACTATCCCAATATAGCGGACCACCTGGCACAACGATATGGATCAATGGAACTGGATTTTCCGCAAATTCAAATGTTAATATTTACTGGGATGGTTCGTATCAGGATACTACAAGCACAGATGCAAATGGTAATTTTAGCTACCAATTTACAATACCTTCGTCCACATCAGGTACACATACAATATCCGCAAGTGATGGATCTAATAGTGCATCAGCAGATTTTACCGTTGTCCCTGAAATAATCCTATCCGATAACAGCGGATATGTGGGAACTACATTAAGTGTTAATGGTGCAGGCTTCTCAGGGAATTCAAGAGTGTATCTATACTGGGATTCAACATATCTAGGAAGAACAACCACAGATTCCAATGGGGCATTTTCATTTACATTCTCTGTTCCAGCAAGTCCCTATGGATTACATACAATAAAGGCAATCGATTCTAATGAAAATCAGGCAACGGCTTCATTCCTTGTGCTCAGCCACATCACGTTGTCCACCTCCACTGGCTACTTTGGAAAAACAATTACATACTATTGTAGCGGATACTCTGCTGAAGCAAGAATATCAATAATATGGAACTACGGAATGGAAAATAATATAGTTTTAGACAGCGAAACTACAGACACAACAGGATCATACAGCGGAACTTTTACCGTTCCAGAAGGAAAGTACGGATATCACAATATAACTGGGATAGATGAGTTCTCCCACTCGGACACAACCACTCTATTTATTATCCCGAAGTTAGAGATATCGCCAGGAAATGGATATGTCAACACCAAGGTTTACATTACCGGATATGGCTTCTCTGCCAGTAGCAACATAAATATAAACTGGAGTAATGGTGCCACACTTAACACGTCCACCTCAAATACAATAGGAACTTTTCACTCTGTAATTTACATCCCATATTCAACTTCCGGTAATCATCTTATCACAGCAACAGATTCAAACTCAGTCCAAACTTCAGCAGTGTTTGACGTGACACCTCAAATAACAATATCACCCAACTACGGAAATTCAGGGGATACCAGCATTGTTACTGCAACGGGTTTTTCAGGATCCTCCAGCATAGAAATATATTGGGATTTTGGGCTATCTACTGAGACGGAATTAGCAACAGGAACAACAAATTCAACGGGTACATACTCTACAACAGTCACAATACCTAATGGAACCAATACAACACATATAATTGCAGGGATAGATGCAAATAATAACATAGCACAAACACAGTATTATCTTGGACCACACATATACATAAACCCAAATAATGGATTTGTAGGGTCAAACATAATTGTTAACGGAACTTGTTTTTCCACAAATTCAAATGTTAATATTTACTGGGATGGAAAGTTAGTATCTACAACTAAAACTAACGCAACGGGATATTTCTCCATTTCATTTTCAGTACCCCACTCTTCATACGGATATCATGAAGTTATGGCCTCTGATGAATATGGACATTCTGCAACTGCAAACTATATGGTAACGGCACACATAACAATTTCAAAAAATAAAGGGAACGTGTTTAATAACATAAGTATTGATGGCTCTGGTTTTAGTGCTAATTCGGCAGTTTATATATACTGGGATGGAAACAACACACAAAGAAGCATGATTACAAATTCCACGGGTGATTTTACACTTACATTCAAAATTCCAGAAAGCATAGCAGGAACGCATGTGATATACGGAGAAGACTTAAATGGGGTTTTATCTAACACTCAAAATTTCACAGTAACTCCCTCAATAAAGCTTAGCAATTACTATGGAAATATCGGTATGACCTATGAAATATATTGTTATGGCTTTGGAGCATCTGTTACCATTAACATGATATGGGATTCAAATTCGGAGCCATACTACACAACATCAAACAGTATAGGAAGTGGGATAATAAAAGCAGTTGTTCCAAATTCCACCATGGGCGAACATTCAATAGAGGTATATGATTCGCACCTAAACTGGGCAGGACCAGTTAATTTTACAGTAATACCCCCTAGTGCCCCTAACCCATATGGTCCAAAGGGATATGTTAATTCAAGTACCATCACACTCACCTGGTCATCCGTGGACTATGCCACAACATACATCGTGGAGTACGGAACCAATCCGAATTTTAATAATTCAATAATCATAAATACTCCCTCAAACCACACAACCATATCTGGTCTTTCTAACGGTAAAACTTACTACTGGAGAGTAAGAGCCATTGACGAAAATGGAAATGCCGGAAATTATTCGATTACATCATCTTTTAAAGTGGACACAACATCTCCTACTTCTAAAATATATATTCCTGTAAGATACAGCAACAGTACCCACTTATTAATTTTCTACAACGCAAGTGATTCAATAAGTGGTATCAGTAAAGTGGAATTATACTATAGTTTCAATGGAAGTAACTTCCTTAAATACGATACGAAAAACGAATCAACAGGAGTATTTGATTTTTATGCAAAGTATGGGAATGGAAACTACTCCTTTTACACCATATCATATGACTGTGCAGGTAACATGCAGAAAAATTCCAAAATAGTACATGTATTTGTTGACACCACTCCCCCTTCCTCGTACATCACCAGTTTGCCCACATACTCCCGCAAACATACTATAGAGATTTATTACAAAACCTCAGATATTGGCTCAGGAGTAGACTACGTCAAACTATATTGGAGTAAAGATGGGACCGAGTGGAATTACTATGGCGAATTTAACAGCACACCAATTCTATTTTTAGCGCAAGACGATGGAACTTATTATTTCAAGACAATAGCAGTAGATAAAGCCGGAAACGTCCAGTTAAATACTCCCGTTATAGCATCGACAACAGTAGACACTATTCCTCCGGCGTCAGGGATTTACATTTCAGGAACAATAGGAAATAACGGTTGGTTCATATCCCCTGTAAAAATCACATTGAGAGCATTTGACACTACAAGCGGAGTAAAAGCCACATATTATGAAATAAATAATAGTGGATATACCCTATATAATAGTCCAATTACCATAGAAGAAAACGGTGTTTATCGTATTCATTTCTATTCAGTGGATACAGCAGGCAATGCAGAACAACCCAAACAGGTAATTATCAAAATAGATAGAACATCACCCTCCTTATCGATAGTTACACCTACTCCAAGAGAGGTGCTTTCCGGAACTGTAGCACTGAAATTAAGAGCAAGTGATACAAATATATTAGGAGTATATTACCGCATAGATTATGGCCCGTGGATTAACACATATAATTCTGGAAATATATGGAATGCAAACATTGACACAGTTAAATATTCAGATGGATTTCACAAAATAACGGTATTAGCAATTGATGATGCAGGCAATAAAAAATTTGCAAATGTTAGTGTATACATAGACAACGAAAAACCAAAAATAATAGATGCTTCACTACCCACAGGAGTTGTTTCTGGAAGGATTCGGTTCTCGGTATTTGTAACTGATTCAGTAGGTATAAATAACGTAGTTTGCAAACTCAGTTCTAAAAGCCTTAATAAAACATATAATATGTACAGAACCACTCTAAACATCTACTCCCTTTCAATCAATACAACTTCGCTTAGCAATGGAAAATACACCATAACTATAATCGCTGAGAATTATGGAAATAAGACAAACATGATAACCAGACAATTCACAATAGATAATTCACCTCCAACTGTGATATATCCAGGAAGCAGTATTGTTAGGGGAGAGACAACGCTTATATTTCATGTAAAAGATAACACAACAGGTATAGCGTCCGCTTGGATATCCATAGACAACAGTGAATGGATTAAAGTACCCATCAAAAATGGAATCATAAGATACCACTGGAATACTGTACTTCGAGATAATGGGATACACAGAGTTGAAGTTAAGGTAGTAGATTATGCAGGCAACGAAAACATATATGAAACCTCAATTAAAGTTGATAATCAAAACTACATGCCCATAATATTTATTATAGTGTTAATCGTCATTTTAATAATAATCATTATTTATCTCAAAATAGGAAAAAACCTAAAAAAAGATAATGAAGAACTAAAAAGTAAAGACAAAAATAATAAAGATACTCAGGAGATGTACATTTCAGACTCAGAGAAAAATGATATCGGAATAGATCTTTCAGATTTGGAATTGGGAGGTGATCGCGATGAATAAAGTAAATATAAATGAGTTTGGTCTTTTCTTAGGCAATTTATTAGTGTTTGTTAGTGTATTTCTGCCATGGTACGGCATAAACCACTATGGAAATGAGATAAGCTACACTGGATTTGGGCTGGCCAACATAGCTACTGAGTTCAGTACTATTTATCTTCTTCCACTTTTAAGTGGAGTGCTTATGAGCTATATCTCAATAGCTTGGCTTAATAGAAGCCATATCAGCGCTAAAAAATCCCAATGGATAATCCTTATAGTTATCTCTGCTACAATATTAGCAATTACATTCTTCTCGTTGTTAATATGTCCACCAGGAGGTTCAGAGAGTATCATAAATAACATAATGATCGGGGGATATGCAGCCATCACAGGGTCAATAACAACTCTATTTTTTGCAATTTCATACCACTTATAAAATTTATTTTCCCAAGCAACTAACTCAATATAGTTATCTAAAATCATTAGAACATCCAAATATTTTTTTATAAGGAGGAGATATAGAGGCAGAATGAAAAAAGAAAATTACTTCACCCCAGAATTCACCATGGCCATGGAAAAAAGATATTTCCGAGAAAGGAAATTGAAGAAAATCAATGGAGATATTGCTATCCTGGGAATTGACATGCAAAAACATTTTCTTGTCCAATGGGGAAAGGCATACCTTCCATCTTCCAGGAATTTTTTAACAAGCATTGAAAAGTTTTATGAATTTACCAAAGAATCTGGAATTAAAATAATCCTAACCAAGCACTGCCACGCAGGGAACAATCTGGCGAGGTGGTGGGACGACGAGATGCTTTGCGATGATAAATCCACGGAAATAGTGGACGAGATAAAAAAATTCGGAGACGTGATCATTGAGAAAAACACCTACAACGCATTCATTGGCACTAACCTTGAAGGAGCTCTGAAAAAAGAGGGGGTTAACACAGTGATAATAACAGGGGTAATGACGCACCTGTGCTGCGAGACCACCGCGCGAGATGCTTTCAATCGGGGATTCAGCGTGGTATTTCCAATAGATGGGACATTAACTCAGAATGCGGAGCTGCACGAATGTTCCCTTAGAGCGATCTCGCATGGGTTCGGAGTCACGCCTACGCTAAGCTATCTTATGAAATATTTGCGGAAATTATAAATAGATAAATTTTTTATAGATTGTGTTGAAAACACCAACTACGGAGGAGAAGATATTAGTTCACCTGAGCAGGTTCCCTCACGGTGCTTCTGAGGATTGCACTTATTCCAGCGACCACGTGCAGGCGTACGACGACGCTTCTGCAGAATACGTCAATTTCTGGAACTCAAGTACAGAGGGCAATTACTGGAGCGATTACGATAGCTCAGGCACGTATGCAATAGACGGCGGCAGCTCGGTGGACGAGCATCCTAACGGCTGCGCAACGGTGCCGGAATTCAGCGCGGAAATTATGGCGGTTATCATCACACTGGGCGCAGTGATGCTCTGGAGAAGGAGCCGTTAATCTTTTCTTTTATTTTAAAATACCTGCTTTTCATTTCCATGTTATGTTCATTGCTCCCGTTGGCATAATCGGCGCCGGGCCTGCCGGAGTGAGCGCGGCGGTACAGCTGAAAAGGTACAAAATACCCTCTGTGCTCTTTGAGAAGAGAAAAATAGGCGGATTGATCGAGAACGCACACAGGGTTGAGAACACTATGCTATTCCCCAACGGGCTCAGAGGGAGAGAATTTGTGAAAATTTTGGAGGAGTACGCGAGAAAATACGAGCTCAACGTGATTTACGAGGAAGCTAAAAAAATAAGAAAAGGGGAGAGAATAATCATAAAGACGGAAAATAGAGAGTACGAATTTGATTATCTCATAGTTTCCACGGGCACAAGACCAAGAACTCTGCCCTTTCCAGAGGTGAAGTACCATATTACCGAGGTTGAGAAATGCGATAAAATATTGATAATCGGTGGAGGGGACATTGCATTCGACTATGCACTGAGCGCAAGCGAGAAATGCAAAGAAGTGACGTTAATTTACAGAAGCACCATAAAAGCGTTGCCTGTGTTGGCGGATGAAGTCATGGCTAAAGGAATAAAAATCGTTCGGGGAGCAGTGGAAAAAATAGAGAACGGCATGGCGTACACTTCCGCTGGAATTTTTGAATTTGACGAAGTCTTAGCGGGAATAGGGCGGATTCCAAACGTTGAAATAGTTGAAGGAATTGCTGATTCAAGAATATTTGTAATAGGCGATGCAAAAAACGGCATATACCGCCAGAGCTCTTTGGCGATTGCGGATGGGATAAGAACCGCCATGAAGATATGGAGAGTGATAAAGTATGGAGATACTGAGTGAAGTGGGAGATGATTCCATCGCGAAAGTTTACATAGGCCGCACTCACAGAGGGAACATAATCGAGTTCGTTGAATCCATACCCACAGGAAACATAAAGGAAAAATGGGTTCTAATCGTGTCATCACTGAACGGCTGTCCCGTGGGCTGCAAAATGTGCGACGCCGGATTTTTTTACAAAGGAAAGCTGGATTACGAGGAGCTGATGGAGCAAATTGAGTATCCAATAAAGAGAAGATTCGGAGATAAACCAAAGACGAAAAAATTCAAAATTCAGTTCGCGCGCATGGGGGAGCCGAGCTTCAACCCCAACGTGTTAGATGTTATCAATGATTTGGGAGACAAGTACGAGAATTTCTTTCCATCATTATCCACGGTAGCGCCCATAGGCGTGGATTCCTTCTTTTCAAAATTGATGGACATAAAGAAAGAGAAATACGCAAAGAGATTCCAGCTCCAGTTTTCGATTCACACAACGAATCAAAGGCAGAGAGACGAGATAATCCCCATTAAAAAATGGGATTTTAAGAAAATTGCGGATTACGGAATGAAATTCTACGATGAAGGCGGATTAAAAATCACCCTGAATTTCGCTCTTGCGCAGGAAAATGAGGCGGATGCAAACGTGGTTAGAGAATTTTTCCCGAAGGAGCATTTCCTCATAAAAATCACACCTATAAATCCCACGGTCAGCTCGGCGAGAAATGGACTGAACAACGATGTTGACGAGAAGACAGGCATGGCGAGGAAGCACAGAGATTTCATTGATGAGCTGAGAAGAATGGGCTACGACGTAATTATCTCCATAGGGGACACGAGAGAAAACTTGATTGGCTCTAACTGCGGCATGTTCATACTGAGATTCCTGAAAGAGCATCCTGAGATGAGCAACGCATACACATTCGCAAAGGACCTGGTTATTCAATAATCAAACGGAACGCCCATCTCCTTCGCAATTTTTCGAAGGGCTTCAATTCTCTCCTCAGTTGGAGGGTGAGTGGAGAAAAGCTTCAACAGGGTGGATCCTCTGAAAGGATTTACGATAAACAAATGCGACGTGCTTGGATTTCCCTTCATTGGTCTCCATTTCACACCTCTCTCTATTTTCATGAGCGCTCTCGCCAGTGCTGCAGGATTGCGTGTGAGCCTTGCGCTTCCCTCATCCGCTAAATATTCTCGAGTTCTGCTTATTGCCATGCGAATTATAAGCGCGGCTATGGGTGCGAAAATCGCCAGGGCTATGAGCGCTATTAGAGAGTCATCGTCATCAGAAAATAAAAAAGCAAACCAGCGGGCAATGTAAGCCAGATACACGATGGCACTTGCTATCATGGCCGCAACGGTGCCTATGAGCATGTCTCGATTTTTAATGTGCGTGATTTCATGTCCCAAAACCGCCTCTAATTCTTCTCTGTTGAGCATGTTCAAAATTCCCTCAGTCACGGCGACCACGGCATGCCTCGGGCTTCTACCTGTGGCAAATGCGTTGGGAACAGAGGTAGGCACAATTGCAATCTGCGGTTTTGGAATCCCTGCTTTCTGTGCGAGAGAAGAAACTATTTCATGGAGCCAGGGCATCTCATACTCGGATATTATCCTCGCCCCATAACTCCTGAGAACGATTTTATCTGAAAACAGAAATGCGATGAGATTGAAGAGAAGAGACAAAATTAGCATGAAGCTCGCAACGGGTATTCCTCCAATAAGGTATCCTATGCCAATGAGCAACGCCGCGAGAAAAGATAAAAGCGCTATCGTGCGGAGCCACAGTACAGCTCCCATGGGGAAACACCATAAAAAAGAGAAAGAGGTTTACATCATTCCGGGCATACCGCCGCCCATGCCTCCCATTCCGCCCATGCCACCGGGCATACCGCCCTCAGGGCCAGGGCCTTTGCCACCTTTATCGGAGCCTTTTGCCGCTATGACATCATCTATGCGGAGTATCATAGTTGCCACTTCTGTTGCACTTTCTACGGCCTGCTTCTTCACGCGCATAGGCTCAATTACCTTGTTGCCCAGCATGTCACTTATCTTGCCTTCAAACACATCCACGCCAGCATGCTTGTTGCCTTTCTGATGCTCAGCCTTCAGTTTCATCATTATGTCTATAGCATCAAGTCCTGCATTCTCCGCAAGGGTGCGTGGTATAATCTCAAGAGCATCGGCGAATTTCTCAATGGCAAGCTGCTCCCTGCCTCCGACACTTGGTGCATACTCACGAAGCTTCATTGCAAGCTCAACTTCCGTAGCACCGCCACCGGGTACCGCAACACCATCTTCAAGAGCCACGGCAACCACTTTAAGTGCATCGTGCAGTGCTCTTTCAACCTCATCCACCACATGCTCGGTTCCTCCACGTATCAGTATGGACACGCTCTTTGGATTCTTGCACCCAGTCACAAAGGTCATGTTATCATCGCCAATCTTGCGCTCTTCGACAACCGCAGCATACCCGAGGTCATCAGCGCTCAGATCGTCCAAGTTGGTGACTATCTTGGCACCAGTAGCCTTTGCCAGCTTCTCCATATCACTCTTCTTTATGCGGCGCACTGCGTATATACCGTACTTGGCCATGTAATGCTGAGCCATGTCATCAATTGCCTTCTGGCAGAATACCACGTTTGCTCCTACTTCCTTAACTTTCTCAACCATCTTTCTGATTTCCTCTGCTTCCTGATCCAGGAATGCCTGTATGTCCTCTGGCTTGTTAATCTGTATCTTTGCGCTTATCTCTGTCTTTTTAACTTCAAATCCAGTATTAATCAGCGCTATCTTGGCGTTTTCAACTCTCTTGGGCATGCGCGGATGCACTTTCTCCTTATCGAGTATTATACCATCAATTAACACGGTATCGTGTATCCCGCCTCCCTGCTTCTTCTCAACCTTTATATTGTCCACATCAACCACAGTTTTACCATCCATTTCCTCCGCAACTGCACGCACTGCTTTCACGGCAATATCGGAAAGGTAGTCTTTGGAATCGCCAACGTTCTTGCCGGTCATGGCAGTCATCGCAATTTCCTTAAGAATTTCGTCATTGTCAACCTTTACACCCAGCTCAGGAAGAATTTCAAGTGCTTTCTCCGCAGCAAGCCGGTATCCATTGGTTATCACAGTAGGATGCACGTTCTGGTCAAGAAGTTCTTCTGCCACTTTCAAAAGCTCACCAGACAGCACCACGGAGCTTGTGGTTCCGTCTCCGACCTCGGTATCCTGGCTCTTTGCTACCTCCACCATCATCTTGGCTGCAGGATGAGCCACATCAATCTCCTTCAAAATAGTTGCACCATCATTGGTTATAACAATATCCCCCAGAGAATCAACAAGCATCTTGTCCATTCCCTTGGGACCGAGAGTGGTACGCACGGCATCAGCAATAGCCTTCGCCACCTCTATATTCTTTTTCTGTGCATTTCTGCCCGTCTCTCTCTCAGTTCCCTCTTTGAGAACCAGTATTGGAACCTGTCCACCCATCATTTTTATCACCTCAAAATCCGTAAGTTAGTTCTTCTATATAAATGTATCGCAAAATGCCATTTCAAAAATGAGCGAAAAGAAAGGAAATTAGCAAAAATAAAAAGGATAAAAGAGCAGCGTAATGGTGCATTAAACCTTCTTTTTAAGCATGGTAAACCCTGAAACGAATATGACGAAAAGTAAATCAAAAAACAGGCTAAATTCTGGTACCGAAGGCACTGGCGTGGCAAGAACCACATTGCTTCCTTCGCTCACCCCTCCTGATACAGACGCCGTTATGTAGTAAGTGTAAGTTTCCCCATTGACCACGTTAGTATCGTTGTACCAAAGCTGAGCCCCAGAAACGTTAGCTATAGCGACACCATTCCTGTAAACCGTGTACCACAAAATTTCAGAAGGGGCATAGGCAGGAGGACTCCAGGTAAGATTTACATAACTATCACCATAACTTGCACGCAAATTCTCCGGGTGTGTGAGAACATTGCTGACATTTTCAACTTTCAATGGATACATATCCCTTGAAAGAGAGCTACCTGAAATTGAATATGGCCAGTCCACAAAGCCATCATGATTTTCATCGTTTGTATCGTTATTTAGAGCCCAGTCTCTCCAGTAATTACCGATACCAGAAGATGAGTTCCAGAAATTGTGCCATCCATCATCCAAGGATTGGGATATTCCTTTAAAAGAATTGTTGGTTCCTGAGTTTAAGTAGAAATAATTCAAAAATACAGTGTTACCACGGCTCTGGTATATAGCCACACCGTACTCGGTGTTATTATAAAAGGTGTTATTTTCTATAACATTGCAATCTGAACCATCACTCAAATATATTCCGTCACCACGATTTTCAGAGATATTGGAATTAACTATGTAATTATAAGATGAAAATCCCATAATTATCCCCGAACCATTCACCACATTAGCTCCGTCTATTTTAACGTGGGTGGTACCGGCCATTATCACCTCTCCAAAGGTGCCATTTATCGTTTTGTAACTAATATCTTTCAGGTACAAGATTTCATTTTCATTTACGGTGTTATTTACGATTATATGCGAGTTCCAATAGCTGACATTATCCCCTGAAAGTATTAATCCGCCTCTAAAAAGCACATTGCCAACCATATTAAATTTCATAGAATCAACCAAATATATCCCACCATGTAATGCAGTTATCCGGTTCAATGAAACATTGCCCTCTCCTGTGCCTTCAAAATACATTCCGATTTTTGAAAATTTCACCGTGTTTTCTTTAACCCCCACATCATTCGAATATAAAAACTCAACCGCGGTATCAAATGAAACGAAACTATTATTTGACACGCTTACGTTAGAGGATTGCTCATATTCAATTCCCACCTCTCCTTCAAATATACTCCCAGAAACAGAGACATTTTTCACGCCGAATCCGTAAAGAGAGTATTTCTCATACCCCAACGAACTCACATTGGAAATCGATACGTTATTTACATTCGATAAATACACTCCATAATGGGAGCAGTAAGAAATGTTCGCCTCACCAATCTCCAAGTTTTTAGAATCGCCAACTAAAATTCCCACATCAGCTCGTGTGGCATTAACACCGGAAATCTCCACGTTTGAGGAATTTGCCACTATGACCTCCCCTGCACTTCCAGAATATGCAACACCCATCATGTTAGATATGTACTCCACAGCCTTACCGTTGACTGTGTTGTTTATCATGTCGTGAGTGCCCCAGTACGCAGGATTATCTCCGCTAATATACACTGAATCAAAATACAATGTGTTGTTTTCCATATATATTTTTTCAGAGGATATTATATCTATACCAAAATTACCGTTGCTGACAATGTTATTACCCGTAACTCTGTTTTCTGATGATTTTGACAGGACGATACCATCCATATAGTTGTGTCTCACCCAATTTTTCAATACCTGGTTTGAGGATGAGTTAAAGAGATATATCCCATTTGCAGCGGAGTATAACACTGAATTATTGTACAGCATATTAAATTTTGAACTGTAAATGGTTATTCCCCCGCCCAAAAAAATACCTGAGCCTTCATTTTCATAAACACTGTTATTGACCAGAGTGTTATTATATGAACGTTCCAAGATAACCCCGCAATTCGAATTTTTTGATACATTGTTACCACCCACATAATCCTCAAAAGAAGATGTAATGGATATCCCATTACCACCTGTTCCCGTTAACCCCGTGGCATTGTTGTACATTACTGAATTGTTTATAACCTGAGAATATGACGTGTTGACTAAAACTATGCCATTTGTGTTTCCGTAAACTGTATTATTCCTCACAATTCCGTTCTTCACATTGCCAAGAAAGATTCCAGATGTCCCATTTTTTAACGTGCAGTTTTCCACTATGAAATACGCCGTCGTGTTCATTATATATATATCTGCCCCTGATTTGCCAGAATCTATGCTCCACCCAGAAATAATGTAGGGACTCTCTTTGGAACCGTTTCCCGCAATTACCCCGTTAGATGCATTAAAATCGCCATCACCGTAAATTTTTATAGGTAAATGAGACTGAATTGATCTGACACCCTCTGATATTATTGGCATAACATGCTCGTGAGTTTTAATTGTGTTTCCGTGGTAAAAGACACTCTGCGCCATAACACCTCCTGCAGAAAACAAAAACACCATCGCAATTAGAACCACGGCTATCCCTCTCATACCTGGTTATGCAACTATACCAATATAAATGTTTGGCATTTCCTTCGCAAGTAAAAAATGTACAAAAACTGTGCACGGGCAGTGTACATTAATTCAGTGTTGTTATTACGATAAATGATTATTACCAGACAAAAGTTAAATATGTCAAGAATAATTGAGTCACTATGGATATACTGTGCTTTCACTCAAATGCACAGCTTCGCAAGCAGATAAGCGTTTATTTAGAGGAGATGGATTTCAATTTTGAATGTTACGATCTGGAAGATACTTCCGAGATTGAAAAAACAATAAGAATTGAAAATCCACGAATAGTTCTGCTGGAGTTTAATAAGAATAACGTTGAGGATTACAAGAGGATATCTAATTTAGCATTCACAATCCCACTCATCAAATCAATTGATAGAGACATAGCCATAAACTTTGAAGAATGGAGCGTGGATTACATATTCACCGACACAGTAACACAGTTTAGAAGCTCGTTGATGAAAATTCTGATTAAAAACAAAGAATCACTTAAACACCTTTTTGAAGATGAAAGATTCTTCAAGAACATAATTTATGGTTACAATTTTTCGTGGGGACATATGTACATTGCGGGTATGGACCAGAGAGACGAAATTTTTTCATTGATTCCCGTGCTGAGCGAGCGCATAGAAATCTTTGTAGCATTAAGGGAAAATCCATATTTCTTAGAAGGGATACAAAATGTCAGAGTGGTCTGGGTAACAGACATAGTGGGAAAAAACAGAATAAAACCACACAATTTGACAATAATAACAGATAACATAATAAAATTCTTGGAAAGTGGTGATAAAAAAATAGTCATAATTGATTGCATAGAATATCTTCTGCTTTACAACGATTTCATAAACATAATGAGAAACGTAGAACTAATAAACAGCTATGCTATGGAAAATAACTCTCTGGTGATTCTCATTGTTGATAATGAAGCGTATACAACAAAAGAGTATTCTTTATTAAAGAGATACGCTATACTCTGGAAAGGAGCGTGATTTAAATGATACCAACGGAAGTCGCTAAATTCTTTGAGAACGAGGGAGGGCACTCTCTAATAATCAAAGGGGAGCCGGGAAGCGGAAAGACCACGCTTGCACTTGAAATCTTAGAGCAATTTCGTAAAAAAAAGGAGGTCATGTACATTTCCACAAGAGTTGCAGATTCTACATTGATTTCACAGTTCCCATGGGTAAAAGACATAGTGAAATACACCCCTAAAAAAAAGAATGGTAAAATTAGCAGAAAACACCTCAACATGCTTGAAGGGCTCATAGAAGAGGGATTTGTAAAGGAAAATATCAGCTTCGATGGCGATGAAGCAATACTCGAAGTGGGCGAGTTACTTCCAGAATTAGAAACAATTTATGACTTCGTTGCCTCGCATAAAAATGCGCTTGTTTGCATAGATTCCATAGATGGATTGAGCGAAAAGTACGGAATTCCGCCTGAGAAGATTTTGTTTACAATCCAAAAAGACATTGTGGAGTCGGGGCACGGCAGCATAATATTTGTGCTTGAGGAAACCAGTACAAAGGGAATTGATTATTTAGCAGATGGAGTCATCAGCCTTTACCACGAGGCAAAGAATAGATTCTGGAAAAGGGTACTCGTGATACACAAGTTAAGAGGTGCAGTTATAGGCAAGCCGAGGTATCTGTACACTCTTTCTGGAGGTAGGTTCACTGCTCTGGACTACACATCATTCTCGATGGATTTGACCACGCCAGACGTAAACTCTCTGGTATCACTGCTCAAGGATTATTCACGGTACAGGTGTCTTAACTTTGAGATGAGCAACGGGGTTCCAAAAGAGCTTGTTGAATCACTTATAATCGCCGTAGCCAAGTATTCTGGGAATGTTGTGGTAATACCACCTCTGTTTTATCCCGGTGATTTGTTGGAAACGCAGGCCAAAAATTACGGCGTGGAAAACATGAATATCGTGGGCTTTGGCAACGACAAGCGGGAGATGTACTTAGAGGGCTCGGACATGCTTGTTGAACTTGCCTTTGACGTTTTAGAATATCACGCGGGTAAAAATTTCACCGTGGTAATCGGCGTGGATACGATGGCACACGTGTATGGAAATCTAAACGACCTTCCCTCTCTGATTAACAACCTGAAACACCACGCCAAGGTTGTGCTATTATCCCCAGAAGGCTACAGCGTGGGAGGTGGCATCGACTACACCATCCACATGGATGTTATGGAAGACATACCAGTAGTCTTGGGTACAATCGCATACGGAATAACAAACCACGACAGGAAATCTCTAAAATTGCTGCCGCTGGTATAGGGGTGATTCACATAGACAAAAGTACCGCGTGGGAGATTCTGCAGCACATTTCGGACCAATATTCAATACGAATACTCAGAGCCACACTGCACAGGCCAATGGATGCCATATCACTGAGCAACCAGCTGGGAATCCCTATTGCGGTCTGCTACAGGAGAATAAAGGAGCTGGAAAAGCTGGGTCTTATAAAAAAGGAGGGAAAAAAGCTAACATCCAAGGGAAAATGGATAAACCTTTACAAGGCCAACGTGAAAAACGCGGAGGTGAAGATGGTAGATGGAAAAATTGTTTTAAAGCTCACCTTCCGCTGGGGTAAGGAGGAAGAGATAGAGGTGGAATAGCGTGCTTTGTCCATACTCTCATGGCTATCGCTATGGGAATTAAAACGATTAGCCATATTGCAAGTCCGTAAATAAATCCAGCATGATTTGCGCTGAATTCTGTGGCATATACAGGATAATACAGGGCAAGGGTATCCCCCTCATAGTAAAGATCCATTATGAGATGCGTCCATGTGCTCGCTAAAATAATAACCCCTGTATCTATTAAATTTCTGCTCTTTATCATTATGCCCGCAAACACTATTGCAAGTGGCATCTCAATGAGAAAGAATAAGTTATGCGTGTAATTCTTGTTTACCAAATGGGCACCATCTATTATTAGCTCCATAATCACAGCTGCAAGCACGATTTTCTCTTTATGCTCTTTCCAGTATGGATAAATGATAATGGTAGCTATTATAGCAAATAGCACGTGAAGAATTCCGTCTAAGAGTCCGGGAAGGGTTAGCTCAAACATATTTATTCGTTCTATGGCACTATAAAAAACACTTTTCCCGTAAAAATCAAATGAGATATTCACGTTCTCGCAGGTAATTTTCATTTGCGATAATCACGATGCAAAATATTTAAATAAAGGAGAGATGGTATATAATATGAATGGTGAGCTGGAGCAAATAATGAAGATACTCTCAGATGGCTATGCCATAAAAATTTTGACCGCAAGCTATAAAGAAGAGAAAAGTGCAATAGAACTCAGCCAGGAGCTCCAGGTGCCCATAGCCGCTTGTTATCGTAGATTGCATGCTCTCCAATCCCTTGGATTTATGAATGTTAAAGAAAAAACAAACAGCAAGGGGAAGAAAATAAGGTACTACAATTCCATCATAAAAAAAGTCAGTATTAACATAGAAGCAAACACCATTGAGATTAGGATCGACGATAGATACGGGAACACGAAAGTTTACAGGGGAAAGATAATTTCAAAGGGGTATGGAAAATGAATCCCGAAGAAGTCATCAAGAAAATAGAAGCGGGAAAAGTAACAGTAGTGGAATGTTCCAAAATGCCAATTGCAGAGTTAAATTATCGGATAATAAAACACTTAGTCACCGTTAGAAAAGCCAGAATTTTATTTATATCCGTGGAAAAACCCCATCAATACATGACATACATACTCAGCATGCACAAGGTACCACAGAGAAGCATAACTTATGTGGACATAAACAAAAACTCAAAGGTTCGCTTTCCCCTCACATCAAAGGACATGGAGAACGTAAAAATAGGCGGATTTTTGAAGCGGGATTTCATAGCATTGAGGGATTACGAATACCTTATAATTGATAACGTTGAATTTTTGAGCCATTTCTGGAGCGCAGAAAACCTATTAGAGTTCCTGAAGTCAGTAATAGGATCCGCGAGGGAGCACGGATGCGGTGTGCTCATACCTGTAACAGGGGCAAGGGCAGACGTGTGCGAGTACCTTGGAAAAGGATGTGACGCTAAATTAAAAGTCAGCAATGAGGTGAGAACATGAGGGTTAAGAGCGGCATACCCGGACTTGATTCACTTATAGAAGGGGGATTCGTTGACCCGTCCATAGTACTGGTAAGTGGCCCACCCGGAGCAGGAAAGAGCATATTTTCCCTGCAGTATCTCATGTACGGCGTATCCCAGGGTGAAAGAGGTTTGTACATAACCACCCTTAGCGAGAAGTTTGAATGGATGGTGCGGTTTATGAGCGATTTTGAATTTTTTAAAAGAGAGTACTTTGAAGACAACATGCTAATTTACGAAGACATATCGGATAAAATTAAAACCGAAAGCAGTACATTAATAAGATCAATGATGGATATAATAACTAAGACAATGCCGAAACGCATAGTGATAGACCCTGTAAATCCCCTGAGAGAATACATGCCAAACTACCGGGAATTTCTTTTTGACCTTGTAGACATGCTAAAAAAATGGGGAGCCACTGTTATAATGACATCTGAGCAGGACTATAAAACCGAAGACGAAAGATACATGGCAGATGGTATAATAGAATTGATGATGAAAACAGAGGGCGATGTGATAAGAAGATACATACGGATAATAAAAATGAGGGGAACAAACCACAGCCTATCAGTGCATCCAATGTCAATAACCGGAGCGGGCATCTCCGTATTAAAGGCAAATTTCTAAATACTCTGCCCGGTTATTTTTCTGTACATCTCCTCGTAAAGCTTCGCCACTTTTTCAATCATATCATTGGGGAGAGGCGGGATATCCGGCTCATCTATCCCTTTTTCCCTTGCATTTACAAGCTCTGAATAATAACCTATTTCACGATAATACTGCCTCACAAATTCTTTGCTAAGCTGCTTGATTTCTCCTTTTTCATACGCTTTCTTGTCCCACCATCTATCCTCGTCCATGGTCCCAAATGTATCTACCACGTAAAGCTCTCTCTCGCTACCAAGGGCAAGTTCCTTTTTTCCATCCACGTGTATTAGTCCCCTTCTTTCTACCTCTTTTTGTATGATTTCATCAACCTTCATCACTGTTTCTTTTATTTCTTCAATCTCCCCTCTGGACAACCCCCCAATTTTCATAGCCTCTTCAAGCTCAACCTTTCTATCATACTCTTCAAATTTGGTAGTTATCTCAAATAACGGCTCCGGTAATGGTTCCCCGTACTCTGGCTCTCTCTTGTACCCAAGATCTTTATAATTAACCTTTCCATTCTTTATCCGGTCATAAAGAGAACCTGCAAGATAATAACGCGTTATGAATTCAAGAGGAATTAGATAATCTGAATCATCTTTATTGGCCTTGTTAACAATTCTGAATTTTTTTACAGTCATGGTTGTCCCATTGCATTCTTTGAAATGGTTCTTTATTCCATAATCCCCTATCTTGCTGAACCAGAAAGCAGCAGTTTTGCACAGTATCTCCCCCTTGCGTGACACGGTTGAGGGAATTATCTTGTCAAAAACAGATATGTTATCCGTGAATTCAAATACTAACTCGTTCCCGGCATCGTACACCTTTTTAACCTTCCCTACCCGTATGAGTTCCATGCTCGTTCATTGTAAAAACAAATAAAAAGTTAACTATTGGTCAACCGCTCCAAGTACCTGTACAACTGCTGTAGATAATTCTTCATCTCTTCTATCTCACGCTCCATATTTTTGATCTTCTCGTTCATATCCATCATCTTTTTCTCAAGCTCTCCAACCTTTTTTATCACATCCTCGTCTGCAACCATATTTCATCACCGCCGTACCTATTTACTATTTATCCCAACCAAGAGCAATTATAGAACCTATCAAAGAAATAATATTCACCGGTGCAAAAAGGGATGCTATTAAGCCAATAACCGCACCAGTTCTTACCTTATTCCCACCTCTTTTTACAATCAAAGCAGAAATTAGTATAACTATTCCCCATATTAAGAGCCAAAGGGTGAACAACGGCAAAAAGCACCAAGGAAATAAAAAGTAAACTCCAGAGGATGATTGCATCATACAAAAAACAGAATAAGGAAACACAACCAGTAGCTCCACAACACCACCCACAATCATGAGAGCAAACGCAGTATGGGGATACTTTCTAACCACCAGCACAAAATCGGTATTGAAATCATTGTATATAATTTTAACATCACTATTGTAACCCTGCAATCTGCAGATTCATAATGAGTTAGATTGCTAAAGAACCCACGTTCAGAAAACTATAAATAGCAGTATTAAGATGTAAAGGCGTATGGAGAAAGAAGAGCTCCTGTCTGTGATAAAGCGAATACTCGTTAAAGGTGGTTTTGACATAGGTGAGCCAATAAGGAGGAGCATGATTTTTGATTTTATAGCAAGGAGAGATAATGTAATTTTAATAATCAAAGTTCTTCAAAACGCAGACTCTCTAAGGCAAGAAATTGCCAGAGAGATTAAAATATTGGGGCACGAATTCAAAGCTGCACCCATCATAATAGGTTTGCGTTCGGGTACAGGAAAACTGTTAGATGATGTTGTATATTCAAGATACGGGTTACCTGTTATCACCCCCGAGACATTCAGAGAATTTGTGATTGAAGGAATTTCACCTATGGTTTATGTTGCCCCCGGAGGATTCTACGTGAACATAGACGGTGAACTTCTAAAAGAAATACGAGATAAAAGAGGCATCTCCCTTGGAGACATGGCCAGGATTGCAGGAGTTTCAAGAAAAACCATTCAGCTTTACGAAGAGGGTATGAGCTCCACCGTTGACATTGCCCTGAAGTTAGAGGAGTATCTTGGAGAGGAGTTAATAAGACCAATTGACCTGTTCTCGTTTGCGGACTTGTCTGAAGATAGAATACCAGACGAGAAGGTTATATTTGAGGATATATACAGGCGCCTCACAAAAATGGGATACGATGTGTTTTTGATGCGCAAGTGTCCCTTTGAAGCTATTAGCAGGGATAGCATGGACGTTATGCTCACGGGATTTGAAAAAAATGAAAGAAGATTGAAGTACAAGGCTCAAAACATACGCATATTTTCTGAGCTTCTTGACAGGCAAGGGTTCATTGTAGTTTCGGAAACCACTTACGAGGATTACAATGGTGTTGCAATCATCAAGAAGAAAGAGATTATGAGCTACAGCAAAGACGAGCTAAAGAAGGTGATTGAGGAGAGGAGCAGTATATGAGCATTACCAAAAAAATCAGCATTAACAAAAGGAATTTGCTTTTCTTTGGCACCGTGAAAGGTCTGGTTAAAGAAAGGCAGGAGTTAAGAACTACCTTTCAATCATACAGACCAGATGTTATATTATTGGGCATAGCCCCTGAAGAGTTAGATGGACTCAAAAAGTATCTACAAGAGCCCTTTGAAATCGAGCCCGATGATTACGGTGTTATTTACGCACGAAAACTCGAGAAATTTGGAGAGGTTGGGCTTCCAGTACCAACTTACTTAGAGGTTTTCTCCATTATAAAATCTCAAAAAATTGAGGTGTATCCCATAGACATGCCAGATGAGCAGTACTCAGAACTATTCGCAAAAAAAATAGACCTGTTTAAGATTATGAGATACGACATGCGCAAGAGAAAAATTTGGAAGATGAATTTTAAAGTTAGCTCGCCTGAAGAGTTTGCAATTGAATGGGACAGGGAAGTGAACAAGATTAAAGAATTTAGAGAAATTGAAATTGAACGGGAGAAATACATGGCAAATAAAATAAAAGAAGTGATATCTCTTGGAAAATATGCCAAAATAATGGTTGTGTTGGAAATAGAGCGCATGAACGGGGTCATATCACATCTCAATAACCAATAGAAACCGTTTTATCAAATCCTGCAATTTTAGCAGTATGATAATCGCCGAAATCACCATGACTCCTCTCGGTAAAGGTGTGAGCGTATCTCGATACGTGAAAACAGCTCTGGAGAAAATTAAAGAATCTGGGCTAAATTACAAGCTAACTCCAATGAGCACAGTTGTTGAAGCAAGAACTTTAGACGATATATTTTCGGTGGTGAAAAAAGCGGAAGAAGCCATGCTGGAACTTGGAGCGGAGAGAGTAGTAATTGATATAAAAATCGACCACAGAATAGATAAAGATGCCACCATGGACTCAAAAATAAGAGCGGTGGAAATGTAAGGCGATGTTTAACATGCCATTCGACCCATATGAATATGACTCGTGGTACGACAGGCATTCCTCAATTTTCAAGGCTGAATTGGAAGCGATAAAGAACGTATCAAGGAATTGTCCAGAACAAACCTTGGAGGTGGGTGCAGGAACTGGAAGATTCGCAGAAAAACTGGATGTGGACTGGTGCCTGGATCCAGATGAAAAAATGCTTGAACTTGCGAGTGGGAGATGCGAACACACAGTAAAAGGGTACGCAGAGGACTTACCTTTTGAAACAGGAAGCTTGGGTACTGTATTTTTTATAACCTCGTTATCCTTTATTAAAAAGCCGAGCCTTGCAATTTTGGAAGCACACCGGGTCTTAAGAAATGATGGGTGCCTAATTATCGGGTTCATCCCCAAACAAAGCTATTTTGGAAGAAAATACGAAAAATACAGAAAAGAAGGGGACATGCGTTTCTCAAAAGCACATTTTTTCACATATGAAGAGGTGTTATCCCTGCTCGAACCGTATTTCACAACATATACCGTGTATTCAACTTTATTGGGGGATAAACTTCTGGAAAACGTTGTACATGGATACCACAAAGACGCAAGTTTCGTAGCAATTAGATTTGTTAAAAAGGTTTTTATTGGCAATGCACATGGCACCGTAAAGGGTGATTAGCATGCTCACTGAGAGAATTTACAACGAGCTAAACTTGTTATCAAGGCACATAAAAGTCCTGCAAATAGTGAAAGAATACCAGCCCATAGGGATAGTGAGGATATCAAACATGCTGGAAATCGGTGAGCACGAAGTACGGCACTCTCTCGGAATTTTGGAAGAAGCAGGTCTTGTCAAGCCAACACCAAACGGGGCAATTATCAAGGGCAACATCAAAGAGGAACTTATACGCTCTGCCGAGGTACTTGATGACCTGTCCAACACTGCAAAAGTTCTCAAAAAGGAGCTCTTGAGGATGGTTATATAATGCCATCGTTCGATATTGTGGGGGATGTTGCGATTATCAAATATAGAGATGATTTGGATGTGGAGGAACTCGCAGATTATATACTCAAAAAGCACAAAAATGTGAAAAACGTGGCTGTGGACTACGGAGTTGTGGGTGAAACCCGAGTCAGAAATGTAAAACTAATACGTGGAAATACCACCGAAACCATCTACAAAGAATTTGGAGTTCGTATCAAGGTAGACGTGGCCAAGGTGTATTTTTCACCAAGGTTGGCCACCGAGCGTTGGAGAGTTGCAGAAGATGTGAAAGATGGAGAGGTCATATACGATATGTTCTGCGGAGTGGGGCCATTTTCACTACTAATTGCAAAGCACAAGAATGTTGAAATTTACGCCAGTGACATAAATCCTCACGCTATAGAGTTCTTAAAAGAGAATATACGCCTCAACAAGCTATCCAGAATAACGCCCATACTGGGGGACGCGGCAGTTGTATGGAAAACCCTTCCAAAAGTTGACAGGGTAATAATGAATCTTCCCCATTCGTCGTACATGTTCATAGACTACGCTTTGAATATCCTGAAGGAAGGAGGAACAATTAATTACTACGAAATATTACCAAAGGATTTCAACCTGTACCAAAGATTTGAAGGAAAAAACCTGAAAATAATAAACATCAGACGCGTGCATGAGTACTCCCCCGCAAAGACGCTCTTTTCGTTCACACTGAAAACCTGACTCACTTTATTCTCAATGCGTCTAAATTTTTCAGAGACACCGTCTCCATACCGTATCTCTTGTGGAGCCCTATCGCAAGGTCTATGCATTTACTCTCCTCTCCGTGGCAGGTTATTATGCGCTCCGGCTTTGGATTCATAGAACCTATGAACTGTATTAGCTGTCTCCTGTCCGAGTGCCCGGAAAATCCATCAATGGTTTCAACATCCATCTCCACTTTTATTTTTATTGGATGCCCGTGTTCGCTCATGGTAACTTCCTTCAAACCGTTCTGAATCCTGCGACCCAAAGTGCGCTCTGCCTGATAGCCCACGAAGACAAGGGTATTTCTCGAGTCGTCAGCCCATTGTTTAAAGTATTCAAGAACCGGCCCACCATTCATCATACCCGAAGTAGAGAGAACGATTAAAGGCTCAGACGAGTTTATCACGCTTTCCCTACGCTCAGCCGCCTCAACTCTGTGGAAAACTTTTGACAAAAATGGATTTTCATTTTTCTGGAATATGAGCTCCCTGAGATCCTTGTTCAAGTATTCTGGATACGCAGCATGTATGGTAGTGGCTTCCCATATCATCCCATCCAGATAGATCGGAGTCTCGGGAAGTCCCCCATTTCTCATGAAGCTCTCCAGCACCAGCATTACCTCCTGGCTTCTTCCCACAGCAAACACAGGAATTAGAACCTTGCCTCCACGCTCTATGGTACGAAGCACCACATCTTTGAGCCTTTCGGCTGCCTCCCTGCGCGGGGGCTGGAAATCTTCCCGACCGCCGTAAGTGCTCTCCATTATTACAGTCTCAACTCTCGGAAAACGATTATGTGCAGGATTGAATAGCCATGAGCGTTCGTACTTTATATCCCCGGTAATAACGACATTGTAGAATCCCTCGCCTATGTGAAAATGAGATACTGCTGAGCCGAGTATATGCCCGGCGTTGTGGAATGTTAATCTCACATCTGGAGATATATCCGTGGTTTCCCCATATTTCAGGGTTATAGTATGTTTAATCATTTCCTTTATATGCTTTGACTCAAAAGGCACTTTTCTACCCTCGGATTGAGCAACCTTCAGGTAATCTATAAGAAGCATTACTGCAAGGTCCCGAGTAGGCTGCGTCATGAAAACTGGACCGGAATAGTTATGCTTGAACAGCATTGGAACAAGCCCAACATGGTCAAGGTGCGCGTGAGTAACAACCACCGCATCTATGTACTTTAGGGGATTTTGAGGGTCCGAGTTATCCCACACTTCCGGCATGTACAGGTAAGGAGTGCCGCTCCATGGCTCAGATTCATCCCCTGCTGAGACATTTAACCCGCAATCCACCAAAATTCTGCTCGTTCTGGTCATAAGCAATGTACTGCTTCTTCCAACCTCCCGATAACCGCCTAAGGCAACTACCCTAACCCACTGTTCACCGCTAAGCGGAGGCCTGTTGAGCCGCTTACCAATATCGCGAAGTATCTTTCTACGTTCTTCCCTCACAATCTTAAGATACTCCCTCATCTCTTTAACAATCCGGGATTCAAGGGGTGGAGCACGCACAACCTTTGGCGCCCATCTGACTCTCTTTTTTATTTCATTGAGCAACTCACCTTCTTTGCCTATGACCGCACCCGGTGAATCCGCCACAATGGTAACTTCTCCAGTCTCAGGGGTGAAGTAAATATCCTTTATACCCGCTTCCTCCGGAACTATATTTTTGATTTCTTCGGTGGCCTCCTTTTCGTCCATGAGCATCTTCGGGTCAGGCCTTATAGATATTCTTCGCCTGACACTCTGGGCAATCTTTTTTACCAAATCAGGATGCTCTGCAAAAAACTCCATATCCATAGTGTAAACAACTACCAGGGGCCCTTCAAGGTCAATGTTTGTTATCTCTGCCTGTGGCGCAAGCTCATCCAGGAGCTCACTTGTCTTCGTCAATATATCCTGCCACTCCATAAAATCACTTCAGCTTGAGTTTTTTCATTCTGCTTTCCACTTCTTCAGTAGAGAGCTCTTCAAACCCCTTCTCCTTTGTAATAGTAGCAACGGATATACCATCTCCGCTTGCTGCATCTCTCCTTATAGCTGCATTAATACCCCGAATTGCAAGGTCAATACCCTCGCTCAAACTAATATCATCAGACCACCTGTCTTCCAAAACACCGTAAACAAACAGTGAGCCGGAGCCCACACTGGCATACTTATCTTCAATGGCTCCACCTGCCGCATCTATAGAAAACACGTGATACCCCCTACTATCGTACCCACCAATAATTAACCCAACATAGTATGGGAAGAATTTTCTCTCGTTTAATATATTTGACAATAATGTTGCAGCTGCGTTAACGGGCATCAGTGTATCTCTTCTCAGGCGATACAGGGATATTTCTGCCCGCATATAGCGTACGAGTACCTGCAAATCACCCACAAGTCCAGCAGTGGTCATACCCAGATTAGTGTCCAGCTTGTATAGTTTCTGTGCTACCTTGTGAGCTATAAACGTCTCCATACTGGCCCTGTGCTCAGTAGCCAGTACCACACCATCTTTAGTCACAATACCTACCGTAGTTGTCCCGGTTTTAACGTTCTCCATCTTTAACACCCTCTTAAAATTGTAGGATAGGGAGTAATTCCATTTAGCTATTTAAATCTTTTTCAAAAATTCAGATGGACCCTACAAGGCAGATTGAAACCAGAAAAACACAAAAATTAAAGCAAATGGAACATTTTGGGCAACCATGAACGCAATAACCATAATTCAGGGTACTTTAGCTCCACTCCTCTTGGTTTCCGGGACTGGCTTGTTGATTCTGGGCCTTGGAAACAGAATGGGGAGGGTCATAGACAGGTTGCGCGAGTTCTCAAAAGAAGTTAGAGAAGGGGTACCTGATGAAAGAAAAGAGATAATAATGAGGCAGAAAGGAGTGCTAATAAGAAGAGTTAAACTCTGCAGAGATGCCATGGTGCAGTTTCACCTTACAATCCTGTTTGCTGCGTTAACATCCACATTTATATTTGGAGCAACGCTCTTTGAATACATGCACTATCTGGCTCTCCTGTTTTTTTCACTCTCCCTAATAACACTGCTTGTGGGAGCCATCATGGCCGTGTACGAAATTGCATTATCATACTCGGCAATACTGAAAGAAGCGGATGTTTATCTAAAATAGGGTGAGTTGAATTCCCCGAAAAACATGGAATAATGGAGATAAAAATAGAGTAAAACTACACATAAAGGTCATAAGCAAGGACCTTAAAAAGAAGGAGTTTAGAAGCGGAGGAGAAAGAGCGAGTGAATATGTAATCACCGATCACTCTTTTGAAGGAGTGGAACACAGATTCCACAATATTTCTATGCGAGTATCTCTTTTTCCACTCCGGAGATTTGCTCTTTTCCAGGAGCATTCTCCGCAATCCCCGATGAGCATTTTCACGGATTGCAATGTATGGTTCACCACCCTGTTCTAATACAAATCGGATATTTCTCATAGAATCATAGCCCTTATCAGCATAGACTTCTTTTATTTTTTCACCTTTCAAAAGAGGAATGAGATAGGGAGAATCATTAACATGCCATTTAGTAACGATTGCGTTGGTAATGAGCTTTGTATCAATATCGACAGCAGCGTGTAATTTCAGCCCTTCTCTTATTTTCCCTACTTCTCCGATTCGCACCGTGTAGTAATATGAACGATAAGAAATTTGAATACCCGTGGAGTCCACCGCAAATTTTTGCGGTATTCCCACAGCTTTTACCAATTTTCCAATAACCATGCGAATCCATTGTTCTGGAATTCTTCTTATCTCCCTGGAAATCGTACTTTTGTGCGGTATTTTCTTCAGTTTCATTACCTCTCTTATCCTGTCCATATCTTCAATCATCTGGAGCATTCTGCTCGTATTCCCAACATACTGCGCCAGCACTACGAGCATAATGTGCTGGTGCAGAGTATAGTCCTTCCTTGAAAAACTGCTCCAGTAAAGCGGAATTCTCGTTCTCTTTAGCACTTTCAACCCTATCTTCACAATCTTTATCAAATCAAATTTCCTGCTCATCCTTTATTAATCTCTCCTATTTTATTTTTGTGCAGGGTTTCAACCTGCCC
>JALVVV010000050.1 GCA_027023265.1 DHVE2 group archaeon
CCAAGGTTCAAAATAACGTTTCACATAATTCCCTCTTCAGGTGGTAACATTGTATTGGACAACAATGTTTATGATAATAATTCATCAGCTTATGTTTACAAAGGTACCCATAAGATATTAGCTCGTCCATATTATGGCTACTTGTTCGTTCGCTGGGACTTTAGCGGTAACTTTAGTGTTGCAGATGATTTTAGTAATTTCACATCTCTTGTTGTAAATGGTTCTGGTGTTTTGACTGCCGTTTTTTCAGAGATTCAAGTTCCATCTCCTCCTGAGAATTTAACAGCAAATTTAAGCTCTGGGGCGGTGGTCCTTGGATGGCAAGCTCCACTCAGCAATGGGGGTGCCAACATAACCGAGTACAGGATATATAGGGGTTTATCGGAAGGTAGTGAAGAATATATATGTAAAGTCTCAGGAACCGTTTTGAAGTACACTGATAGAAATGTCAGTGCTGGTACAACTTATTATTACTATGTAACTGCTGTGAACTTGGCAGGTGAAAGCGCCCGTAGCAACGAAGCACATGTGTCTGTGCCAAAGCTTTACATGGTTTCCTTTTACATATCCCCGACAAATGCTGGAAAAATAATGTTTAACGGCACATATTTTGTTGATGGTGGTGTGGGATATTTCGTGAATGGCACTTACACTGTAACAGCAATAAACTCTTCTAACTACTTATTTTCCCGCTGGGAAGTTAGCGGTGGAGTAAGAGTGTATAATGCAAGCAGTGCAACTTCCAATGTTTCAGTTTATGGCTCTGGCTCATTGAAGGCAATTTTTGTGAAAAAGGCAGCGGTTTTACCGCCAATGCCTCCTATTGATTTGATTGCCAACTACACGGAAAACGGCGTTGTTTTGACATGGCATCCTCCTGAGGACACGGGTGGTTCTCCCGTTACGGAATACAAAATATATCGCTCTGAAAATGGTAGTGATGTGGTTTGCATAGGTAAAGTAAGTGGAAACGTGACTACATTCATGGATTTGGATGTGAAGCGTGGTGTTACCTACTATTATTACGTTACGGCAGTCAATTCTGCCGGGGAAAGCGGATATAGCAATCGTGTCTCTGTTACGATTCCTCCAAACCAGTCGGTTCCAGAAAACAATGAGGGTATGTCGGGGTTGCTTGGTGCGTGGTGGCTTTGGTTGGCAATGGCCATTGTTTTGGCTGCGGTTGCAATTGCTGTTTACTTGTATAAGGGTAGGAATAAGCGCAGTGATGAGGAGCATTTAACTCGCAAAGAACGCCGCATATTTAACAGGCTGCAGGAGTATCTCAGGGCTAAAAATGGTGAGAAGATTGATGTTTTGGTGGGCAATCTTTCAGATGAGTTAGGTGTGGAGCCCCGTGAGGTGATACTTGCCATTGACTACGGTATTTTAAAGGGAATGTTCTTGAAAGAGACAGATAATGAGGGCGATGTCCGGGTGTACTTTTTCGAGAAAAAGAATAAGAAATGAGTGGTTAACTATTAAATACCTTTTTTATATCCTTGGCCTATGAGAAGGTTGGTTGTGGCGAGCATAGTATTTGTTATGATTTCTTTATTGGTTATGCAGCCAGCTGCGGGGAGGTCTGTAAATGTTGAGTATCACGGAAGCACAGAGATATTACACAGGGGCAACTCACCTATATGGCTCAATTACACATTTACCAATGTGTTTAACCGTACACTTGACGTGGAGATTCAAGTTCCGTATTCTTCTCATTATTCTTACAAAGTTTACCCCGGAGAGAGCATTAGCATGTCTCCTTACGGCGTGAAAAACGTTTCTGTGGTTATTTATCCCCACAAGGGAATTGAGCGTATGGAAATTGATTTGACCATAAAAATTCTCATTTATGAGGTTGATCAGGTAAATCCGGTTGAAACCAAAGAAGAGCATGTAACTATCTTGCTCATAAACCCTGCATGGTTTCTGCAACCGGTGATAACCCATTTCGGATTAGAGGGTAACTGGGTGTGGCAATTTGTAATAACTGTTGTATTCTGGCTATCTATTGGATTATTAACTGTTCTGATAATTGCTCCAATAATAAGAAAACTTACCGAGAAAACAAAGACTCAAGTTGATGACATAATTTGGAATATCTTAAAATGGCCGATAATTTTGTTTCTATTTCTCTACGGTTTTGTGGCTGCTGCAGATCTCCTTCCAATAGGGGCAAAGTACCTTGCATTGATAAACAAAATATACGAGCTTTTTCTCATAATCATGATAACCTACCTTGCTTACCGGGTATTTCACGATTTGATGCTTTACGAAGGGCGTAAAATAGCTGCCAAAACTAAAAGTGAGCTTGATGATGTTCTCATACCCATTACCGAGAAAATTGGCGATGTAATCATTTTAATTGCAGGATTTCTCTGGTTCCTTTCTGCTTTGAACATAAATATTACAATATTCCTGGCAGGTCTTGGAGGTCTGGGTCTCATAATAGGGCTTGCATCTCAAGATGCCCTTGCCAATTTCTTTGCGGGTATGCACATTTTAATGGATCATCCTTTTTCGATAGGTGATTACATCAAGTTAGAAGGCATAAATACTGTGTATCGCATAGATAAGGTGGGTGTTCGTTCAACACAAGCTTACGATGTTTTCAACCATGAGATGGTTATAATCCCTAATAAAATACTTGCAAACGATAAAATAATAAACATGATGAAGCCTGATGAGATGGGCAAGGTAAAATTCACAGTTGGGGTGTCATACGGGGTGGACGTGGAGCAGGTTCTCAAAATTGTGGAAGATGTGGTGGAGAATCATCCGGAGATAGTCAAGAGAGGTGACAGAAAGCCCACGATAAGACTTGCAGATTTCGGTGAGTCATCACTTGATATTCTGGTAATAGCCTGGATTCCAAACATAATGGACCAGTGGCGTGTAGCACATGAACTTAGAATAGCCCTTTACAACAGATTCAAAGAAGAGGGAATAGAGATTCCTTTTCCACAGCTGGATGTGCATATCAGGGACATGCCCAATCCTTAATTTTTCTCGTACACAATTTTTCCGTTCACTATGGTGTATTCCACATTCAAGCCGTTTATTGAGTACACTATGTTGGATACTACATTATCCTTGGTTAAAGGCTGTGCGTTTGGCTCTCTTGCATCCAGAATCACTATGTCTGCCAGTTTTCCCTCCTCTATTGAGCCTGCGTTGAGATTGAGAGCCTTTGCAGCATTCACGGTTGCAAAATCCAGTATCATCTGAGCGTTTGTAGCCTTCGGGTCCCACCGCTCGTTTTTGTGGAGCAGAGCGGCAAATTTCATAACCTCAAACATATCCAGGTTGTTGTTACTAACAACGCTGTCAGTGCCCAAAGTCACATTCATTCCGTTTTGAAGCATCTCTGGCAGGGGCATTGCCCCCCCGTTGCCCAATTTCATGTTGCTCGTGGGATTATGAGAAGCAACAACACCTTTCTCTGAGAGCAATTTAATCTCGTGTAAAGTTAGCCATACCATATGTGCCCCTATAACGTGATTACTCAAAAATCCAATTTTGTCAAGCCATTCTGCAGGTCTCATCCCTGTTTTTTTCCGGTGATCGTAGACCTCTTTTCTCGTCTCTGCGATGTGAATTGTAATAAGTGCATCATGTTTTTCCGCTATTTCTTTGGATTTCAAAAGCGTCTCCTCGCTGCAAGTGTAAACGGCGTGAGGTGCGATTAAGGGTGTGACCAGGTCATCGCCTTTATATTTTTTTATGAAGTTTTCGGCATTTTTGACAGGGGTACCTCCTTGTGTGGTTAACTCTTCATCCACAACTGCCCAGCCCAAAAAACCCCTTATACCTTTCTCTTTCACAGCTCTTGCCACCTCATCTTCGTAAGAGTACATATCCACAAAGGCAGTTGTGCCCGTTCGGAGCATCTCTTCTATGCCCATCAATGAGCCGCGATATATGTCTTTCTTTGTCATCTTTTCCTCAACTTTCCATACCCGATTTAAAAATTCAAATAAATCAACATCGTCAGCAATTCCCCGCATAAATGTCATTGGCACGTGGTTATGCGTGTTAATCAGCCCAGGCATAACGATTCTTTTATCTCCATCTATAACAAAATCCGCTTCAACATTTACTTTTCCCATTTCCGCTATTTTTCCGTCTTCAATATATACGTCTCCGTTCTTTATCTCCCTTTTACTGTTCTGGGTCACAACGATTGCGTTTTTAATCAGGATGCTCATAACTCGGAGAATGGATGCCAGAATTTATATGTTTCTCAGAGTTTCTATGGGGAGTTCATTCAATACGGAAATGCGGATTAAATTTCTAATAAATATTACTATGTAAATGTAGGTACGCCAAAAATTATATGTGATAACGGTATTAGCGGCAAAAATGAGTACCAAAATAACGTTTCTGGGCACTGGCGGAGGCCGATTCACAACGATACACCAAATCAGGGCCACTGGAGGTTTGTATGTGGATAGCGGGGTAAAGATACATATAGACCCAGGTCCCGGTGCCCTTGTTCAGATGCACCGGTGGGGGCTGGATCCCACTAAAACAGATGTGATTGCCATATCTCATGCCCACACTGATCATTATACCGATGGAGAGGTTCTTATAGAGGGTATGACCAATGGAGGTACGAAAAAAAAAGGGGCGTTGTTAGGTTCCGTTAGTGTCATCAATGGCTATGATTTATTCGGTCCTGCAATTTCCAGGTACCATCAAAGCCTGGTTGATACTGTTCTTGCCATGCAGCCGGGGAATACCTTTAGGTACCGGTCAGTTACCTTGAAAGCCACTCACTCTTTTCACAATGACCCTACTACCGTGGGGTACAGAATAGAAAATGACGATGGTGCAATTTCTTATGTTGCAGATACCGATTTTTCAGAAGAACTAATCTCGTGGCATGAGGGTGCCCGTATTTTAGTGCTCCCAGTTACGCGGCCACTGGGGGCAAAGATTCCATATCATTTGAGTACCAAGGAAGCTGCTAAACTGGTATATGCGATCAAACCAGAAATTGCAATCCTCACACATTTCGGGCTGAAAATGATTAATGAAAATCCAGAGTATCAAGCGGACTGGATATGGAAAGAGACCAGTATAAAAACAATAGCCGCGGAAGATGGTATGGTTTTGAGGATGGGAAAAAGAATAGATTTTCCGTGATTATCTATTTCCCCTGAAAAATGCGTCTTCTTCCTCCAGCTCTGCAATCAGGTTATCGAGACTCCAATCCAATGATGTGGGCGTGGTAGTTGCGAAGATTACGCGCTCGTTCACGGCACTTCTTATACCCTTCATCAATCCGGATATCTTCTCGTTGGGCACATTGTGCATTATGACTATCCGGGATGCTTTAATTTTATCGCAATATCCATTCTTTTGAGCTCTTTCTATGATGTCCCTTACTTTCCATGTTCTCATCTCCTCTGAAGCACATATTACCATGTCATATTCTTCTAACTTTTGTAGCTCTTCGTTTTCAAAGCCAACTGCTATTATCATTTTACCACCTGCTTGCTACTAACTCCACATACTCTAATTGCTTTAAATAATCTTCCATGCCAAGATCCATTAGAGTTTCTTTTAGAGGTATTCCGGAATCGCTCCACCCCCTCTGCCTGTAAAATTCCGCTCTTGCATCTAAGAAATCTTCCATGTTTCTGAACGCAGCGTTTCCTTTAGCGGGGCCTTCTTTTTCAGGCTCCCACCATCTTGGAGGAATGGTGTCGTCCCTTTTCGGAACAAGACCGCTGAGGATACCGTACAATCTCGCTATGTTCTCCGTTCTCCACCCTACTCTTGTGTCAAGTTCTCTTCCATAAATTTCACGATAAATTTTTTCAATGTCTTCCATCTCGTAGGGCACAAATTTACATAGTCCCACAGTGTCAAAAAGAGCATCTTTGTCTCGAGCATTGATTAGATTTGCAACGAGCTCTTTTGCAGGGCCATCATTGGGTTTGCTTTTTGGATATGGCCAGCCTCTCATGTGCGATGCTCCAACATCCGCGGTGGCGTAGCTAAGCCCGTATGTTCTCAGACCCCTGGGGTCCCATGCTGGGGCTTCCAGACCTTTAACATGAACCGCAGCGTTTTTTCCTCTCCCTAAAATTTCAGAGGCTCTCTTGACTCCCTCTGCCAAAACTGCACCGATACCCCTGCGATATGCAATGTGTATAAGCAATTTTTCCTCGCTTTCAGCATCGCCAAAACCTGTTGTTTCAATCCCTGTTTCCTCGACTCCTATTTCTCCGTTCTCTACGAGTTCGAATAGCCACCCTATTATGTTTCCGGCAGCTATAGCGTCAAGACCCAGGTCATTTGATAAATGGATAATGTATGCTAATTTTTCAAAATCGAATACACCTGTGGCTGCCCCCAACATTCCGATGCTTTCGTATTCTGGTTTTACCCTGAATTTTTCGCCATCTCTCTCCAGCTCAACGTATCTCGCGCATTTTACCGGGCAGGAATGGCCATGGATAAAGCGCTCTGGCTCTATCTCGTATTTTTTAACGGTGTCTCCGCTTATTTTACTTGCAAGCTCTTCTTTAATGTACGGTTTCTGGAAATTATACGCCGGGCTCATTCCGCTCTTTCCAGAACTGAGAAGAGCGTTTGTAGTTCCGTATTTTTTCAGAGAGGGAGATGCCCGCTCCCCCAGTTCCCCGTAAAGTTTTTCTCTTGTTTCATTCCAGGAATCCGATTCCTCAATTTCCACTTTTGCGTCTTCGAGGGTTATCGGCTTAATGAACACCGCTTTCAATTTTTTAGAGCCCATAACTGCACCGAGACCTCCTCGGCCAGCTGCTCTCTCCGTGTCGAACATAATATTTGCAAATCTCACCAAATTCTCTCCTCCCGGGCCTATGCACGCTACCGCGCCGTCCCCGTGTTTCATCCACAGATGCTCCGTTGCAGAATACACTCCAAGACCCTTTATTTCCGAGCCGTCCTCTATTTTTACGGTATCTCCAATTGTTATGTACACAAAGTTTTCTGATTTTCCCTCAATTAACACGGCGTCATATCCCCACCTTTTTAGAAATGGTCCAAATCGGTCTCCGGCGTAGCTGTCATTAATAAGGTTAGTCTCAGGGGACACACCAACAACGGCAGTTTTGCTTGCTCCCGGGGCCAATCCGCTAAGTGCGCCTGGCACGAAGGCAATTTTATTCTCTTTTGAAAGAGGATTTATTCCAGGAGGAACCTCCTTGGATATGAGGTAATATCCAAGAGCCTTTCCCCCCGGGTATTTTTTCATGACTTCGTCAGGTATTTCTTCTATCTTTATTTTTTTATTACTCAGGTTTACTCTAACGAGCTTTCCGGGGTGCATGGTT
>JALVVV010000051.1 GCA_027023265.1 DHVE2 group archaeon
TTTTGTCATAAACTCAACCGTGAAGGTTGACCCGCATTCTTTCGGGCTTGCGTACAATTCTTATACAGACCAGTTTATTGTGGTGTGGAGCGATACCGGTTATTACAGCTGGTACAGGACAGTTATGTTTAATTCAGATTCCACGCAAAAAGTAACGATGGGTGAGGTTACCAAATTTTCTGCGGATAGGTATCACATCAACCATGCTGCCGCTTACGATGGTGATGCCAATCACGTGTTGATAGTTTTTAGAAACACAACAAACTCTCACTACAACATAACTGGCAAGGTTATTGATGAGGAGGGAAATACCGTGAAGAACGATTTCACAATTGCAGATGGATATTCTGATGGGAAATCGTACAACATGCCTAACGTGGCTGGAGGGGATGGCTACTTTTTTGTTGCCTATGCCACTTTCAGCTCGCCATATGAAGTTTACGGTGCTATAATCGATGCAAATACGGGAGACTTGGTAACCCGGATGGATGTTGGCCCTTCTTATTACAATGTAAAATACTACGGGTTAGGGGTTGCGTACAACGGTAGCGGAGGTTTTGTGGTTACCTGGCCGGATGATAACAAGGACATAGTTGCAGCTCTTTACAATGTTGATGGTGTGCAAGTATGGAAAAACACCATTGCTTCCGGTGATTCAAATCAGGCTCCCAGAGTTTCGGTTTATTCAGATGGAAAAAATTACCAGTTTGTGTGGTACGACTCCACAACCGGCGAGGTCAAGATGTCATTCTGGAACGAGTCTGAGCTGATACCTGAGTTTGGATCGGGAATAGTGATGGTTACATTGCTGTTCGCTGTGCTATATGTAAGGAGAAAACTGAAGTGATGCATGATATCTTGTAACTCCTTTTACAACCTTTCTACAATATTTTTAATTTTGCCGTTTTTTCCAAAATCTCACGTGTTATATTAATTTGTACAGGGAAAAAGTGAAATGGATAATTAAAATATTTTTATTTTATATTTTTCAGCAAGGTATCTAAGTTCTTCTTTGCCTTGGAGTCCACCTCGTCGTAATAACTGTTTCCGTGAGAGTCCATGGTGACAACCAACGGTCCGAATTCTTCCACGTTGAATACCCAAACCGCCTCAGGAATTCCGAGTTCGTCCAGGAAATGAACCTCTTTCACGCTTTTTATTCTCTCTGCGGCCAGGGCTCCGCAACCACCGGTATATGCTGCGTATATGGCTCCATGCTCTTTCAGGGCTTTTAGCGTTTTCTCACCCATACCCCCCTTGCCAACTATGATCGCTGGATGAAACTTCTCTATGAACTGGTCCTCAAATATCTCCATTCTTATGCTCGTGGTTGGTCCTGCAGCTACGACTTTCCACTCTCCGTTTTTCTTTGTAACAACAGGTCCGCAGTGGTAAATCACGGAGCCTTTCAGGTCAATGGGAGCTCCTTCTTCCAACAGTTTCTTGTGCGCCTCGTCCCTTGCTAACACAACCTCTCCGGTTACGTAAATCACGTCTCCCACTTTGTATTTCCTTGCATCTAAAATTGGTGTTTTTTCATGGTACTCCATTTAAATCACCTCCACTCTGCCATTTGCGTCTATGTGCACTTTTCTCTTGCGGTTAGCCCAGCACTGAGTAACTATTCCCAGTGGCAGGGTTGCCGGGTGGCGATGCGCATATTCCACATGCACGTCTAAAACCGTCGTGTCTCCACCGAGTCCCATGGGGCCTATTCCAAGCTTGTTTGCCATTTCGTACAGTTCTTCTTCTAACTGTGCCACGAACTCTTCCTCGTGCCTTGAAGGTACTGGCCTGAGAATTGCTGCCTTTTTTGCGAGTGTCAGGGCCAAATCCGCGCCACCTCCTATGCCCACTCCGATTATGGTGGGGGGACATGGCTTTCCTCCTGACCTGAATATATGCTCCACAACAGTTTTCTTGATTCCCTTTATGCCCACGCCGGGGGGTAGCATGTACAATCCGCTCATGTTCTCGCTTCCGCCTCCCTTTGGAATCACATGAATGACCACATCATCCCCTTCTCTTAGCTCCCAGTGAATGTACGGTACAAAGCGTCCAGTGTTGTCTCCAGAGTTTTTGTGCAGGAAGGGATGAACGGCGTTTGGTCTTAGCGGCACTTCCTTTGTTGCCCTTCTAACCGCTTCTGTTATTGCATTTTTCAATTCTGCCCTGTACGGGAAATCGTAGCCCATATCTATAAAAAATGTTTGCAGTCCCGTATCCTGGCACATTGGGAGGGATTCATTCTTTGCCACGGTAAAGTTGTCAATTATTGCCTTTAACTGCGTTCTTGCCATTTCGTTTGTTTCCCTTTCATACGCTTTCTTGAGGGCATTAACAGTGTCCTCAGAGAGCTGTGTTTCCGCTCTCCTTATGGCATCAACAATTTCATCAATCATTTAATCACCCGGACAGGACATGGAGTTCTTTGTTAAAAACGTATTTACAAAAGCTTCCAATTATAATTTAGAGAGGTACTGTCATATTTTGGACATAAATACGTCTGAAAATAAGAGAAAATTACTGCAAAACATTTAAGTACTATCGTTACTATATCTGCCATGTATATGTCATGATGTCAGACATAAAGTATGCCATGAAGGTGATGGGATATGTATCTAAAAGCCATTGAGCTTGAAAATTTCAAGTCGTTTGTGCATAAGAACCGTATTGATTTTAAGCAAGGGTTTACTGCCATAAGCGGTCCAAACGGAAGCGGAAAAAGCAACATAGGGGATGCGATACTTTTTGTTCTCGGTCCAAAAAGCTCCAAGGTAATACGTGCGAGCAAGCTTGTGGATTTAATTTACGACGGGGGCAAGAAGGGAAAACCGGCGGATTACTGCAGGGTAAGCCTCATTTTTGATAACACTGACCGCGTGCTTCCTGTGGATAGTAATGAGGTAAAACTCACGAGGTACATAAAACGAACAAACTCCGAGCAGGGCTACAGCAGCTATTTTTACATAAATGATGAGCCTGCGCGCTTGCAGGATTTCGTGTCTCTCCTTGAACATGCTAAGATATCCGCAGATGGATACAATTTCGTGAAGCAGGGAGATGTTACGAGAATTGTGGAAATGACTCCGGTGGAAAGGCGCGGTATATTGGACGAGATTTCGGGCATAGCCGAATTTGACAAGAGCATTTCCAAGGCTGAAATAAAGAAAAAGGCAGTTGAAGAGAACATGGAGAAAATAGAGGTTCTTATGGAAGAGCTGCGGTCTCGGTTAAAGGTTTTGGAGGAAGATAGGAAAGCGGCTTTGAGGTACAAGGAGCTTGAGGAGAAACTTAAAGAGACGAGGGCGAAGATTGCCTATGCCAAGATGCACAGGAGCAGAAGCGAGGTGGAAGCTTATACCAGACAAATTGAGAACATTGCTAAAGAGATAGAAACCCTTAGAAATGAACTTGAAAAGAACTCTGCAGAGGTTGAAAAACTTAAAAAAGAGAGGGAGGAAGTGGAGCGCAGGATAGGGGAGCTTGGTGGCGAGGAGTTAAAGAAGATTTACGATAAAATTGACAACCTGAAACTGGAAATGGCTCGCATAAAAACGAGAATTGAGAACAGGGAGGAGAAAATTGAGGAGAATAAGAAACGAATTGCCGAGCTAAAGGAAGAATATAAAAGTTTGAAGAATGAAATTGCCACCAGTAAAAAGACTCTCAAAGAGCGGGAAATTTATTTGGCAGAAAAGGAGCGCATACTTTCAGAAAAGAATGCACGGCTCAGAGAAATGGAAGAGGGTATAAGCGAGGCAAACGAAAAATTCAGAAAAATGTCAGAGGAGGTAGAGCGTGTTTCCGATGATATAGATAAAAAGAAGGAAATTTTCAACACGCGGCGCATAGAGTTTAACAGGGAAAGCGAGAAATTGCAAGCGCTCAAGAGAGAACTTGCGAAGATGGAGGAGGAGAAAAAAGCGGTGGAAGAGAGCATAAAAGATGCAGAATGGAGAATAAAAAATATACGTAGCAGGAGTTCCACTTTGAACAGCAAGAGAAACAAGTTGAATCAGGAGTACATGGAGTTAAAGAACAGGAGAACTCGGTTGCAAAAGGAACTGGAAAAGAAGCAAAAGGAAATAGATGAGTTGAGGGCCAAGTATGAGAGATTAAGGGGTAAGATGGAGAGTAAGGGTATAGGAAGTGCGGTTGATGCTGTGCTTTCTGCGAGGGATCGCGGATTGTTGAAAGGAATCCATGGCACCATTGCGGAGCTGGGGTCTGTGAATGAGGAGTACGAGCTTGCTATACAGGTGGCCGCTGGTGGCAGGTTGAACAGTATAATATGTGAAGATGACCTTGCAGCAGCTAAGGCTATAGAGTTTCTCAAGAAAAACCATCTCGGAAGAGCCATTTTCCTGCCTTTGAACAAGATGATTCCCAACAGGCCACGGGGCAAGGCCATACTGGCATCCAAGGATAAAGATGCCGTTGGATTTGCAATAGACCTTATTGAATTTGATAAGAGGTACGAAGCGGCGTTCTGGTACGTGTTTGGTGACACGGTAATAGTTAAAAATCTGGATGCGGCGAGGCGTCTTATGGGCGGCGTGAGGCTTGTAACTTTAGACGGTCAGCTCATAGAGGCAAGCGGGGCCATGGTTGGAGGAAGTGTGGAAAAGCGCACGGGTATGAGCATGGGTAATTTGAAGGAGATACGCGAGAAGTTAGAAGAGTACAATGCAGAGCGTGATTCCATAATGGCAGAACTTGAAAGGATAGACTCTAAAATTGAGGTCCTTATGAGGGAGTTAGGGGAGATGGGTAGCGTCAATACCGAAGATTTAGAACTGTGGTCTCGGGAGAGAGACAGGCAAAAGATGAAGCTTGCCAAGATTCTATCAAATATTGGTGAGATTAAGAGAGAAATTGATGAGAGGGAAAAGCTGGTTAAGAGCCTCAATGATGAAATAGAGCGTCTAAGCGCGGAAATTAGCAATTTAGAAAACAAAAAATCTACCATGAAAAAAGAGCTTGACAATCTGGTGCCTCAGAGAATATCAGAGGAGATAAAAAATATGAGGGAGGAGATTGAGGATTTAAACAACGATGTGGCTAAAACAAGGGAGGAAACAGTGCGGCTCGGGGAATTCATAAAGTCTCGGAAGGGAACCATGGAGCGCATTAATAAAGAGATAGATGCTCTGAATATTGAGATAGAACACATGCTTAAAAAGAACGATGAGGACCGGGAAGCGTACGAATTATCACGTATGGAAAGGGCAAAATACGAGGAAATAGTAAAAAGCGAGGAGGGAAAGATAAGGGAGCTCACCCAGGAAAGAGATAGTTTATCCAGAATGATAAATGAGCTTGAGAAGCAGATGGAGACAATCAAGGGAGATATACGTGTAAAGGAAGAGACAAAAATAACCTTGAACACGAGGGCAAACGAATATGCGAGCAGGTACGAGGATTATCGTAGAGAGTACGAATCTTATGGTGTAAAGGTAGAGCGGATTGAATCAGTATCCAAATTGCAATCTCTTGCTTCGGAATATTCTGCGCAGATAGCTTCGCTTGGTGATGTTAACCTGAAAAGCATAGAGGAGTACGAACGGGAAAATGAGAGGTATCAATCTTTGAGGGATGATTACGATTCTCTGGTAAAGGATAAAGAAGATATTGAAAATTTAGTTAAAGAACTAAACGATAAGAAAAAATACGCTTTGCTAAAAGTTTACCGCGCGATAAACGACAATTTCAGGAGAATATACAAGGAGATGAGCAACGGGGGAGATGCTTATCTGATTTTGGAAGACGAGGAAAGTCCGTTCAATGGTGGTTTGGTAATCAAGGTCAAGCCCCCGGGGAAGGGAATCAAGCCCCTGCATGCTCTCAGCGGTGGAGAAAAGAGCCTTACCGCACTGGCGTTCATATTTGCGATACAGCAGTACGACCCATCGCCGATTTACCTGCTTGATGAGGTAGATATGTTTTTAGACGGGGTAAATTCTGAGATATTGGGGAGGATAATCAGGAGAAATGCAAGCTCTGCCCAGTTTATAGTTGTGTCTTTGAGAAAAGCGACCATAAAGTTTGCTGACCACATAATTGGCGTGACAAATCGCGGAGATGGAATATCGAGAATTTACGCGCATCCGGTACCTGAGGGGGTGAGCGAGAATGAGCAGTGAAGTTATGGAGCATCTCATGTATCACAAAGCTCTTCTTGATAATGATGTGGATGTGGATTACTATATATCTCTCGCTCAGGAGCTGGAGGAGGGAATACATCTCTCTGCGAGGGACCCTGTTGATAGGGCTATTGCCATAGCTTTTGAACTTGTTATGGAAGAAAAGTTAAATCCCTGGAAAATAAACCTCAGAAAATTTACCAAGCTGTACATGGATAGGATACGGAGCGATCGCGAGATAGATTTTATAATAGCTGGAAAAATAATATACATGGCTTGGAACATTCTTATGAGAAAAAGCGAGCAGGTTCTGGAAAATGCGTCCGTTGTGGAAAAAGAGCAGGAGGAGTTTTTTGATGTGGACATGGATACCGGATTTTTCGATGAAATATACGATGTGGGATACGATTCGGATGGCGCATATCCCGAGAACCCTGAAAAGATAGAGTTAAAGGAGCCCGTAAGGAGAGATGAGACTAGACCCGTGAGTTTGTTTGATTTAGTAAGTGCGATGAGTCAGGTCAAGAGAGAGATGGAGAAAAAGAAAAAGCGCAGGAAAGTGCGTGAAAAATTCAGGTTCAATCTTGAAGAAAAGGTGCACAAGGAAGATCTGGAAGAGGAAATCAAGGAAGTTTGGAGCAGGATTTCCGAAGTGCACGGTGATGAGGTCGCTCTGTCTTTGCTTTACGATGGAACAAATGAGGATTTCGTTACTGTTTTCATAGCGCTCTTGTTTTTGGAGAAATTTGGCAAGGTAGAATTGGAACAGTACATGCTTTATGATGAGATATACATAAAAATAAAAGTGCCAGAAGAACTAAGACATGTGGAATTCACGCAGACCCCTGAGATTTCAATTGTGCAGCTTTGATTGAGTGGGAGTAGCTCTTATATAGCTCCTCGTACACCCTTTCCAATTTTTTTGCCGCCCTCTTTATAGCTGCCTGGGGTTTTCCCTCTCTAACTTTTATTTTTATTGTGGGGTTGCTGAGATAAGGATGGTCAAAGTGGTAGATGGCATACTCTACCTTCTCGTCATCGTTCATGGCTTCTATAAGAGGTATAAGAAGCGTGCGGTCTGCATTTATAACTTCCAGCTCAATTTCATCTTTCTCCTTTGAAATGAGCTTGAACTCCATCTCCTTCATAGGTGCGTTATTATCCGATATTATTTAAAGTTTA
>JALVVV010000052.1 GCA_027023265.1 DHVE2 group archaeon
CACGGTGCGGGGAACTGGGAGCACGAGGCAACGCTGGTGAACATCAACGGCGAAACACCGTTGGATTTCCTCGCGAGGAAAGATGTCAGCACTAACGTCGCCGGCGACTGGGACTGGAGTTACAGCGCGATAATATCTCAGGATGGTGTTATGACAAGTGGCAAAGCTATATTTAATAATGGTATATATCTTACCAATTATACCCCTGTGGTGCCTTTTACCCATGGTGTGGCCCATACGCAGCCGTCTGCTTACTGGATGCCTGAAACTCCGGTGATTTCTCAGAGAAAGCCAATAGATGTAATTTTCGTTATTGACACCTCGGGAAGTATGGATTCTGTTGTGCCAGGTGCTACTGTGGGTGATGTGAATGGGGATGGTATATCAAATACCAGAATAGATGTTGCAATAGAGGCGGCTATTAATGCAATTAGTATACTTGGAAGCATTGATCGAGTGGCAGTTTTTGTTTTTAATCAAAATGGAAACGGGCATCCTGAGTTATATCTGCCATTCACATATACAACAACTGCAAACAAAAATACGATATATAGTGACTTAAAGTCTTTGCAAGCAACTGGTGGGACGCCTCTTTATGACACGACTTCATGGGCAGTTTATTATATGGATAAAAATGGTAGATCTGATGCAACCAAAGGGATCCTTGTTATGACAGATGGATTGAGTAATGAGGATGATTATAGTGTTTCCAGCAGTACGCCTCAGTACTGTTACGCTCCTGGTACAGGTGATTACGAAGAAGAACAGGGAGTAATACACGATTATGTGAAGGGGCAGAGCAGCGGATTGCTGAAGATTCCTTATGATCTGCTTACTATAAGCATTGCTCCAAATGGCTGGGATGGAAGGCTCTTTGCGGTAGGTAACTCTTCATCAGGTAATATTTCTATGGCTCTTATGGAAAGCGATCCTACTGTCATTGAGCAGGTATTTCATATGTTCATAAGTCTTTTAGTGTCAGAAACAACGGGCGGTGTAAGGGCAATGCCACCATCTCCTATTCACATAAACAGAGAAAAAGCAAGCATTAAAGCAAGCAACACCATTTATGACTTGGGTGCTGTTGTTTTCTCCGATGGATTCAGGGCATATGCGGCCCCGGGAAAAACTGGAACTCCCGATGATGCGCAAACTCCAGGTTTCAGTGGTAGATGGAGGCAGAGTGGATTCTCTATAGCATCTACCGGAGATGGCAATTATTACTATAAAAGCCAGAGTGCAGGATGGACAGATGAGTACTGGGTCTCACAAACCAGTACGGATGGTGCGTATATGCAGCATACGGTATATCCTAGTAATGTATTAAAGTATCACTATCCTGGTTCGTACTCTATAGATAGTGCAGAGATAATGTTCTGGGCAGGATTAAATTATCCAGATGATTATAGAAGTAGTTGGTGGGGTGGTTATTGGGTTTATCCAGATGCGACTATAAACGTGTATGCTAACGGTGTGCTAATAAAAACACTTTCAGGTGTGCTCGACGGAAGTGATCAGCCAGTTACTGGAAATAAATATGAAGGTTATTATGTAGTATCCTTGCCTTCCTCTATTTACTCATTGCCCAGTTATTCCATTGAAATAAAGGTTGTTAGTACAAAGAGTACTTTAGCAATTGATGATGTGGTTGTGCGCTATGACATAGATTACACGCCACCCTCTCAACCAACTGCCGGACAGCCCCCTGCAAGCTATTCAAGGGTTGTGGATATGAATATCAGGTATCGATTCTTGGTTACTCCACCAGTAAGGGTTGGAATGCCCTATCTTTCATTCTGGTGCTACGAGAGCAGTTCTGCAAGTTACAGTAACGGAGATAAACCATCATACATACTAACTGTGGATTACAAGGATAAGAAGTACTGGATTTATGATGGTTCAACAGGTGCTCTGGAAGTATCTGGAAATTTTGTGGCGCTTGAAAATAACAGCTATACAGGACATGGGTATAATGGATATAGTTTGCATCCCAATGATCCTCTTTATCAGGCTCCGGTGACTTTCATACAGAATCCCACTCCTTACAAGAATGTTTACTTCCATATTAACGATGGTTATGGCTGGAAGAACTGGCATCTGCCTGCAGTTAAAAATGCAAAGGCGGATTACCTGTTTGCTTGGGAAGATTTGTGGTACGATAACCGGGATAATAAAAACAATATTGATGGTAATGGAGACGAGTGGTTGAGGGTAACAGTTCTTGATGATGATACAGTGAGAATCGTGCCATACAGGGCAAGTGGTGGATTTGAACACGACATATTCTTGGGTTCTCAGTTTGCCTATCAGAAGCCGCATAATGTTAAGTGGGCTGATACAAATGACGATGGTAAGGCAAATACTTTCACCTCTTCCGATACTGATTATTATGAGATTTACGACGTCTCCCCGGTGGCTCCCAATGCCAAGGTAAAGTACTTCCCCGTGTTCCTGAGGAATGCAAAGGGTGCTATACTTACATTCTGGACAAAGTACTGGATGACGGAGGGAACTAATGGTGGGTTCCTTTATATGCTTGGCTCCACCGATGGTGTTCACTGGACATGGGATTCTCAGCATTTAGTTTACTTGAAACCAAAGCAACCTTACACGGGAAATCTTCTCTTTAGCGGCGTTGAAAAGGACGCAAATATATGGAGAGATAGAGATGGAAACCTACCTTACTGGTGTTTCAACGGACGCAGTGGTGGCGGAACTTTTGGCTGGGAAAAAGTTGAAGTTGATTTATCACCTTACATCGGAAACTTTAAAGAGATAAGAATTTACTTTGTAATGGCCCAGTATGGAGGTTTGACTGTTAACAATGGATGGCATCCTGAGATGGGCTGGTACATAGACGACGTTAAAGTAAAAGTCATTGGGGACGGAGTGTACGATTTGTGGCGCCTTGCAAATCTAACCAAGAGCCATGATGTGTTGGGTGCGCATTCTGGAAATTATGCATGGGTTTACAACGACACATATGATAACGGTAACCTGCCAGCAGGCATAGATTCGTCCCTCATAACCAAGCAGATTGACCTTACCACTGCAAGAAATGCCACGCTTGAGTTCTGGACGAGGTTTAATCTAAATCCCGCAGCCGGATTACCTCCCGCATCTTTCCGTGTGGAAGTCAGTGATGATAATGGCGTTACTTGGGACTCTATCACCTACGGTGTCCGCATAGGCTGGGGTTCCAGCGGACATGGTGGTTACTCGGGTGAGGCGGATGATGGCAGTACAAGCAGTTATGCATGGGTATCGTCAAAGACTTTGCTGAGAATAAACTGCGACCTGAGCGGATGGGCAGGGGATATAATCCTAATCCGATTCAGGGTTGTTACGAATGCAACTTCCACTGAGACGTGGGACCCGAGCTATCCTAATGACCCGCATGGCATCTACCTGGACGATGTATTTGTGTTTGGAGAGAGCTACGAGCAAAGAATACCCGATGACTACCTGTGGACAGGATAGCAGTAGTTATCTATCTATTTTATTTTCTTTATTTTCCGAAAACATTTAATTACTTTTTTGGTATAAAGCGATGTGAGTTCCTTTGCAGTTGTGGGATGCGGCGGCGCAGGGCTGAAATTTCTTAAAGAGGCTTGTGTCCATGACCGGGCATCTTGCATAGGAATTAACGATTCTAATGCAAATATAGTTGTAAATAGAAAAGATGCCTTAATGGTGAATAGCGTGTATGGGGAACTTGCTTTTGAGGTATTTCCATGGCTTAATGATTTTTCTTCAAAAAATTTAGTCGTTCTCTCCGGGTTGGGTGGTATAGTTGGCTCAAACATTTCCGTGTTAATTGGCAAGGCCATGCACGACAGGGCAAATGTATATGGCCTGTTCTCTGAGCCTTTTAGTTTTGAATCTCCCGAAAGGAGCGAAAGGGCAAGAATAGCCAAGGAGAATATAATGAAGTATTACCGGGGTGTAATTTTCATACCCAACGACCCTCTTTCCAGATACTACTCTAATTTAAGTATGATTGAGTCTATGAAAATACACGGGATAATAATGAAGCACATAATCAATGATTTCAGAACAATGATATTGAATGAAGACACATCTTTTCGTTTTGAAGGGAGCTTTGGGTTTGGCATAGGATTCGGAACAGGGAAGGACAGAATAAATCTGGCAATACAGGATGCATTGGATTCTCCGTGGATTAATGGAGAGCCAAAATACGCATTTTTCAGCGGAGAAGTTGATAAGGAAGATATAGCCTTGGCTGTACGTGATTACCCGTTCAAAGAATGGTACTTATACAGGACTAAGGAGTATGGTGATGAAATAAAAGTCACAGTACTTAGTAGATGATTTTTTCTTGTAAGATTATTAACCGTTAACTTTATATCCTATATGTCAATAATTTTTATCATGAAGGGCATAGGTTTTGTATTGATAAAATGCGAGAAGGAAAAAATAAAAGATGTTTATAATGAAGTAACTGCCAATGGAAATGTGGAGTATGCTTACGGTGTTGATGGTGATTATGATATTATTGCGAAAATTGTAACCTCTTCACCGAGCGATGTGCCCCGCGCGGTTCTCAATCTTAGAAAAATAGAAGGTATACGCTCTACAAAGACACTTACCGTGGTTAATTTGGAGGCGTAGTGTTGCTTCTAAAGTTTGCTTACGATGGCACAAAGTTTTATGGGTATCAAATTCAATTAGATGTGCCCACCGTTGAGGGAGAAATTAAAAAGGCATTGGAATATGCGGGTATATATGAATTTAGAAGTGCCTCAAGAACGGATAGAGGGGTTAGTGCTCTTGGTAATGTAATCTCCGTTGATTACTCTGACCCAGAAAAGCTAATTGGGATAATGAATTCAAGATTGAGATATGTTTTTGTTCATTCTTACTCATACGCAGATATAAATCCAAGACATGCGAAATTCAGGTGGTACAGGTATCACCTCCCTGATTTTGATTATAATATTGATGATATTCGTGCAGCAGCCAAGATTTTTGAAGGCACACATGATTTTTCAGATTTCACAAAATTTAAAGGAGATGCGGTTTTGAGAATAGATAAAATAGAAGTTAAAAAAGCTCATGGAGTGCTGTTCATAGATTTCTACGCACAAAGATATCTCTGGAATATGATCAGGCGTATAGTAGGTGCTATTGTGGAGTATGCCAATGGAAATACATTCGACGAGGATATTTTTAAAAAGAGTTATAAATTCCACATGGCTCCCCCCGAGCCTCTGATTCTTATGGATGTGAATTACGATGGCGTGGAATTTAAAAGGGTGTTTTTTAAGAAGAAAATATATGATAAGTTTTTCAGCATTTTTTCAGGAGGTTTTGTTTATTATTATCTGTACAGGTGCAGGAAGGAGCTTGAATTATGTTTCTTCGATAGCTAATCACAACAGAATTGAATCACTTAATTTCCAGTTTCCTGAGCTTTTCATCTGTAGGAATACCATTTTTCCACTCTCTAAACTCGTAATATTGCTTCAGCATCTCTTCAAATATTTCTCTTGACATGGCGTTCTTTCCCGAGAATATTTTTTCGGGGAGCGTGTCCTCTTCGCTTCCAATTCCCGCTTCTACATTAAATAATCTCTCTAAATTGTATATTCTCTCTCCTACTTTGAGGATATCCTCCGCCTTATACTGCACTCCTGTTATTGCACTTACTAATTTGGCGTATTCAACTTCGGTCATGGCAAAGCCCGTGAATTTGCAGAGAACAAGGGAGTCTATTGCTGCGTTTAAGTTCTGGAATATCACCACGAGCCCTGCCTTTCCTTCTGGATTTAGTCGATGAATGAGCTTGGGTTTGCCGATTATTTCTGGAGCAACCATGTACGCGCGTAGATGGCATCCTCCTCGATTGCTTGTTGCATAGCTAAGCGCCTGGCCGTACAATCCGCGGGGATCGTAACCGGGGAGTTCCAGCCCCTTAATATCTGTCCTGAGCTCTTCCTTGCCGTATTTTTTTGCAATTCTCATGGAGCCAAGCCTCAACTCTTCGTGTTCAATTACTTCGTCAATTCTTTCAAGGTAATTTTCGCCTTTTATTTCTCTCCACATTGCAATTGTGGCTCCTGTTGTTATGGTATCAATGCCGTTCCTGTTGCATCTTACGTTTGCATTCACGATTTTCTCGTAATCCCCGTTCTCGATATTGGGGCCGAATGCCCATATGGTCTCGTATTCTGGCAACTCCAGATTCCTTTTTGCATCCCATTTCTTGCACTTTATTGGACAGCCCCAGCATCCCTCGTGTCTGATCTTGTAGTGAGAAATAATGTAATCTCCGGATAATTTCTCTCCTCCATCATAATGCACATCATTGTAGTTGTTGGTTGGCATAACATCCAGATAATTCACAATATCGTAAAGCATAGCGGTCCCAAAAACGCGGAGTCCTTTGTTAATGGGTGGAGAAGCTTCTAATAATTTTATCATGTCCATCATTGCTTCCTTGTATTTTGACACATTGTACACTGAAGGTTTTTTGCTGCCTCTTATTACAATTGCTTTGAGCTTTTTTGAGCCCATGATGGCTCCTAATCCTCCACGCCCCAGTGTATGTGTCAAGTCATTCATTATTGACGCGTACAGGACACCTTTTTCTCCTGCAACCCCTATCGTGGCAACGCTGCCATCTTTTTCTAATTTTTTTGTGGTGTATTCCACATCTTTTCCCCACAATCCTTCTGCGCTATCAAATTGCACAAACCCGTCCATTATTTTTATCAATGTTGGTTTCTCCGCTTTTCCCTCTATGATTATTGTGTCGTATCCAGCGTATTTCATCTCCTTGCCCCAGTTACCTCCTGAGTTAGAGTCTAAAATGGTGCCAGTTAATGGTGATTTTGACACTGCAACGTGCCTTCCGGACATGGGTGCAGTCCCCGTCAACGGGCCAACTGTAAATATAAGTGGATTTTCTTCGCTAAATGGCTCGATATCTGGAGAAACAGAATCGTAGTACAGCTTTACTCCCAGTCCTCTTCCTCCCAGATAATTCCTCAGGATATCTTCGGGAATATTTTCCTCTTTAGCAGAACCATCATTCAGATTTATTCTCAATAGCCGTCCTGTCCAGCCGTGCATGCCGGGGTATGAGAATATGAGTATAAAACTTCACGCCCGGGCAGATATCATGCAAAGAACCCGTGAAATTTAGGAGACGCAAATCTCTTTTTATGATGGTAATATCATTATCATAACGGTGCAAGCAATAGCTATTAGGAGAATAACATTGATTATCTTCAAGATTTTTATTTCCCTCTCAACATTCATTCTGCTAACACCCCCCGGGCAACTGGACAAA
>JALVVV010000053.1 GCA_027023265.1 DHVE2 group archaeon
GCCTACTGGAATATGGGATTTGACGAGTCCCTTCTGGTGCATCTTAGCGAGATTGGTCCAACGCTCAGGGTTTACGGTTGGAATCCACCAGCAGTTAGCATAGGTTATTTTCAAAGCATGGAAGAAGAGGTAAACGTGTCCCGTGCTAAAGAGCTCGGTGTTGATTTGGTCAGGAGAATCACAGGGGGAGGTGCTGTTTATCACAAGTATGAAGTTACATACTCCATAATTCTTCCTAACATTAAAGGTAGAATTTTGGATTCCTATCACCTCCTGGATACAGGCGTTATAAATGCTCTTAAAAGTCTCGGGCTTGATGCAAAGCAGGCAGGTATAAATGATGTGGTGGTAAACGGCAGGAAGATATCCGGAAACGCCCAGACCCGTAAGTATGGAGGTCTTTTGCAGCATGGGACTTTATTAATTGAAGTGCATCCTGAGGAGATGTTTGATATTCTCCGTGTTCCTGATGAGAAGTTAAGGGATAAGGCCATATCCAGTGTTAAGCAGCGCGTCACCTCACTAAGAGAGCAGGGAGTTGATGTTGATTTTGAAGAACTTAAAAAATACCTGGTTCAGGGATTCAAGGATGCTTTGAACGCCAAGCTGTACGAGGACACTCTTGATAAAAAGATATACGATTATGCGCACAAGCTGGAGGTTGAAAAGTATGGTACGGATGAGTGGAATTTCAAGAGGTAGGTATGCGCTCAAGGACGGAAAGTTGGTGGTGGTTGACGTAACCTTTGAGGAGGATTTTATAAAGAATATTCGTATCACCGGGGACTTCTTCTTGCATCCAGAAGACAGAATAGAATACATAGAGGATAGATTGAAAGGAGTAGCTATGGATGATGTTGAAAGGGTTATTCGGGATGCTATGCGTGATACAGAATACGCTGGAATTTCCCCGGAGTCCCTGAGCATAGCCATCCGGGAAGCGTGGAAAAGGAGATCGTGATGTTTGAAAAGTACAGTGGAATCATCCCGGATTTCGAATCTTTTTTGAAAGCTGTTGCAACTCCCCAGCCTTACTGGTTCAGGGTAAATACGCTTAAGATAGGAGAGATGGAACTGGTGTCTCGACTATCTGATAAAGGTTTTATAATAGAGCGGTTCCGCAATTTAAATGCATATAAAATAGAGAGCATGCCCGTGAAGCATCCCGGTGCAACTTTGGAGCATTCCTTTGGATATTACTACGTTCAGGATATATCTTCAATGGTACCAGCATTTGTGCTCGACCCCAAACCTGGAGAGACTGTGTTGGACATGGCGGCTGCACCGGGTAGCAAGACCACATTGATGGCAGCACTGATGAAAAATGAAGGCTCAATAGTTGCCAATGACACGCGTGCATCGAGGTTGCGAGCTTTGGGAAGCAACGTGGAACGGTTGGGAGTTACCAATGTGATGATAACAAAGGGGGATGCAAGAACCATGAATTTTAAGAACCAGTATGATAAAATTTTGCTTGACGCCCCATGCACTGGGGAGGGAGTGATAAGAAAAAATCCCAAGCATGGAATGCCCGGAGATAGAGAGCACAGGTACTTTTCCCAATTGCAAAAATCGTTGATAAAAAATGCTTGGAATCATCTTGATACGGGGGGCAAGTTAGTTTATTCAACCTGCACTTTTAATCCTCTTGAGAACGAGGAAGTTGTTCAATATGCGGTCTCCAAGCTTAAAATGGATATTTTACCAGTGGAGTTTCCCGTTCCTCATGTTCGCGGGGTGAGCTTTTGGGAAGGTAAAGATTATACAGACATATCTAATTTCGTGATGCGCATTTATCCTCATCTATTGAACACGGGAGGGATGTTCATTGCAGTACTTGAAAAAAGATGATTACAGAAATTATTTCAGGGACGTGTTTGGCATATCGGAAGATATCCTGAAAAACTATCACTTTTACGAGACACGCTCGAGTGTTTGGGCATACTCTGGAGATATAGCGCCTATATCGGAAGCAGAAGTGGTGGGCGTAAGGGCCCTCAGAGTTAGAAATATTATCAAGCCAACCACATCTTTTTTAAGAATTATTGGAAAATACGCCACAAAGAACGTTATTTTTGTTGATGAAGACCAGGGTATGCGCTTTCTTTCTGGGGAATCTCTAAGTGAAATTTGCCAGTCTCTTAAGGGATATGTGGTTGTAAGAACTGCCAGCGATGTCTTGGGCTGCGGGTTGTGTCGAGATGGCATTTTAATAAGCCAAGTTCCTAAAAAATATAGGCCGGATAGTACCTGGCTATAATTCTATCATTTTTTTCACTTCTAAAAACTTGCTCCATTTAGCTGTCGCAATTACATGCTCAGGCTTAAATGGACATTTTTCTTCTTTAATCTCGAGGTACGGCTTAAATGTTTCAATTCTTTTTGCGATATTCTCTATTTCTACCTTGTCCATACCTATCAATGGACGATATATGGGAACACTGGATGCAGAGCTTTCTATGTACATGTTTTGAAGAGTCTGGGATGCAACCTGTCCCAGCGAGTCCCCTGTTACTATCCCCAGTGCATCTTCCTCTTTGGCTATTTCACTTGCTTTCTTAAACATGATGTATTTACAAAATATGCATGTCCACTCTTCCCTCTTTGCCTTTTTAAGTTTCTCTTTTACATCCAAAAATATATCTTTGTGGGGTATTGTTATTAGCTCTATTTTTTCCGGTGCAAACTTGCTTAGTTTTTCTACATATTTTTTCACTTTTACCTCTCCTTTATGTCCCTGTGAGAAGTGCAAAGCGATTATGTTTGCCCCCCGTCTCATCATCATGTATCCTGCTACCGGAGAGTCCATGCCCGGAGAGAGCAGTAAAAGAAGCTTTCCAGCAGTGCCCACAGGTAACCCGCCAATTCCTTTTATTTTTTCAAAGAATACGTATGCTTTTGAGTTTATTATTTCTATACCAATTTCAAGTTCCGGATTTTTTAGATTAACCTTCCATCTATATTGCTCGTAGACGAAACTACCTATGTCCTCATTAATTTCGGGGGACTTTTTCGGAAATCTTTTATCTATCCTCTGTGCCCTTACCCTGAAACTCTCAGGGTGTTTGTCTTTAAGAGCATATGAAAGGTACTTTTTTATCTCATCGTAATTCATTTCCTCAGCTATTGAATAAGAGACTATACCTGGGGTTTTGGACAATATATCCCTCATTTTATCACTCATTTCTTTGTTGTAATCTTTTTCGAGATATATCATAATTCTTCCCCAGTATATCTTTATCTCTCCATCAATACCCTCACTATCCATTTTTCTTTTTATGTTGCTTGCAAGAGTGTTCTCAAAATATTTCCTGTTTTTGCCCTTGAGTCCAATTTCTCCGTATCGCACAATGAACATTACTTGCTCAATTCATTATCCCATATATACTTTGGGCGCACATCTTTATTTATTACTACATCTCCATTATTGTTTAATTACTGTGTGATTATGGGGAATGATATAGATAAATATTTAAATAAAACATATTTCACCCGTGCTTCTTCTGTGGTTAATTCTCTTTTCCCTCGTGGGAACATTGCTTGGCACGTTCACGGGGTTAGTGCCGGGAATACATGTAAATAATATTGCGTTAATAGCCCTTTATCTATATGCAACCGGTGCAGATCCAGGATTTCTATCTGTTTTAATTGTCAGCGCAATGATTGCTCATACTTTTTTGGATTTCATACCCTCTACCTTTCTTGGTGCACCTGACGAATCCACCGCGCTTTCTCTTCTCCCCACGCACAGGATGCTTTTAAGTGGCGAAGGGTACCGTGCAGTTTACCTGTCTGCTATTGGCTCACTCCTGGCAATGTTGCTCTCTCTCCCCATTGTTCTCCTGTTTCAAATAGCGTTTTCCAAAATTCCTTACGGAACTTTCACAGAGATTATTCCCGCCATACTAATTTCAGTTGTTTTGTACATGATTTATATGGAATCAAGAAAAGGGTACAGAAATATGCTTGTTGCCCTGTACGTATTCTTTCTGTCTGGCCTGTTCGGCATGCTTGTTTTTTCCCTGCCTCAAAATTACAATTTTGTTCCCGTTAATATAGGCTCAGGGGTTTTGTTTGCTGTGTTTGCAGGGCTTTTCGGCCTACCCACACTTCTGTTATCTACAAACTCGCCAATACCATCTCAGAAAGTTGATGATATTCCCGTTAAAAGAGAACATTTCAAAGCTTCTTTTTTAGGAACCCTGAGCGGTGCAATTGTTGGTTTTGTGCCGGGAGTGACTTCAGGAATAGCTGCTGTAATTGCTCAGGGATTGCAAGGCACGGATGACACCGAGAATTTTGTTGTTGCTATGGGCAGTGTCAACACCGCAAATGCTCTCTTCAATCTTGCTGCACTATTCATAATTCTCCATCCAAGGAGCCGCGCAGTTGGAATAATAGGTGAGATTTCGTACGTGGTGCCATGGTGCTCTCTTTTTCACCCTCCTTCTTTCTTCATACTGCTTTTGTTCTCTGCATTTCTCTCAGCATTTATTTCTTTTTTTCTAACATTATTTGTTGGGAAAATTTCTGCCTTGAAAATTTCCAAAGTAGGGGAGCATTATCGAAAGTTAAGCTTTTTCGTAATTTTATTTATTTTGGCATTGGTATTTATCTTTGGGGGGTTCCTTGGCATAGTGATAGTGACCATTGCTACTTTAATAGGTATTTTGCCTCCCAAGTTGGGTATTATGCGCGTGCATTTGATGGGTGTGTTGATTCTTCCAGTACTGATATTTTACCTGTCATGACCGAAAAGCATATAACGATAATTTTATATCCTTAAAATAACATTACAGTGAGGGATTAACATGGCAGCAAAAGATGATTGGTTTGGAAAACTTCAAAGCGAACTGGAGAAAAAAAAGGAGGAGATACTCAAGGATATTTCCTCTGAGAGTCAGAAGAGAAGCGAATTAAATAGAACCTTAATAGAAGATTTTTGGAGGATATGGATCCAGTTCAACAATATCAATGTTCACTTTAAAATGGAGCCCTCGCACGATAAATGGGTTTCTCATTTTGAGGAGTTTCCAACTCGCTGGGTTGTGAAAAAAGATTTTGATTTTTCAAGGGTTTGGGAAATCAGCCTTGTGGACATAACGCGAGAACAGAACAGGGTTGGAGACTCTTTGAAAGTGATATATTACAATACAGAAGAGGGAGAGAAACTGAAGATGATATTCCAGTTCTCTGAAGGTGAAAAATACGACAAGTACTCTGGATGGAAGCGGGTTTACAGTCAGTATGTCCTTTACGACGAGTTTGTTGGTAAAGCAAGCATAGACAAGATAAGGGAAGTCCTTCTTAAGCTCATTCCTGTTTGGTACGAGTCCCACCTGAAAGGAGATAGGAGTATAATAATAGACTTCGTAAAGAAGAACTTCCAAAAAGGAGCTACTTTTACTGATTGAAGCTCTTCCCTATATCTTTTCTAAATTCTTTCTGCAGTGCAATTTCCTGCTCCCATTCTTCTAGTGAATCCAGTGCTTCTTTCAGTTCGCGAAGACAATCTATGCAAATCCACTTTTCACCAATTTTTTTCATGGGTAGTTCTTTGTAACCTATTCTTCCACACAGGGCGCAAACGTGCATCTCGCTGATTTTCGCTTCCACGTAAAGGTCCATTTTCATACTCTCTATTATGTTTTTTATCATGTCATTTTCGTCCATACCCCTACCTCCTGTATTTAGGATTAATTAAAAGGTACTTGTTTTTACCAACAACTTCTACAAAATAGATGCCCTCTTTTTTTGCGGTGGCTTTCATAATTTCGATGGCTTTCTTTTCGTTCTCTTTATTATTCTCTAAATTCATCTCGTGCATAATGTCAAGAGGAGATACCCTTGCAATGCCGCTGGTGTTTCCTATGTGTTCCTCCCATTTTACTTTTATTGCCTGCTCTCCCGTGTCTTCCCCCTTGCTTATTGTCACCTCTATTTTATCGGCGTTCATTGTGGGTGTGAAACCGAAATATGTGACAACTATGTTTTTTATTTCACTTTCGTTCATCTATTTCACCTCAGAATATTTCAGATTCAGAAAGCACCTGTATCCCCGATGACGTTATTTCGTATGGTTTCACCTCGCGAGAGTGTTTTGTGCGTCTCATTTTAAGTATTTTCAAGGTTAATATTATCTTGTTATGCACTTCTATTGGTGTGAGAAGAATAACTCCATCCACAACGTACTCCACCAGTGCGTCCCTGCTCACGGTAGGATTCTTCGGGTCCACTTCTCCGGTAAACACGGCGGTTGCACCACTCTCTTTTATGCTTTTGCTAAGGGCAAATAGATTTTTTCTTCTATCTTCTTCTGTGCTGAATAGCATGGTTATCAGACTAACTGAATCAATAGCTATCCTGCTCGCTCCAAAATCATTGATTACTTGGGGAATTTCCCCCTCCAATCTTTTCACGCTGTTTCCAGCATCTTCTGGTTCTAATTTTATCAGCAGTAACGTATCGTCCAGGTATTTTTCAAAATCCCATCCGAAAGTTCTTGCGGTTTCTATTATGCTGGCTTCGTCTTCTTCCAAGCTGAGAAATATGCATCTTTCCCCTCCTGTCAAGCCTTCCCATATATACTGCATGGCAAAAGTTGTCTTTCCAGTACCGAAGGAGCCTATCACGGCTATGCTGTGTCCCGCAGGTATGCCACCATCTAACATTTCATCGAGTCCGTTTATCCCTGTTCTTACTCTCATTTTCATCACCCAATCTTTTCTGTGTTTACCACCACAAAACCCATTTTTCTGTTTAGCGTGGTATCAAATCTCGCTATTTTCTCCTCCTCCAAATGTGCCATCAATCCCGTGAATTTCAACACGTACATGTGGCGATACCTTTTTGAGTACTTGCTGGAACCGTGCCATTCAAAAATCATCACGCCATCAACGGAATCAAAGAGTATGTTTTCATCTTTCTTATCCAGCACTCCTATTGTTAAGAGGAGATATATAACCGTGTTCCATTCTTTTGCCTTTCTCCTCAAACCGCGAATCACATCAACAAGATTCATTGTGTCTATTCTCGGGCTGGTTACCAGGTCCGTTAAAGAATCTACAATTACAATATGTCCATCTGAATACTTGTCAAGAAAATTCACCAGTTCTGTTAGCAAATCTCCCTTTTTCTTCAGAAATTCACTCGCGCTGGCCGTTACCCATTTTATTGGCACTATGCTGTTTTTGAAGTACTCTATGGAGAAATCTTTGAATATGAGGTTATCCCGAAAGTACCCCGCCAAGTCATGGTTGAATGTGAGGTCAACAGCATGCA
>JALVVV010000054.1 GCA_027023265.1 DHVE2 group archaeon
TAAAGCGGAATTCTCGTTCTCTTTAGCACTTTCAACCCTATCTTCACAATCTTTATCAAATCAAATTTCCTGCTCATCCTTTATTAATCTCTCCTATTTTATTTTTGTGCAGGGTTTCAACCTGCCCGCGAATAGGAAAATCTTAAAACCTCAAGTCAAAATGAGTTAGCTTAAAAAATAAAAATACCGCATTTTTGCGGCAAGTAAAATTCTACAAATTCACTTTCAACTCACTTGAGGATTATCCTCGCATCCACTACCTTCAACCCACTTTCGTATACCATCACTGGATTCGCATCTACCTCTTTTATGTAGTCCCTGAGTTCCCAAACCAGCTGTGAAAGCCTGCTTATTGCCTCTGCTATTGCTTTAACATCTTTTGGCTTCTCTCCCCTGGCGCCTTGGAGAACTTTGTAGCCCTTTATCTCGCTGATCATCTCCATTGATTCCTCCTCAGAGAACGGTGCTATGCGGAAAGTAACATCTTTCAGGATTTCTACGAATATACCTCCAAGTCCGAACATTACTGTTGGGCCAAACTGCGGGTCGTAAACGCTTCCTATTATTGTCTCGGTTCCCCATGGCTCCATGTGCTGCACGTAAACTCCATGAATTTCCGCATTAGGATCATATTTCTTTGCATTTTCTATGATCTCCTTATATGCCTGCTTAACTTCTTCATCGCTGTTCAAATTCACCTTGACACCACCGGCATCGCTCTTGTGAATTATCTGTGGTGAAACTATCTTCATAACCACGGGATACTCTACCTCATGCGCTATAGCCACGGCCTCTTCCTCGGTTTTTGCCATCTTACCCTTTGGTACGGGCAATCCGTAGGCGGCAAATACCTGCTTTGCCTCTGGTTCAGTAAGAAGCTTTCTGCCGGAAGACAACGCGTTCTTTATGATTTCTTCTGCCATCTCCCTGTTAACCTGGTAGGGCTTGAATTCTGCGTTTGTTTTCTCAAGATACCTGCCATAAGTTCTCAGCATGCCCATCGCCCTGACCGCTGCATCAGGACTCTTATAGTACGGAATACCGTGCTCAATTAGCCATTCACCTGCCTTTATGCTTTTCTCTCCACCGGTGTAATTTACAATAACAGGCTTGTTCACTCCAGCCTCGTCGATGGCTTTCTTTATGTTCTCTGAAATCTCAAGAGGATTTGTGAAAGAAGTCTCGCAGAAAAGAACCACAACACCATCCACCCAATCATGCTTCAGGGCATCTCTTATTGAACCGTAATACTGCTGGGCATCAGCCATACCAGTAAGGTCCACAGGATTTTTGGGACTGCCAAATTCGGGCATGTGCTTTCTCATCAATTCCTTTAAATCCTCCGGAGCGTCTTTTATTGGTATGCCATACTTTTCAGCGGCGTCCGTTGCAAGCACACCCACACCGCCGCCATTTGTGATAATTACCAGATTGTCTCCCCTCATCGGCGGCTGAAGGGCAAGGGCCATGGTTCCGTCAAATAAAGCATCCAAGTTCTCTGCCCTCACAACGTGACCCTGCTTGAATGCAGCATCGTAAATCTTTGTGCTTCCTGCCAGGCTTCCTGTGTGAGACGCGGCGGCAGCAGCACCTCTCTGAGACACACCCGCCTTGAGCGCTATGATAGGCTTCTTTGATTTTTTAGAGTTCTCCAGGAACTTGCGCCCATCTTTAACGCCTTCCATGTAAAGAGAGATAACGTTTGTATCAGAATCCTCATTGAAATATTCTATCAAATCGCCAAAGTTGAGGTCTGCCATATTACCTATACTAATCATATGGGATATTCCCACCTTGTCGCTCCAAGTTCTCGCGTCCATTGCGATAAGGAGCGCCCCGCTCTGGGAGATTAACGCAGCGTTACCCGGATACGGGAGATACGGACCGAAAGACGCGTTTGCTTTCAGGGGGTTATTCATAATACCCACAACGTTGGGTCCAAGTATGCGCATTCCATACTTCCTGGCTATTTCCACAACCTGGTCTTCGAGGTCCTTGCGTCCAACCTCGCTGAATCCAGATGCAATAACCACAAGTCCTTTTGCACCCTTCTTGCCGCAATCTTCAGCTGCGGAAGGAACGTACTTTGCAGGAACCACTATCAAAGCAATATCAATTTCATCGGGAATATCTAAAACGCTGTGATAACACTTCAGTCCGCGAATCTCATCTGCTTTTGGATTCACAGGGTATATTTTTCCTTCGTATCCAGATTCTAAAAGATTCTTGACGCACTGGTGTCCTATGGCTTTTGGATCTCTGCTCGCACCGACAATTGCTATACTTTTTGGTTTAAATATTGGGTCTAATGGATGCATTTTATTACCTCCTTTATTGCTTCCTAAGGGGACATGGCAGCATTCCATAATAACTTTAATATTCGTCTAAAAACGAATTTACAATTGGTGATGGTCGTTTTAAAAAAGATGCGGTAATTAAGAGAAAACATTAAATCGGAAAATAGAGATATCCACGTGGCGAGAAATATGCTATCAAGAATCCCTTTTGATATGAACGCACTGCGAATGTTAGGCAAAAAAGAGCCGGATGTTGAACTGATAAGGATAGGCATAATTGCAGAGCTCGATGCCATTAACCTATACGAGCAACTTGCTGCACAGGCCGAAGACCCTCTGGTAAAAAAGGTATTTATGGATATCGCACAGGAAGAAAAGGAGCATTTCGGAGAGTTTATGGAGTTGCTCAAAAGATTTGACGGAGAAATCGTGGAAGCACTTGAGGATGGGGCAAACGAGGTTATGGATTTAGAGGAAGATTGAGGTGATTATATGAATTTGGAAAAATACAATCTGGAAGAGCTACTGCTGATAGGGATAAAGAGCGAAATTGAAGCGGAAAAGGTGTACAGAGAAACTGCAAAAAAAGTCAATAATCCATTTTTGAAAAACAGGCTGGAAGCATTATCAAAGGAGGAAAACGCACACAAAGAAATATTAGAGAAAACTTACAGTAAAATGTTTCCGGGCAAGGAAATAATCATACCCGAAAATCCGGATTTTTTACCTGAGTTTCCAGAGATAAAAATATTCAGAGAGCTCGGTACGACCACTGATGTGAGAAAGGTTCTTGAACAGGCAATGAAAGCAGAGTTGGGTGCGAAGGAGTTCTATGAGAGTATCGCGAACATGGTTGATGATGACTACACAAAGAAGCTAATGCGTTATATGGCCAAAATAGAAGAGGGACACTACATGATACTGAAAAAAGAGTACGACGACATGGTGGAATTTGAGAGCATGATGAAAGATTTGGATTATGCGCAGTTTGACGCTCGATTTTAATGGAGGAAAATATTTATCCTCCCTTGTATACACCTAACGGGGTGAAAATATGGTAGAACTGAAAGCGGTAGTGGTCAAGGAAGTAATGGTAAAAGACGTGGTATGTGTGCATCCATCGGATACCATATCAAAAGCAATCAGCAAGATGCAGGAGCACGGGTTTCACGAGTTACCTGTAGTGGACGATAAAGGCAATTTACTTGGGATAATAAATTATAAAACGCTCATAAGGAGAAAAAGCATATCTCTATATTCCCACGTGGAAAATGTGATGATAAAGCCCCCTGTAGTATCTCCGGAAGACAACATAGTTGATGCTGTGGTAAAGATGTTAGATGGAGGATTCAGGTCCTTGCCCGTGGTAAAAAAAGGCAAGGTTGTGGGCATAATTTCCAGAACAGATGTTATTAAACTCGTTCCGAGCATTCCTGACCTTGCAAATATCCCTGTGGAAGATGTTATGACTTCAGAGCCGTATGTGATTGACGAGAATGCCCCGGTGGACGCTGCAATAGAGCTCATGAAAAAAATTAGCGAGTTAAGTTTGCCGGTGGTTGATAGCAACAATCACCTAAGCGGTGTTGTTCACATGCGAGAAATTTCTCGTGCTATATGGCGTGCAAAGGAAAGAGCAAGCCAGGGAGAGCTGGCAGGAGAGAAAGAGAAAAAGGTAGTGTACATAAAAGAGCTTATGAGTCCTCCTGTATATGTTGAAGAGGATTCAAAGTTAAAGGAAGCTGCTGAGAAGATGACCGAGTTTCATTCATCCATCTGCGTAGTAATAAACAAAGATAACGTGCCCATAGGAGTCATATCCCAGAGAGACGTTATGGAAGCAGTTGTCAGAAAAGGAGAAGCCGAGGGCGTGTTCGTGCAGATAACTGGCCTGGACATAGATGATCCGGAGCCATACACGGTCATATACGATATGGTTGAAAGTTTCCTTAACAAAATAAACAAACTAAAAGATTTTAAACCCCAGCTTTTGGTGTTCCATGTGGAAGTTCATCACGTGACAGGCAATGAGATCAAGTACAGCGTCAGGGCAAGGTTCACCACTGACAGAAAGCTTTTCTTTGCAAAGAGCTATGACTGGAATCTTTACAAGGCCTTCAAGGAAGTTCTTGAGATTTTGGAAAGAAATGTGAAAAAGGAGAGAGAAAAACTCCAGGAATTCAGAAAAGTCACTCTCTAAATTTCTCTACCTTTTCAATATTTATTTCCGCACCCACTACAGGATATCCTATGTCAAACTTTTCCAGCACTTCTGGATGTATTTCTCCAAAGAAACCTATTTTCTCGCTTTTTACCACTATATTCGCACATCTTCCAGGTATAAAGCTGGGATGTTCAGAGGAAGTGACAAGATAATCAGTTATCCCCATATCCCCCAAAACACGCTCAACTATGGATTTTATGTCCGTGAACCCCACGCGAGAAGCAACTATCAAAAACGCCAAATGCCTTTCAAGGGAGCTACCTCGAACATATCCCGTTTCAAATATCTTTTGAGGTAAATCACGATGCTTGTTCTTTTTGAGAATCTCCATCAGCGAGGGAATAAGCCAAGTTCTGAGAGTTTCGGTACCCTCGCTAACTGGATTGGAAACAACCACAGAAGGCTCACGATTCAATTGCATCAGGTCGTATTCAGCTGACATGGAAACAAGGGTCAATGTCTTTACCTCCACAAAACCCAAGCCAATCATTGATAAACGGGGGATTTCTTCCCATCTCATGCCACGACCGCGTCTGTACTTATTTAATTTGCTCAACGGAATATTATCATAGCTGTAGCCCTTGGCAATATCTTCCACGATATCGATTTCATGAAGAATATCCTGCCTGTATGGAGGAACAGTAACTTTGAGGGAGTGCCCTTTAGAGATAGAAAAATATCCCATTTTTTCCAGGGCTTTTATGATTTCCTCTTCGCTTATCTCAAAACCCAAGATTTTACGAGCATAATCAATATTCACATCCATCTCATAATATTTTAGCTCAGGAGTGTCTATTTTTAAATCACCGTAATCTATGTTTACCTTTTCTACCTCGGCACCGCGGTCAATGAACGCACAAACAACAATGTTTAGAGCGGACAAAAGGGTGTTCAGGTCCGTACCTGTCATATCAATAAATATGTTTTTAGTATTCGGCGTAATCTGCGTTAACACTCCATTTATTACCGGTGGAAAAGAAACCACATTCCCCTCAGAATCAAGTATAATAGGATATTTCTCTTTATTTATCAATATGTTTCCATACTCCACTCCTTTGGGATGCTTTTCCAAAATCTCTTTAAGCGTCATCTCATGTTCAAACCCCAGGGGAACAAATGAAAAATTTTCATCCTTTGTGGTATATGTGAAAGGTCCCTTTACCTTGTCGTAATCGTGGAGCCCTATGGCCACCTTTTTTCTCTTTCTTCCCACGGTTATATGCAATTTTTCTTGAAAATCCATCATACTTTTTATCATCAATTCGTCCACATTAACATTCCTAACAACCGCCGCAACTATGTAAGGCCTAACATCTTTAACGTTAGGCTCAACCACTATTCGCTCAGCACCATCATTTACGGCATATTTTTTCTTTTCACCCCTGCCAAGGTACTGCTTTATTGCCCTAACCACTCCTTCCACACTGTACAGATCAGGACGATCAGGAAAGAACTCCACCAAAATTTCCTCGCCACTGGCATCTTTGAGATCTGCACCTAACATGCGAACGTTCTCTACCAGCTCATCAACACTTACGCCAAGTCTTTCAAGCTCTTTTCTCTGAATTCTGATAACGGGCATGGGTGGATTAATGGCTCCCACTTATTTATTTTTACCCGTGCTCGCATAAGATATTCAAATATCCTTGTCCCATTGATTATACCATATGCTCAGCGCATTAATGCCCGGTATGCTAGCTCCACGGCTTCTTCAGCATCATGCGCTATTATGTACTCTCCGTTGTTTATCTTCTCCCTATCTATATCCCATGATTTGAGGGCAATAACTGTTTTCCCTTCATTTAATGCAAAGGAGAGCTCACTCAGGGTTCCTATGTACCCGTCTATTGCTATCAAAACGTCGCTTGCTCTGACAACCATATGATTCCTTGCCAAGCCGTAATATGTGGGGATGGCTATGTCCACGTACTCGTTAGCACTTTCTTTTCCGTAAGGTAAAATTCCCACCGTTAAACCTCCAGCATCCTTTGCACCCCTGCACGCGTGGAGCATTACACCACCCATTCCACCAGACACCAGAACTCCACCTTTTCTGGCAATCAGATAACCAACCTTGTAAGCCAACTCGCAAATCTCTCCTTCACAGTGTGAACCACCAATGACACCAATATTTTTGTACATAAAAAGAAAATTAAAAAGAGAATTAAAAAATTATCGCCTGCCAGAGAATTCTAATTAGCGGCGATAATTATTGTAATTGTTGTTATACCTTCTTCCCCCATAACTTCTCTTCCTGTACTGCATCTCGTGCTCGGCAGCACTCATATCCAGCTCTTCATTGACCTCGTCCATGGGCTCATCGCTTGCCTTTATCTCTCCGTATTTTCCAACGTTGAGACGCATATGCCCACGCACGAGAGACACGTATCCGTTATTTACTAAAATGGTGTCTCCCTCCTCAACCTGGTTTGCCTGGTCGTCCCACAGGGACATGGTAACCACGCCGGTTTCATCGCCCAACACGGCTTCCGTCACATGCTTGATTTCACCATAGCGCGTGGTTATCTCTTTTGGTTCGCTCTTATGCACAACTTTAGCGAGGACATTTACTCTCTTGTCCTCAGGCTTCAAGTCCTTTATTTTGGTAATTTCTCCTTCCATTTTCTACACTTCCTTTTTGGTTTTTCGAGGAAAAATCTCTCTATATATCTCATAGAGAAATCGTTCCCCCTGTACCTGTATCCAGAGAGGGTATAAAAACATTTTGAAGATTATGACAATTCTGTGTTATCTGCAAATTATTTCTCTTATTCATGTGCCATCACATCCTGCTGCATCTAAGCAAAATTCTAAAACACTCAGAACACTATATCTGCAATTTTTCATAGAATACCTTCTCCAACACCCTCAAATCAAGGGAGAAAAGAGGTCTCACTCTGTTGTATCAATCCCTGAACTCTTCCATATTAGCAAACTTTCCTCTGATAAGGATATCCCTGATAAAATCTCTCCACTTTCCCACATACTCCGATGATTTAAAACCATGGTGAAATCTTTTCCAGATGACACAATAAAAACTACTCTCAAAAAAGTTATTTACAAACACCACTTTCTCAAAATATGTACATATATTATCCAGGCAGGTCATTTCCTTCTCTTTCGGTCACAGGACCATACTGCGCACTAAAATGCAAACACTGCAACGGCAAATACCTGCAGCATATGATACCTGTAACAACTCCAGAAAAGTTAATTGAATTTGCCAAAAATAACGATGGAAAAATATCCGGATTCCTTTTAAGCGGTGGCTCAACCAGAGATGGAAAAGTCCCCCTTAAAAAATATACCCGAGCAGTAAAATGGATTGTGGAAAACACATCCCTAAAAGTAAACATACATACTGGAATCATTGACAGGGAGGATATCACGTATCTGGAGGAAATGGCACCGCACCAAATCTCTTTTGACGTGATTGGCTCAACAAAAACTATACGAGAAGTGCTTGGGACTTCCAAAACCAAGGAAGATTACTTTGAGGCATTGGACATGCTGGATAGCTCCACTTTAAATTACTCACCGCACGTGATTGCAGGGTTACACTTTGGAAAGGTACTTGGTGAATATGATGCTGTAAATAAAATAAAAGATTTGAAAAGGTTCAGTAACCTCGTGCTCATAATTCTCATACCTACCAAAGGAACACCCATGGCAAACGTTAAAATAGACAAGGATGAGGTAATATACTTTTTCAAATATACCCTTGATTTAATTTCACCAAAAAAAGTTGTGCTTGGGTGCATGCGCCCACGCTCATTCCTGGATGTGGAATTTCTATGCGTCAAGCGACGGTGCAAGGGCATAGTGATTCCTTCGTTAAAAACCCTTAAAATGTTAAAGGACGAAAAAGTGGATGCCATTAAAAAAGACATGTGCTGTGTTTTTTGAGCACGGGCAAATTTTAAATGGAACACCAATATATTCCCGTATGAGATTATTTGGAACCAACGGGATAAGAGGAGTAATTGGCGAGGATTTCACCCCCGACTTCTTAGCAAAAATAGGCATGGCTATAGGGACATACCTGTCAGAAGGCTCTACTGTAATAGTCGGAAGGGACCCGCGCGTTTCCGGGGACATGGTTCAAAGCGCGGTAATATCTGGATTGCTCTCAACGGGTATAGACGTGATGGACATAGGTATAGCACCAACTCCGGCTGTACAGCTATACACTAAAAATCACGGTGATTTTGGATTGGTAATAACCGCATCTCACAATCCACCACGGTTCAACGGGGTAAAGGCGATTGCAGGTGATGGAACCGAACTATCCCGGGATATGGAGGAAAAAATAGAGAGCATATACCTGCACGAAAAATTCAGAATTGTGCCCTGGGACAGGACTGGCTCATATTCCCCCGGAGGAGATGCAAATACAGAATACATAAGAAGAATAATGGATAATGTAAGTGTAGAAAAAATAAAAAATAAGGGTTTTAAAGTTGCCATAGATTGTGCAAACGGTGCATCATCTCTCACATCTCCGTATCTTCTGGAAGAATTGGGAGTTAAGGTAGTATCTCTTAACTGTCAGCCAGATGGCCGTTTTCCAGGACACGAGAGCGAGCCAAAGCCTGAAAATTTAAATGATCTCATATCCTTGGTGAAGGAAGGTAATTTTGATTTAGGAGTCGCCCACGATGGGGACGCGGACAGGGTCATATTTGTGGATGAAAAGGGCAATTTCATTCCTGGAGACAAGTCTCTGGCATTGGTGGCAAAGTACATCCTTAAGGAAGGAGATATAATGGTGACCCCTGTTAGCTCATCCATGGCCATAGAGAAAATTGCAAAAATGAATGGTGCTAAAGTGGTTTATACCAAAGTAGGTGCTCCAATAGTAGCCAGGAAAATGATTGAAGTGAAAGCAAAATTTGGCGGTGAAGAAAACGGGGGCATGATTATCCCGGAGATGCAATACTGCCGCGATGGAGCCATGGGACTTGCTAAGGTTCTGGAAATAATGGCCAGTACGGGGAAAAAGCTGTCTGAATTGATTAATGACCTGCCACAGTACCATCAGGGAAAAATCAGTGTGCCATGTGCAAACAATAAGAAAGATAAAGTGCTAAAAGAGCTCGAAAAAGAGTTTTCTGAAGAAAATATCATAACAATAGATGGCATAAAAATTGTAGGGGAGAATTGGTGGGTTCTAATTAGACCTTCTGGCACGGAACCGATTTACAGGATTTACGCAGAAGCTACGACGAAAGATAAATTTGAAGAAATAATTGAAAAATACAGAAAAATACTGGAGGAAATCATCCAGAAATTTTAGTTTTTATATTATTTTTCGTTCAGGTACTCTCTCAAAATTTTTATGGCGCAGAACTCCCCGCACATTGTGCATACCTGCGGACTGTGAGGGTACCTCTCTTTTCTAATTTTTATTGCATTCTCCTTGTCTATGCTGAGATTTAACTGCTCGTCCCAGCGCAGTGACGCCCGTGCCCTTGACATCTCGTAATCCCATTTGTACTCCTCTTCAAATCTCGTGAGATTAACTGCATGAGCAGCTATTCTCGTTGCTATAACGCCCAACTTGACTTCCTCTTCATTGGGCAGAGCCAAGTGTTCCGCAGGGGTCACATAGCACAAGAAATCCGCACCCGCTCTGGCAGCCAGCGCACCGCCGATGGCCGCGGTGATATGGTCATACCCTGATGCTATGTCTGTCACTAAAGGACCAAGAACGTAAAATGGCGCGTTGCCCGTCGCGATTTTCGCCATCTTTACATTTGCTTCCACCTGGTCAATTGGAATGTGCCCAGGGCCTTCCACCATGGCTTGAACATTTTTCTCTCGTGCTTTCTTAACTAGTTTGCCTATTGTGTATAGTTCGTGAATCTGCAGAAAATCGGTTGCATCTGGCAATCCTCCGGGACGCAGACCGTCCCCCAGACTTATTGTTGCATCGTATTCGGCAAGTAATTCGAGGAGATAATCGTAATTCTCGTAAAACGGGTTCTCCTCTCCATTGTGCAGAATCCAGGCGGCATGGAAAGTGCCTCCGCGGGATACCGTGCCCACCACACGGGGATGTTGCTTCATTTTTTCAACGGCTTCTCTCGTGACTCCGACATGAATTGTTAAAAAATCCACCCCGTCCTTTAAATGAGATTCCACCGCATTGAACATATCATCGGAACTCATCTCAACTATGGCTTTTTTTCGCTCCAACATCTGCCAAGCAGCTTCGTAAATAGGAACTGTCCCCGTAACAATAGGTACTTCACTCATTATCCTCCTTCTTATTTCAGGCAGATTTCCGCCGGTGCTGAGGTCCATTATTGCGTCCGCCCCGTACTTTTTAGCAATTTTCGCCTTGCGTACTTCAGCGTCCACATCCACAATGTCCATGGAAGTTCCAATGTTCGCGTTTACCTTCACACGCAATCCAGAGCCAACTCCAACAGGCTCTATATTATGCTTTGCGTTTTTCAAAATTACCACATGACCTCTGGCTACGGCTCTCCTCAATTTCTCAACATCAATTCCCTCTTTATCCGCTATGAACTTCATCTCGGGAGTGTATTCTCCATCCTTTGCACTCTTCATTTGCATGAAAGTCACCTTTTGGTACATTAACGTTCACTAAATAAGCATTTCTAAACAGAACTGTGTATTCACAAAACACTCTCCAATTCTCTTTTTAAATTTTCCAACCTGCGTTTTGCATTTTCATAATCTTCCATGGATACTTTTCCATTCTCTTTATCCATTTCCAGCTTGAAAAGGAGAGTATTTACCTTATCCAGTTCCTCACGCAACGCGCCATGCATGGACTTAGTTCTAAGCTCATCATTTTTCTTCTTCCTGAGAAATAACATGATTAGAGGGAGATTTAAGCTAAATATATGTCATTTATGGGATAATTGGTTAGTTGAAACCCTGTAGGAAAATAAAATGGAGAAGATTAAGGAGAAATGAGCAGAAAAATATATATACGGGATCGCAAAAATAGGGTAAAAAAGCTAAAGAAAACAAATATACCCTCTTTACTGACGCTGTATACAGGAAGCACAATCAAAACACTCGCAGGGGATTGCGAAGAATGCTCCTGGAAAAGAGAAAATCAACTGATTGTAAAAATAAATACTCGCATGGAAATGTCTGGATTACTTCTTCACCCATTCTTTCTCTTCCGCCACTAAACTCCTTCTTTTTAAACTGCTGGATTATGACTTCGGTATTTAATCCCTCTTCATTTTTATTTTCGCTTTTCCATGTTTTTAAGAAATTCAACCTACCCAGCTATTAGAAATATTTATAATCCCCTCTACATTCCTGAATTCTATGGAAATTCGTAGTGTGGCTGACTTTCCCAGAGCGGAAGAAGAAATACTCAGATATTGGGAAGATAAAAAAATTTTCGAAAAGGTCCGAGATAAAAACAGGGGCAAAAAGAGGTTTATATTTTTAGAAGGCCCGCCAACTGCAAATGGTATGCCACATATGGGGCACGCGCTCACCCGCTCCGTGAAGGACGTTTTTCTCAGGTACAAATCAATGACCGGACACGAGATATACCCGTGGATTGCCGGTTGGGACTGTCATGGTTTGCCCGTTGAGATTGAAGTTGAGAAGAAGCTTGGTATAAATTCCAAGAAGGAGATCGAAAAATTCGGAATAAAGAAGTTCAACAAATTGTGCCGTGAGAGTGTATTCAAGTACCGCGATGAATGGATTAAGATGTCCAAGCGGATAGGTTTCTGGATAGATTTTGAAGATGCATACGTGACTATGAAGGATTACTATATAGAGAGTGTGTGGTGGGCTCTTAAAAAGATTTACGATGAGGGATTGCTTGTAAAAGATTACAAAGTAGTACCGTACTGTCCCCGCTGCGGTACTCCGCTGAGCAGTCATGAGGTTGCACAGGGATACAAAATTAGAAAAGACCCCTCTGTTTATGTAAAATTCAAGGTCAAAGATGAGGATGCTTATTTTCTTGTATGGACAACGACACCATGGACCCTGCCCTCAAACCTCCTTCTTGCAGTGGGAGAAGATATTGACTACGTTTTAGCGGAAAAGGATGGAATTAAGTACTACCTGGCAAAGGCAAGGTTGAAAGCTGTACTGGGTGATGCTAAAATTATCAGGCAGATGAAGGGTAAGGATATGAAGGGCATGAGATACGAGCAGCTGATGCCTTTTATAAACGTGGAATACGACGCTTTCTACGTAACCACTGCGGATTTTGTAAGCACTGAGGACGGCACGGGCATAGTGCACATAGCGCCTGCGTTTGGAGAAGACGATTATCATGTGTGCAAAAGGGAAGGGGTGCCATTAATCAAACCGGTTAATGAAGAGGGGAAATTCACAGCTACTCCTTGGAAAGGTATGTTCGTAAAGGACGCGGACCCTCTGATAATTAAGTGGTTGAAAGAGGAGGAAAAGCTGTTTAAGAAGGAAACTGTGGAGCACAGTTATCCGCACTGCTGGAGATGCGGCACTCCTTTGCTATACTACGCTCTGGATACCTGGTACATTTTGATGAGTAAAAAGAGAGATGAGTTGATTGTAAATAACGAGACTGTAAACTGGAAGCCTGAGCACTTGAAACATGGAAGATTTGGCAATTTTCTTGAAGATATAAAGGACTGGGCACTATCAAGAAATCGCTACTGGGGAACACCTCTTCCAATATGGAAATGCCCTGACGGTCATGTTTTCGTACCATCTGGAAAGGATGACCTATTAAAGCATGTCGAGGGCGATATTCCAGAAGATTTCGAGTTACACAGACCCTGGGTTGATGAGATTCACGTCAAATGCCCGGTATGTGGCAAGGAAATGAAAAGGGAGCCATATCTGATTGATGTTTGGTTTGATTCGGGGAGCGCACCATTCGCTCAGTTCCATTATCCGTACGAGAACCAGGATGATTTTAAAAATGCGTTTCCTGTTGATTTCATCACCGAAGGTATTGACCAGACACGTGGCTGGTTCTACACCCAGATGGCCATATCTACGCTTGTGTTCAACAAGGCACCCTATAAGAATGTGCTTACTCTCGGGTTAATACTTGACGAGGATGGAGAAAAGATGAGCAAGTCCAAGGGCAACGCCGTGGACCCGATGGATATTATGAACAAAGTCGGTGCTGATGCAGTAAGGATGTATCTTTACTCTTCTCCCGTTTGGAAAAGTCGTAGATTTTCCGAATCGCTTGTACGTGAATACATGCAGAAAACCATAGGTACTCTCTGGAACGTGGTTTTGTTTTTCAAGAAAAATGCGGAGTTGGATAACTATCTTGGTGAATTTTTCGAAGTTAGAAACGAACTTGATAAATGGCTTCTTTCAAGAATCAATTCCACGGTAAAAGATGTTCGCATGCACTTGGATAACTACGATGTGCACCTGGCCACGAGGTCTATTGAGAGGGCAATTGACGAGTTGAGTAACTGGTACGTTCGCAGGTCCCGTAGAAGGTTCTGGCGCGAGGAGATGAGCGAGGATAAGAGAAGCGCTTACACATCACTATTCATTGCTCTTAAAACTCTATCTCTTGTGATGGCTCCTTTCACTCCATTCTTATCGGAGATAATATACGGTGAGCTTTTTGGAGATAAGGAAAGCGTGCATCTTGAAGAGTATCCAGAGGTAAAAGAGGAGCTAATAGATGAAAATCTTGAAGAAGAGATGAACGTGGCCATAAAAATTGCAGAGGCGGGAAGACGCGCGAGGCAGCTTGCAAACGTAAAGCTCAGACAGCCCCTTGGCAAGATGATAGTTTCCTGCGAGGAAAAATACGTGCCCATAGTGACTAAATTTAAGGATGTGCTCAGTGAAGAGATTAATGTAAAGGAGATTGAGATAGGAGACATGAGTGAACTTACAAATCTTGAAATGAAGATTAACTATCGTGCTCTTGGACCCAAGCTAAAGGGTGATTTGAAAGAGGTGGTTAGAAAAATGAATGAAATGCCCGTCGCGGAAGTCAGAGAAAAAATAAGGAAGGGAGGGCTCGAGATAATGGGTTATACAATTACAGAGAATGACGTGGAGTTTTTCGAAAGGCCCAAGGAAGGCGTTCAGGCCATAAATGTGGAGGGCTTGCCCATTGTTATATATTTAGATACTACAGTGACGGAAGAGCTTAGAAAAGAGGGGCTTGCGAGAGAAATAATAAGACGGGTGCAAACCATGAGGAAAGATATGAACCTTGAGTACGATGCAAAGATAGTTACTAAATATTCGGGAGACAGTGGACTGGAAGATATCATGAGGAAATACGCGCGTCGCATAATGGAAGAAACTCAGAGTATTGAACTTGAAAAGGGTGATGATGGAGAATACGGAAAAGAATGGGAAATAGATGGCAGAAAAATTAAAATATTCGTCTCCCGCGCCTGATGAATAGCATAAAAATGAAAATTAGGAGGAAAAGTGTCGCGGAAGATGTAAATTCCGGGACCTCTTCGGGCACATAAACCACGTAGTATCTTACAACGTATGTGTATCCATTGAACGCTCTAACGTATATCCTGTGATATCCGCCTCCCAGCGATGACAAATTATACACCACATACCATCTATTTGTCCCGTTCACTTTAATGGGATTCTCGAAAGATGGGTCATCTATTGAAATCTCCACCTTGCTAATTGCGTCGTGATACTGGAATACTCTAACATGAAACTCGCTATTATTATCCGGCTGCACATTGCCAGCAACAATTTCCTCTTTTCCATTGTTTGTCAAGTCTCCCGCATACACTGCCGACAACGTGCCCATGTCCGTTGCGTTTAAAGTATATAGCTCTTTGAAACGGGTACCGTTCCATTCAAGTACGTGTATGAAGTTAGTACCCACTATCAAATCCGTGATTCCATCAAAATTTATGTCTGCAGCGGCTATGGCGGTTAACACGGGCGACTCGTTACTCCATGTTTTGTTGTAAATTTCTTGGTACGCACTTCCATTCCATCTGAACACATAAATTTCAGGACTGTCAAGCCCTATCGCTATCTCATCATTGCTTTTTCCATCAAAATTGCCAACGGCTATTCCAGATGCGTTTTCTGGAAAATTCTTGCATATGTAATGTGCAACCAGAGAATTATTATTCCATTGTAGTACAACTGCCTGATTCCCTGGCGTGGCAATAATTTCATCAATACCGTTTCCGTACAAGTCTGCCACGCTAACCTCAGGAGCAGACTGGTTCTCGTAAGGGTCCTTCCACTCTGCCTTTTCTTTCCAGGTATTATTTACCAGATACAGCACAATTATTTCTGATGTGCCGTTAAGTGTTTTGAGAGAAAGTACCACTTCATTGATTCCATTCCCATCTATATTACCTATTGCACACCCTGTAAAATTAAAGGATGTGTTTTTGCCCCATATGTCTCCGATAATCCTAAATGCGCTACCGTTCCACTCAAAGGCCGAAAAATCGTATTTCCAGGCAACTGCAATATCCTTAATACCATCTCCGTTTAAATCCCCTATTGCGTAGCCTTCTGGATTATCTCCTTTTCCACTAGGGTCAGTTATGTTTCCTATTTCCGAGAAATTAGTGCCGTTCCATTCAAATACGCTTATAACCCCATCGTCTCCTCCAATTAACAGGTCATTTTTTCCGTCATTTGTTACGTCTCCTATTGCCTGTGCACCGTGTAAAACAGCGCTGCCGTAATTCATGTTCCATATTTCGTCAAAATTTCCTGAAATTGGGTCTGATGCCAGTCCAGTTATGTTAACCTCTCCCTTAGCTTCACTGTTGTTAAGCGGTGTGAGCAAAGTTACAGTGGTATTACTTTTGACGGTAACCTCCAAACTATCTGATACAGGGGATATGGCACCTCTTGAATCTATGGCACGAACGTTTACCATGTAAGTTCCCGGTTTGAGCCACTTATGAGCTAAATTCACCGTTTTCCCCGATGGTACGTAGGGTGTCACGGACACGTTTCCATCCCCCCAATTGAAAATATAAGCCACCGTATCGTTGTCCGGATCAATGGTGTTGGTTGTGTATCTGTACCAGACTCCCGTTTCTCCTTCGTCCGGACCGTCAGGTGCAGATGGGGTTAGAGGAGCGTTATCCCCTGAGACCATCAGCCAGCTTATTATGTTATTCATTAACAGTGAGCCTGTAGTATTGTTGTTATTTTCTACGGCAACAAAAGAAAACGCCGTGAACACCGTTCTGAACACTCCCGAATTGTACCTTGATGCTGTAGCGTTCCCCGATGAAGAGTTTTTGAAAATTATGACTGCTGAGGAACTCACATTTATTTCGTCGTCGTAATTAGTTATCCCCTGGGGATATGTTAGATTAATTAATGAGAAGTCTCCGGATATCGGGTCATTTTTAACCCCACTCACTTGACTGTACCCTACATCATTATTAACGTAAGTCACCTGCAGATACTCTTTTATAAATTCGTTGTTTATATACCCGTTCACACCATTGGTGAGGTCCCACAGAACGTCCTGAGAGCTTAGATACAACCTTCCCCCTGTCTTAAGAAAATACGTCAGGTTTTTTTGGTCTCCAGATGTTAGCGTGTTCCTGTATTCAGCACCAGTTTCCCATATAACAATTTCGTAGTTCTCAAGTTCCTCAAAAGATGGAGAACCATTTAAAGATACGTTCCATACGTCATATTTGTAACCGCCACCATTAAGCGCATCTTCAAAATATTCCTGAAAATTTGCACCTCCATCATCGTCTACCAGCAAAATAGGGGGTCTTATAGTTGTGGTTGTTACAATTTTTGCACTTTTTGATGAATTTCCCTCTGAAATCCCTGTTACTGTGATGTCTGCACGCTCCCCGGAAACTGCGTTCTCAGGTGATTTGACATACAAATATACCATGGTACCAGAATACGGCTGCAACGTTACGGAATAGGATGTCAGCTCAGCAGACCAGTTTTCAGGAGCGGTGATTTCCAAATCGTATGTATCCTCGTAAGTTCCAGTATTATTAACGAATATCTCATAGCGGGCAACGTTTCCTCTCGAAATCTCGCTTTGGTTATCTTTGCAACTCATGTTTATAGCATAACCCATTACCGTGATGTTTTTCCAGGCTATGTTGTTACTTTCGTTGAGTTCCGCGATGCTCTTTGTAGAATCTGCATAAACGTATATTCTGTGTTTACCAGCATATCCAGAGGTGCTCCAAGATATGTTTTTAGTCACGTATTCCCCTTCAGTTATGTTTCCATAATTGACTGTGCGAATCATGTGCTCTTCATCAATTTTATCTACATAAAACGAAACGTTGACATTATATGAGTTGTTGTTTCCAGTGTTGTACACTGTGGCAGATATATTAATCATTTTTCCCTCTTCCGGAGTGGTGTTGCTGAGATGAATGTCAGAGGAGTTTATTACAAGGTCCGGTAAATCGGTTCTTTGAATCACGTTTATCACTATGCTGGCATATAGAGAGTATAGGTTTCCATCATATGCTCGTGCGAATATGTGGTGCTGTCCAAGGCTCAAATTGGAGAGATCCAGGGTGTAGTTCCATGATGCAGTTCCGTTTGCCGGAATCCAATTTCCCCTGTCTATCTTTACCTCAACCTCCTGCACAGAGCCATCTGGGTCACTGGCGTTTCCTGATATTTTTATGGTTGCTGTTTCTGGAAAGCTGCTGTTATTAACGGGAGATTCTATTGAGCAGGATGGCGCCTCGTCATCATCGTTTGTTTTCAGGGTGTAAACCTGGTGAAGCATCTCACCCCATTCTGTTTCTTTAAATATGTAAAAAGAGGAATCTACCTGCGATTCGGAGTCAGTTTCGGCCATTATTATTTTTCTTGAAGAAGTATCATAATCGTAGAAATTTATGACGCTGTAACTAACGTTCTCTATTAATCTGTTTGCCCAGTACCTTACCAGGGTATTGTTAACATGGGATAAAAGCTGTTTTGCAAAATCCCCCACATCTTTTCCGTTGCTCCAGTACTGGGAATCAGCAGATACCGTGTCGTTGAATGCTGCCCTTATTTCAGAGTTCTCTGTTCCTGCGTCCTTTCTTATTGCCTGCGCTAATTCATTGTAAGCTTCCATAAACCTGTAATCCCACCGCGTAACATTTATTGCAGCCATGGTTACAACGCACTGATGGTCGTTTTCGTCATCAACGTGCTCCACAAAGCTGTATGCGAACTGCTCCGGATTTTGATTGTAATTTTCCGTTAAATTGGTTAGTATTGCGTTGTAGTCCCAGCCATCACTGCCTTCTGTGTGCTCGGAAGCCACGATTATATTTGCCGCTTCTTTGATTTGATAATTGTCCGCACCAGCGTCCATCAGACACGCATCGTAGCCCCAGATATCTATGCTCCTTCCTATATTCTCTTTGATGTTATCCGCCGCTTCTTTGAGGTCTTCCAAACTCAGATGAGTTCCTGAGGTGTCATCCCACATTGCCCCGCTGTAGTCACCGCCATGGTCCCACAGGTCTAAAAAATAATACTCAGCTGGATAATTTTTTACTGTCCATTCCACAAATTCTTCAAGGGTTTGGGGATCGCCCATGTCCACCTCCGAGCTCATCCATGGGGCGGAAGAGGATATATCATCGTATCCCCCTGATTTTATCTTTATTAACTTTGAATCGCCATTGCCGTTTCTGTCCCAGAGAACTATTACATTTACCTCCCCGCTTGCAGATGCTTTATATCCATTTTCCATTTCATCTATATCGCCGTAGCTTGATGAATTCAAGTTGTTATCCGCATCCATGTACACCATAAATGTCCATTTAGCCACTGCTCTTCTGTGAAATGTTGCAAATTCTCTATTAATCGTATGATAGGTTTTCTTTTTAGGCTCCACTTTCTCACTGATTATTTGCCAGTCTGTGTAATCCATGGTGGTATAATTTTTGAAAATCCACGAATCTTCCGACTCTTCTTTTACGGAAATACCATGTGAAAATATTGAAATATTGCGGATCGGGAAATATCCTTTTTCTACCTCTTCAGGAGGGGAAATTTTTCCTTTTTCAACGTAAGCTATAAACAAGTTGTTTCGGGAGTTCCAAGCTACTATCACTTTTCCGTCGTAATATACCGCGGTAGTTGTTGATTCTTTATCGCTTATCTTTATCCCTTTCCATGTCCCGTTTTCTTCGTAATATAACCAAGGCCTGTGGTTTATTGATGAAGATACAAATACTCCCTTATTTGATATGTACCAGTTTGCGTAACTTCCTCCAACGTACTCTTTTTTGCTCCAGTTTCCATTGTATTCTCTGAAGTAGGTGTTTATTTCACGGGATTGCGTTGCATACAGTAAGTATATTTTTCCCCCTTCCGAGACGTGCCGTTCCCACATCACGTTTTTATCTAAGATTTTTTGGTGCGTTGAGTTACCGTAATACAGTGTGGAGTTGCTTATCCATACTTTAAAATCATCATTGACTTTGATGCTGTTGCCGTGCATGAAATACATGCCGCTTCCAAATAACATTACGATTAAAATTCCAATAACAGCAACTTTATTTGCAGGACTCATTATATACTCTAAATTAGGAGTTTATTTAAACTTTCCTCGGTATTTACCGTGAAATATTAGCTGTGTAAAAGTATGGTATATATCTTGCGATGTTCTGCGAAAATAATAAATCGGGTGTTGGACATGACCAGTCAATGGTTAAAATCCTCCACACGATTAAGGAATTATCCTCGATAGTGGTCACATTTGTAATCTTGCTAATTCTCCTTACTAATTTTGTTACCATGTTTTACTCCGCCTGGTACATTATTCCGTTCATTGGAGATAAGTACTTTGCCATTCCATTTTACATACTGGTTCCAGTGCCATTACTTTTCGCAATAGTAAGGGGTTTGGCAGCTTACGGATGGTACCTGTTTTTGGTTGCTGCAATAACAACGAGCGTCACGCTTTTAATGGTTAGGGGTTTTCCAAAGTACCTGCGTAAGCTGAAGAGCTCTCCGCTTTCGTACGAGACAAATTCCGTGCAGGAGTACGCAGAGATATTCTCCATGGTTCTTTTCCTGGATATTTTAGTGGTATTTATAATGAGAATGTTCAGCGTGAAAACACCTTCAATAGGTATTGAAAACACGCCCCTGTATTTTCAAATGCTGTCACTCCTTCACGCGTCGGTGTACGAGGAGATTGTAACGAGGCTTGCCTTTATTGGCATACCCGTGTTTATATGGAGATTGCTGAGGCGAAATAAATACGGAGACAATGTAAAGTTCTGGCATATTTTTGGAGGAACTAACAGATTTGAAATTCCCGAAATAACTTTCATACTGATCTCTGCGGCCATATTTGGAATTGCGCACACGCCCGCATGGGGCTGGTGGAAATTCGTGCCCACGTTCATAGCAGGAATCGCTATGGGTTATCTCTATGTGAAGTACGGAATGCACATGTCCATACTTATGCACTTCACCACCGATTTTATGACAATACCCATGGCTTTTGACTCGCGATTGTACCTGATTTATTCCGTGCTCCTTATTGTTGTTGTGGTTTTAGGCTTCATATTCACCATTTCATATTCCATTAAAATTTTGCAGCATTTCTCCGTGGTAGGAAAGAATAGAGGAAAGAAAGCGAATATGGGCATGCCGGTGGCACCATGGATAGATATTAAATGTCCAAACTGTGGCTCCCAGAAATTCGTTTATTTGGGCAACGGAAAATTACAATGTGTAAAGTGCGGAACTATAATAGACGAGTATTCGGAGCAATCTCATCAATTAGATGATGAAGGTTCTCACCTATCACCTCCACCATGATATCTCCCAGAGGAACATCACCCACGGAAAAGCTGACTTTTCCCACAGTAGCAACCTGCTTGTTTAATTTAAACTCTATTCTGCTACCGTGCAGGTTTGATAGAAGAACAGACCTTGCCGCGTCTCTAATTTTCTGCTCTTTCAGGAGCCTGGCAAACGTTGAGATGTCATAAGAGGTGCAAGTTATATTTCCTGCATTCACCGTGCAATTTGCATCAGGGAATAGTGCGTGGATTGCATCAATAATCTTTTTTTCGTCTTCAGTCGGGTGCAGCTCTGCATTTATGTTTATTTTCAAACCCATATTGCATGTCTCCTCCTCAGGTCTTCCTCGCTCTGAGAAGTCCTTTCCATGAGCTCAGATACCAGGGAATCCAACAAGATAACCGTGGATATTTCAAACATTGTCCCAAGCGGCGCGTAATTTCCATTGGTTTTCGGGACATTTACATGTATTACCACGTCTCCATATTTAGCAAGGGGGGAGTGCGCGTTGGAAGTAATTGCTATTATTTCTGCACCTATATTTTTAACCACACTTGCCACAAGCAATGTTGATTTTGTCTTGCCCGTGTTAGATATCAAAATTACTGCATCGTCCTTTGTTACCACAGGAGTTATGGTTTCACCTATGAAGTATGATGTAAATCCCAGTTGAACCAACCTCATTGCAAAAAATTTCCCGACGAGGCCACTTCTTCCAGAGCCGTATACAAATATTTGCTTACTTTTTTCTATAATGTCCACCACTTCTTTAACCCTTGAATCGCTCACAGAATCAAGCGATTTATTGGTGTTTGATAGTATGTACCGGTACGCATCTCTGAACATCAGGCTCCCTTCTTTCCCATCTTTCTCTGAATAACTCTCTCAGTGATAGTTCTCATGTACGCTGCATCGTGCTCTAAGAGAGGTGATGCTGAAATCACCCGTATATTGTACTCCTGTTCGTAAAGAGCGGTGGCAAAGGTTTCGAATTTCAAATCCCCTCTTTTTATTGGAGTTAGCCTCAGCTCGTTTCCGTTTTCGTATTCCACCCCTGAAAACTCCACGTAGTGCTCGTCACCCATGTACTTTTCCACCTTGTCCAGTACCCCCACAAAATCTTTTGGTTCTTTGAACTTCCCATCTTCTCTCGCGTGAATGTGGGCAAAGTTCACTATGGGCAACACGCCTTTAACTTTTTTCACTAAAGATAGTATTTCGCTGAGGGTCCCAAACAACTCCTGTTTCCCGGAGGTCTCGAATCCAAGCTTTGGCTTCAAATTAAGTTCCTTGTACCTTCCCTTTATTGCCTTTACATTGTTTACGACGTTGTTCATTGCTTCTTTCTTTTTCAAACCACCGTAAAGGCCAATATGATTTACAACTATATCCGCACCCATCTCGTTTGCGAGTATGCCCCCCCAAACTATGTAATCTATTGATTTCTCGGTTAGCTCCCCGTTGCTCACAAGGTCCATATAATATGGGGTGTGCAAACTTAACTTCACATCAAGCTCCCTTGCCAGCTCGCTGAGCATGTTTAGCTCCTTATAGCTTGATGCTAAATTCCAGAAAAGCTGCAGCACGATATCCTCTTCCTCAAGTTCACTGTCTATTCCAATTGGAACGTAATTTCCTTCTTCGTCGGGACGGAGTGTTTCTACAATGATGGCATCTTCAACTTCCCTTGGTTTCATTCCAATCTCATCTATAACCGCACGCTCCTGGACATTTGCCCTTAGAAATTGAATTTCCATTGCGTGAAGTCCCATCCTGTGGGTATCCTCAATGGCATCCTTTAAAGTGCGACCTTTACATGAAAGAGGTATGCCTGCAAGACCAAACCTGAACATCTGTTGATGTTATGCGCTCACCTATAATAATCTTTTCGGGGGAAAAGAATTTAACTCTCATTGCATTACAAATCCAATGCTTCCTTACATGGTTGATTTTCAGAAACTCAGAGAGAAGATAATGGATAAGGGATACAACAAGGTTCTGCTGCAGCTACCTGACGGGTTAATCACGTACGCGAGGGATATTGTTAAAGAGCTAAGTGATTTTAATGTTTTCCTGTCCTCAGAGCCGTGCTACGGAGCCTGTGATATTGTGGTCCACGAGGATAAACTCACCGTGCAATTCGGGCATTCTGAAATACCAAATATACGGTATCCAGAAAACGTGATTTTTGTTGAAATGTTCAGCGATAAAAAATTTGATGATGTCGTTGAGAAATTCATCGAAAAAACAAGATGCGATAGCGTGGGCATAGTGGCATCTGTGCAGCATGTGAATCATGTTAGTGAGGTAAAAGCTCTTTTTGAAAAAAGGGGCATAACAGCGTTGATTGGGCAAGGAGATTCAAGGGTAAAGTACCCGGGGCAGGTGCTTGGATGCAATTTCTCAGCGGCAAGAGCTGTGGATATGGATGTTGATTGCTTCGTGCTGTTAGGTACTGGAGTGTTCCACGGAGTAGGTGTAAGAATAACCACTGGCAAGAAGACTTACGTTCTTGACCCGTTTTCAAACACAGTAACCGATGTTGAGGCAGAGGCAGACCGCATTGTGAGGCAGAGGTTCGGAGCAATTGCCTTGACGGAGCAAGCTGAGAGATTCGGAATAATAATAAGCGATAAAATAGGGCAGAAGAGGGAGCGACTTGCGCTGACTCTTAAATCAATGATAGAATCTGCAGGTTTTGAAGCATACCTAATTTACGCAAACAGAGTGGTGCCAGAGAACTTTTATTACGATGTTGATGCTTACGTGAATACTGCTTGTCCGAGAATCACCTACGATGATTACCTTAGATTCAGAAAACCGATTCTTTCCCCTGTGGAGCTGCAAATTGCCCTGAAATACAAGCTATGGGAAAATTACTCCTTTGACGAGATAGTGTATGTGGATTAACCGAATCGTTTAATGCTGTATTTTCAGGAAAACTTAAAATACGGTGTGAATTAATACTCTCGCATGCACAGGGCAGTCTTAGCGATACTTGCAATAATACTTGTTTCGATTCTGCCTGCAATTTCTGCGGCTAATGCTAATGCGAGCCAAGAAAACAAGATACATGTTGATATGAGTACAAACAAGGGGACGTATCTTAATTTTGAGAGTATAATCGTCACATACCATGTTTATTCGGAAAATGGGCGCGTTGTTTCTGGAGGGAACGGCACATGGTTTTTCAGGTATTCTTCAAACGGCACAGTTGTAGCGAATGGAACTCTTGATGATTCTCACGGCTATTTTAAAATAAATCTTAAAAACTACAATATTTCCGCAGGAAGCGGTACAAGTTTTAGCATAAGCATCATTTATAATTACAATGGCAATGCGGCACGCACCACATCTTATGTTTATGTCATTGGGGTGAATTATTTCCAGTTTAGCGTCAAGGTGGTGCCCTTTCCAGGTGGCTATTATCCGGGAAACTATGTGGGCGTGGAGATTTTTGCTCCCGTGGGAGGTTTGCATGTGGATTACATTCACGTGAGTACCCCTCACTATCTCTGGTGGAACGTCACTAATTTAAATCTCAATTACGAGGGCTTTGGGAGATTCAACTTTAAGATTCCAGAGTCATGGGCCCCTAAAACTACTGTTAATGTAACCGTGCAAATTGCCGGAGTGAAGGAGGGTACAAGTTTCAACGTCACAATGAATTACGATATTTACATGGTAGTACACCACAGGGAAGAGCACATTCTTTCTGGAGAGACCATAGGAATCGGCATTATCAACACTAATTCAATAAGAGGCTCTTATTTTCATTTTCAAATTCTTACAAAGGATGGGGATAGGGTTCTCTACGAGCGCTACACATTCGACAATGTTACCGTTTTCACAGTACCTTCCAATTATTCCGGGTATCTGTTTGTTGTTTGTGATGTTTTCAATAACACAGGTAAGATTGCCACTTTAGAGAAGGTTGAGAAAGTAGATTATGCCAATTTAAATGTTTATTTTGACAGGGAATCGTACCATTCAGGAGATACTTTCAATGTTTATGTGAATATGACATCTTACGTTATGAAAAATCCTGAATTTCAATATAGCGTTTACGGGATATACAAAGATGGAAACAGCAACCTTCTCTACCGGATAATCACAAAAAACAGAAGCATAAGCGTTCATGTACCAGATATCGCCCCCGTAAAATATGTGGTAAAGGTTATTGCAATCTCCGGCGCATTTACAGTTCAATCCTCATCGAGCATAGACTTTTCAAACTACATTAAAATAGATGCAAATGTTATCAGCAGATCCCCTTATGCCACAGGCGCTTTTACCCCTGGAGAAAACATAGAAGTGGCGTATCAGATATCCGGGAGTTTCAAGTATGGGGTCCTTTATTATGGATTGGGTAATTCTTTTTACACGAACCCTGGAAAGATGGTTATTCACGGGGACAAAAATGGAGTGTTCACTGTGAGCATACCTCAAGATGCAAACAGCGGTATTTACACATTTCACATAAAACTAATTTACAATGGGGGTGAGGTTGAAAAGGATGTTATGCTATTTGTAGATTCATCCCCTCCCTGGAGCCAGTATCTCATATTCACCGTTCCTGCGGGTGATTTTCTTACCATAATGGTAGTTCTATCCTCCGCAATATTTGTTGTTATTTACGTGAAATATTCCCCAGAGAAACATAAAGGAACCAAAGATAAGAGGGTTGAAAATGATAAGGAACAAAAATCAAAGTGATTCCAGGTATCTCTCCACGCCGTCCAGTCCTTTTTCAAGGTTCTCCATGGATGTCGCAAATGAAATCCTGAAATGATTCTCGCCGTAATTTCCAAAAGCAAATCCCGGAGTGATGGCGACTTTCTCCTTCATCATGATATCTTCTGCAAGCTTCTTTGAAGGAACATCTTGCTCGTAGCGAGGGAACATGTAGAAAGTTGCACGTGGCTTTCTTACCTTTATGCCGGGCATCTTTGACAAACGCTCGTAAACGTAATCTCTACGTTTCTTGAATTCAGCAACCATTTCTTCCACGTAACTTCTTGTTTTCAGCGCTTCCAGAGCCGCGTACTGCGCCATGCTGGGTGCGCATGAGATTGTGTGCTGCTGTACCTTTTCAAGTTCTGGTATATACCTGTGCGGGGCAATGAGGTACCCTATTCTCCACCCAGTCATTGCCCATCCCTTTGAAAAACCGTTTACTATTATGGTATTCATCCTCAGGTCATCGTATATCCCCGGAGAGATATGTTCTCCCTCAAATATTATTTTCTCGTAAATTTCATCGCTTATCAGAATAAGATCAAAATCCAGAACTATGTCGCGTATTGCTTTTATGTCTTCATTTGTGAGAACTCCACCGGTTGGGTTGGTGGGCGTGTTGATTATGATAACTTTTGTTTTGTAGTCAATTTTGCTGACAATGTCGTCCACGTCCAGGCGCCAGTCCTTGTCCTCGTCCAGCCGGATGCTGACGGGCTTGCCCCTGGCGAATCTAACCATTTCTCTGTATGAAACCCATCCCGGGTCAGGAACCAAAACCTCATCACCTGGATCAACAAAAGCGGATAACACGTTGAATATTGCTAACTTTGCTGGAGTAACTATTATGTTATTTGCGTCCACATCCACACCGTTCTCGGAGCGATATTTTTCGGCTATTGCCTCGCGTAGTTCCTTTATTCCCGAGGGAGGCGTGTAGTGTGTTTTTCCAGCTTTCATGGCTTTACAGGCCGCATCTATTATATTGGGTGGAGTTATGAAATCAGGCTCACCTACAGCCAAAGATATTATGTTGTATCCCTTTTCTTTAAATTTGGCAGCCATCTCAACCAGCGCGAGGGTCTGAGAGGGGTACATCCCCTGTACTCTCTTGGAAATGAGCATACCGCCCGATTATATAAAAATAGTATATTACCTTTTCCTTTAGATTTCCACAGGAAATACAGCCTGTTTTTCGTGCAATTTGAGCATAATATATTCGACATTCAATTATTTTAAATGATGAAGTATTTATATGTTGTATCCATACCCTATATAAAGGTGGTATAAATGGGCGAAGAAGAAAAAGTGCAAATTGAGAATATTGTGGCTTCAACTGCGCTTGCTGATAAGCTGGATCTCGGGAAAATAGCGCTCACTTTAGATGGTGCAGAATACGAGCCGGAGCAGTTTCCCGGCCTTATTTATCGTTTGAAGGAACAGAAAACTGCTGTGCTGATTTTCCGCAGTGGCAAGGTGAATTGCACAGGTGCAAAGGATATAGAGAGTGTCAAAAAGACCATAGATACCCTTGTGAAGAGATTGAAACAGGCGGGTATAGAGGTTTATGATAACCCCAAAATTGTCGTGCAGAATATAGTTGCTGTTTACGATTTGGGAACTGAGCTAAACCTCACGAACATAGCCCTGAGCCTCGGTCTTGAAAACGTGGAGTACGAACCGGAGCAGTTTCCAGGACTGGTTTATCGCGTTGAGGAACCAAAGGTAGTATTGCTCCTATTCGGCTCTGGCAAGGTTGTATGCACCGGTGCAAAGAAGAAGGAAGAAATAGTGGAAGCGATTAAAAAGCTCAAAAGCGAGCTTAAAAGTGTGGGATTAATTTAAGCCCTTTTATTTTCTATCTTTTTGTATGTTTAAAAATTCCTGCCATAAAAAATGTTAAGTACGTGAATGATGTATTTGAATCATGGACCCTGCGGTTCTTGTCCTCGCAGCCACATCCGTTCCAGTGCTTGGTCACAACGCTTACTGGCTTTACCGGGAAAGGGAGGTGGACTTGTATTATGGGGTGTTGTCGGGAATATTTACTTTTATTGGTGCAGTGCTTGTTGCATACGGGTTTCCCGGCTCTTGGATAATGCCACTTGCGTTTGGAATAATCGCAATTGGCGGCTTTCACGGATTTGTAAAAGTAAAGAAAAGGGGTAAGTTAGTCAAGGGAATACTTTTTGCAGCCTTGTCCATGGGTATATATCTATCGGGGGTGTTCCTGTGAAGGTAAACTGGAAAAAGGTAATATCGGCCGTCTCCGCTTATCTTATAATGATGGGAATTTACGTGGCCTTTTTTGCGTACCCTGTGGTTCCAGCACACAGCACACATCCCAGCTATGTTGAGGTTGAAAACAAAACCTATTCCACTTTGCCTTATGTTGTTTACCGTGTTTATCTCAGGGGCTCGGTGAATCCGGGTATTCTGTTAGTAGCCACAGTGAGAACACCTTTCTTGCCGGATAAGACTTACAGCAAAATTTTGAGGTCCATGGAGAGCATAATTGAAAACGAAACAAAGAAGAGGTACCACGCAGATATTGACCTTGTGCTTGTGGGTACAAAAAAAGCTGTTATTGGCGGTCATGATGTTGTGATGGATGATTACGATGTGCATTTGAGGTATTTAAACCAGTTGCCCGGCTGGGGAAGGCCAGACACAATCAAGATGTACTTCGGAGCATTCTTCTGCAGGGAGCATTACGAATCAGTTATAGTTGCATATGTGGCTCCACCAGATTTGGGTGACTTTAACGAAGTTATGTCGGAGGTGAAGTGTTGAAGTTAATAAGAGTGTCTCTTCCTGTGGAAGCATCTAAGAGATATTCCACATTCAGGCGTTTTTTGAAAACAATTAACGGTAGCTGGATTCAGACCTACATGTATTGCCCTTACCAGCTGTATTTAGAAAGGGTTAAAAAGGTAGAGGTACCCACCACCAAGAGCATGAGAGAGGGTACAGCAGCACACTTGGTTATTGAAGAAGAGCATAAAAAAATGGTTGAAAGGGAGCTGAGTATAGAGGACGCACTCTCTTTAGCACCTTTTGAAAAAGAATCTTATGCTTACCGGGAGATTAAGTACATAACGCAGTTTGATAATTTTCAGCTAATAAGCAAGGTTGACGAGATTGTAATTGAGCCAGAACAAGTTGTGATAATTGACGATAAAAAAAGCACGAAAGCGTATGATGGACAGATATTTCAGGTGTACGCTTACGCATATGCTTTCAAGCACATGTTCGATGTTGACAGGGATATTCGAGTTCAGATAAGAAGTCATGTTAATGGCAAGATACTTTACGACCACGAGTTTGGAAGGGAAGAGGAGAGGGCAATAGAGAAAACTCTTGACGATGTTTTGCGACTTTTGAAAAATGAGTTTGTTCCGCGGGTTGAATATCGCTCTTCTAAATGCGATAAGTGCAGGTTCAGAGATTACTGCGAGGTGTATTTGAAGCATGTGGGTAAATGGTAAATCTTTATGAAAGAAAATCCTAATAAAGTGCTTTGAGATACACCCGCATCATGGAAGCTATAAATGACGAAAAGGTAAGGGAGCTAAAGCTGAAAGCCAATGAAATCCGCAAGTGGGTAATAAAAATGGTGTACGCTGCCCAATCCGGGCATCCGGGAGGGTCCTTGAGCGCCGCAGACATTTTAGCAGTGTTGTATTTTCATGAGCTGCATGTTGACCCCAAAAACCCCGATTGGCCACAGAGGGACCGTTTTGTTCTGAGCAAAGGCCATGCCTCTCCTGCTTATTACGCCGCTCTGGCAATGCGTGGATTTTTCCCAGAGGAAGAGCTTTTGAAGTTTCGCAAGGTAGAATCCTTTTTGCAGGGACACCCATCGCTCATGGTTCCCGGGGTAGATATGTGTACCGGTTCTCTCGGACAGGGACTAAGTGCTGGAATTGGTATGGCACTCGCCGGCAAGATGGATTCTCTTGATTATCGGGTATATGTGCTTCTCGGGGATGGCGAGATAGAGGAAGGTAATGTTTGGGAAGCGGCCATGACTGCGGCCACCCGTAAGCTGGATAATTTAGTGGCCATCGTGGACAGGAACAAGATACAGCTTGATGATTTCACCGACCGCATGGTTGAGTTAGACCCCCTTGAAGAAAAGTGGCGCGGATTCGGCTGGAGGGTGATATCAATAAATGGACACGATATCGTGCAGATAATAAGAGCACTAAACGAAGCGAGGAAGACGGGTGGAAGGCCCACCGTGATTATTGCACATACCGTTAAGGGGAAGGGTGTGAGCTATATGGAAAATACGCCTGTGTATCACGGTAAGCCGCCGCAGAGTGAGGAAGAATATGAGAAGGCTCTTAAAGAACTTGAAGAAGAGAGGCGAGGAATATGAATTGGGATTACGAGTCTCCCAGAAAAGCTTATGGAGAAACTTTGGTTGAGCTGGGCAGGGAACGAGATGATATAGTGGTCATGGATGCAGACCTCAGCACAAGCACAAAGACTGCAATGTTCGGTACCGAATTTCCTGAAAGATTTTTCAACGTGGGGTTGCAGGAGCAAAATATGATGGGTATAGCCGCGGGGCTTGCAAGGTGCGGTAAAACAGTTTTTGCATCGTCTTTTGCAGTATTTGCCACTGGCAGGGCGTATGATCAGGTAAGACAGAGCATAGCATATCCTCGTTTAAATGTCAAAATTGTGGCTACGCACGGTGGTATTACTGTGGGCGAAGACGGCGCAAGCCATCAGATGATTGAGGATATTGGACTCATGTCCGGGCTTCCTAATATGCGCGTGATTGTGCCTGTGGATTCAAATGAGGTGCGTTCCGTGATAAGATTTGTTGCCTCTGAAGATGGGCCTTTCTACGTGCGTTTAACACGTACAGCTCTTCCAAATCTAACCGATGGGGATTTCAAGTTTGGAAAAGGTGCGGTTATGCGAGATGGTACGGACATGACCATAATTGCCACGGGTATAGAGGTTGGATATTCTTTAAAAGCAGCAGAGCTCCTTAAAGAAAAGGGAATCGATATGCAAGTTGTAAATATGAGTACAATAAAGCCTATTGATAGGGACATAATCATTAAATCTGCACGGGACACCGGATTGATAATGACCGTTGAAGACCACAACATTTACAACGGGCTGGGCTCTCGCGTTGCGGAGGTTCTCTCCGAAAACTATCCTGTTAGAATGTTGCGCCATGGTATGCGAGATATTTTTGGAAGAAGCGGAAGATGGGATACTTTGCTGTCTCATTACGAAATGGATGAAAAGGGAATTGCGAAAGTTGCCGAGAATTTTTATAAGGAGGTGAAATCTTGAAGATTTTTATTGATACAGCAAGAATTAGTGAAATAAAGGAAGCGATATCTTGGGGGATAGTGGACGGAATAACCACTAATCCTTCTCTTGTGCGCAAGGCTATGGAAACAGAGGGAAAAGGTAAAAAGATTGATGAGTACATTGAAGAGATTTTGAAAGTAGCAGGAGAGGACAGGCCTGTTAGTCTTGAGGTAATGAGCGTTGCATCAAAGGATATGGTAAGAGAGGCAGAGTTGCTTTACGATAAATTTAACGACATTGCCGGTAATGTTGTCATAAAAGTGCCGGTTAATACATATGCAGGACATTACGAAGGTTTAAAAACAATTAAGACACTGAGTGAGGAGGGCATCCCCGTGAACTGCACCCTCATAATGACTCCTGAACAGGCCCTCCTGGCTGCGAAAGCTGGGGCAAAATACGTGAGTCCTTTTGCAGGGAGAATTGATGACTATATAAGAACCATAAAACTCGGGCTAACACCAGGTAAAGATTTTCAAAAGGGAGATTACTACCCCTGGGACGGAACCGAAGTAGATGACAACGGAATAAGAAGTGGCTCTGATTTGATTGAAAAAGTGGTCATGATTCTGGATAATTACGACTACGATACAGAAGTAATAGCTTCGAGTATAAGAAACGCGAGACAGGTGAGAGAAGCGGCGATGATCGGTGCGCACATTGCTACAATTCCTTTCAACGTTCTTCAGGAAATGCTCCTGCACCCAAAGACCGAGGAAGGCGTGAAGAAGTTCAGCGAGGACGCGGAGAAAGCTAATTACGGGGAGATTTTCTCCTGAATTTTTCGATTAGCATGCGCGTTCTTGTAGTGTATTACGGGGGGAAATCTACTTTTATCCAGAGAGATATTGATATTTTATCAAAGCATTTTGATGTGGAGGAAATATCTATAAAAAAAGCCAAGGATGTTTTCACCCTTGCAAAAAAAATAAAAAATAACGATGTGGTTTATATCTGGTTTGCAGGAAAGCACGCAGGGGTTTCTGTGTTTCTCGCTAAATTGTTTGGAAAGAAAAGTGTTGTGGTTGTTGGAGGATACGATGCAGCAAAAGTACCTGAAATAGGTTATGGATTATGGGCAGTTGGTAGTTTTTGGGACAGGTTCCTTGCTAAATACGCACTTAATAATGCAAGTAAGGTTATATCTGTAAGTAAAAATCTGGTTGTTAATTTGAGAAAATACGTAAATATAACAAGGGATATTTCTGTAGTACCCACCGGATATGACCCGAATTTCTGGAATCCAGGAAATGTGAAAAAAGAAAATATTGTTCTTACTGTGGCACTTATAAACAGGGTTGAAAGAATAAAACTAAAAGGTATAGACCTGTTTCTGAAAGCTGCAAGATTATGCCCTGACATACGATTTTTAATAATTGGGGTAAAAGATGAAATGAGAAAGGAAGTTAATAAATTTGTAAAATCCGAAAATGTTGAAATTTTACCCCCTTTACCACCAGAGGAGCTTCTAAAGTATTATCAAAAGGCTAAAGTTTTTGCTCTTTTATCGTTAAGTGAAGGTTTGCCAAATACTTTGTGCGAGGCCATGCTTTGCGGGTGCGTTCCCGTGGTGACCCCTGTAGGAGCCATGCCAGAGGTGGTAAATGGTGTGGGGTATATAGTTAGTAAAAAAGAGGAGGTTTGTGTAAATATTGCAAAAGCCCTTGATAATTTCCCAGAACTTAGTAAAATGGCCAGAGAACTAATATATTCAAATTATTCGATTTGGAAAAGGGAAAAATTTCTATTGAAATTGTTAAATGAAAACTAAAGAGGAGGCATTTTGAGTATGAAGTTAAGCCATTCTATATTCAACTTAAGGATGCTAAACAGTATTCCGTTTAACGCTTTTATTTTCATAGGATAATCCCCATAGTCTAAAGCTTTAATAAACATCTTTCTTGCTTGTTCCCAGTTTTTGTAATATAGTGCTTGCCTTCCAGAATGAAAATATTTTCCTGCAATTATGTTGTTGTGATATTTTTTTAGTTCTTTTAGGTTGATGTTCAATGACTTTTTAAAGTTATCTGGGAGATTCATATAAAATTCTAAGGCATATCTTCGACCAGCAAGTCCTAATTCTATGTCTTTTTTTTGGCTTATTTGTGTGGAATGTCTTCTCCAATATCCAAGAACTTCTCCTGAAAAACAGAAATTTCCAATTTTTCCTAAATTTAACCATGTAGGATAATCTACAAAGGGAGTATAATCCGTTTGCTTAAAACCACCTATTTTTAATAAAGAATCTTTAGTGGTCATAACTGTAACTGCTGGAATTACATTTTCATGAAGTACTTTTTTGAATAGCTCCACATGGCTTTTATTTAGGAGATATTCCGGATTATCTGGGAAAAATTTAATTATGTTTCCGTTGGAGTTAGTAATCCCTACAACTCCCCACGTTAATACTACATCACGTCTCTCAAAACAGGTAATTTGTTTTTCTAGTTTATCATGTGGCCAAAAATCATCTCCTTCCAAAATGGCTATTAACTCCCCATTTGCATGTTTTAAAGCTTTATTGTATGTCTCATTAAGTTTCCAAATTCCCTTGTTTTTCTGTCTGTAATATTTAATTCTATCCTCATCGTATTTAGCAATAATGTCCGGTGTTTTGTCTGTTGAACCATCATCTATTATTATCATCTCCCAGTTATCATATGTTTGAGCAATTACACTCTCTATGCATTTGGCAATGTATTTTTCATGATTGTAAGTTGGAGTTATTATTGAGACAAGTGGTTTTTTTTTCATATATCTACCACTATTTCATAGGCATTTAAGAATGTCCTTAAAGCATCTTTCCAGTTGGGTAAGTTCAATCCAATTTTTTCCAATTTCGCATTTTCAAGGGCAGAGAAAGCAGGTCTTTGAGCTAAGCGATTTAAATCATAGGAAGTAATTGGTTCCAAGGGAATGCTGCAGTTTATTATCTTTAAAATCTCCTTTGCAAACTCAAACCACGTGCAGTATCCGGAGTTTGTCATGTGATACACGCCATACCCTGGTTTAAGTTCAATGAGTTTCTTCAGTGTTTTTGCCACGTCTACAGTGTATGTTGGACTCATTGTTTGGTCGTTTACTATTTTTAGTGGCTCTTTCCTTTTTGCTTTATCTATAATCCATTCTACAAAATTTCCTCCTTTTCCTCGAGCACCACCTCTTCCATAAAGACTTGCAACCCTTATTATATAATATTTTTTTGAATAATTCTGTGTGAAAATTTCACCTGCATATTTACTAAGTCCGTAAACATTAATGGGATTAGGTAAATCCGCTTCCGTATAGGGCACACCTTTTCTTCCATCAAACACATAATCCGTGCTAATATAAACATTAACTGCATCAATTTCACTTGCAATTTTTGCAACATTTAAAGCACCAATTGAATTAACCGTAAACGCCTTTTCAGGATAATTTTCTGCATCATCGACCCTCACATAAGCAGCGGTATTGATAATCACATCAGGATTTATTTTTTTCAGTATTTTCAAACTTTCAAATTTGGTTACATCCACATCTTCATGAGTGAGGGGGACGGCATTCTCAAAAGTGTCAACAAGGGCGCTCCCAAGCTGTCCGTTTGCACCGATTATCGCTATTTGCATTTAGTATCACCCAAACAACTGGTTGTTTTCTTTTAACTCTTTTATATTTGGCCATTTTTTATCTTTATCGGAGACGAGGGGATTATCAATAGGCCAAGCGATATTCACCTCTGGATCGTTGTAAATCAGACCCCCTTCATGATCTGGCGCGTAAATATTGTCCACTTTATAAACCACGTCCGCATATTCACTTAGAACAAGGAATCCGTGAGCGAAGCCCCGAGGGATATACAGTTGGTATTTGTTAAACTCTGATAATATTGCACCCACATATTTTCCGAAGGTGGATGATGAAAGCCTAAGATCCACCGCCACATCGTAAATAACACCCCGAACACAGCGCACAATTTTTGCCTGCGCATACGGCTCTTTTTGAAAGTGCAATCCCCGTAATACTCCGTGTTTGGATCTGGATTGGTTATCTTGAACAAACTCACCAAATATTCCTGCATTCTCAAAAACTTCTTTTTTGTATGTTTCCATGAAAAATCCCCGGGAATCTTCGAAAACCCGAGGTTTTATCAAAATCACATCTGGAATTTCTAATTTTTTAAATTCGAAGGGCATGTTTACCACCTCAATTTCCAAGGTGTTTTACTGAGAACTTTCTCATCTACAAGTTTTTCCCACCACTGTTTATTTTCCATGTACCATTTAACCGTTTTTTCAATTCCCGTGTTAAAATCATATTTTGGTTTCCAACCCAAGTGCTCTTTGAGCTTGGAGGAATCTATGCTGTATCTAATGTCATGACCTGGTCTGTCTTCCACAAATTCAATCAAGTTCTCATCTTTGTCCAGTATTTTTAGAATTGTTTTAACGATTTCTATATTTGTTTTTTCCTCTCCTGCAGAGATGTTGTATATCTCTCTTTTTTCCCCCTTTTCTAACACTTTTTCTATTGCTTCGCAATGGTCTAGGACGAAAAGCCAATCTCTTTTGTTTTCACCTGTACCGTAAACGGGTATTTTCATACCCATTGATGCCCTAATAATTGTTTTTGGAATTAGCTTTTCTGGGAACTGGTAAGGGCCGTAATTGTTTGTGCATCGGGTTATGGAGACATCTAAATTATACGTCCTTGCATACCCCAGCACAAGAACATCCCCTGCAGCCTTGCTTGCAGAATACGGGGAGGAAGGCATTAATCGATCTTCCTCGGTGAATGACCCATAGAGAATATCTCCGTACACCTCGTCTGTGCTTATGTGGACAAATCTGGTTTTAGGATTCACTTTTCTTATTGCTTCAAGAAGGGTTTTCACAGAGAAAATATTGTTGTCGACAAACTCTGAAGGATTTGAGATGCTTCTGTCCACATGGGATTCCGCCGCAAAATTAATTACCGCGTCCACATCTTTAATAACATTCTTCACTGTTTCAAAATCGCACACATCTCCTTTTATGAACTCATAATGCGGATTATCTTTCAAATCTTTAAGGTTGTCTAAATTTGAGCCATATCCGAGCTTATCGATGTTTATTATTTTCAGATCATCATGTTTTTTTAACATATATTTGATGAAATTGCTTCCTATGAACCCTGCGCCGCCAGTGACTAACATTGTTTTCATTCGAACACCTCTTTTGCAGTATATTCGTAAACTATTAATACATTTTTCTCATAAAAGTAATAATGAAAGCAATATTGATGGCTGGAGGAAGCGGCACGAGATTGTATCCCATCACCCTTGCTGTGAACAAACACCTTTTACCTATATATGACAAACCGATGATATATTATTCTCTCTCTATACCTATGTTGGCTGGAATTCGGGAAATACTTGTAATATCTGATGAAGAAAGTCTTAAGACATACAAGAAACTCTTTAAAGATGGGACGCAATGGGGCATTAGAATAGAATATGCTTCGCAGAATTCACCGCGAGGAATTGCGGAGGGATTAATAATAGGAGAAGAGTTTTTAGATGGAGATTCGGTCTGTTTGGTGTTGGGGGATAATATTTTGTATGGTCATGATTTACAAAATCAGTTGAAAAAAGCAAGGGAAAAAGCAGAAAAAGGAGGAGCGGTGGTTATGGGGTACATGGTAAAAGATCCAGAGAGATATGGAGTCTTAGAATTTGATGAATCTGGAAGACCCACAAGGATAATAGAAAAACCAAAAAATCCACCCTCTAATTATGCTGTCATAGGTGTGTATTTCTACGACTCCGAAGCACCGGATATAGCTAAAAAAATAAAGCCCTCGTGGAGAAACGAACTCGAGATCACAGATGTAAATAATGAATATTTGAAGCGTGGAAAACTGGATGTTATAAAGTTGGGTCGCGGATACGCGTGGCTGGACACGGGTACGTACGAAAGTTTGCTTGATGCTGGAATGTTCGTTAAAGCGGTGGAAGAGAGAATGGGCATGATGATTAGTTCCCCAGAAGAAATAGCCTATCGAATGAAATATATAAATAAAGAAAAACTTAAGTTATTGAGGGAATATTTAAATAATACTTCTTATGGAGAATATTTATTAAAAGTATATAACACTAAATAGTAGTAATTGTTGTAAATAATAACATTATATATATGGTAATCGTTTAGTTGATGTTTGTTATTTTTAAAGAATCCTCCATTGCAGCAGGGGAAAATATAATAAAACCAAATTACATGGGGCAACCAATGGCGGACATAATAGAGGGAGTAAAACCCACTCGCATGCAGCTTCTTGAGATTCGGAAGAAGAGAAAACTGGCAGAAAACGGCCACAAGTTGCTAAGCGAAAAGAGAGATGCATTGATTTCTGAATTTTTCAAAATTATAGATGTTCGCAATTCACTCAGAAAGAAGGTCGAAAGTTCATTAAAAGAGGCTTTTTCTGATTTAATTGATGCGGAAATGATAATGGGCAGGACTTCTGTTGTGGATGTTGCCCGGCAGATGGAACCTATGGACGAAGTGAAAACCACTACTATGAATATAATGGGTGTGCTCACCCCTCAAATGGAAATGTTTTCAGATAAAAACCAGCTTGAGTACGGATTTTTGCATACCTCGGCAAAATTAGATGTGGCAACTCTGAAATTCAGGGATATTATGAGAGACATAGTAAAACTGGCAGAAGTGGAAGGCACAATAGAAGACCTTGCAAGGGAAATAGAAAAAACAAAGCGCAGGGTAAATGCCCTGGAGCATATCTTTATTCCAAGGTTTAAAGCCACTGAGAAGTACATAGAGCTTGTTTTAGATGAGAGGGAACGCGAGGATTTCTTCAGGAGGAAGAGAATAAAAAGTATCCTGGCGGCGAGAAACAATGCTTAAATCCATACTGAAACCACCGTCAAATTATGATATAGATGTAAAACGAAGGGTGAAGATATACCGCTTACTCCTATACTCGCAGATTGCAGCTACTATTCTCATGGTGGTGGGCTTTATATTTTTCATATTAATTGTTGCCAAAATCATTGAGATTTAGGTAGAAATGTTTTTATCGTAGCGAAATTTCAGGCAAACTATGAGTATGAAGGTAACAATGAGGCATATTGAAGGTATGAGATTTATTGGTGAGACAGATACACACTCAATCGTTTTAGAATCGGATTATTTAAATGTGCAAAAGGCTGTGGCGCCTATGGAGGCATTTCTTCTCTCCCTTGGAGGCTGCACAGGCATGGATGTTGTTGCAATTCTGATGAAGATGAAGCAACCTCCAAAAAAATTCAGGATTGAGATCGAAGGAGAGAGGGCACAAGAGCACCCTAAAGTGTACACCAAAGTCTATATTAAATACTATCTCGAAGGTGTGGAGTACGAAAAAGCGAAAAAAGCGGTGGAGCTTTCGCAAAATCGCTACTGCCCGGTAAGTGCCATGCTACGCCGCAGTGGATGCGAGATTGAATACGAAGTAATCGTGGATTAAGTATCCATCAAAGTTAGCATTGCCCTTGCCATTGCAATCTTGGAGTCCCCATTCAGAAGCAAAAATGCACGTGCCATGGCTAACAATTCATTTTTTTGCCCCTCATCGATTATTTCAAATTGAGATACTTCAATAGCACTCATCATAGTTATTCCTCTCAACCATATTTTAAAAATGCTCCGTGGTAATAATCTCTGGAGATTTTCAAAGTTAAGAATGAGCCCCTCAGCCCGCCCGTCTCTCATCACCGTCAGCTAAGGCTGAACTCATCATCGGGGCATGGGGTTATGCATGCGCACATACTTATTTTTTGGGAATGATTTTGTAAATGTTTAATAAATGGATTCCATGTAAGGGTGATGCTTGAAATTTCAAATCTTACCGTGAAATACGGAGACTTTATTGCAGTTAATGGAATAAGTTTTGAGGTTAAAGATGGAGAAATTTTCGGGCTTCTTGGCCCAAACGGTGCTGGCAAAAGCTCCACCTTAAAATCAATAATGAGATTGGTAGAGGTTCAGGGAAAAATCAAGCTTTTTGGCAGGAGTATTGGAGTTAAAGAAATGAACGACATCGGGTATGTGCCGGAGGAATTTATGCTCATAGATTCACTAACGCCCATGGAGTTCTTTGAATTTATTGCTTCAGTTCGCAGGATTAAAAGAGACAATCTGGAGAGGCTTAACAGGCTCATTTACGGTTTTGGCATAGAAAACCATGTGAATAAGCCCATTGCAACTCTTTCCATGGGTACCAAGCAAAAGGTCCAGATTATTGCAGCGCTCATGCACAATCCTCCTTTTTTGATTATGGACGAGCCTCTCAACGGTCTCGATGCGAAATCCACCAGAATTCTCAAAGAGCTTCTCAGGTTAAACGTTGAGAAAAATGGGGCGGTTCTTTTTTCCACTCATATAATGGAAATCGCTGAGGAACTCTGTGATAGAATTGCAGTGATTAATCGGGGAAAAATAGTTGCAGTGGGAACGATAGATGACCTAAGGGCAAAAGCCAAAACGGAGGGTACTCTTGAGGACATATTCCTGAAGCTAACTGGAGAGGAAGAGAGCGTTAGAGGGGTCGTAAATGCGCTTTCCAGGTGAATTGTGGAAGCTTTCGGGCATATTCTACCAGGAGCTGTCTTTCAAATCTCTGCTTGACATGAGGAGACCAAATGCCAGCGAGCTTACGGTAAGAAGAATACTCTCAAAATCAAAGATTTCAATGACAATGAATAAGATATTTCTATCTCTGGTGTTTTTATTATCGGGAATATACGCAGTTTCCGAGAACACGATTATATCATATAGCACCTATTTTTTAATGCTCACCTTCATGTTTTCACTCTTTTTTCTCCAATCTGTAACTTATTTTTTTCAGATTAATTTTGATTTTCTAAAAACTCTGCCAATGACCAGGAAAAACCGTGAGAGAGTGATATTTTTAACGTTTATACGAATTTTTGATATACCTCTGGTAACTAATATCATAGCAGTGCCACTGGTGGTACTTTTGGGTCCGGGGGCTTTTGCGGCTATGGCATCTGCTTTAGGAGTGCTCACCGCGGAGGCTTTTTCCATTTCAATAGTCACATATTTCTCCAGGTTGTTTTATCAAAAGCTTGCCTCTCCCACAAGGGGATGGAAATCAGCTATGCGTTTTGTTTTTATAGTCATATGGGGAACGGCCTTTTTCATGCTCTACGCGATAATGATGTGGATGCCCATAATCTTGCACATGCTTAGAAAATACGATTATTTTATGCACGAATATAAATTTGTACTCACAATGCTCTTCCCATTTAATATTTCTTATTTAATGCTCTCACCAGACATATTTTCACTTATATCATCTCTTTTTTTCCTTTTCTTAGGATACCTTTCAATTCGCTGGGTAATGCGTGTGATCGGCAAGAGAGTTATCATAATTTATGGGTCTGAAAAAGATATGGTAATTAAGGTTAGAAAACCTGTTACTGCAATGGTATTGAAAGATTTTAGACTCACAACGAGAAATCCCGGACTTGCCATGTTGCTCCTGTTGCCGGTATTTGAAGCGGTTTTGCTGGAAAGCATGAACGTTACAGGATTAGGATTGATGGGAGTTTTGGTAACATTCACCATAATCTACCTTTATTCAATTTACGGATACGAAAATAGGAAATTGTTGAGAGTTTTGCCAGTCTCTAAATTTGAGACATATTTCGAGAAGTCCATTTTGGCTTTCTTCGTGTACATTATAACATTGATAATTTGCATTGTCTATTCTTTTATAAGAGGCTCACCGCTGAACTATTTGCATTATGCACTGCTCACTATGGGGGTATTTGCCTCATGTATGGTCGTGATGTACATGGGGGATACCTTGGGATTAAGGCCAAGTGCAGGTATGAGCGCTCTTGGATTTTTAGTGCTCATAATAGTAGCAAATACCATTTCTTTAATTCCCATAGCACTAACCATATTGTTGCCTGGTTCTTCTGGCGTTTTTATTTCCGCAGGAGTGGCAACAATTATCTTAGCAATCACGTGGTATCTTGTAAAGAAGCTAAGTGATAGAAAATTATGATATGTTTAAATATGTACTGTAAATAAGCCCTTATGCTCACTTTCGTAGGCTTGGGTCTTTACGATGCGAACGACATAACAATCAGGGGAAAAAAGGCAATTGAAGAGGCGGATGTGGTTTTTGCCGAGTTTTACACTTCTAAATTGATAGGCATGAGCGTAGATGAGTTAGAAAGAGCTATTAGGAGAGAGATAAAAGTGCTGTCCCGGGAGGAAGTGGAAGACGGAAAGCGCATAATTGAAGAAGCAGCTGGCAAAAAAGTCGTGCTGTTGGTTGCGGGAGACCCGATGATAGCCACAACTCATGTCTCTCTTAGAATCATGGCGGAAGAAAGGGGAATAAAAACAAAAATAGTGCACAACGCATCAATAATTAGTGCTGCACCCGGTCTTCTTGGCCTTCAAAACTACAAATTTGGAAGAACGGTATCACTTCCTTTTCCACAGGAGAATTATTTTCCCACCAGTGCTTACGATTTCATATACGAGAATTATTCAAGGGGATTGCACACCTTAATTCTCTTAGATATTAACCCAAGACCAATGACTGCAAACGAGGCAATGCAAATCCTGCTGGATATGGAAGAGAAAAAAGGAAAGGGGCTGTTCAAAGAAGATACGTTAATGGCGGTTATTGCAAGAGCAGGAGCTCCTGATTGCATAGTGAAAGCTGGGTATGTTGAAGATTTATTGAGCTACGATTTTGGCCCACCCTTGCACTCCCTCGTTCTTCCGGGGAAATTGCATTTTGCAGAAGAGGAAGCGTTGGAAAAGTTAGCCGGCGCACCGAAGATATAACTCTATTTTTTGCACACTTCCCCGGCAACTTTTTTTCCTAGCTCGGTAAAGCGGTAAATTATGTAATTTTCCCTTCTCTCTCCTTCAATTAGGCCCGCATTTTTCAATATGGAAAGATGGTAAGAGAGCTTTGAATACGCGATGTTCACCACGCTCCTTATGAGGCAAACGCATGATTCTTGAACTCGCAGAAGGCATATAATTTTCAATCGCAGGAGGTCAGAAAGGGCCTTGAACATCTTCGCGCTTTTTCCGAGTTCTCGTCGAGATGGCACATTTTTCAGTATTTCTTTTAGCCCCCCTTATTTTCGATTTCCTACGCGATGTCGTCAGGCACGTTCTCGGGCATCTTTTTGACCATCGTAATTAAGTAATGGAATTTTCATATTGAAAAGTTATTTCAAAAAAAATTGAAATATTTGAAACGCATGTAGGCATAGTGATAAAAATGGGTGATAAGAAATTTGATTACTGGTTCGGGGTGCCGAGAAAAGAGATCAAATGGTACCCAAAAATAGACCCAGCGGCATGCATTGGCTGCGGTCTTTGCGCTGTTATATGTGGTCGCGGCGTTTACTCCTATGACCTCGTTTCAAAAAAGCCGATAGTTGCAAAACCCTTCAATTGTTTGGTTGGATGCCAAACATGCGCCAATCTTTGCCCCGTAGGAGCGATTGAATTTCCATCGCCGGAGGTGGCCAGAGAAGCGGCGAGAAAAAATAAAATATTCACAAAGGTGAAAAAGATGTTAGAAGAGAAGTTCGCGCAGCAGATGTTGGAAACTGCGAAGCAATATCAGGCGCAGATGGCAAAACATGAAAAAGAGATTAAAGAAATAGAAAAAAGATAATTTCAAACTTTTTAATCTTCTCTTTTATTTCCCTTTATGCATCATCATGCCCACACACAACTCAAGGGAAAGCTCCTTCTATCCATATTTTTGAATCTCACAATAACAATCGTTGAGATTTTCGGCGGGATAATTTCGGGGAGCATTGCGTTATTAAGCGATTCTGTGCACAATTTGGGCGATTCAGCAGGGCTCATTGCAAGCTACGAAGCTATAAAAATTGGAGAGAAGGAGAAAAATAAAAAATACACATTCGGGTACAAAAAGGCCGAGATTTTGGTTGCTTTAGGTAACTCGGTGTTTCTCCTTACAGTGTCCATATTCTTAATTTACGAAGCGTACGAAAGATTCATTCATCCGAATCCCATTCATGGAGTAATTATGCTCATCGTGGCCATAGTCGGCCTGATTGGAAATCTTCTCTCCGTTCTTTTCTTACATTCGCACGCGAAGGATAGTATGAATGTAAAATCCGCTTATCTTCACCTTATGAGCGACACTCTCTCTTCTGTTGGGGTTGTTGCAGGCGCACTGCTTGTAATATTTTTTGATATTCTGTGGATTGACCCCCTTATTTCCATATTGATTGCTATTTACATAATCTACGAGGTAATCGGCATAATAAAGGAGAGCGTTGAAATACTGATGGAATCTGCGCCAAATTTAGATTTTGATAGAATCAAAGAAGAAATAGAAAAAATAGACGGTATAAAGAACGCTCACCATTTCCATGCGTGGAGAATTGGAGAAAGCGATGTACTTTTTGAGTGCCACATAGAAGTTGAAGACATGCCTGTGAGCGAGGCTCAGGTGCTCATCGATGAAATAAATGAAAAATTGAAAAAGTACGGAATCACGCATACCACGATTCAGTTAGAGACGGATCGCTGCAAAGGGAAAAATGTCATATGTAAGGGCTAATGCTCCTTGCATTCTCCCTTTTTCTTTTTCTCTCTTTCAATTTTCTCTTTCCAGTACGGGTCCACCTCAAGCATGTTGTGGATGAACGCATCTATCACATCCCTTATTCTTCCTCCAGCACCGGTGACCACATCTATGCCCAGTTGCTGGAAGAAATCCACCGCGCGGTGGCCCATGCCGTAAGCGATCACGACTTCGCCGCCATGCTCCTTCACGAAGTTCGGCAGGTCTCCGGGGCCATGCTCCTCAAAGGGCACGGGGAAAACTTCCACATTTTTTATCTCACCATCTTCAATATCCACGAAGGTGTAATACGGGGAGCGACCGAAATGGCCGCTTACCTCGCTATCCAACCCGCCATCGTTTATGCTCGGTATTGCTACTCTCATTTTATCACCTCATTCTTCGGTTATTTTTCCAGATATTAGTTCTGCACATATCTTCTTTACTCTCAACTTCCATAGTTTCTCCGGCGCTCCTCCTCCTTCCTCTCGGTATCCAGCCATCTCAATTATGCCCGCATCCGAAAGAGAGGAAAGATGGTAGTACAGCGTGGATCTTGGCATTTCTAATCCTTCTTCTTTCATTTTTTCGTAAATCTCATTAGTGCCCTTAGTGTCATCTCCAATGGCCTTTATTATGCTCCACCGCGGCTCGCTGTAAACGAATTTAATGCGCATTATCATGTTGTGAATCTGCTCTTTTTTCTTTATCATTCCTCTGGGCATTGAGACCACTTTTCACAACGTCCATGGGGCTATTATTTATAAAATTATTGCTTTTGATGCGTTTTATTTAAACAATAACCAAATTATTAGTGAAAAATGCAATAATTACAATAACAATTAAATATTTGATTGTAATAATCCTCTAAAAATTCAAGAGGCAATCAAATGAGCGTTGAAATAATCAAAGCGGAGCATCTGAAGAAATATTACGGAAATTTTCTGGCGGTGAATGATATTTCATTCTCCGTACATAAAGGAGAGATATTCGGATTTTTGGGGCCGAATGGGGCGGGAAAAACAACAACGATAAGGATGCTCACGGGAATTTTGAACCCGAGCTCCGGAAGAATTGAAGTGTTCGGCATGGATATGAAGAAGCATAAAATTGATATTCGCGAGAGAACGGACATTGTGCCCGAGATGGCCAATCCGTACATTGATTTGAGCGCTATGCGCAACCTGAGGTTGATGGGGCGCCTCTACGGGATGAAAGGGAGAGAAATTGAAAAGAGAAGCATAGAGCTTCTGAAGTTATTCAATCTCTACGAGAAAAAGGATACGAAAGTTAGAGGATTTTCAAAGGGAATGAAGCAGCGGCTGAGCTTGGCGATGGCCATGCTTCCGGACCCAGAATTACTGTTCCTGGACGAGCCCACCTCCGGCTTGGATGTCATGTCCGCGAGATTGATAAAGAGAATAATAAGGGAAGAGCAGAAGAAGGGAAAAACGATATTTATGAACACTCACAACATGCAGGATGCAAATGAGCTGTGCAATCGCGTGGCAATAATAAATCACGGAAAACTAATTGCGATAGACACTCCCGAGAAAATCAAAGAGATAGGGGCAAAGAGCAATGTGATTGAGTTCTCACTATCTCCTTTCAAATTTGAAGGGGGAATCGTGGAGGGCAGAGTGGAAATACTCGGCGACAAGGTGAAAGTGTATACCGGGGAAGTGGATGAAACGATAAAGAAGATAGTGAATTACGCGGAGAGGGAGAATTTGAAAATTATATCTCTTAATGTGGAGAAGCCATCGTTGGAAGATGTGTTCATGGCTTTGGTGGGTGAGAAAAATGAGTAAGCTCTCGCAGTTCTCCCGCTCGCTGGCAATCGTTAAGAAGGACATGCTCATCTTTTATCTTAAGGGCCCAGTGGTCATCATGGGCCTTCTGTTTCCCTTCTTCTTATTTGGTGCATTTTTAATCGGGAGAGATTTGAGCCATGAATACCTGTTTGTAGCGCTCATAGCCATGACGGCATTTTTCACCTCCACAGCAGTTGGACCAACTATAATCCCGTGGGAAGCGAGAAGCAAGACATTCGAAAGATTGATATCATCGCCAGTTTCCATCACGACCGTTTTATTCGGGGATATGCAAGCATCGTTTTATTTTGGGATAATCATAACTTCATTTATCTCTCTCACTGCGATTTTTCTGGGAATTGGAGTGAATCTCCTTATCTTTATACCTGTAGTGTTATTATCTATACTCACATTCTCCGCAATGACCATTTTGATGTCCTCTTATCCCCCGACGGACGTGCCTGCAGATGTGATGATGCTCTCATCGCTGGTCAAATTCACCCTTCTGTTTATCAGTGGTATATTCGTGCCTCTGGAAAAACTGCCGTGGTACGCCCGCGCCGTGTCCGCGATATCGCCGCTTACATACATGGTGGATGCCCTACGCTACTCCGTCTCAATGCGCGGTTACTTTCCCCTGTGGCTCGACCTCATTGCATTGCTCCTCTTCTCGCTGATTTTCTTCTTCTCCGGCGTGTTCATTCACAAAAGAGTGCTGGAGAAGAGGTTTACATAGCTTATAAAATTTCCACATTCCCCGATATTTTTTCCTTCCCTATGGTGTTGAACACCGTGCCGTACTTTTCCGCGAGAGCTTTCACTTTTTCTATTTTTTCTTTCGGCTCGGAGGTTTTAATTTGAACAACATAATCTATTTCCTGCAGCTGTGGTTCTCTGAGATTTCTCCACCCACTCACTATAATTTGCAGCTCCTGCACTTGAAGGCGCATTTTCTTTATCAATCTTCCCCAGTTTATCATTAGACATCCGCTCAGCGCAGATAGGAGCATCTCCGCCGGCAGAGGGCCTTCATCACCTCCATCTGTGTTGGAATCGGTGCGGAGAGAAAAATGCCTAACTTTGATATGGGAGCCAACGTTTCCGTCCCACTTCGCTTTAATTTCGTACTCTAATTTTTCCATATGACATCAAAAAAAGAGAGAGGTATTTATTTTTTCACTTTCAGACCTTTACCATGTTTATATATTGCTAACCTCTTTAAATCTCTCTTGGTCAGATTGCATGGTCTGTCTTGCCACCTTAATTGCATTGGGAATTGCTCTTCTGAATATGAAGCCGCCCTGCATTATAATGTCTTTTAGCAGGTATATAGGTCTCACGTAGAATGATACGTAGGCCCACTGGAGCATTTTAGTTATCTGCTCAGTCGTGAAGTTTTTCAATTTCATAACTGGATCGAGGGTGGTGTACTTTCTCCAGTCAAATGTCATTATCAGGTTTCTGCTCATTGCGTAATCCCATAGACGGGTACCCGGATACGGAGTCGCCACTGTAAACTGGGCATAATCCACGCCCACCTTCTTGGAAAATTTTATTGTCTTCTTTACATCCTCCTTTGTTTCTTCCGGGAATCCTATTATGAAGGCGCCCAAAGCGTGAAGTTTTCTGACCTTTGCTTTCTTAACTGCAGCCATGGATTGTTCTGGAGTTATTCTTTTGCCTATGAAATCCAGTGTTTTCTGAGAGCCTGATTCTATTCCAAAATACACTGTGTGACATCCGCCGTATTTTAGCGCGTCTGCCACTTCGTTTGTAAATATATCCACGCGGGAAGATGCTGTCCAGGATATATCCAAGCCTTCGTCTTTAATTCTTTTGGATATTCTTATAGCTCTTGGCCTGTTCAATGTGAATGTATCATCCAGAAACTCTATTTCCTTACGCCCGTACTCCTCACGGAGTATTTTCAATTCTTCCAAGACTCTTGAATCGCTATGACCTCTCCACCGCTTTCCAAACTGCAGGGAGGAGGAGCAAAAAGCGCATTCAAAGGGACAGCCACGGGACGTCATTATAGTTCCAAATTTGATTCCATCTGCCTGGTATTTATCCATGGGTAGCAGGTCGTATGATGGTATGGGTATGGTATCAACGTCTTTAATCAAAGGCCGGGCAAGGTTATTTTTAACTTTATCTCCAAGGTTAACGCTCAATCCCAGTATATCTTTTGTATCTTTATCCTTAGCAAGGTTATCTACAAGCTCTTTAAATGTTAGCTCCCCCTCTCCACGAACCACGTAATCTATGCTGGGGCATTCTTTTATTGTTTTCTCCGGGGTAAATGTAACGTGGGGGCCACCTATGACCACTTTTATGTTTTCGTTGTGCTTTTTTGCCATTCTTGCGACTGCATAAGCATCAGGAATCATGGATGTCGTGGAAGTTATGCCAACTATATCCGGGTCGTATCCCTTTATTATTTTATAGACATCTTCATAGCTCAAATCTTCGGCTATTGAATCAACTATCTTCACCTCGTGTTCATCGCGAACCATTGACGCTAAATATGCCAGACCCAGCGGTGGGCCGGTGGTACCCACTATGGCTTTAATTGCACTAATTGTGGGTGGAGAAATAAGGAGAATTTTCATAAGGCATCACTTGCTCATCACGAAATCTACTTCTTGTTTATTATCGGATTTAAGATGCTCGGTATCACTTGTTGCGTTTTCACTATGCACTTTTAATTTCAGTTTTTCCCACTCATCTTTCATCATGATGCATCCTGGGTCCGGCGCTTTTATATCGCCATAGTATGCGTAAGCTCTTGCCCTGCATCCACCGCACACATACTTGAACGGGCATGTTGAGCATGCATAATCCTTAGCATCTCTATCTCTAAGTTCGTTGAAAACTGTGCTGTTCTTCCACACGTTTACAAAGCCATCTTTTATAACATTTCCAACTTTTATTGGGAGAAACACGCATGGCTGGATATCTCCGTTTTGCTCTATGGAGCAGTAAATACGACCAGCGCCGCATCCGCCGATGAACTCAGTTAGCGCTTTGGCAGCTCCGCCAAATTCGGCGGGCAGTTCCATTTCTGCAAAGTGTGTAGGCGATACTTTATCACCGCTTCCATCGTACATTGCAGTTAGAGATATTCTTGAATATGCGGGGCATGTGGAGAAAATCTGCATATCTCCTTTCTGCCACTCTTTGTAAAGGTACTTCATTAATTCTTCCCTCTCTTCTGGGGTCAGATCTTCGTTGATAATATCCTTTCCCCTGCCAGTTGGTATGAAATTGAACACTATCATGCGGTCTGCATTCAGCTCCCGTGCCAGTTTCACAATTTCAGGTATGGAATCCAGATTCTCGTGAGTGGCAGTGGTGGCGATTCCCACTTCCAACCCTGCAGCTTTCGCATTTTTTATACCACGTATAGTTGCATTGAAAGCACCTTTGACTCCTCTAAATTCATCGTGTATCTCTGCATTGGGTCCATCTAAGCTTATTTCAACGTACCTTATCCCCACTTCCTTTAATTTTTGAGCCATTTTCTCGGATATAAGAGTGCCATTGGTTGCCACTGTCAAATAGAATCCCTTGGAATTGGCATATCTTGCAACCTTAAGAAAATCTTTATTGGTGAGTGGCTCTCCTCCTGAGAAAGATATGGCTGCAACTCCAGCCTCGTCTAACTGGTCAACAACCTGATACTTCTGCTCCAATGTTAACTCGTCCGGGGCTGGATAAGGTGTGGCATTTGCATAGCAGTGCTTGCATTTTAAATTGCACTGCTTGGTGAAGTTCCACACAACCATGAATGGAGCAATTAACCTCTGAGGTTTGCTAATTCCGTACTCTGCTATGCTTCTTATTATTACAGCAAAGCCCTTGCGCATGTAAGAATCTTTAAGAAAATTCTTGATGGCTTCTGGGGATGCACCAAAACGTTCGGCACCTTTTTCAAGCGCTTCCCCAACTATTTTTGCATGAAGCCTCTCTTTCACACCTTTTGGTTTTTCAACTCCCGCATATACTGCAAAAGATTTTTCAAGTTTTTTAACTTCTGTCATTTCTTTCATTATAAACTTCGCAAATTTGTGGTCCATAACATGGTTCAGGTAGTCTATAATTTCACCTTCGTCAAAATCTTCCTTCGTTTTTTTATTATCCATTTATTCCACCTCCTTTTCAACCTTTCCAAGGTAGTTTATACATTCATCTATATGCTCCACCAAATCCTTGTAATCCTTCTTGTCCTTCAGTGCGTTCCTTGCTTCTGTCAGGTACTCTATTAACTGTCTTCTCTCCCTTCTCAACATCCCCACAAAATCCGCATTTGCTCCGTACTCATAACAACGCGTTCTCTTATTTCTATCAACCAAATACCTGCGCCTGAGGTTGTTAAGCGCGTTTACCACCGAGGAGTACGCGTACCCAGTGCTCTCTGCAATCTCCCTCGCGCTCATCTTTGTCTTGCTGAGAACCAGTAGCGTGTAAATCTCTGATTCAATATCGTTAAGTCCTCTGTGCAACACCACTTTTTTTAATGCATCATATGCTCCATTTTTTATGATATCTTTCATTGTTATGAGAGATAACATAATGATATTTAAAGATTTCTGTAAGAAAGGGTAAGTTGAAGCCCTCAATAAAAATAAAATAGGGGAGATTAATAAGAGATGAGCAGGAAGTTAGACATATATAATGTTGTAAAGATAGGGCAAAAAGTTATGAAGAGAGCGAAGATTCCACTTTACTGGAGCAAGTACCTTAGGAAGGCTCACACAATACACCAGCACATCATACTGATGATGCTGAGAGAGTATTTTGGTAATAAAGAAAACACGCTCCAGATTTTAGATTCTTTGGGGATGAAAGAGCATCGGAAGATGCGAGCAAGCCACATTTCATGGGGCTATGACACCTTTCTTTTAAAGAAAGGGGTTCTATGCACAATTTCAAGAGAGTTGAGAATGATACCAGAGCACTGGAGTTGCATAGTAATGTAGTAGTATCTGTCTTCCACTCATTCAAAAGAGTGGTGGGCGATTACTTTCTCTCCCGCTCTTTCTCTGTTGCTTCTAAGCCCCCTATTTAAAGTTCTAGCATATGATCTCTATGTCTAACTTTACTCTGTTTTTGTTCCTTCTTTTTTCATGTTTTTCAAGGATTTCAACTTACCCCTATTGTTGAAAATTTTTAAATACTGGTTTTCTATCCCTTATTTGTGCCGCCGTAGCTTAGTAGGCTGGAGCGGCCGGCTGTTAACCGGCAGGTCCCAGGTTCGAATCCTGGCGGCGGCGCTGCAATGTTTTCACATATTTTGTATCACAATAAAGTTCTTGCAAAGTAAAAATAAAATCAACGATAAGTACACATAACAAATTAAAAATAAAACAAAAAATAGGTGTTAAAAATCAGCTCAACAGCCATGACACAATATTGTACATCAATGTAGCACCTGTATCTGAGTCATATTTCTCTACTGCTTCGAATGAAAACGGTGTAAACACTGTCTTGAAGTTGCCATTGGAATAGCTAACTCCGGCATAATAGCCTGTGTAAGGATCCACAAATATTCCGTGTGCACCGCTCTCAACAGTAATATCATCTGCATAGTTAGTATATGGATAATCAAAGTACACTGTACCCAAATCACCAGTAATTGGATCTCCGCTCACACCATATACCTCATCGTAGGAAACATCGTTTATCACACCGCTAACACCAAGATAGTCATTGACAAATGTATTGTATATCGTTCCATCATTTCCTCCAGAGAGATCCCACAATATATCTTGACCGGATAGATACAACCTACCTCCATTATCCAAGTACTCCATCAAGTTCTGTTGATCCTCCGGGGTAATTGTATTTTGATAAGCATATCCCGTATCCCAGATAACCACCGCATAATCAGACAAATCACTATATGACGGTGCATAACCAACCTGGTAAACATCCCACTCGTACACCTCGTATTCGTCAGTAAGTCCTGAATCAATTAATGCCTGCTCGAAATATTTGCTGTACGGGCTGCCTTCATCATCTGCAACAAACAGTATCTTGATACTCTGAGTTGTAGAGGACGCATGAGGTGTAGCACTCACTTCGTTACTCTTCTCGCTTTCACCTACAGAATTTACCGCAGTAACATAGTAATAGTAGGTCTGGCCATTAGTCACAGATGTGTCATTGTAAGCAAGAGTTGTTCCACTTACAGATGTAAGTAAGCTTTCTCCCCCGGAGCTCGTTCCTCTGTATATATTGTATCCTGTTATGTTAGCACCACCATTACTATTTGGTTCACTCCAAGTGAGCATTACATATCCATCTCCGGCGCTTGCATAAAGATTTAATGGTGCACTAGGAACGGTTGGATTGTTATTACCTGTACCTGTTCCATTTCCACCTGTGCTATTGCTCCCTCCATTGCCAGTACCACCTGTGTTATTTCCACTGCTACCACCAGAACCACTACCGCTTGAACCACCACTACCTCCTGTTCCATTGCCGGCAGTGCCATTATTACCAGAGCTTCCAGAGCCAGAGCCGCTGCCACTTCCACCGCTGGAGCCACCATTAACGGTAAGCGTCAGGGTCACGGAATTCGTGAGATTGCCCCAGTGCCCGGTGGTGTGGTTGTACGTGTACCCGGTCACGGTAAGCGTGTATGTGCCTCCAGGTGTGCTGCTGCTCGTGTGTATGCTCAACGTGAATCCTGCCGTGGCTCCGTCTCCCGCAGGATGCACGTAATTTGTGGACGTGCTGTATGTAGCACCGCTGGGCAATCCACTCACCGTGAAATGCCCTACCTCCGTGGTCCAGTCATACGGAAACTCCACGTTTATGTAATAACTTGCAGTAGCTCCTGCGCTAACGCTCGCACTGCTACTGCTCGCGCTCATCTTGAACCCGATATCGTGTATGAACTCCCACGCATTTATCACTCCCCAGCCACTTGCCTGATCCCAGCCAGTTCCGGCAGAACCTGCGCTACCCGTGGCACCTTGAGTAACATCGTAGAATGGTGGACTATTGCTGTACTTTCCATTATGATAGTAATCATATCCGAGCTCATAAATTGTAGGATCCAAAAATCCGAGACCATGGTTTGATACGCCATATTTCACTCCAATGTAAGCATCCATCATGGCTATCATTCCAGCAGTTACCGGACAGGCCACGGATGTTCCCGCAACAGCACCCCACTTAGTATTTCCCTGTCCATCACTTATGTAAACAAGAGTATGATTTCCCATTGCACTTACATCAGCGGTTACCCTTCCACTGTATGTTCCAATATATTGTTTCTGCCATGATGGCTCAGGATAGGCGGAACTCACACCGCTCTGTGTACCCCAGTGGTCACCGCGCGAGTTAGTGCTGCTGGAATCGTACCATACAATCTCATTGCTTCTTGGATTCGCCAAATTTGTGTTGTAACCCATTGTTGCAGCATCTGTTAGCGAGGTCAAATCCTGCCCATTTGGATAGGGTGTAGTGCCACCCACAGCCACGACTCCGAATGTATCCTGGGCATCTGTAGAAGGATAGCTTGGAGAAGTAGTATCCCCATCATCACCACTGCTGGCCAACACTGTCACACCCATCGCATTTAATGCCTTTATATCGTTATCAGTAGCAGCAGAACCCTGTGCATCACCACCGCCCCAAGAATTGCTCACAGCAACGAGTCTTGGAGAGGAAACCTGAGCAAGAGAGTTGAGTATGTAGTTGTACTCGTTATCTGGGAAATTGTTCTCTGCAGGACTTCCTTGACTGGTTCCAGGCCCGTAAACACAGTATGTATCTACACCTGGTGCAACTGTTCCCACCATCTCTAAATCAAGCTCATTCTCTCCTGAGACCTGGCCATCTGTGTTACTCCCAGGAGGTGTTGTTCCAGCCATACCATGAGAGTGCACCGTAGACATAACACCTAAATTCTGTATCCACTGTGGTATCACGTGCTTGTAATAATACTCTACCGCGTTAGGGTCAAAGGGCGCAGAATTAGCCCCTTCCCACAACACAGTTGCAACCCTCAATCCTGTGGCAAAGATATGCTTTGAGCTTGGCGCCCCAGTTGCAGAGTCGTTATACAACTCGTAAACATGATACATCCTTGCAACATCTGCACCGCTCAGGTAATCAATACCACTGCTCGCGTGGAAATAATTCAAGTGGAATTTCGTGGCATTGTCCAGCCCGCTAATTCCATATATGTACGGGGCAAACTTTGCTGGTATCTTAGGCGCACTCATTGGCGCAAAGTACGTGCTCTTTAACTCTGGATTATTGCTTTTGTACACTCCAAACTGCACATTTAGTAGCTTGCTTATCTTCCCTATCGTATCGTGTATAGTTATTGCATTCCTCAAATTATAAGTGTACGCCACATTTATATTATTATCATGAAGCCACTCAAGCATCCCAGCATATATCTTGCCAGACGGAGCAAAATTTGCTTTAAACTCCTTGTAATTCATATAATGATGATACATCGGTGAACGCACATCGTTTACCTCTCCCAAAAACTTGTTGAGCTCGTCCTCATGACTCCATTTCAGCACGAATGTGAGCCATATCTCCTGGTTCGGATTCGCCTTCCCTATGTACGTGCCTTCCTTGGTTAACTCTGACCTGTATCCATTCGTGACCGGAACCTTCTCGTTGCCAGCCAGCCCTGATAAAAATCCAAAGTACAATCCTCCGGCCACTACCACCACCACTATTGCAAGCACCATTACTTTTTTCCATCCTATTTTCACATTCATTTTTATCACCACCATGTGGTCCTACCATAGATATATTTATCAATAGCACCACATATATTTCTAATTCCTTCCACAAGTTAATAGTATATACGCTTTTCTGATTTTGATTTCTATGCTATAATGTTACATTGATAAGTTAAACAGCACTATTGCCCAAAAAACAAGGGAAATACCAATAAAAACACCTCATTCAACCTATCAAAAATAATGTGTACTACTACAAAGTAGAACAACACTTCAAAGTTGTACTTTTGTAAAAGAAGTATATAATGTAGAGAAATTTAGCAAATAAACAAAAATTAATGCAAATGTAAAAATAGATAAAAAGAAGATACAGGGATTTTACTCGTCAAAATAAGCAGGTACATCGTACTCAGTTGCATCCAAACCTGCCTCTTCTTCCTCTTCAGGCACGCGTAGCGGAGTTATTTTGTTCACGAGCCAGAGTATTCCATATGTAACCCCGAATGCATACGCCGCGGTAAATAGGTCAGCAGCAATTTGCTTTCCGAAGAAATCCACGCCTCCGTAGATAAGACCATTTGCACCGTTTATTGCTGCACTACCAAATATGCCTAAGAGAATTATCCCGGTGAAACCACCAATTCCGTGTACACCCCAGACATCCAGCGCGTCGTCCCAGCCCTTCTTGTGCACGAAATCTACAACCCAGTGTGATACCAAAGCTGCAGTTATGCCAATAATCATCGCTGCCTGTGGATTTACAAATCCTGCAGCAGGGGTTATTGTTGCAAGACCCGCAATAGAACCTGTCATGAAACCTATGCTGCTCCACTTCTTTCCAACGGCGTAATCCCAGAACATCCATGTTATCGCAGCAAAGGATGCCGCAATCATGGTATTGATAAAAGCCACATTTGTGTCTGCATCAACTCTTAAAGCACTTCCCGCGTTGAAACCAAACCATCCAAACCAAAGCAAAGCGGTACCCAGCACTATCAGAGGTACACTGTGATTGCCAGGCTTGGGATGCAAGCGCTTTCCCAAGAAGAACACAGACGCAAGAGCGCCAAATCCTGCGCTAACATGAACAACAATTCCTCCGGCAAAATCCTCAACTCCCCACTGTGCGAGAAAACCGCCGCCCCATAGCCAGTGGGCAAACGGGAAATATATCAGGAACAACCAGAGCGTTAGAAAAACAATAAATCCTTTGAACCTCATTCTATCTGCAAATGCACCGGTCATCAGTACAGGAGTAATTATTGCAAACATTAGCTGATATATCATAAAGGTGTACATGCTTATTGCTCCGTTGCTGTACAGAGTATTTGGAGTCAAATTGAACAACGCCACGTAATTGCAATTGCCAATTATTCCTGCAATATCTGGCGCAAATGCAAGGGTAAATCCAAACAAGACCCATATCACAGTCGTCCATCCCGCAGAGAAGAAATTCTGCATCATCATTGCCACTGCGTTTTTCTTGTTAACCATACCCCCGTAGAAAAGTGCAAGACCAGGTGTCATTATAAACACCAGTGCCGCTGCAATCAGCATAAATCCATCACTTGCCGGATCAAATGCCATTTTTATCATCTCCTTATATAGTTTCTACTGGGAAATTGCACCAGAGTACTTAAATTTTTTTTGAAGGTGAGGTAAGTTGAAATCCTTGAAAACATGAAAAAAGAATGGGTGAAGATGTAATCTTCAACCCCTCTTTTGAATTATGGCTCACCACCTATTTCCAATACAGAGCGTATGTTGCGTAGGAGTCATAGCCTTTATCAGTATAGACTTATTTTATTTTCTCGCCTTTCAAAAGAGTAATGAGATATGGCGAATTATTAACATGCCATTTAGTAACCATTGCATTGGTAATGAGCTTTTTCTCAATATCCACAGCAGCGCGCAATTTCAACCCTTCTATTAGTTTTACTATCTCACTAATTACTATGCGATTCCAGAGCTTGGGAATTCTTTTTATCGCCCATGAAATTGTGCTTAGAATCCCTTCCTTTAAAAAAGGTGTCCTTTCTACAAAGCAGGGCGGGCTCGCATCTTTCGACGCTCATTCATCCCCAAAGAATATTAGGCTTTGAAGAATAATCCCCCCATTTTATTTTTCTGCAGGATTGCAACTTACCTGAATGTGTGAAATGAAACGTGTGCGCTTCACAGATGAGGTCTCTTTTGGGGAGTGGTCAGAGAAAACGGGATAAGCGCAAAATTTTACACCGAGAATTCCTGAGGTGACAGATACTTTATATTAGCATTCCACCAATTATTTTTATCTTTCATCTTTTTAAAATTACATGGTGCATTTATTAATATAGGTTTTTTTCTTCAAGTATCATTGAATCTTTTAATAGTGACCCGTTACTGTAGGTGTGCGGTGGGGATACAGAATTGATTAGCTTTTTCCAAACCTATATCTTTCAAGTTCCTTATCCATCCTATGGTACTCTCTCCACGCCTCATCTGTTAGCTCCAAGAATTTCTCCATGTTCGAGTTAAATTGATTCATTATCTCCTTCAGATGAAAATGCACCTCTGGATTGGTAAACTCAATAAACTGTGACGAAATGCTATCCTGCCTAATTCATTAGCCATAGCAATAGAAATAAACATAATATTAAAAGCATCTGCGCAATGTGGTTTATGAGCAACTGCACTATGTCTGCAAGTACCTATCTTCCTCCTCGCTCGCGTATATTTTGAGCGGAATTTTCACCATGTCCACCCTTAACAATCCTGTGGAGAATCCGTAACCTTTCCGCTGTGCGCCTGAAGGATGTAATCTTCCTCATAGGGAAGGAGCTTGTAGAATTGCCTCGTCTCATCAGAAAGGTTATCGTGATAGAGGAGAAGGTGAATCTTTGCATTTTCCATGATAGCGCGAGTGTGCTCGTTCACAAACGCGTCGTTGGCGCTCTGAGTCAGAAGAACCATGCTCGTTTTATAATGCCTCGTGCGCCTCGCCATCCACTCGAGGAGCTCTGCGCATTTATCGTATTTCCAGATGTGGTGCACCTCATCGATGTAGAACAGCTTATTTTTCCCTATATTTTTCTCACTGCGAATTTGCAAATACACGAAGGCGGAAATCATGAACATGAAGAACGGAAGAAATCGGTCGGGTGTTCCTTTCAAATCGAAATTCACGTACTTCTCCTCGCCGATGTTTATGTTACTTCTCCTGTTGAGAAAAGATAATGAGCCCTCTTCAAATATTCGCATTGCATTTCTCAACCTCGATAATCCCTGCGTCTTCTCCATCTCCGCAATTACGTCGCTCATTATTAACTCTTCTTCTCTCTCCGTGAATAATTTAGTTAGTATCACGTCCATCAGAGCAGCTTCCTCATCGGTCATGTTGAAAAGTGTGGAAAGAGTGGCTATCACGCCGTCCACTCTCTCATGTATCGTCTCGCCCAACCTCGGGTCGAGAGGATTTAAAATTGCACCTTCGCCTGTTGGATTCCAGAGGCGGATGCTCTTACCTCCCATCGCTTCAAATAGGGCTCCGTTCTCTCCCAGCGGATCTATGGCATAAATCAACACCCCGGGGTCGTTCATCTTACTGCAAACCATGGTGAGCTTCTCGAAGTATGATTTTCCGCTTCCCGTCTTACCGAATATGAGCATGTTGTAAGAGGAGAGTACGAATCGATCCACGAATACCGGTGTGTCGTTGTTTGCATTCAACCCAAATAGTATGGCGTTTTTGCCCATGACCGAATACGTGGCGGACACGAAAGGAAACAGAGCCGTGGCCACATCGGTATGAATCACCCTCCCTTTGTGGTATGGAATCCTCACATCCATAATTGGCGCCGTGTGCTTGAAAATCTCCCAAACTCGATATATGCCTTCAATAACGCTGAAATTTAAAGCTCTGAAACGGGATAGTAGACGCTCATAGAGGTCGTTTGCATCGCTGTATGTGTTCCCCCTTGCAGAAACAACGAATGTGGCCTTATACAGATGGGATAACCTCGCAGAAATTAAATCTCGCAGCTGCTCAGCACTCTCTTTTTCCAGTACCAATTTTGAATACCTGTACGAAGTCGGATCCGTGGTGTGTAGCTCGGTTAGCACAGTACTCAATTCCCTCTGAATCAGCCGCAATGAGTAATCGTCTTCCATCCTTTCCAAATATATTCCGATGTCTGTGGAGAACTTGGAGGATATGAACTCTTTCAGAAACCCGTAATAGACATTTTTAGGATATTCGTACGGCAATATCACTTTGACGTATTTCCCGCTCTCAGTCTTGATGTAATTCTTTCCGATTTCATGCTTGAATTTGAGCAGGTTCCCGATGTTCCTCTTCTTCTCTTCTTTGATTTTATATCCCATAGCCAAATGCCTCCGCTAGTTCTCTTTTTTCTTTCAACTCTTGCATAAAAAATAGATACGCCAATATGGGCGAGGTGAGCGAGGAGCCGTAGGCCCCGATTAAGTACGCCAAATTGTTAGGATTCAGGGAAAACGCAAGGAAAAATAAGGTGATGAGCAAAACTACAATTATCCATCTTCCAAATTTCACTTTGTTTTTAGAAGCTTCCATTCCATAAATCAACAACGTTATCAGAGAGATGAACGAGAAAAAATAGAGGAGCGAGAGAAGCAGGATAGATGTCCATGCTACAAAAAGAACTACAATTGTAGCAACAAATACCGCCTTGAAAAGTTCGTACCCGCTTATCCGATAATCCACCAGGGATACGGTTTTCTTCTCTTTCTCCTTCTTTTTGCGGAAGATCATGATACCGCGCTCCGTATCACATCGTAAATCTGGGATTTTCCTTTCAACACTTCTCCCCCGATTCCAAGCTGGTTTAGATGCTCCATCACTATCTTCGTTCTTATGTCCAGCATGTCCCTCGCCCTGCGGTACTGCACCCGCTCATCTCCGCTTTTTAATTCCCATGTGAACACGGGAACCACTACATAGTAGAATTGCAGATAGAGATTCTCCGTGAATTTGTGTATTAATTTTTTATAGCTTTCTGCCAGCTCGCTCTTCTCTGTGATAAGCTCATCGAAAATTTCCGGCTTAACTTTCCTCGTTTTAACCACGAATTGCAGTGGGAAATCGCAGGCGTTGAGCATCATCTCGTAAGTTTTCAAAGCGGATATTTTCCCGCCAGTGCTCATAAAATCGAAAGGAAGGCCATTAGACACCAAAATTATGCGAAAATATGCACTTCCGTTGAATAGGGTCATCTCGTCATTGTATATGTAAAGCGGTGGAAAATCAGGTGTTTTATGCTTCGCCGCCTTTTTCAATATGAGATACGAATAAAGGTCCATCTGGTCCATCTTCCAGAATGCAAACATCCAAGCGATTACAAATCCGAAAATCACCACACCCAAGGCGGCCCATACATTCGGAATAACAAGAGCAACCGCTATAAATGCCACAAATATAATGATGAATATGAATAAATCGCGGACATTGAACACCCCGATGCTCATCTTCCTGCCGAAATTTTCCGGCACTTTAACGCGGAGTTCCTCAATCATTTCTCCAATCCTCCCTTGTTTATGGCATAACCGGAGATATTTACCGTAGTTTGACTAACCGAATAACTGTATATTGTAATCTGCCCTTGCCGCGATTTTTTATCATCTCCAAACACTTTATCCAGAGCCTTATCCAGTCCTTTATCAATCAACTTATCCTGCACTTTATCCGTAATACCCCCAGAAAGTTTTCCAGAAATTCCTTTCCCTACGACTCCGGAAAACGATGTTATCATGTTCCCTGCTGCACCCCCACCAACCACGCCGCCGGTTAACAGATTACCCGCTTTTTGAAACCCCGCTCCGCTAAGCATGGTGGGCTCTTTTGCAAGCAAATATATTGACCCCAGGATCGCTGTAAGGGAAGCTATGAAGAAAGCCACTGAGTTGCCAATAACTGTGGAGAGCATGAGAGGGATTATCATCACTATTGGGATGAATATCAATGAGATTGCAAGCCACCAGAGGCGCGAGCCGATGCTCTGGGTCCATGGATGTATGAGGAGAACCGAACCAATGGGCAAGATAACTATCAACATTGCAAGAAGGACCATGCGGAACGCGACGAAGACTAATAGAGATAGTGCTTCCGCCATTATTATGAATACCCATAGATAATGCCAGTACATATTCGCTACCTGATTCACCTGGGCAAAGGGGCTATTAGAGGATACTATTCTTATCTCCGGCGCAACCTTCATTATATAATCCGCCTGCTTCCACGAGTTAAAAACACTAAGGTTGTAAAACATCAGATACCCTGCCTTGCTTATAATCATCAGGGCCTCCACAATGTAGAGGGAGGTGTATGCAAGAACCAACCCAAAGACCACTCTCGGAAGCATGGTTTTCAATTTTCCGAAATGCTGCTCAAATAAATCGGAGTAGATGTATGCAAGACCCACGAATAGTAGAATCAGGAAAAACAGCGAATTTACTATGTATTTCATAACCACATTTTGCTGGAGATATATTGCGGCGGAAATGACATTGTGCCCAGGATAAGAACCATATCCGCCATCAAAGGGTGGATACAGATAATCGGGCTGCATATAGCTCACGAATCCTTTCCAGCTCATATTTACTATGGTGGCATTTACATTATAAATAAGCCAGAGAGATATTACAGCCATCACCGCCATAACTATCGCTTCCACCCCTCCAACACCTTCCTCCTTTCTTAAAGCCTTAGAGAAGTCTTTTCTTATTTTCATCTTTTACCCCCCAAACACCCAGTTCATCAATCCAACTAAATTTGCCCAGCCAAATATGACCATTGCCGAGATTATCGTCCCTATGGACGCTTTAAATATCATGTCTTTCGCTTTCTCTCTATTTTGCTGATTCACGCTGTGCATCATTATTCCAATCCGCATCCACCCAATCGCCACAAATACACCTATTATCGCCGAAAAACCGCCGAATATGAGCGGAACGTTCATGGTCGTTTCCTCACCTAAATACCTCGCGTTATACTCGACAGGTTTGTCCACATTCACCATGGGTGTTGCATTTATATACTCAATCAACTCTTTTTCATTCTGCCCTTCATCGGGCACTCCCAGCCCCGCAGTTAGATTTCTCATCATTATGCCCGAGGGAATTTGGCCGGTGAGAGACGATCCTGTTCCCAGATATCCCTGAAGATAGAGAATCATGCCCTGATGCTCCACGTATGTGATGTTGTTCCCCTGTATAACGTTTATATCTCCAGTGGTGTTACTTTTCACCGTAAAATTAGAAAACACCGCATGAAGCTTCAATAGATTATTAAACAGTTTGTAATCCTTCGTCTCAGTGTAATTTATCGTCTGATTCTCCCTGGAAAGATTGATTCGCTGTGATATGGTGATATTGTCTTTAACTATCGCGGAGTAGAACTTTCCATTCACATCAGAGGAATATATGCTTACCCCAAACCCCGTAATTTTACCCCAGAATGTTTGATTCGTCTCGTTGTAGTTTCCAACAGCCCGTGCTATCACAAATCCCCTAAATATCTCATTATCCACAATCACATTCACATCAGCTTTTTTCGTGGTGACATTTCCTATATTATTTCCGAATATCCCCATCCCGTATTTTCCCTGTACATTAGTTTTCGGGTCTATGTACGTGCCATCCATGGTAACTGTGCCATTGAACACTATGTTTTTTACATCCTCGAAATCCATATTGTATTCATACCTCGCAAAATTATTCAGTCCTCCGAACACCACAGTATTAACTTTCTTTATTAAAACCCCGCCCCCTGGGGCTTTTGTGTGCACTGAAGGAGATATATAATCGTTTTCGAATGTTACTCGCTCCGCATTCTCTATGAACACCGGTGTTTGAATCGCCGTATCCACGTACATGTTCAGAATATCCACAGTATTTCCATTAATTACGGAAATAGCAGTGTTAGAAATCCCCTTATAAAACGCTGGAGAGCTTGCTTCTCCAACGGCCTGAATTGCAACCTGGATATTTTTGGCTGCTTCGTAAAGGTTGTAAAGAGGTATAAGTGCTCCCCAATCCATGCTATATTGGTTACTTTCTATCTTCTTTGTGAGATACACCGCTTTTCCAAAAATCAAATGCCCCTCAAAGTTATTTACCATAATTGTGGATCTCTCGAACCCTGTGATTACAACAGTTACATTCTCTCCTATATTTGATATGGAGATGTAGCACCCGCTTTCTGAGATTGTATGAGGATACCCGTTTTTATCCATGTACTGATAGGGTGCGATTATGTAAAAATTATCGGGATAATACATCTTGCTCTTGTCGAGAACCACATCCACCTTCCACGCTCCGTTGTCGTAGTGCATAGTCACGAACTTGTTTTCAGAGAAAAAGCGATTTAAATCCGAGATTGAGTTGAAAGATAGCGAGACATCCTGAATGGGCATGTCCGCCTTCGCAGTGCTGGAGAAAGAGACAAAACCAAAAAGTAAAGAGAGAAGTATAAGGCTACACACCAATCCTCCCATTAGCTTCATACATTTTTCCTCCTAATTACCACAACTGCGGTAGCCACTAAAATTACAACGACCACACCCGCTATTGCTCCCATCTCCCACATGGGCATCCCGCCAACCTCGGAGGTAGAGGTTTTATTGTTGTTCCCTCCGCTGTTCCCGGCTGGACTTACGTAAAAGTTATACTGATCCCACACAGTGTCTGTACCTAACCCATTATCGTCACCCCATCCTGTTCCACGGAGATAAAAACGAATATTAACCATCACACTCCAATTGCCGCTCACGCTATCCGGTATATGCACGTGAAAAGTATAGATTTTTACTGTTTTATTTGGATCAATCACCACAATACCGTTGCCCACGTAAGGAGTTGCATCATACCAGTCTGTCCCCCAAGTTACAGTCCACTCAAGCACATCCACCCCAAATCCCTTATCAGAATCATTAATATTGTTGTGAGCATATAGAGAGAGGTAAAAATCTCCGCCTGGAACCATGTTGGGCTTTGGCTTTTTCTCTACCTCAAACCATAGCTTTAGATAATCCCGCGCATGATACTCCTTCGCATTTGCCATGGGCAGAGCTGCCGTACCGACTATCAATAATGTGAGAGCCACCGCCAATACCCACGCATACTTCATTTCCTTTCCCTCCGCTTACACTCCGGCGATCCACCTCGCCAGCATCCAGATTATCCCTCCAACGGCCATGGCGATTATTATGCTCCCTATCAACGCCCACATCATCTTTTCCTTCAACTCTTCCCTTCTCTGCTGGTTCGCCATGTGATACTCTACCCCTATCCAAAGCCACATTCCTGCAATTATCACTCCTCCGATTATCCCTAATATCAGCATTATTCTGTTTGCCACACCTTTTAGATATTCCGAGCCGTTCTCTGTGTTGTTCGCTCTTACCTGTCTATATTCTGTGTATTTCTCTGCATACACACTCTGAGGTATCAAGGTTATTACTATCAGTCCCATAACTAAAAAGGCTATAAGCAACTGCTTTCTATTCATTATATATCAAACCTCCTTTCTTTTCTTTCCATTCTTTTTTAACTTCTCTCGCTTCTCATCTGGTATCGACTTATAAACAAAAATTAGAGAATCGATAGTGTTACTATATGTTCTAAACATTTGATCCGCCTTGATTATCGCTAACTTTTGCCTCGTTTTCTTATCTGTCGGTATGGTAGCTCTCTCCATCTAACTACCTCCGCTCTCCCCTTTGCTTTTCTCCACTTCTATCTTTGATGAGGTGAGGAAAACCCTCACATTCCCATCCGCATCCATCTCTTTCGTGAAGATTCCCTTAGAAACTCCATAGTCCAGCACCAGAAGAACATCGTTGCTGTGCACATTCATCTTATTTGCAACCGCTTTTACCACAACGTCAATCTTTTCTCCGTTATGCTGCTCCAAGAATCTCTTTATATCGTTGAGTATCGCCAGTTCCTCTTCGCTCAATTCCTCCTCTCTCTCCTCACCTCCTTTCTTGCGCTTCTTCATCATAAACACTAAGAGCAGGAGAACGAGCACTAAGAGACCTATGAACAGCAGGATTGGAAGGATCAAACCCATGAAAATATCCAGACTTCCCGAGCTTCCACCACGGCTGTGGATGGAGCTTTGAGCAACTGTGATGTTCCATGTCCTCGTGATGTTATGCACTCCATCGCTCACTATCAGCGTCAAATTGTAGCTCCCTGCCTTCGGAAACTTGTATTTCAAATATTGCCCATATCCCACAGTCTTGTTGCCTATGAGCCATGTGTAGTTGAGCGTGTCTCCTTTCACATCGTAAGCATCTGCGTAAAAAGTGGTCTCCTCTCCCGCAGTTGCGTTCTGCGGTATGTCCGTTTTCTCTATGCTCGGCGGATAATTGTAGTTCTCACTAACCTTTACCGCTCTCTGCACATAGTTCCCCGCATCATCGTAAGCCCTGATTTCTATTGTGTATGTGGCGTTGTCGTCAAGCCTCACCGATATGCTCGTGGCAGTGGTGTTTATCACTTTCCACGGCTCCGCTCTCGTCAGATTGCCCTTGTAGATGTAAATCAGATAATACGCTATGCCCGTGTTATCCGTAGCGTTCCATGACAGATTGTAATAGAAAGTATTTGTAAGCGTCTCGTTGTTGCCCTTTATCACAAGTGTGGGGGCGATTCTATCAACCACGATGGTCGCCTTTGCTTTCAAAGATTCATGATTGCCCGCCTTATCGTAGCCAACTATTGCAATGCTGTATGTGCCCTCATGTAATAGAGATATTGTCAGCGTGGTCTGGTTCGGCAAATATACACCAATATAACCCCAAGCTCCACCGTTGTATTTGACATATACCTTGTAATATGCAAAGCCCAATAGCGTATCGTTGCCCTGCACAACAATGGTTATGCTTGTGGCATTGGTATATTGCGGAATGTGAGATATGATTTCGGTCTCTGGCGGTGCAGTATCCACCACCGCCCATGTTGCATATATTTTACTCTCTACTCCCTGCTGGGTCATGTATTTCACATAAATTGTGTGATTGCCATCGTTTAACACGGAGATATGCAACTGCGTTGTGTAGTTGTAATACACCCAATTGCCATTATCTACCTTCACATACACACCCACAACCGTAAATACCTTGTCCGTGCCAAACAAATTCACTATGATTGTGTCATTGTTAAGCAACTGCTGTTGCACACTAACCGTGCCTGTGGGTCTGTGCTGTATCTCGTAGAGCCATATCTGCCTCTGTGCCACATTTCCAAATATGTCCTGCACATAGAGCGTGAGCGTGTAGTTGCCCTCGGTGATTGGCAACATTATGGTGAATGTGCTGTTATCAAACCAGTGCATGGTGCCGTTCAGCTCGTAGCCCCATCTCGCTATGCCTGAGAAATCGGTGGCGTTGATGGTGATGTTTGTCTCATTCGCAAACGCAATGTAATGCTCAAAATCTATGTTGCTAATAGCAGGTGCTGATAAGTCTTCATAAATTCTCTGTGTGGCATTGGCGGTCAATCCTGCATGGTCTTTCACATACACAGTTATGTTGTAATATCCGCTCTCGGAGAGATGTATGAGGTAGGTGGAGTTGTAGTCAATCCACCCGCTATCAAATACCAATCCGCCGCTCTCATTGTAGATGAGTATGCGCATCTGACTCATGCCCGTCTCACTCGTGCCGTTGATGCTCAGCGTGATGTTGCTCCACCCAGTTGTGTTATTGTATCCCTGTGTAGCAGTTGCGTTCTCTACTTCAAAATTCACACTTGGCGGAGCTGTGGAAACCATCGTTTGCTCAGTATATACGGGACTAACATGCCCAGCGTTGTCTTTAAACTGCACCGAAACATTGTGTATGCCCGCCGTGCCTATATCTATCACATATTCACTTGCAAAGCTAATCCACCCGCTCCAAGAGCCGTTGTCTATCGCATAGCGGAAATAACCCACACCTGTGGTGTTGTCATACGCATACATGCGTATGGTTATGTTGAGCGTGCCATAGGTAGAGTTTAGAGATAACAACCCATACGGAGCATCGGTATCTATTGTCAAGTTTTCAACAAGGGATATGTTCTTGTTGCCCGCCTTGTCCCACGCTACTACATACCACTTGTAAAAACCGTTAGGTATCCATATTGTAGTGCGGTTATCTGTGGGCGAGAATAAATATTGATGGAAAAACTCCGTTCCGTTTTGATAGAGCATATACAATGTGTAATTGGCAAAGTAAGCATCGCTCACAGCGTTCCAAGTGAAAGTTATGTTGTTTGTGTCATTCACCAAGCCCGCAGGTGCTAAATTGGTGAGATTGCGAGGCGCAACCGTGTCTATGTATAGCATATTTACTGTTGTGCTTTCTGTGTTGTTTGCCTTATCCCATGCTACTACATACCACGATACATTATACTCACCTTCTGGCAAGTCTAACATCGTGTAGTTTGCAGTTGTATTGTATTCATATACCGAGCTGTTGTATGCAAGCACCAGCGTGTAGTGGTCAAAATTCGTATCTATGGTGTTGCTCCATGTGAAATTCAGAGCTGTATAGTTTGCGTATGCGTGATTGGCAGGAGTAAGCAAATTGAAATTGCTTGGCGCTGTGGTGTCTATCGTGAAATGCACTGCATTTGATAGATTTTGATTGCCCGCTATGTCTTCAACCATGAGCTGGGCGTAATAATGCCCATCGGGGCATAATACCTTGTAATAATAATCACCCATTGACAAGCTCAAACTCTCGTATATGCCTGTGGAATTGTAGATGTTTAACTTTGCCACCGTGATGTTTGTGTCGTTAAATGGTGTCCAAGTGATGTTTATGGCGGAAGAATTAGAGTATAGGTCATTAGCAGGTGCTGTTATCATCGGCACTGCCGGGGCTACGGTATCAACTATCACCCATGTGGTAGCTGTGCGCTTGTTGCCCGCTGGGTCAAACGCATCTATTTTGATTGTGTATTTGCTATCTAAAACCACATTGCCACTGTTATCCTTGCCGTTCCACACCCATGTGTATGTTGATGTATAACCACTTGAAATATACTCACGCTCTACTACACCCGTGGCATTAGAGATAATAAACTCCCATTTGAGATTCTCTCCGCCGTTGCTCGTTGAGGTTGTGTTAATGTATAGCTCATCTAACCGCCCATCGTTGTTGGGTGTGATGTAATGGTTTGAGATTGTGTAATTAAATGTGGGTATGTCGTGGTCTATGCTCAAATGCCATGTGTTTGCGGAGATATTGCCATTTCCCGCACTATCCACCACGCTCACATTCCAGATAAACGCCTGCTGTGCGGATATAGAAGATACATTTAGGTTGTAATAATTGACAGTTGTAGAATACGAATGATATGGCTGTCCCGTAGAGGCATAATACAAATTCAGATAGTATGTCAGCGGCGTGGCATCGTTTGACGCTTGCCAAGTGAAATTAATCACATCGGCATTGGTTAATGTGCTGTCCGCAGGTGCTAATAGCACAGGTCTTGTCGGCGGGGTCGTATCCACCGTGAATGTGTAGTATCCGCTATCTACCACATTTCCCGCCTTGTCGTAGCGGATAACATGGTATTGATAGACGCCATCTGGAAGGATATAGCTATACTGCATACCAGATGTGCCTCTTGCCGTGAAATTAGAACTATCTATCAAATGTCCGCTGTCATCGTATAGCTCGAACCAATCTTTCCACCATGAGTTTGTGGTAGTGTCAGAGGGGGCATTATTCCATGAAAACTGCACCGTTGAGCTGTTGAGGTATGCGTGATTAGCAGGTGCTTCCAGCACGGGCTTAGCCATTGGCGTGGTATCTTGCACAAAATAGACGGTCTTGGTAGCGGTATTGCCTGCGTTATCGGTTATCGTAAAAAGAACATAGTATTGCCCATCACCATAGTTTAATTGCCCGCCGTATCTCTGCACGAACAAAGTGCCCGTTGTGCTTGGAAACGGATATGTCTCATTGCCCTGATAATAGATTTCCACATTCCAGCTCACGCTCTCGCTTGCTGTTGCGTTAATATAGAGCGTATCGTGAAAACCATCACCGTTAGGCGAATACCAATACGGAGATACGCTCACGCTGTCAAATGTTGGTGGAGTGGTGTCTATTGTGAGTTTCCAATAGCTGTTGCTACCGCTGTTTGTATCCACTCTATAATTATACACATTGTCCCATGCCACAACCCACCAGTAGTATGTGCCATCTGGCAAGCTATCGGGTATCTTCAAACTCTGCCCGCTTGTGATGTTATACACATAATTAGCAGTAAGGTAATTGCTGGGCGCACTGGTAGATATAAACAACTGATATTTCATAAGCCCGCTTTCACCATCTCCCGAAGATGCCCAAGAAAATAAAGGCGTTGAAGTATTCACATAAGCGCCATCGCTTGGGCTACTGAGCGAGAAAGAGGTTGGCGGATTTAAATCAATAGTTGTGCTAATTGTGAAAGAGTTGTTATTTCCCGCATTGTCTTTTGCATACACTTTAAATGTGTATGTGCCTGTTGTCAGCACGGAATCATAGGTATTTGTGCCGTCCCATGTCCATGAGAAAGATGAGCTATCTGCGGGTTTGTATGTTTTTTCCAATACATTGCTTGTTGAATAAATCTCCACATACCAGCTCACCGTCGAGCCGTCTTTTGTGGAAGCGGTGAGCGTAGTCGTGTCGTAATGCCCATCTCCATTCGGAGAGAAGTAATTATTGCTCACCGAGAGCGAGACGGCTACGCCTGTTGTGTCAATTGTGAGATAATAAACCTGAGATGAGCGCCTCGCATTGCCCACCTTGTCGTAGGCGATGACATACCACCCGTATTTACCATCGTTTGGAAGTGGCACACCGTTTTTGTAATTAGTAGTTAATCCCGTTTGATTGTAGTATGCGCCAGATGTTGTATTCCAAATCACAAGTGTGTAGGTATCTATGCCAGAGCCACCGCTTGTGTCTTGGTCTTCTTGCCAGCTGAAATCTATACTTTTGGTATTTGTGAGCGTATTGTTAGCAGGTGCGCTTAAATTGAATGGCTCTGGCGGAGTATTATCCACAGTTATGGTTATAGTCTCGGTGTTAGTATTTCCTGCATTATCTTGGGCAGAAACGGTTATTTGGTGGTTTCCATCGCTAACTGTCGTCGTGTCCCAAAGATACGATATTGAGCCAGAATTGGAGCTTGTTATTTGTGAGCTATCTATTGAAAGGCTCATACTCGCCACACCGCTACCGCTATCTGATGCGGTTGCGTTTATATATACCGTGCCACTATACGCTTCTCCACCCGTGGGGGTGCTTATTGTTATGATTGGTGCATCGTTATCCACCGTGTAAGTTCTCGATGTGGTTTTACTTAGCCCTGCGTTGTTGTAAGCAACTGCGTATATTGTATGTGTGCCACTCTCACCCGCCGCATTCCATGTTGCCTGATACGGCGAGCTTGTGTCTGTGCCAAGCGGTGTGTTTGATGTGCTATCTTCGTAAAAAACCACCTTTGCAATACCGCTGTCGCTTGCATCTGCGGTTATAACCACCGTGCCACGAATGTATGTGCTGGTTGGCGAGCTAATGCTCACACTTGGCGGAGAGTTATCTATGTGCAAGGTGATGGTTTGAGATGCGGTATTGCCCACATTATCGTAAGCAACTGCGTAAATGGTATGGTCTCCCGTGGATACGGTGGTTGTGTCAAAGCTCACCGAATAATCATTGCCACTGTTGGTCGATGAGCCGATTTCTGTGCTACTGCTCACGTTATCGTAATAATACACAACTTTATTCATACCTGACTTATCATCTGAGGCAGTAGATTGCAGGGTTATTGTGCCGCTCACATAAGAGCCGCTACTTGGTGCAACCCACGATATTGTGGGCGGTGTGTTATCTACATTAAAATCCACGGTGCTCGACTGCTTGCTGTTGCCTGCCTTGTCGTATGCAATTGCATATACGCTGTGCTGTCCTTCGCTTGTAGATGTGCTATCCCATGAATATGTGTATGGCGAGGAGGAATCTGTGCCTACCTTCGAGCCATCTACATAAAAATCAACATGGCTTATTGCATTATTGTCGGTAGCATCTGCTTGAAGCTCCACATTGCCATGAACCCACTGCCCCGATGTGGGCGCAGTGATTGAGCAACTTGGAGCTGTGTTATCTATATATATTGTGATAGTAGTAGATACCCTCTGACTCATACCCGGCACAACTTCCGCTTCGAGTGTATGTGAGCCTTCTGGGGTAGGCAAGGTGTAATCAGTAGAGACTGTTCCGCTATTGTCTTTTGGGCTTGAGCTGTATATCTGCGTGCCGTCAAAATAGATATTCACTTCCTCGGCATCATCTAATTTTCTTTCCCCAGTGTCTGGGTCAATATACCACCCTGCATTATACGATACACTAATATCTATGTCTGTGCCCCCTTTGAAATACTCGCCATCGCTGGGTTCGTTAAAAGACACGCTTGCCGCCCTCGTGTTTTGTGCAATACCAGTATTGTCCATACTCCCATGCATCATGCTCATCACGGGAGTGATTGCCATCAGCAACACTAAAACCAGAACCAGCATTTTCGTTTTCATTTTTCCCCCTCTAAATTTCCTATGAAATCTGTAAAATATATTTTAGTATTTAAAGATTTGCATAATCTTCTAAAAATATGGTAATGGAAATCCAGTAAAAAAGGACAAGTTGTAACCCCACATAAAAATAAAATAGAAGGTATTAATGCATGATGAGCAAGAAATTTGAGTTAATAAAGGTATAAATACAGGGCAAAAATTTCACTTTACTATTGCGGTATACCAGAAGCACCAGTAAAATGCTCGCATATGATTGCGAAGGATGCTCCTGGAAAAGACCAAATTGCTGGGGTGAAAAAATAGATACCTGCATAGAAACGTAATTGAATCATTTTTCCACTCATTCAAAAGAGAAGTTGGAGATTACATTTTCGCTAATTCTTTTTACATTGCTTCTAAACTTCTTCTCTTTAAACTGCTGGATTATGACCTTTATATTAAATAACCACTCTTCTTTTATCTCTCCTTTTCCATGTTTTCCAAGGAATTCAACTTACCCACATACAAACCATTTTCTTTCTATCCATCCCCACGCACATATTCGTCCACTAACCCCATTGCTGCTCGCATCTTTGCCTCTGGCGCCTGGGTCTTCTTTAAGATATCTTCAGAAGATAAACCTTCCCAACTGTCAGCCCTAAACTTCTTCTTAAAGCTATTCCTCAACCTCTCGAATCCCTCCACGCCGTCCAGTTTTTCCCACGCGGAGCGGAAGAACCGCGTCGGGCTCTCCTTCCTGAGTTCCATGTACGCTTTTATCCATCTGATTATGTTTTTTCATATGCATTTCCGCCCAGATCAAAGAATCCGTGACCAACTTCGGAGGCGAGCGCGCGGATGAAATTCTTTCCCTCATCATTTGATGTTACACCTGCAATGCTATTTATATCCCTGAAGATCTCGCTCTAACTTTTATCTGTAATTTCGCGCATTGCTGTAAGTCCCATTCTCTCCTCTTCGCTCATAGCAGCAAGCTCTCCCTTCGTAAACCCGAAATCCAAAGATACTTTAACGGTCAATGCCATTAATCCGAACCCGAATCCCTTATCAAACAGCAGGCCGAAAAGTTCGGGCCAAATCTGCAATGCCCCATACGCTGCTGCGAAAGCGGCGGAGATAAGAAGTATGTGCCTCGATAGCCCCATCCCTTTCCACGCTCTCAATAAATTAATTATGTTATCTCCCAGTGAATCCAAAAACTCTCCTACTTTTGAACCGCTCTCTACCACTTTGCTTACTATCGTGCCCATTGTGCCTCTGAACGCATCCGCTATCCCGCTGCCTATCTCACTTCCTGCCACTATCAGAAGTATGTTGGCTCCGATGTATCCCTCGATACACTCTATCTTGAACTCTATGTTGTTCGGATTTATTCCTATAGCTTGTGCGTCTTCTTCATACTCTTCTACTACTCCATCATACATCCCCTTAAGCGCGTTCCATACTCCGGTTAACCCCTCTTCCCTTATCATTGTTCCAATCTTTGAAAATCCCTGGGACATTTTACCCCAATCATTTGGATTTATCAATTCTGCTATACTCGCTCCAGTATATTCAAAAACTCTCATCGTTCCAGCTATTCTTCCTGCAACCTCCGGATGATTTGTATATTTCACTAACAGTGCGCCAAGTCCATATGCCATTACTTGAAACAGAGAGTTTAAATGGAACTTTTCAACCCTCGCATTGCCCAGTGTGTCGTATGCCATAAACACGAATGTGGCACCGTCAAATGGATCTCCCCAATCTAACCCGATGTATCTCTCTCCGCTGCTTGTTGTCGAATTTATGTTGTCTATCTCATCCACCTTTCCGCCATCTTTGTAAAACACTATTTTGCTTATTTTATTTTCATCGTACAAATTCCAGTACCAGTGAATCCTGTATTCACCACTTTTTTCTCATAACTAACCGATCCTTCCGGTCCATTTAAATTTACAAGTGTCGCATCCTCACCCTGTGTATACTCATCTAAGTCATTCACTCCATCCCCATCTGTATCTTTCTTATTTGGATCGCTATCTATTTGATATTCCAGCCCATCCCTTAATCCATCTCCATCCGTGTCCCATTTGTGTGGATTAGATGTAACATGATACCTCACTATGGAATTATCTAAATCTTTACTCTTTTTATGTCGTTCAGTAATTCTCCAAAAGCATCGATATTCTTAACAGCATATACATACCACCCATTTACCTCCTCGTAATCTCCCAAGCCATCTCCGTCCGTATCCTTGCTCACCGGATCCAATCCCATATTTTTCGCCTGCATGTCGCTGAGCCCATCTCCATCGCTATCCGCAACACAGGGATTGGAATACACACGCTTGCTCTGAAGATGCCCATGTTGATCGTACCACTTCACAACCCATCCCGTCTTAACCCAAAGTAATCATTTAAACCATCGCCATCCGTATCTATATTACGTGGATTTGTACCCAATATGTACTCCTCGTAATTTGTCAGTTTATCTCCGTCTTTATCCCAATACTTATCCCACTTGTTTGTTGGATCCAATCCATACTCTACTTCCCAGCCGTCCGGCATCCCATCTCCGTCTGTATCCATGTCCCACATCAATGCTTTACCAATTACTTTACGCACACCACTTACAACATTCTCTAAAATTAGATGGCAATCCTTTATCCAGCTAACATAGTAACTCATCCCCATAGCAACCTTTCCACTTACATCTCTCTCGTGGAGCACCCCATCGTACCAGTAAACACGGTGCCCGGTGCTTACAATCCACCTGCTGCCTTTAATTTTACCATCAATTATTTTCTCACCTGTTACCCTAATCCCTCCAACATAGTACCCGTCTCCTTCCTTATTCCAGAACCGGCTATTCTTTTCTATTTTTACCTCTCCTGTCCTCCAAACCATCATGTCGTAACTTACAAGTCCAGATGTTTCATTATTGCGCAAATATCATATTCCAACAGGTAAACGAGGATTCAAAATATATATATATTGAAATATACCCATTACACTTTACCGTGTAAAATAATTTTGTGTTTCCAGCACTACTTATCTCTTACCCTTCTCAACCGCCCACCGCAGACAGGGCAGTGTTCGTATTTTTTCCGGTAGTACCTGCCGCAGGACTCACAGCGCCATTTCCACTTTCTCGCTTCTTTTATACCTAACATCTCCGCTGTTTCGTACTTAATTCCCATAAAATGTGCAACATTCTGAATGGCATAGTCATCAGTTATTATCACCCCATTAACCTGCAGGGCAAGGGCAAGCACATCCACATCCGTGCGTGAAAGCACCTCGTAATCACCCGTTTTTTTACTTGCTTTCACAACCTTGCTCACAAATTCGTCACCAGGGGAAACAATTTCATACATTTCAATATCTGGGGATTTGTAATGCACCTCCGAGTACACGGAAGGCGGAATAACAACCTCTGACGGGGGCAGAGCGAGCCCAGCCAAAATTGCGGAGGTGTCCAGAACGTACATAATGGGAAATGGTATTATTTCAAAATATTTTTTCCCGAGGCGCAAATTACCGCAAAAAGATTAAATAATATAAAAACTAAACTAAATATAGATGTTGGATGAAATTATCGCAGATGTGATTACGATTCTCATATTCATTTATTATTTTCTATACATACGAAAGAGAATTGAAAAAAATCAACTGTTTTACGTGCTGCTCATATTCATAAGCGGCATATGGATTCTCACAATCTCGGACATAATTTCAGTGTTATACGTATCCAACCCAACGATTGAATGTTACGGGGGAAAGGCCACGGCAATAGGAACCCTGATAGGCGTGCTGGGATTGCTCACTTCATTAACAATGTTTCCTAGAAAAAACATAGTTTACAAGGCGATTCCATCCATTTACGTGATATCTGCACTGTTATCCGTGTACCTGTTTTTTTCTCCCCATCTCATGTACTGCCATTCAGAGCTGGGTGCGATGCGCGGTGAACTCTGGAGCCTGTTTCTCCTGTGGGTATTCAGTCTCCTGTTTCTGACCGTGTTAATCCCCCTATACAATCTCATTTTTTCCAATAAAAAGGTTGAAAAGTTACAGGCAGCTTACATGGCAATAGGCTCTTCCCTTGTGATAATATATTTAGGCGTAGCACAGCTTATTCCCATTTACTTCGAAAATTTTGAGTACTTTTCGGCAGTGCACATTCTCCCATTCATAGGCCTTCTTTTCACAATAGCCCTTGTAAAATACGGGATGTTCATAGTAACTCCCACCCGCGAGAAGAAGAAAGTGGAAGAATGCTGCGTGAGAATTGAAAATCACAGGATAAACGGTATTGCAAACAAGCACACCGCATATCGCTCATTCAGAGATGAAATATCGAAAAGGCCGGGATTAATTATTACAATAACACCGCCATATCTCTTGAAGAGCAGGTACCTTCTGGAAAAAACACCGATAGTGTGGCTATCCTATTTCAGCGGTGATTATAAAAACGCTGTGGTTCCTGACAGGCTTCATTTTGAGGTGATGTACGCAGCGATGAACTTCATAGACAATGGAGGTTCACTCATACTGATCGATGGAGCGGAGTATCTCATAGAAAATTTCGGACGCAGGAACTTTGCAGAGTTCGTAGAGGATATAGAAGAAATGGGAAACGGGACAACAATCGTGCTCGCGGTTGAATCAATCAAATACGTGCAGGGACTCGCAGACAGGACAATGGAGAAGAAAACAAACGTACCTGATCCACGCGTGATTATGCTTCAAAATACACGAACAATAAAAGATAATGCCCTTTTGGTGATAACCACTCGCAAAGAGGAGGATATCAAAAGGGAACTTGGAGATAACATGGAAATCCTGAGATTAGCGGGAGATTACAACGTTGACAGGCTCATATTTGAAGGAATTAAGAAAATAGAAGACTCGCAAAAAAAGGACGTTTACATAGATTGCACGGATTTCATAATCTCCGTGGGCACCCCCAAGAACGTTATGAATCTACTGAAAGATATCATAGATATAATAATCCCAAAAGGTGGAAAATTATACGTAAGATACACTCCCCGTGCAGAAGAGTCTCCGCTAATCTCCCAGTTTATAGAGAGTATTCAGTGAGTCTCTATTCTTTCCTTGGCTATATTGTAAGCCTTCTCTCCGCTAAGGAGCATGCCTCCAAAAGTAGGGCCCATGCGGGGGGTTCCACTAACCCCGTTCGCAGCCATGCCGCAGACCACGAGACCAGGATATATTTCCCTCGTATTCCTCACCGTGCCCTCGTCACCAGCCTCAACGTCCATAGCGCCCTCACCCTGTATTACAATCTCAGTTTTTCTCCGTGCAAGATGTTTCACAACTTCCGCTGGATGTCCTGTGGCATCAATGACTACTTTTGAAGTTATCATTAGGGGATCAACCATCAAGTTTGCAATAGGCACCGTTGACCAGTTCATTACCACGCCGCGAACCTCATCATCCTTCAAAACAATATCCTCCGCGTAAATTCCATTTAAAATCCTTGCTCCACTCTGGGACAGCCTGTAAATCAACGCCCCTGCAAGCTCCACAGCGCTGGCAACGTACAAATCTCCCCTCTTCTCGCTCCTTACCCCTATCTCATCAAATATCCTTTTAGAATTCTCCGAGAAGGTAATCACGTTGAAGAACATACCTCCTCCCCAGATTCCTCCACCCAAAGAAAGCCTGCGATCTAAAAGCACCGTTTCGTAGCCATCTCTGGCAAGTTTATAAGCAGCGTACAATCCAGAGGGCCCGCCACCAACCACAACGGCATCCACCTCAAGAGAGTCCCTGAGCATCTTAAAGTACTCTTCAATTATTAACTCGCTTATGCGCTTTTCAAGAGCCATGGAGACAGTGATGGCAAGCACATTAATATCGTTTTCCAAAATCAAAAATTATCACTAATGCATTCCCTGTACTTCCTGAAAATGTACCTGGCACTCCTCAGAAGTAAAAATACACCCGAAGGTATAAGAAAAATGAAAGGGACAATCAAGTATAAAATGGTATCACGGGGTATGATAAAAAACAGGAAAACAAACTCCCCAAACAGCAATCCCCACACGAAACTCACGAATGGTCAGTACCTGTAAAAACTATTCATTTTCTGCTTCAAGGAATAAACAAGCGGAAAATAATTGAAGGGCAGGTTTGAATCGTAAATATACGAAGGAGGCACGTAATTAATCTAAGGGTGCATCGTGAGATACAGAGAGGGATACACAAGAAAAATAGAAAAGCAAAGGAGGAAAGAGACCATGGACCAGATAATCTGAAAACAGATGGGCATTTTTCCGGTACACCTCCCTATTCTTCATCGTCTATGTCAATCCTGTATTTCCGGTACTTATTAAACATAAACTTTGAGCTCCACACAAGTATCAATGGATAAACAACAACCATGACCAGCGCGGGAAAGCACACGGCGTTAGAACTGCCTGTAGAGGATAAAAGCAACATCGGAATGATTGCCGCAATAGATATCCCCCACACGAAACTAACGAAAGTCCAGTACCTGTAAAAGTGGTTCATTCTCCAGCTCAAAGATGCCATCAAAGGAACATAGTTGAAAAACACGTTTTTATCTGCTATTCTCCTCGGGTCTGTCTCCCTGATCCAGCTGTGAAAAAATCCGTAGACTGCAGGAGTTAAAAGAGATGAGAGGAACACGAAGAAGAAAACCATGGACATTGTTATTGCAAAGAAAGTCACTAATTCATCCATGGTAGCCCTCCCAGCCTTCAAAAAGGGATTGAACTTTAACCGAGCCATTCGTCAGGTAAACCTCAAAATAAATTTGATAGCCGGGCATGAGGCACGCGCGGTTTCCCCTCAAAAGTTTAAATCCCAAGGTCACGTTATTTACCACTATTTTGGATACATTCCACGGCTCGTAGGGGATTGGTACACCTTTCTTCTCCATATAATGATAAGCATCCTCAAAATCACCAATCTGAACGTACTTCTCTCCGTAATTAACTATCACTGAATTTGAATAAAAGCCGACTAAATCCCCTCTCGAATCCAATTCTACAGTCAAGTCCATGAACAGGGGATAGTTGCCAAAAGATAGATTGTAGGAAACGTTGCGGGTGTAAAACACTCTGTTCCCACCATCAAAATAATAACGACCTTCGCTTATCTTATATCCACTCACGAAGACACCACCGGGACAGAACTCGCTCAGATTTTTCAGGTACTCGTTTGATATAGCAACAGCTTTATCGGCGCTAATGTTGAACGGTGCTTTAAATACATCTTTTCTTATGTACTTCACAACGTAGCCATCTTTATAAACAAGCAGAGAAGCTTGATTTGATTTAACTAAAAAATAGTACCCATAATCATCAATGTGGGGAGATTGCATTTTGAATGCGCGGGTTAAATTAAGAACATCTTCCAGAGTGTAATTTCTAAATGTAACGTATAATTTAGGAACTAAATAAGTAGAGGGTGGAACCATTTTTTTGTTAAAAACAACATCTTCCGTGTAGTTGTAAACGGCATGGTAATCATAAACATACACGAAATTTCCACTCGGCGGCAAAGAATACGGAAAAACGGCAAATAGCAGGGCGGCTACAATGACTACACCTGGCACATGAACCCATAGAATCTTCCCGTATAAATTTGAGGGTTCATCATCTTTTTTATTAACCAATGCCGCCACCTTCACGTAATAATAACGTTATCACATATTTTATTTTCCCTCAACATTGAGAATAATTAGGCTGGCCAAAAATGTTTAGATAAGTTTAAATATTTATGTGCAATCACAGGCATATGCTTCTTTCCGAGCTAAAGCCGGGCGAGTACGGCATAGTTAAAAAGATTAAAGGTACCGGCGCTCTGCACCGTCGCTTACTTTCAATGGGATTGCTGCCCGGCGCAATAGTTCGGGTAGTTCGCATATCTCCACTTGGTGACCCCGTAGAATACGAAATCAGAGGGTTTTTCATCTCCCTCAGAAAGCAGGAAGCCTCGTTCGTGGAAGTTGATAAAGTTACACCGCTATCCTTTATCCCCCGCAACTCTGATGTGAGAGTGGTGTTTATAGACGGAGGCGTAGGTTTCGTGCAGAACATGGGTGCAATGGGCATTGCTGTGGGCAAGCGCCTGAAAATCATCGCACCGTGCTGCCCCATGCAGGTTAAAACTGAAAAGGGTGTTTTCACTCTGGGGCGCGGCATGGCATATCGCGTGTTCGTGAGGTGATTTTGTGTTAGTCGCACTTGCGGGCAATCCAAACACAGGAAAATCAACCATTTTCAACGCGTTAACTGGAATGAAGCAGCACGTTGGCAACTGGCCAGGGGTGACGGTGGAAAAGAAAGAGGGGGAGACGGAAATAGAAGGAACTCGTGTAAAGGTTGTTGACCTGCCCGGCACGTATTCCCTCACCGCTTACACAATGGAAGAAATTATCACGAGAAACTTCATAATTGAGGAAAAACCAGACGTGATTGTGGATATAATAGATGCCTCGAACTTAGAAAGAAATCTGTATCTACTGACAGAGCTTTTAGAGCTACATTCAAAAATAGTTGTGGTTTTAAACATGTTTGACGAGGCACAGAAAAAATACAGCATTGACGTTGAAAAAATGTCTCGCATACTGGGATTGCCCGTGATAACCGCAGTGGGAATTAGAGGAAAGGGCATTGATAAGCTCAAAGATAAAATTATTCACGGAAAATTCAATCCAAAGAAGGTTGAATATCCTGAAGATGTTGAGCGAAGAATTGAAGAGATAGTTGAGCTAATAAAACCCCTAAACATAGAGCCTGCAAGATGGTACGCAATAAAGATTCTTGAAAACGATGCGGAGGTTCACAAAAAAGTTGCAGAATTAGGAGGCAAAGACATTCTCCACCGGGCGGAGCATCTAAGGCACGAAATTGAAGACATTTACGGCGATGATATTGAAAGCTTGATGACTTCGTTCAGGTATTCTTTTGCACACGGCCTGTTTCACGAGGTTGCAGAGCCCATAAACGTTGGAGGGGTGACAATAACGGACATGATTGACCACGTGGTAACCCACAAAATTTTCGGATTACCCATTTTCCTGGCAATAATGTATCTTGCGTTTCAGTTTGTGTTTTTAGTCGCCGCTCCGTTTCAGGACGCTATAGATTTAATTTTCAACGGCAAAAGCACCGCGACGGGACACATTCCCGGTCTGGTGGATTTATCCTACAACTGGATGCTGCAATTCATGCCAGCATGGCTTTCTTCTTTTATCAATCACGGTATGCTTCGCGGCTTGGGCGCGGTGCTCACCTTCACGCCCGTCATCATGCTTCTATTCCTCATTCTATCATTCTTGGAAGATTCCGGCTATTTAGCGAGGGTTGCGTTTCTAATGGATAGTATAATGAAGAAGATGGGCTTGGAAGGCCGTGGGATTATTCCCCTCATGCTCGGGTTTGGATGCAACGTGCCCGCAGTAATGGCCACGCGCACCCTAAAAGACGAAAAAGAGAGAAGACTGAGCATAGCACTCAATCCTCTTATTCCCTGCGGGGCCAGAATTCAGGTATTTGCATTCATTTCAAGCATATTCTTCCCTTCCAACCCCGCATTAGTACTTTGGAGCCTGCTCATCCTCTCCATGGTAGTTGTCTTCGTTCTTGGATATATATACAGCAAAACCATATTTCGCAGCAAGAGCGAGCCTTTTGTTTTGGAATTGCCCCCTTACAGAATGCCAACACTGAAAGGAATATCCATCCACATGTGGGAGAAAAGCGAGGGGTTCTTGAGGAAAGCGGGAACAATAATTGTTGGTGCCGCAGCGATAATATGGATTTTCGCCGCACTGCCATGGGGTGTGGGCTACGGCTCACCTGACAGCTACATCGGCATGTTCGCCCGGTGGATTGCGCCCATTGGCACGGCATTTGGACTAACACCAGAGGCGATAATATCCCTTATATTCGGCTTTTTCGCAAAAGAAGTGGTTATTGACGTGCTTTACGTGCTGTACGGCAGCAAAGAAGCCATATATTACGCTATGTCACCCATTCAAGCTTACTCTTTCATGCTGTTCATGCTCTTCTACACCCCCTGCGTGGCCACCCTTGCCACAATTTACAACGAGACGAAAAGCAAAAAATTCACTTTCTTTGTGATTTTAGAAGGCTTTGCACTTGCCGCCCTGTTTTCATTTGCGTTTTATACTCTAACAAGTATTTTGGGGGTGAGCGTATGAACAGCGAGGTTAAAGTGAAGCTCTCCGTTATTTATTCCTTCACTCTTGTTTCTTTATCCCTGTACTATGGTATTTACAACGTACTGGCGTATTTTTCCGTTAGCCCGGGAATATACCTAATACCCATATCCATTATTGCACTGCTCTCATTTCCTCTGTTTTCCCGTGAAAAAAATATTCTTCTTTACTCTTCAATAGCCATCCTTTCATTTCTTATAGCATTGGGAACAATGTTAATCTCAGATATACATGTACCGGGAGACCTTATGAATGCATTTATCCTAATTTTAATTGCATCCCTGATAGCTTCCGGAGTGAGAGATACCTTCAGGCTCCTTTACAGCGGACTGTCCTTCTACCTTGTAGGAACTTTTCTGCTTTTGGCATTTGCAATAATAAAAATCATAATTTTCCTGTCCGCCGTGCTGGATTACTACATAAACTGCCTCGGGGATAAATGCTCAGCGTATACATTCACAGCGTTTCCATCACTGGTATTGTTCTTGCTTGTAATACCTTCTCTGTACCCATACTTTGCACAAGGATTATTCAGGAGAGATGTAAATGATAAAGATGGTTCTTAGAGAAATTTGTAAAGGAAAGACTCTTGCGGAAATAGCAGAAGAGAGTAATATGGAGTACTCCGCTTTAATTGCCATGTTGGAGCACATGGTGAAAATGGGCTACCTGGTGCGCGGTAAAAAGGAAAACAATACCATTTGTTCTACATGCCCCCTGCAGAAAGTTTGCTCTGAGAGAAATTACACCGTTTATTTTCTAACGGAGAAGGGGAAAAAAGTGGTAGGCTCATGCTAATCTCTCCGGGCATATATCCCTGCGGGAGCAGTGCCTGCATTTCCCGGGCCTGTTATGGTTGCGATGAACCTCACCTGTTTTTAGGGCTTTTCTCATCTCAGACACCTTTTCCAGCAGCAGATTTTTTAAATCTTCCTCGTATTCTATGCGATAAACCTGAGGACCGTATTTAAGAAGACCGTAGGGAGGTGCTCTATAATTTTCTTCAACCAAAACCATGTACGCGGTTAGCTGCATTATGTGAGAAAAATAAGGTCCTTTTGGCACCCTCCCGGTTTTTACTTCCACGGGGATGTAATCATCACCTACTTTTATGAGAAGATCCGGCCTGCCCCATATCCCGTACTTTTCGCTTTTCAAAATGGGACTGCGTTCGAGGTCATCTACGTAAATAATTTCGCCGTCTGGCAACCGTAACTCTTTTTTTATTTTCTCGTAGCTCATCTCACTTCTAAGAGCAAGGTAAAAGAAGAACGTGGCAAAAATTAACCACAGCAAAGATGAAATTTCCATAACGTAGGAAATAATTTTATTGGGTTCCATCACGAATGTTACGGACAGTATGGAAAAAACAGTTGCAGCGAGGGGAAGAACTACCATCATCCTCTTGAAATTATCGTGCCACATGGTGACGTACCTTTCGGACTTCCATAGAAAATAGAGCGCGGCAATTAGCCAGAAAACCGAGATGACATCAAAAATTATGCCCATGGTATATGAAGAATAAATCATAGATATTCCCACTAAAGAAACTATGGTAGCACCTATGGCAAGATAGAGCACTGTTCTCTCCGAGTTTCTTGCCCTTTGATACGCTTTCATACCTTTCTTTGCCTGCTTGCTTATTTCCTTGTGCTTCCTAACACCCTCGCTTTCCTCATGTTGCTCTTCACGGCTGAGCCACCAGCTAAGCGGACAGTAAGAGTATTTTTCTATATCCCCAGCAGAAATGTAATCCACGGGGAAAATATGCATTATAGTGTATTTAATGGTATCGGTAACCACACAAAATAAAAAATATAAATAGGAGTAGTAGTATTCACAAACAGGTGATTGGGATGGATGACAAGGATACAATAATGAATGAGTATTATGAGAAGCACATTGTTACCGCGCTCATAGGAATAACATGCGACACATCAAAAATAGAAGACGTTTCCAAGGAACTGGTGAAGTATCACAACGTGGAAGATGTTTTTCTCACGACCGGAGACTTTGATATAATAGTGAAGGTTAAATTTCCGGAGTATTCAAACCTTAAAGATTTCATACTAAACTCCATATCCAAGTTAGACGGGGTAACAAAAACAGAGAGTATGCTTGTGGTAAGCACTTACAAGGAGAGAGGTGTGGTGTTTGAGTGAGGTGATTTAAATGAGCGAAGAAGAAAAGCTGTATAAGGAAATAATAGGAATAATGGAAGAGTTGATAGATGATACGTCCATTCCAAGAAACATAAGAAGGAGCATAACCCATGCAAAAAATACACTGGAGGAAGCGGGAAAGCCCATGGACGTGCGCGTTGCCAGCGCCATTTTTGAACTTGATGAAATCGCAAACGACCCGAACATACCAGTACATGGAAGAACTGTTGTGTACATGATAATGGGAAAACTGGAAACGCTCTCGAAGATTGTTTCCTCATGATACCCATGGATTTTGTCGATTTTCTCCATATTTTCGTCCCTCTTTTTGCCGTTATTGACCCGTTTGCTGCCCTGCCTCTATATTTATCTTTCTCGCACGGATTGAGCAAGGATGACAAAAACAGAATTATAAAAGAATCAACCATCACCGCAGTATCCCTTCTGTTATTTTTCCAGTTTACCGGCATGTACATTTTAGATTTTTTCGGTATTTCCATTGCTGCCCTGATGATTGCTGGCGGAGTGCTTATGATACTGGTAGGTATTGAAATGGTAAGAGAGGGCGACAAGCCGAGAAGCACGAGAAAAAAAGACAAGTTAGTTGAGGAAACTGGAGACGTGGCCATTGTACCTCTTGGCACCCCAATGCTCGCGGGGCCCGGAGCAATCTCCCTATCTATAATTCTCATGGGAAAATACGGCTCCTCTCCTGTTGGCATAGTTAGCATCACAATTTCCATCATAATCGTGATTGCCATAACCGCCATTTTTTTCTTAGGGGGAAACTACGTGTCAAAAATAATGGGAGAAAAAGGCTCCAAAGCATTCACCAGGGTCATGGGTCTTTTAGTCACTGCATTCGCCGTGCAGTACATACTGGACGGGATTTCAATGTACTTTCACTTATAATCACACGCTTAGAGCCACTATTATCAATAGGGTAAAGAGAGTCAGGAGTATGTAAAGCACGTACTGCCTATCTTTTCCCGGCATGAGAATACGCCTGAACCATTCACTGAACGAAAATGTTGAATGTCCCAAAGAAACGTACCCGCAATGAACCACGTCTGTAAAATTGAAATCGCTGGTGGTGCGATAGAGCCATTTCTGAGTGGACAGCAGGATTGATGAATGTGCCCGTGTGGGATACTCATCGTTGTGCAGGCCTCCGCTCCATGCTCTCGTGATTTTGGCATGTTTGAGAAACTTGCCTTTCATGAAAATATAGAGGGTGAAAAATATTCCGATAATAAATACAAAGAGCATTGTCGGAGATAGAACTCCAAATCCGTTGCCGGATATAATTAAAGTACCATTCGGTATTCCCAACAATCCCCCTATGAATCTGGAAGAAGATACACCTGTCATTTCGTGCACTATGGGCGAGAAAGCGTAAAACAGCATCTGTGGCATTGCTCCAAGGACTACAATTACCGCTGCGCCAATTATTATACCCACATCCGAGACTTCATATTTGCGCCTGACGCTTCTCCCGACACCATGAACCACAAACTTGCTCATAGCTATCATGCTAACTCCTGCTGTCAGAGCAACGAGGGCTCCTACCAAAACTGTAATCACTTTCATAACCATGTTAGAAAAATAAAACGCTTGAAACATGGACTCTATTGCCATCCACTCTCCCACAAATCCCGGGAAAGGGGGAACGCCGGAGAGGGATATGGCTGCTATATAACCCCCAATGGCACCCACGCGGGTTAGAGAGGATTTTCCACCCAAAGCCTCACCGCCGCTTTTCTCCAGCTTACCCGCAATGGAGAACATAAGAGCCTTGGAAACACTGTGAGCAAACGAGTAAAAAAGCAAGCTCACCAGCACGAAACTCGCAATGACCACAAAAGAGAAGTTCAGAGTTATGATAAAAGCACCCGTTAATGCGATAAGCACACCATCGTTCTCAACTGTGCTGTATGCTGGAAGCCGCTTCACATGGTCCGTAACGGAAGCGTAAAATGCACCCCATATCGCAGTTATTCCTCCAAGGATTAAGAGAATTGTACCCACCCAAGCAGCTGGTAGAGAAATCCCGGAGAACATGATAAGACCATAAACACCCATCAGGGTCATAATTGCACTTAGCTGGGCGGACATGTTTGCAGGTGCCTTTGAGTGAGCCTCTGGCAACCAGATATGAAACGGAAATACGGCCATCTTAATTGTAAATCCCATGGCAAGCAGGAAATAAATGGCGCTCCACCCGTGAACGTGCGTCCACGATGAAAACAGGAGACTACCCGTGAGTGAATATGCATAAGAGAATCCGGATAGAATGAATAAAGTGCTGAGCTCGCCAAATCCCAGGAATAAATACGCAGAGGAAGAAGATTTTTTGTGAGAGTAAAGAGAAATGAAAGAAGCAACCGTCATGCCCTCCCATCCTGCAAGGAAAGTGATGGCATCTTGGGATATCATAATTAAAAACATCATGGACGTGGTGAACCCGAAGGTTGAAGCAAGAATGCCATCTTTCACATCGTAACCAAGGGAGAAAAGGGACATGAAAAGCCATATCAGTGAAGAAAGTAGCAGGAAATACCAAGATGTGGGAGCAACTGGAATCATTTTTAAGAAGAGAAGAACCATAGTTATGGCGGAGCCAATGGCAACCAGCCCGTACGATGTTCTTTTCAACTTCAATCCAACTATCCCTGCAAGGAAATAAATAGCGAATATTACGACAAGGTAATTCATTCATTCCACCTCCCTGTGATTTGAAGAAGTGCCTTGAGTATGTACTTTGGCTGGGGCGGACAGCCAGATACCCTCGCGGAAACGGGCACCTCCTTTTCTATCCTTTTTAGATAAATACCAGAAGCGCAAGCTCCCACGGCAAGAACTGCTTTTGGCTCTGGCATTAACTCGTAAGACTCACGGAGAACGGGGAGCATGTCCTCGGTAAGCTCCCCCACAACCATAAGCACATCCGCGTGTTTAGGAGTGGGAGTGGTAAAGAACCCAAGGCGGTGAAAATCGTACTGCGGCGCACCTAACAATGATATTTCCCTGTTGCAGGCCCCACAACTACCCACATCCAATACAAAAATATGCACGGATTTTTTAAGGGGAAGTGCTTTTCTCACCTCCACGTGGTCTTCACGCCTTACCATATCAGATTTGCATATCCCGCAACCCATGCATGAGAAATCCTGAATATCTGAAAACACTGTGCAATTTTTAAGGTTATCCGGATAATAAGAATTCGGAATAGTCTCATCGTCTTTCTTTGGAAATTGCGTTGTTATTATGCCTTTTTTCAAGCCACGTATTATCCACATTTTACCACCCCCCATAAAGGTCTGCATCCGCAAAATAAAGCCCGAAACTGTCAAGGGCAAAGGGATAATCAGTAAACACGTTTCCACGAACACCTATGGAGAATGCGTGGAGCATAACCACCGATGGGGGCCTTATTTTCACAGATTTCACTTTGCCATCTTCCACATGCACCATCATGAATATATCCCCCGGTGGTGCTTCTATTAACCCGTACCTGAGCCCGTTAGATGGCTTCTCTGGAACTCTGATTTTATCAGGAAGATTTGTTTCCTTGAGCAGTGAAATGCTATCTTTAACCTCGGACACGCGTACCAGGAAGCGAGAAAGCGCATCTCCGTCTTCTTCCATTCTGATCTCGTGATTCACGTAAAAATCCTTTAAAACGCTGAATTTTCTGGAATCCCTAGGAACTGCCGCTGCCCTGGCAGGTATGCCTGTAATATCGTTTTTAATAACATCTTCGCTATTCAATTTACCAGTTGTATGAAGCCTGTCTATAAATATCCTTGAGTGCAAAAGCTCATCAATTAGTCCATTAAATTCTGACTCCAACTCTTTGAGCCTCTCGTGGAAACTCCCATATTTTTTGTACAAGTGAGGATAATCCATCAAGTAGCGACTCCCAAAAACAATTGAGTTGAGACGCAAAAACTCCTCCGTGAGTGCTGAAAGATGTGCGGAGGCAACCTTTTGAGCTGCGTCGTTGGCAAGCTTGTGCATAACCCACACATGATTGTGTATTCTCTCCATCTCCACCGCCGCAAAACTCAGAGTTTTAAAGCTTTCATCCAAATCATCAAAAGCAAGATTGATAAATAATGTGGTGTAAGAGGCAGCAAATTGACCGCTGAGTCTGGAAAAATAAGGAAGAGCCCGAGAAACCTCCATGTCTTTTACCATTTTAAGCATGCTTCTGCTTTTTTTGAATCCCCTGTATGGTACAAGAGAGAGTATTTTTTCACCGCATGTGGCCAGCCTGAATGCTCCAGCTTCCCCAATACCGCCAGCAGCAGGTCCGTATGTTAATATTTTGGCACAGGATGGGAGTGAGCGGATATCTATGTCGTAATTGTTGAAAAATGCAGAGGTGATGGGTCTCTCATCAAGCAAGCTCTCATCAACGTTATCAATTCTCATTTTTCCAGTATCGTAATTCATCCACACGGCAGAATAACCATCATTTTCCTTGAATGCAGCAAGTAAAACTTCGCCGGTGTGCTCATTCATTGTCACAGTGACCACCCCCAAATGAACCAAGAGTAAATCAATACAGTCAAGCCGAGCATGAAAAAAGAGCCAAGTAAGGGAACGGAGACATCCTTCATCTTTAAACTCAGAGGTGAATTTTCATCCCCCTCAGGAAAGACCATCTTTAAAATCCAGTAATTTATACCAAGGAACGAGAGAAGGATACCCAGCAAGAGGAACGAAAATGCAAGCCAGGAAAGATGAGGTATCTTTGCAAGAACGCTGAGTATCCCTAATTCTCCAATAAACATACCAAATGGCGGAGCGCCTGTAACGGTTAATGCGGAAACAACCGCAGTGAACGCCATGGCAGGACTCTTTTTTATGAGCGAGCGAATCTTATCAACATCTTCCAACCCTCTCCTCTTCAGAGTTCCTGCCATGAGGAAGAGGGATGACTTCGCGAGGGCGTGAATGCCAAATATGATTAGTACATAGATAATAGCATAACTGGAATAAAAAGTAAGTGCAATGCCCACCGTGGCTATGCCCATTACATCCATGCTGGAGTAAGCAAGCAATCTCTTGAACTTTTTCTGGGATATAACCATTGTACCCGCAACTATTACCGTGAGAATTCCAAAAACAAGGGTTATCGTGAAAAGTGTTTCGCTCATTACAACACCGTATAACCTGTAAAACACAATAAGAGCCGATGGAAGGAGAGCACCAGAAAGCATGGCGCTCACCGGCGAGGGGGCAGTACCGTGAGCATCTGGAAGCCATGTATGCATGGGGAACAAACCCACCTTGGTGCCAAAGCCAAGCAAACCCAGAACACCCACCAAAAGTGCACCCGTGGTCAGCTCCGGGTGATGAATCCAGAGTAGATTGCCAGACACTCTACCGTACATAATTATTGCAAGCAACGCCATGCCAAGCCCCGTGGAAGCGATTATGATATATCTCCAGGCACTTTCAACATGGGATTTGCCGCGCTCCACGATAATTAATGCTGCACTTACCACGGTTGAGGCTTCCAGCCACATCCACCCGTATCCCAAAGAAGGTGTTGTAACCGCAAGGTACATTGTAAGAGCAAACAGGTTAAGGAGAAGCCAGTAATAATTCGGTTTCAGGAAAAATTCTTTCATCTTGTCCATGCAAAAATACGCGTGGAAAGAGCCCATAATGAATGTTGTGGAAATTACTAAGAGCATTGTTCTGGAAACAAAATCCAGATAAAACCATGAAGTGGACACATTACCCTGGAAGAAAAGGTAGAGTGAAAAAATCAAAGATATAAAAGACGCAAACAAAGTGCTCACAGCACCTAACTTCCACTGTTTTGAAAGGGAAAGCAGAGAGGCCACGCCGGGAAACGCAAGTATTCCATAAACAATCCACACCGCATCCATTTAAATCACCCCGAAAGCTCCTCCAATTCAAGAGGACCGTATTCCTTCTCAGAGCCAAGTATCACCGCAAGGAGCACCGCACCGATTATATCCAAAAGTATTCCCACTTCCAGAAGGAATCCCATGGGTGCAAGAACCACACCGATATATAGAAGTGCGTTTTCTTCAACAATGTATCCGGAAATCTGAGCGATTGCGTTTTTTCTCAAAATGATTATCGTTAATCCAAGAAGAAGAAGGACAAAGGGTATTGCTGCTTTCCATGTGTTGAGCAAGGGATACAATCCGCCATAGAGAATAAAACCAGATATGACAACAATTATGCCAATTACAAGGGAGTGCCTGGCGCTCGTGGAAAGCTCCCGATGCTCCCATATTCCTTCCTTTTTCACATCCTTGAGGAGAATTGCAGGAATCAACCACCCTCTGAACAGAACAGTGAGCACGGAAAGAATTATCAATTCATACACTCCCTTATAAATACCAACAGCCAATATCAGCAATGCAAGCAGAGAAGACTGCCACTGAAGATGCCTTATAAGTGTCCTTATAAAATTCTCAGCAATTATAGCAAATCCAAAGATGAGGATTAATACACCGAGAAAATCAATAAGGGCATTG
>JALVVV010000055.1 GCA_027023265.1 DHVE2 group archaeon
CAATGTACCCCGCCCGCACGCGCCAGAATCGATAGCCTATTTTCTTCAACTCTTCTCTGAGTTTCTCCTCGGGATAGGTTACGAACCCTTCACCTATCTCTCTCTGAGCCTTCAGCCCCATGCGCGCGGAGGAATTTGCGGTGAGAATGCAGAACGCCAGCTCTTGAAAAATCCTCTCCTCTTTTTCTTTTCTCACATCTTCAAATTCTTTGATTCTTCTCCTCACTATTTCACCTATCTCCCCTTCCAATCTTTTTATTTTTTCTTCAATCATATGCGCTCCCTCAGAAAATCTATGAGCTCACCCAAATTTTTGAAAATATAATCTTCCATCCCCGCGGGCTCCCGTGCCACTCCGGTCAATAAGAGAACGTTCTTCGCGCCTATTTTTTTTCCTAAAATCATATCCGTATCAGCTCTATCACCGACGACCCAGTACTCACCCTCGCCCAACTTGTCCTTTATTATTTCAATGTACGGCTCGTTTGGCTTGCCTATCACCAGTGCTTTTTTTCCCGTTGCGGCTTCTAAAGCGGCAACCATGCTCCCCGCACCGGGAATTAAGCCTTCTTCTGCTGGATAATTCACATCTCCATTCGTTGCAACGAACTTAGCGCCGTTGTTTATCGCAAGGCACCCAGCCTTCAATTTCTCGTACGTGAGCGTGCGATCCATGCCAACGAGCACATGCGTAGCGTGTTTCCATTCATCAAGCGGGAGAACTTCCCAGCCTATTCTCTTCGTTTCCTCCTCTATTCCTCTCTCTCCCACGATTATTGCCCTTCCTTCTTTTTCTCTCTTTTTGAGGTACTCCGCCGTGGCGTACGAGGAGCTTATTATTCTCTCGGGAGATACGTTGATTCTCATTCTTGCCAGTTTTTCGGCGAACATCTCCCGCGTTTTGGTTGAATTGTTCGTCGCAAACACGAATTCCACACCATTCTCCTGCAGAAATTCGATGAACTCCTTCGCATGTGGCAGAGGGGTTGAACCGCGGTAAATCACGCCGTCCATGTCGATGATGAGCTTCATGGCCATGGCGGAGTATAGAGGGAAGATGTTAAATAATTTACCCAGCCCCGCGGGAAATTTATTTATAATTATCGCCCCTCATGAGTCTCCATGGCAGAGAAAAAGCATGGGAAGTGGGGCGTTCTCTACATGATGAGCTTTGCGATGTTCATCATGACGATAGATATGACCATGATGAACGTCTCCATCTCCGCTTTGGTGCGTGACTTGGGCACGACCGTGAGCGGAATTCAACTTGCAATCGCTCTTTACACTCTCGTAATGGCAGCATTCATGATTGTTGGGGCGAAGATGGCTGATATATGGGGAACAAAGAAGGTTTTCATGGTTGGCCTCGCCATTTACGGAGTTGGAACTGCCCTCGCCACAATATCTCCCAATTTGATAATACTCATAATCGGATGGTCGATTTTGGAGGGGATAGGCGGAGCCATGATGATGCCAGTTACCGTTACTTACATAACCAAGGACTACGAAGGAAAAGATAGAGCGTTTGCCTTTGCGGTCTGGGGTGCAATCGCAGGAGCCGCCGCTGCATTCGGCCCGATTATCGGCGGGGCGTTCACCACGTACCTCACATGGCGTTTAGGGTTCGGTATGGAAGCGGTGATAGTCGTGGGCATGTTTGCGAAGATGTCCATACTCAAAGATTACCAGCCGGAGAAGAAGATAAAGTTAGATGTCCTCGGTGCACTGCTTGTGGGCTTAGGCTTATTCCTAATTACGCTCTCCGTTCTCATGATTGATCCACTTGGGGAGGCGCCCGTGCTTGGGATATTGATAGTGGGTATTCTCATTCTCCTGGGATTCGCTTACCATGAGAGAAGCATGGTGCGCAGGGGTCTCGATCCCCTCGTCAATTTGAAATTATTCAAATCAAAAACATTCGTAGTCGGCAATCTTGTCAGCATATTCTTCCAGATAACCCTCGCCGGACTTATGTTCACCCTCCCCGTATTCTTACAGAATGTCGTTGGATACGATGCCATGAACACCGGGCTGACTCTTATTCCCCTCTCCATAATGATGTTTATTTTCTCCATATACGGCCAGAAATTCCTGAAGTACATGAGTGCTAAGAGAACGATACAGATTGGAATTGCACTCGCTTTCATCGGTTTGCTCTTGTTATTCTTTGCATTCTCCCCGACCGCCACGGGCTGGGATCTCGCTCTCGGGCTTGCCATTTACGGAATGGGTTTAGGATTGATTTTCTCGCAGATAACCAATTTGGCAATGGCCGGTGCATCGGCGGATGAGGAAGCGGAGGCCTCGGGGGTTTTCAACTCACAGAAGCAGCTTGGCATGAGTTTGGGAACAGCGTTCATAGGCGCAGTTTTGGTGATTGGAATGATTAACGATGTCACTCGGAAGATATACGAATCCAATTACTTCCCAGATGCGAGCAAAGCGGAGATAAAGCAAAAAGTGATTGAGTGGTTAATACACATGAAGCAGGGTGAGATTTCAATTCCTCCCAGTTATCTGCCGCAGGTTGAGGAAATAACCCGCGTGGCTCTGGCTAATGCGATGCAGTCTGCGATGCTTTTTATGATGATCTCACTTGCAATTGGTGCAATTCTATCAATTTGGCTACCGAATAACCCAGGGAAAGATTAATTTCCGAAACTTTTTTCTTTCATATCTTCAAACAGCAAACCAATAAGTATTTCTGCAAGTTTTATCAGGCGATATGCATCTTTTTTATACTTTCCGCCGGGCTTGTTATGTGCATATCTTGAGCGTGTGTCCGCCACAACATCCACAATTTTATCGGCTATTTTTATCTCATCTTTCAAACGCGCTTTTTCTTTTTCAATTTGCTTGATTTCCATGTCTCCCAACTCGCTCCATTTTCTTCCCAAATTAACATTTTTCTTGTAGAAGTTCCAGAGTGCGTTTAGGGAGGTTATTGTTCTCTCCCCATTCCAAGAATATAATTTCAGTTCCTTTTCGTTGTTACCCACTTTCTTGGCAACATTCTCGTTCCATTTCTCTCGATAATTATCTATAGTTGGAATAAGATGCACCTTGAACGCCCTTTCTAAAAGGTTGTAAACTTCCAGTATTGCTTTCTCGTGGTTTCCCTCGCGGTAAAGAATATTTGCATGTATGATTCTTATGGATATATCCCATGGTACCAATGAGACAAATGTTATTGGAGAAAGGGACATCGCATCCAATCCCTTTGAGGTGAGTATTATCTTCATCCCTTTGTTCTTTGGTACATCGCTTATAGTGTCCCAGGTTGGAGAAATCGGGGCTTTCAAATCCATGCCATATGGCACGCGCACATAGCCGAGTAGGGATAGTTTGGCGATGCTCTTAACGCTATCCCCGATCGTAAAGGGTGAATCAATTATCTGCTGTCTCAGTACCGGTACATATCCTCCAGAATCTCGAATCATCCTCAAAATTTCCATATCCTTGCTGCTTGGCCCAAACTCGGAGCTTTCTGAATCCATTTTCATAATCTCCTTCCTTAATTCGATCTCTCCATTTCTAATATCTTCCAGGAATTTAAACGAGTTCTTCCTGAGAAAATAGAGTGACATGTAGATAAAAACTGCAGATAGAGCGAGGAATATGAGTGGATATGCCCAGCTTTGCCACTGGTAAATTAATGAAGGGCGATATGCAATTAAGATTCCGTACAGGAAGATCCCCGCGGCCCCGAGTGCCAAAAACCCTGCGCCAACAATCCCGATAGGCGAGAGAATTACAAGACGTAACATCTTTGCATATGGATTTTCCATGATATTTGATACCTATTTGCCATTTATATTTTCCGATGGTGCATCGAGTAACGCGATGTACAATCACATAATAGATACAGCCACATAAAAGAAATATCCATCATCCTGAAAAACGAGCAGTGCCGCGGGCCGGAATCGAACCGGCGACCTTCAGATCTTCAGTCTGACGCTCTCCCTGCTGAGCTACCGCGGCTTATGAGCATCACCCGCATGGTATGGCGGGATTTAAAATTTACTCCCATACTTTTTTATACCTCTCAAATATTATGAAGGTATGGCAAACGAAAACTGGGAATCAGACGTGCAGGGTTATATAGAAATGGGACTTTTTGAGCCAGCCCTGGAACTCGTTGAGAGTGTAATTAAAGAAGAACCTGATAATACTAAAGCGATAACATACAAAGCATATATTTACAGAAGCATGGACAAGGATGAAGATGCGCTCAATATGGTTAACGAGCTTTTAAATAAGGATATGGACAACATAGATGCTCTCCTGCTTAAAGGAATGATTCTTTTTGACAACGAGGATTTCAAAGAAGCTGCCAAGTATTTCCGGCGTGTTGTAGAGATGGAGCCAGAAGACAAGAACATACTCACCGACGCTCTTTACAATCTCGCCTCATGTTACGATTCAATGGATGACCCCAAGGCCGCGGCAAAATATTACCGTAAGATAATTGAAATCAATCCGGAAGATGCAGAAGCTTGGAATAATCTTGCCGTGAGCTTGATATTTCTCGAAGATTATGAAGAAGCTCTTAAAGCGGCGGAGAAGGCCATCACTCTGGATAAGGAATATGATAATGCATGGTACAACAAAGGTCTTGCCCTTTACTACCAGGAGAGATACAAGGATGCCATCAAGGCATTCGATGAAAGCATAAAGCTTTCGGATGACCCTGATGCATGGTACGCAAAAGGTATGTGCTATGCTGCTATGGATAAAAAAGAAGAGGCAAAAAGATACATAAAGGAGGCATTGAAGCGCAATCCCGACGATGAGGACGCGAAAGAGGCTTTAAAGGCGATTGAGAATGAGTGAAAATGAAGAACAAGGAAACACTGATGAAAAAGAGGAGGGCATGGCAAGAAAAGCCCTCCACATGTTTCCACCAGGTGTGCTCTGGAAATTTATATTGGTTGGACTTTTAGGGTTTTTCACACAGTATTTTGTTTTAACATATATAGACAAGACGTTGGATGTGGACATAACAAAATGGCCTTTCTGGCTATCCGTAGAAGCGGGAATAATCGTTACGTTCATACTGAATGACCAGTGGGTTTTCAAAACCGAGTATGAAAACTCGATATGGATAAGATTCTTAAGTTATGAAGGCACGCTGTTTATAGGTGCGGTATTCCAGTGGATTATGTTCATCGTGTTCTACGGATACTTTCTATTTGTGGGAAATCGTTTCTGGGCAAATGCATGGGCGGTGTTTTTTGCGACCATCTGGAATTACATCATAATGAAGAAATTCATATTTAAGGGTGAAAATAATGAGGATAGCAGTAATGGGCGTAGGCGCATTGGGAAGCGTTCTCGGAGCTCTCCTCTCGAAAAAGAATGATGTGCTTCTAATCACTCGCGGGAAACATTTATCCGTAATAAAAGAGAAAGGTCTGAGAGTAAAAGGCGTGTCAAATGGGGTGTATTACTTAGATGCGAATTCTGCGTACCCGGGGGGATTTGATATAATTATAATGACGGTTAAGGCGTATCACACTAAAACCGCTGCAAATGATATAAAAAAAGAGTACTCTGGAGAAACAGTAATAACTTTTCAAAACGGTATTGGGATTTTAGATGAGTTAAGTGGATTTGATGTGGTGCCTGGAATGACCACACACGGGGCATATTTAGTTGAACCAGGAACTGTTATACATGCAGGATACGGGGATACCTACATAGGTGAAATAAGCGGAGAGATAACAGATAGGGTAAGAAAAATAAGCCAAAATTTCACGGAATCTGGGTTGGAAACAAAAGCGGTGAATGACATATTAAAAAGAAGAGTAATCAAAGCGGCAGTGAACTCCGTTATAAACCCGCTCACTGCTATTATGAATGTTAAAAACGGGGAAATAATACATGATACTCATCTTAGAGAAATTGCAAAGTGTGTTTCTCAAGAGGTTGCAGAAAAGCTCAGAAATATGGGATACATTATTGACCTATTCAAAGAAGTTGAAAAGGTGGCAAAGGAAACATCAAGCAACAAATCCAGTATGTTGCAGGATGTGAGCAAAAAAAGAAAAACAGAGATTGATTATATATTAAAACCGTTTATAAATGGCAAATGCACACGGTTACTTTATCATATGATAAAGCATATGGATGAGCAAAATGAGCATAAATGACGAAATAAGAAAAAAATTTGATGAGTGCGATCTTGTGTTGATATGTCCTAACAAGTTAGTTTACTCCATAGCCCTATTTTTGACACGTTTGGTTTTCCCCGTGATTGAGTTTTCACCACTGGCACCTGTTGTAGGATACAAAGGAGAAATATACGCTGGAGAGGAGCTAAATTTGGCAAAGATACTTCTAAAAAGGGAATACTCCCGAGGATGTGTTTTGTTCAGTGATTTAAAATACCACAAAAAGAGGCTTGATGATATTCTTGAGCTTGTGAAGACCACCAAGGCGGGAAGGTATTTCATAAGATACTCAATTGTGAGTGTATCTGGAGTTTTAATAAATATGATTCTTTTTTACATAATGTACGGATTGCTTCACATATGGGATATGCTATCTCTTTCAGTATCCATTGAGCTAAGCATACTAATCACGTTTTTCCTCAACAATTACTGGGCACTCTCGGGTAGAGATTTCCACAAACCGCTATGGAGAAGGCTTTTTGGATACCACATGGTTCTATTTATAGGAATGGTGATAAATCTGGGCGTTTATTACTTGCTATCGATGGCCAAAGTAGAGTACATGGCTGCTGATTTTTTAGGAATTCTTATTGCGAGCATATGGAATATGTACATGATTGACGTTCACGTGTTTTTTGCAAAGAAACCAAAAAATAAAAATATTTGAAAATAAAAAACAATGGTGAAAATAAATATGTAACTTTCAAATCTCGGCAGAATGAACCAAGAGGATTTAGAGCAACGCGTAAGCTATGTCAGAACAAAAAAGGAACATGCTTTAGAGCCAAGCAATGAAGCAGTAAAACTCAACTTAAAAGTTTTTAATTTGATGCTGCTATACCTCAGCTTTGCCTTTGGAATGGGGGTTTTGTATAATATCTTTGCTGATTATTATACTATTTCAATTTTTATCATTTTTACAATTTTAGTATCTTTTTTTTCATTAATTTTTTATATGTTTAATGAAGATAAGAAAATCGAGGAGATATGTGTAAATTTGCTGAGCAAGGAGTGGAGCACATGCATTTACATGGGGAGTATCAAAGATAGAAAAACAAGAATTAATCTCGTTTTCACATCTTTTATGATTGCTTTTTACTTTTCCTCGTTAATAACCCCTTCTTTTTTAAACAACCTTTTCTCATTTGTTATGTTTGCTTTTTTATGGGTGTTGTTATCTCTGATTATACACCTCATAACCGAAATAAGTGTTTTTTCACTTCACAGATATCTTGACACGAACGTGAATACTATTTGTGAGTATTTAAGGAAAAATACGGGTAATAAATTAAAAATTAGAATGTGCAAAAAGAGGCTCAATACCTACTATGTGAAGTTTGACAAAACAAGTCTTGCACTTTTGATAAGAAAAAAATATCCGGGAAATTTGGTATGGTTAACAATACTCAATGTTAACAATAAAAACGTTCATCTTGCATATCTGTTATCTCAAATAATTGAAGAAAGCGCGGGGAGGGGGATTTGAACCCCCGCGGGCAATAGCCCAATGGCTTAGCAGGCCATCGCCGTACCGCTCGGCCATCCCCGCCAGACCGGAAATGATAAAAATACTATATAAACTTATCTCGCAAAAACGCAAACATTTTTTCTTACAACTCTAAAAAATAGAGAAGAATATTTAAATATAAAAAAACCTTAACTCCACAAGGGATGTGAAATATGGCACCAGAAATAGATAATCCAAAAGGAAAAGTTGGAGTGCTTATTCCAGGGCTGTGTGGCGCAGTGAGCACCACCTTCATGGCAGGAGTTGAGCTTGTAAGAAGAAACATGAAAAAACCGTATGGTTCACTAACGCAAATGCAAACTATAAGAATTGGCAAACGCACTGAGCACAGAAACCCACTAATAAAGGATTTTGTACCGTTGGCAAATTTAGAGGATCTTGTTTTTGGAGGATGGGATATTTTTGATATGAATGCCTATGAGGGTGCTAAGAAAGCGGGAGTTCTCAAGCAAGAGGACTTGGAAAAAGTAAAAGATTTCATGGAAACTATCCATCCCATGAAAGGAGTTTTCAACCAGTATTACGTGAAAAAATTAAATGGGGATTACATAAAGCAATGGGGCAGTAAAATGGAGCTTGCCAATGAAGTAATGGAAGATATTAAAGAATTTAAAAAGGAAAGCGGAGTGGATAGACTTGTAACTGTATGGGCAGCAAGCACAGAGATATATATCCCCCCAAGCGAAGTTCATCTCAGCCTTGAAAACTTTGAAAGAGGGTTGGAGGAAAATCACAAAGACATATCCCCAAGTATGATTTATGCTTATGCGGCTCTCAAATCAGGAGTGCCTTTTATCAATGGTGCACCTGGTACAACTGTAGATTTCCCAGCCATGTACGAACTTGCAGATAAGATGCATGTACCCATTGCAGGCAAAGATTTCAAAACGGGCCAGACCTTAATGAAAACTATTATAGCGCCAGGGCTTAAAGCAAGAATGCTGGGAATCGATGGCTGGTTTTCCACCAATATACTGGGTAACAGAGATGGTGAGGTTTTAGACGACCCCGAATCATTTAAGAGCAAGGAAACCAGTAAATTGTCGGTGTTGGAAACAATCCTACAACCTGATATGTACCCGGATTTGTATGGCCATATATACCACAAAGTTCGCATAAATTATTACCCTCCGCGGGGAGATAACAAAGAAGGCTGGGACAACATAGATATATTTGGGTGGCTTGGATATCCCATGCAAATAAAGATCAATTTCCTATGCAGGGATAGCATACTTGCAGCACCGGTAGTTTTAGATCTGGTTCTGTTCATGGACTTGGCCCAGAGAGCACATCTAAAGGGAATTCAGGAATGGCTTTCATTCTATTTCAAGAGCCCAATGGTCGCACCGGGGTTATACCCCGAAAACGATCTATTTATACAGCACACAAAACTAAAGAATTTCCTGAGGTATCTTATGGGCGAGGAACTTATAACTCATCTTGGTGTGGAGTATTATGACCTTTTCTAATCCCATTTTCCATTTTTTATGAATTTTGGATAATTTTGTACGTAATAACTATTTAGCTCCGCTGGTGTATCTACATCAATCCAGAACCTTCTGTTTATATCCATGACCATTGCATCGTTATTATGTGCAGCAATGGATATTGCATTTGAAAGAGAATACTTTCTTTCAGTTATAGCGTCTTCACAGTATTTGAAAATATGTTCTTTCATCTTAAACAGTCCTATATCTACATAATTTCCAAAAACCTCTTTTCCAATCTCTCGAATCATAGAATCTTTTACGAGTACCTTTGTATCATCTTCGGTTTGCTGGTACTTTCTATCTACTCCAAGCAGGACAGTAGCGTTTGATTTAAAATCCACGATGTCAGAAACAATTGTAGGATCAAAAAGGTGATCTGCCATTGATAATAAAAATACACCATCAGTATGTCCCATGGCTGTACACAGAGATGTTAAATTGCCAAGTTTCCAGTTTGGATTGTACACATATTTTACATTTTCATCCTTAAACTTCTGTTCAATTAACTTTTCAATTTTGACTCCCATGTATCCGGTTATTATCAGAAATTCATCAACACCACCTATCTTTAATGTGCCCATAACCCATTCTAAAAGAGTACTGTTATGAAGTGGCAGTAATGGTTTTGGAACGTAATGAGTCATCTCTTTAAACCTTGCTCCCTGTCCTGCTGCTAAAATTACTGCTTGCATAATCAGGATATATTCTGGGTAAATATTAAGATTGCGTAGATGAGTGCAGATCAAATATCACTTTTGCTGATGCTTTTCATATTATTTCCTTCAAACCGTCCCACGTACCAGTTCTTCTTCGGAATCCTCCAGTCCTTGCCATACATGAGCTCTAAATACTCTTCCACGGGAGAAGGGGCATAAAACTCCATATCATAAAGTTTTACCTTTTCAAACTTTTTGAAAAATTTTGCTGGGAGCTTTTTACGTATATAAGTGCTTCCCCCCCTCTCAAATCTCCTGTAGAATGCAAGTACAATCTCATCTAATTTTTTGCGGTAATCCGGATGAAGAGAGTATATCAAAGAGTAAATTACCTTTGTTATTTTTGGAGGGACTCTTCCTTGTCCAACCATATCTTCCCCATAGATAATTACGTTGTGAAAATAGTCTAATAGCTGCCTTATCAGAGTTACATTAGGAACATAGTACTCTTCTACAGCATAATCTCCCTCTATCTTATACCAGCACAGTTCAATCCCACTTTCCTTTGCTCCTATCCTTATTCCATAGCGTTCTTCTATGTCTTTGATAACTTCCTTTATTTTATCTTTGTCTTCATAAAAATATTTTAAATCTACATCAAAATCCCATGGTATAAACTTTCCTGAGCGAACAGCGCCCAATAGCGTTCCTCCCCCAAGCCAGTAAAACACACCATGCTCATCAAGAACCTTTTTTACCTGCCTCAGATTTTTTAGAAGCTCCTCTTGGTCCATCGCTTATACATAGCATTTAATTATTTAACATTACTCCCTAACTTTTTTAGAGAATTGTAAAAAATTAAATTGCAAAAAATCAGGCTGGAGCAAAATGATTGAGCTCTGGATAGTTTTAAATACCATGCCTTGTATGGTACCGCACGGGGCAGGTGAACTCGATGCAGTGATTTCAACTGTCCATGTGTTTAGAAGGTGATAGTATGAATTTCGAAGAAATGGACATAGATAAGAGAACAAAGAAAGCCCTTGAAATGAGAGGTTTTTCAGAGGCAACAGATGTGCAGGAGAAGGCCATACCTTTCGCCATGAAAGGTGATGTGATTGTCCAGTCCAAGACGGGCTCTGGCAAGACGCTGGCATTTCTCATACCAGTATTTGAGGAGATAAGCGGGAGAGGAAACGAAGCATTGATTTTAGTACCCACCCGTGAACTTGCACAGCAGGTGGAGAAGGAAGCGAGAAGCATAGCAAAAATGTACGGGGTGAAGACCATTGCCATATATGGGGGAGTGAGTATAGAAAACCAAATTAGAAATCTCCCGGCAAGCGTGGTGGTGGGCACACCCGGAAGGGTAATGGATTTAATGCGCAGAGGATATTTAAACTTATCTAAAATAAAATTTCTGGTGCTTGACGAGGCAGACAGGATGCTGGACATGGGGTTCATCGATGATATCCGGTGGATTATCTCAAAAACAAATCCCGACAGAAGAATGCTCCTTTATTCTGCAACCATGCCTAAAGAAATAATAAAACTTGCGCACAGGTACATGAAAAACCCAAAGAAAATAACGCTTTCCACAGATACCATATCCCCAAAGGAAATCAAACAGTACTATGTGGAGACAGATAAAAGGGACAAATTCAGAAAATTGGTAACAATTTTAAGAAGTGAAAAGGGAAAGTACCTGATTTTCTGCAATACCAAGAACGAAGTCCAGTACGTTGGAAGAAAACTCAGAAACGAGAAGTTACCTGCAAGAGAGATTCACGGAGATATGAAGCAGGGCGCCAGAACCAGGGTTATGAACGACTTTAAAGCCAATCGCGTGAATATACTGGTTGCCACAGATGTTGCTTCAAGGGGTATCGATGTGGAAGGGATCACACACGTGATTAATTATGATGTACCGAGGTATCCCAAGGATTATGTGCATAGGATTGGTAGAACAGGTAGAATGAAGAGGGATGGTAAAGCCATATCACTGGTTACCCCAGAAGATATTGAATTTTTTATGAGGATAGAGGACTACATAGGTATGAAAATAAACAGGATAGACGTGGAAAACGGTAAAGTGGAAGTGAAGAAAGATTACAGGAGAATAGCGGACAGGTACGGTATGGTCCCGGTCAAATTCAAAACAAATGAAAGAATTGGGGAGATGGACATAATAAGAGAGGCAGAAAAGCACGGAATAAACGAAGACAGTATCGGAAAGATAGAGATTTACGGGAACAAAGGTATTATGAAAGTTCGATACACCCATGTGGAGAAGGTAAATAAAATGAGAATTTTTGAAGACGTTAAGATAGGCGCAAAATAGGGTTAGAAAAGTATTTAACTGCGCATCTTTTCCTCTTTTTAATGTTACTTGTGAAACTTGGTGGCAGCGTCATATCTGATAAATCAGAGTACCGCAGGTTCAGGGAAGATGTGGTGTGGCGGATAGCAAAATACCTTCCAAAAGAAGATATGATTGTGGTGCACGGTGCAGGCTCATTTGGACATATACTTGCACATAAATATAAAATAACAGAGGGATACAGCGATGATAAGAGACTTGGTTTTTCAAAAATTCAAAGAGATATGATTGATTTGAATCTGAGAATACTCAATATATTGGTTGAAAACGACATACCTGCTGTCTCCATGCCACCTCACTCATTCATAGAGATGGGAAATGAGTTAAATTTCAACCTCTTTGACTCTCTAATTCACCATAAATTCGTTCCTCTATCCTATGGAGATGCCGTTTTTGACGTGAACAAAGGAATAAACATATACTCGGGTGACCTTTTAATGCTTGAACTTGCAAAAAAATACAGTCCCGAAAAAACTATTTTTTTGACGGATGTTGATGGAATATACGACAAGCCTCCAGGAGTGTGCAATTCAAAGCTTATAAAAGTACTGCATCGCAGGAACGATCCCCAAACGGAAATCAGCGTGAAAGACGTTACAGGCGGTATGGAGCTAAAGATTAACGTTATGCGGGAAATAGCAAAATACAGCAAGGTTTACATCATAAATGGATTTCATCCGGAGAGAATTCATGACATTATGGATGATCGAGATTTTGTGGGAACGGTGGTACTATGATACAGGATAGAAAATTAGAGCACATAAAAATATGTCTGGATAAGGATGTGAACACCTCTCATAATTACTGGGACGATGTAATTTTAAAGCATGTCACTATTCCCAAAACGGATCTGGAGGACATAGATATACGCACTGAGTTCCTTGGCGCAAAGTTAAACGCACCAATACTCATAGATGCGATGACAGGGGGACATCCCGTTGCAAGAAAGATCAACGAGAACATAGCAAAAGTTGGAGAAGAATTAGGAATTGCCATCGCTGTTGGTTCTCAGAGGAGCGCCATCGAAAACAAAGTGCTGGAGAACACTTACGGAGTAGTTGCCAATTATGAAGTACCGCTCAGGCTGGGTAATCTGGGTGCCCCCCAATTTGCCCTGGGATACGGTGAGGAAGAGATTAAAAGGGCAATGGAAATGATAAATGCTCACGCAATTGAAATTCACTTTAATTATCTTCAGGAAGCCGTGCAGCCCGAGGGGGATAGAGTTGTTAATGGTCTTATTGATGCACTGAAACCCCTTGCAAAAAAATTTGTACTTGTAGGCAAAGAAACGGGGGCTGGATTTGATTATATTTCAGCAAAAACGCTTAGGGATATTGGGTTTAAAGCCATAGATGTTAGCGGTGTTAGTGGCACTAGCTTTGCAGCAGTGGAATTTTACAGAGGAGGTAAAACTGGAAAGCTTTTCTGGGACTGGGGGTTGCCAAGCCCTTACTGCGTAATTAAACTGAGAGATTTGAATATGCCACTCATTGCATCAGGAGGTCTCAGATCTGGACTGGACCTTGCCAGAGCAATTGCGCTTGGGGGGAACATTGGGGGATTTGCTAGGGCCCTGCTAAAATACGCCACAAAATCATGGCAGGATTTGAAAAACAGGGTGGAGGAAATAATTATAGAGCTGAAAATGGCAATGTTCCTCGTTGGAGCAAGTAATTTAGAAGAGCTTAAAAATGCGGAATATTTGATCAAAAACGAGCTGAGGTTTTGGATATGACCGAGCAGGAAATGCCAATAAACACGCCATGCCCGGTTTGCGGCAACAGGACGCTTAGATACAGAGCTACTGAGTTAGAAATACCTCATTTTGGTAAATGTCTGGAAACATTGATATACTGTACAACCTGCGGATTCAAACACACAGATATAATGATTATGGAAACGAGGGAACCAACAAGATACGAAATGAAAATAGAGACCGAAAAAGATATGAATGCGAGGGTAGTGCGTTCGACCTCTGGAACGATAACCATACCAGAATTAGGTGCAAAACTGGAGCCGGGTCCGTACTCCGAGGCGTTCATAACCAACGTTGAAGGTGTGTTAAACAGGTTTGTGGATATTCTTCTTCAACTTCTGCACACATACCCTGCAAAAAAAGATGAAATACTGGATGTGATGCGGAAGATAGGGCACATACGCCATGGGAAGATGAACGCCACGATAATTTTGGAAGACCCCTTTGGAAACAGTGCTATTTTATCAGACAAGGCAACAAAGAGAAAGCTCACCAAGGATGAAATAAAAAATTTAAAAACGGGTGAGATTACGGTGGATTTGAGAAAACAAGAAGAATAAATTTATAATCTATTCTCGCACACATTAATATCTCGAAGATAATACACTGTGCTACCATCGTATTTCAGCACGGGAATTTTTACCTCAACCCCATTTCTCAGCGCTTTCCAGAAAAGAGATGAAAAATGAGGGTCTGTTTCTTCATTAGGTAGAAAACACATAGAATTTGCCACGAAAACCAGAATTAGAAGCATTGCCCTGCCATGAGTGGTGAATTTTAAGAGTTCTTCTACATGCCTTGCGCCTCTTTTGGTGGGGGCATCTGGAAATAGGGCTATCCCTTGCCTCTCTAAAGTGCAACCTTTAACCTCTATGGCAATCCTCTCATTACCAGTAGCCAGGAAATCTATTCTGCTGTCCCCAATCTTTACCTCTGCTCTAATTGAATAACCTGGGAAATGCATGGCAAGAATTCGCTCGGCAATATAACGATGATACTTTGAATTTACAAGAATCCAGGAGCCGTGGCGCTTTGCTGCAATAAGCTCCCATTTGGTCTTTCTCCTTGGAGAGCTTGCTTTTTTCAGTAGAACCTCATTACCGGGGTAGAGAAGCTCTTTGAGGCGTCCGGGGTCATGAATGTGTGCATAAATATTAGAACTTCCAACATTCACAACACCAAGAAACCTGTTTTTACGTTCTGCAAAAATACCCGCAATATCGTAGGATATATCAATCAGTGGCTGAACCATTAAGACCACCAGAACACTGAATGTAAATTGCCATGTAAGACCATATCAATGTTACGGAGCTCACCGCTATTTCCAAGCTTGCCCAGCCGGGGCCTCCTAAAAAGTATGCAATAAGCACCACAATTATTCCGTATAATATGAGTGAAACACCGAAAATAAATTGCCGGTAGCGTATCCAGTAAAATGAATAAAGGAACATACTAATTACGAGGGTAGCAAATCCAAAAAGTGTGAAAAACTTGTGCACGGTAATATGGTCAAACAGGAAAACTGGCAGGTTATCTGGGAAGAATGTAATTATCAGAAAGAAAAGAGAAGATAGAAGTATCCCGTACGAAAAATATCCATAAATGCCACTGTTTTTTCTTAGAAAGTCCATTGAAAAAAGTATACCAAGAAAGCTGGCCACGCCCAGTCCCACGTCAAAAATCCAGGGATATCTTGCAAATGTCGCACCTAAATCGCTCAATGCAGAGGTGCGTATGCTGAACCATGGGTTGAAATAAATGGATACGAGCACGAATACGTAGAAAACAGGCTGGTATAATAGCCCAGAATAAATCCCCAGCCTGCCGTAATCTTTGCAGAAGCAAACCATCTTTACGTCATATTGATTATGGATATATAATTTTTGACGTCACAAATTATAGCGCGGAGTAATAACACATTATTAACATCTCAAAAAATTTTTTATAATACAATTAGGATTAAGGACTATGGTAGTGGAGATATACGAGCTTAAAAAGGTGGACTTGAGGGATGCAGTAATATTAGATGGATTTCCATCAGTTGGGCTGGTTAGCTCAATCGTGGCAAATTATGTAATAGATAGCCTCAAACTCACGCAGATTGGAATTGTGGACAGTGATTATTTTCCTTCGTTGGCACTGGTGAGGAATTGGGAGCCACTGAACCCGGTACGCATTTACGCAGGTAACATCTCCCCCGATAAAAAGATAGCAGTATTTGTGTCGGAGTTCCAGCTACCTGCCCCCATAACAAAGCCCTTGGCATCTCTGATTCTTGACTGGATGGACGAAAAGAGGGCAGAGCTCATAATAACTCCTGAGGGCTTGATAATAGAAGAGAGGAAGGAAAAAGTGGACGTTTACGGAGTTGCTAGCACAGATTACGCGTCAAAGAAAATACCCGAAGAAGTTATTAAATTTGAGGAGGGTGTTATAACGGGAGTATCAGGCGTTTTGCTTACCGAGGGAAAGAAAAGGGAGCGCGATGTCATAGCTCTATTGGCAGAGGCACATCCTGATTATCCAGACGCAAGAGCTGCGGGAAGGATTGTGGAAATTATGAACACGATGTTGGGCAGTGTTAAAATAGATCCTCAACCACTGTATGAGGAGGCAAAGAAAATAGAACAGAACCTCTCAGAGATTAGGAAAAAGGCATCACAGGTAAAGCAGGTGCCTAAAAATTACATGTACGCGTGAACTTCTATTTTATTTCCTTCTTTGGTAATTTTTGCGCCGAATTTTTCCACGAGCCACAGCACGGTGCGCGTGTGTGATGTGATCGATGACGGTACGAAGGATGTACGACCTCCAACAAATGCGTACACGGGCAGATGGTCTGCCATGTGCCTGTCCACCGTGCCCACTGAATTGAGTTCCTCATCAAGCAATTTCAATGCATTTTTAGCCACTTTCTCTGCGCGCAATCCCCGGCGACAGAGAAAAGAGCCGGCCATCTTTGTACTTTCAAACGTGGAAACGAGGGTTATCCCACATCCCCTCGAAATGGATTTCTCTTTCACGTCAAGCTCTGTTTTAAATCCACTTAGCTCTCTAAGCAAACGCTCTAACACCTCATTGGGAAGTCCCCTCATGTTAACATAGGCTGATTTTTCTATTATGTTCCCCCTTTTTTCGATATTTAAATCATTAAGCTGACCAGGCATGACTTTTATCCTTGCACGACCACCGCCTTCTGGGTAATAGCCCCTCTCCAAAACCTGCCCGGTTATTTTTGCACCAAACATATTCAGAATGGGGAATAATACATGAAGGTAGTAATCAACAGGAGGAGAATACGGGACATCTGTGCCTCCCCGGATATCAAAGGTTACCGCTTCTTTTGAGGCGATTGCTATGGGCAATGCAACCTGCAAAACGAGGGTTATACTTCCCGCAGTTCCAATATCTACTGAATACTTGCCTCCCCTTATTTTTCCTGGTGAAAAGCGCAACTCTGTTGAGCCAAGAGCTGCACCAACAACTTCCGCATTGCACATTCTCATTGCGAGTTCTATGCCATGCAAATGCTGCATTTTCAATCCGGGTTTGTTTCTTCTTTTCCTTATGTTTATGACCCTTATTTCCTGTCCAAGCAGGCACGAGAGTGCAACTGCGCTTCTCAGTATCTGACCACCACCCTCTCCGTGAGAACCGTCTATCTTAATCATAAACATCACCTCATTTATAAACTCTATATTTCTTGCCGTTAACAATAACATACTTTCCATCAATTCTCCCGGAACCGAACTTTTCCTTGAAAAACTCCTCAATCCATGCTCTTCTTATGAGTTCATCATCCTCCTCGCATATCTTTCTGTACAGGTACATGAGCTTATCGGTTGTGGCAAGGTTTTCAAATGTATTTTTGTCAATTTCCAGGCTGCTCTCTTTTCCACTTCCTACACGGGAATCAGCAACGCCTTTCTTAAGATAGTACAGCCCAAGAATTGCCCCGGTAACTGCACCAACAACGTGGGCGCCATGAGCAACATTATCATGAACCCAGAGCAATGTCGCTAGGAATTCAACTACCAAAAGTGCAAGTACTGCTATTTTCACCTTTATTTTTGGCATGAGTATCGGGCCGAGGAAAAAAGTTATCTCATCATCAGGATACATAACTATAAACGCACCCATAACTCCAAATATGGCTCCTGAGGCACCTATTAATATGGACTTGATTCCAAAGAAAAAAAGAAATGCGGAATAAATCACGTTGGCAGTTATCCCAGAAATCAAAAATATGGTTGTTAATCTCCTGCTTCCTACTCTCTGTTCAAATGGCAAACCAGCAAGGAAAAAGAACAGTATGTTAAAGAAGATGTGGCCAGGATAGAGCGAATGCAAGTACATACCGGTGAATATACCCATATCCGGAGGAAATTTCGCACCCATCACGTAAAAGAAATTAGCTGCATATGAAGGAGATAGGTAATAAAGAGCAATCTCAATAAAATAAACAAGGGCAAATGAGATGGATAGCATTGCTACGGCATTTTTTCTGAATGCCAATGCCGTGAAGGTGACGATTATAATTAATGCGGCAACAAACTCAAGCATCCTACTGTTATTCCCGTGCATTATTTTTATTTTTCTAACCAGAACCTCTCGAATTTCTAACGAAAATAATATATGTTACCTGCCAATACTCACTTATGGCTTTAAGAAAGATACGGGAGTACTTGATATTCATTGGACTCCTTATGTTGGGCTCAGGGCTCTACTTCACCATAACAAGCGGGTACTGGGTATTACAGCGCTCGGAGTTCATAGAGAAAAACTACTCTCTTGAGCAGCTTACCGCTTGGGCAGGGAACTGGAACTGGTGGTTGCTGACCCTGGGGGTAATTCTCATTTCTGTTGGTGGCTGGCTAACATACGACACTTTCAAAAAGAAAAGCGAATTTGAAGAGTACATAAACACAGATAGCAAAAAGAAATTCGTACAAAATCTTAGGGATCTGGAGGAGATAGCATACAAGCTGGGGCCCAAATACGAGGAGAGGCTTGCAGAGAAAAAAAGAGAGTGGCGCATAAAGCACTGATTTTTGCCACACTTTTAATTATTATTTTCACATACTTACCTGGCATATTTGGCTCTGGAGAAAGTGTACATAGCGGAGATTTGCTCATTTATGAAGTGTCTCCCTCATCGTATCCAAAAAGTCACATGGATTACGTGTGCCTGATAAACCGCGGGAATCAAATATTTAATTTAAGCGGAACGTACATAACTGATTTTGAAGGGGAAATACGGTTATCGGGGGAGTTAAAGCCTGGTAACAGGTATTACGTGGCGGAAAACAGTACATCATTCATAAGGTACATGGGATTCGCCCCAAACCTCGTGTATCCGCAGCATACTCGATTTGCTCTTAGTAACACCGGTGACGAAGTTGCCCTTTTTGAAAACGGTAAAATAGAAGATATTGTGGTATACGGAAGAAGTAGCTACTCCGGAGCGGGATGGACCGGTTCTCCAGTTAATATAACCACGGGGCACGTTCTTAGAAGAGAGACGCTGGATTATACGAACAGCAGCAGAGACTGGACAAACTTTCACAGGATTGGTCAAAGTGATTTCAAGGAAACGAAGAGTAAAAGTAGAATAGAGATTTTTGCATTTCCAGATAGTAGCAATGAAGTAATCAGATACCTACATGGTGCAAGGAAAAGAGTTCAAATAGAGACATATACTTTTACCAGCCTGAAAATAGAGAGAACGCTTGAAAATTTAACAGACGTGGGTGTTAATGTAAGCATTCTCTTGGAAGGACAGCCTGTAGGTAGCATTCCCTTGAAAGAGATGTATGTGGTGGAGCATCTTTACGAAAAAGGAGCAAATATATATTTCATGGATAGCGGAGGTGGTCGGCATGCAAGGTACATCTATATTCATTCTAAATTCATAGTGAGAGACGAAAAAGATGTGCTGGTATCCACTGAAAATCTTGACGTGACTTCCATGGAACCATGTGGAAATCGAGGTTACGGGGTGATAGTTCACGACACCAAAATGGCTACATATTTTGAGGATATCTTTAAAGATGATACAAAAAGGGTTCAGGACATAAAGCAGTACCGTGGGGAGTACAAATATGTTACATGCAATTTCTCACACAGATTGGAAGCAAAAACCTCACATTTCAAGCCGGTAAATCTAACCGCTGCTCTTGAAACGGTAATAGCTCCAGATTACGCATTGCAGGAATTTGATAAATTTGCTGATTCGGAAAATGATTTTTACGTGGAGGCCCTGTACATAAAGGACTATGCCCTCTCAAAACTATATCATAAAACAAACGCAATTCTGGCAGAGCATACTATAAAGGGATACAACATGAAAAAATTTCATGTACAGGGATTGAGATTGCTCCACGCCAAGCTGGTGATTGGCACCGAATCTATTTTAGTGGGAAGTATGAATTTAGGGTTATCATCAATGACGAAAAACAGAGAGGCATCGCTTATAATCCATGGAAAAAATGCGGTGAGTTTTTTCAAAAAGGTGTTCCTGCACGATTTAAATGGGGGAAATAATGGATTGAGCATAATAAAGATAAGCAAAAAAAGCAACGGAATATGGGTATCTATAGCGCCCACGGGCAAAAAAGCTAAAGAATACAGAATTTATGTAGATAATAAACTGGTGTACGATGGAAAAAACAGCAAAGTAAAGATAAATGTTAATCCAGGAACCCACACGGTAAAATGTATCACCACATTTGAAGATGGAACAAAAGATACGTTCATCAGAAAAATAGAAGTGGAAAGCCCTAAGAAAGAGATAAATATAAAATACTTGTTAGTCATTTTAGTCTTTGCAGGATTCCTCTACAAAATTTGGAAGCGCAAAGGCTGATCGATAAATATCCGGGTTGAAGTACTTAGTTCTTAAGCTAATGTTTCTCCGTAGTTTTATCTCCTCATCACTTGCTATGGAAAATGTCCACATGCCTGAAGGATACGTGGGTATGTACGCGAGGTATGTACGCGCATACTTGAAAGTACCACGTAGATTTCTCTTAACCTTGCAAAACTCTTCTGGATGGTAAAAAGGTGTGCCACTCTGCTGAGCTACAATACCTTTTGGCGCCAATGCGTTTTTCACGTTCTCATAAAACTTTTTCTCAAACAATCCTGCGGCGGGGCCAACGGGATCTGTGGAATCAATTATTATAACATCGAACCCGCCATGTTCCTCAACAAACTTTATACCATCTTCCACGTGTAAATGCACCCGGCTGTCCTCGTAAGACTTGGCTATGCCGGGGAGATACTTCCTGCTTAACTCGACAACCTTCTCGTCAATTTCTACAACATGCACTTCCTCAGGTTCATGTTTTAGAGCTTCTCTGGCGGCACCTCCATCTCCCCCTCCGATTATAAGAACGCGTTTGGGATTGGGATGCGTGAGCATAGGAACATGAACGATCATCTCGTGATACACGAACTCATCGCGCTCTGTAGTTTGTACGGTGCCATCAATGACCAGAAGATTGCCGTAGTCATAGGTCTCGAAAACGTGTATGTCCTGAAATTCAGAACGAACATGCTCTAATTCTCCCTTTATTCTGAATCCCAATCGCACATTGTGGGTGTGCATCTCATCGAACCAGAGCTCCATGGAGGATAGGGATATATGCTCGATATTTAAATCTCTCCACGATTTTAACCATGTTCTAAATGCACTTGTGAAATTCCCTATGTTTTTAATTCTGCATTGTTTATGACGGAATATGTGCATTTTTATGTTTACAGGGTTAGTTGAATTCCTTGAAAAACATGGAAAAGAGAGATAAAAACAGGGTAAAAGTATATATAGTAATATAAGCCAGCCCTAAGTAATAGAAATCCTCTGAGATTCCTGCTTGAAATCCGTTCTATTAAAGCGGAATTTCCGTTTTATTTGGTCATTTAACCCAATCTTGTTGGATTGCAACGCACCTAAAATCAAGGAAATTCTTAAATATGGGAGCATGTATTACGGTCATGGGCATAGCGGGGTGGGGTAGCCAGGAAATCCCGCCGGGCTCATAACCCGGAGATCGGTGGTTCAAATCCACCCCCCGCTACTTTTTGCGAGGGATAAGGTAATATACTCCTGCTCTTTTATACCATTGTGTTCACCAAAATACCAACAGTGCTTAAATCAGAGGAAATAATCGACAAGATGTTCCGCCGAGCTAAAAAAGTAGAGGTGGGGTATTCTAAAAATCGTCTTGCTATGGAAAAGAATCTGAGTATTGCCAAGATATACACTGCTCGAGACGTTGCAGTTACAACTTTGAGAAAATATGTCAGTTCTTTTCCCTATATTAACAAGCTTCATCCCTTTTATCGCTCTCTTTTAGATATCCTCATAGATAAGAACATGTACAAAAAGAGCCTTTCGTCGGTGAACTGGGCTGCAAATAGAATTGAATCTCTGGCTTCAAAGTATGCATCAAAGATAAAAGGTGTTGGAAAAGTAGAAGATGCTCTAAAATTCAGAAGGCAGTTTTACGGGAGAGCCGCATCAATTTTAAAAGATATAAGAAAGGAGCTTGATTACCTGAATCATGCAAGAGATGTTATACGCAAGTTGCCTGATGTGAGGGTTGATTTACCCACAATAGTAATTGCGGGATATCCTAATGTTGGTAAGTCTGAGCTGGTAGCAAGGATAAGCTCCGCGAAACCAGAAATTGCGAGTTATCCATTTACGACTAAGGGGATAGTTTTAGGTCATTATGAAGATTCCAATGTTAGAGTTCAGGTTATCGATACACCCGGGCTCTTGGACAGGCCCATTGAAGAAAGAAATAATATAGAAAGGCAAGGAATCCTTGCTCTCAGATACCTGGCAAATCTGATAGTGTTCCTTTTAGATCCGTCGGAAACATGCGGCTATACTATGGAAGAGCAGGAGCGACTTTTAAGTGAGGTAAAGAGGGATTTTCATGTTCCCGTGCTTGTGGTTGAGAATAAAGTGGATTTAAAGAATAGCGAATCTTCGAGGTTGAAAATATCTGCAAAGACTGGAGAAGGAGTAGATGCACTCATTTCTGAGATATTATCCCTTTTAAATAAACATGTTGAGGAAGACTCAAAATCTTAAACCGAGATTCTTTTTCAGTTCTATGATTTTTTCTCTTGCTTCATCCATGCTCATAAATGATGGGAGAACCACTTTTTCAATCCTGCTGAGAAGAATTAGAATATCTTTTTCGTTTAGCTTTTCTTCTAAAGCTCCGGTCATTTTAAGCTGTCTCTTGACTACCAATGGGGCAATATTTTGGGGGTACCACTTTTCCATAAATTTGCTTATCTCTTCAATCATATCATGGGGACTCATATGTGACATCTAATCACCGGCAGTATTTTCTAGCAAGTATGATAGTATGTTGATCACAGTGTCCACCTTCCCTGTGGTGAACATTGCCGCTGCTACCCTGTCTTTGTACGGGAACATCCAGCCGCTAACTTTAGACCAGTCCACTTCCATGTACTTTCCACCTCCAAACCCCGAGTTGCCCATAAACATGAATTTTTCAAAAATTATCTGTGTGGCTTTTTCAAATATATCCCTTACTTCTTCTTCCGTGTATTCACTATTCCCTAACTCCCTAATCTTCTCCATATCTATGTATGTGTGTTCGGAATTGCCATTGAAATCGCCTATGCCAAAACCTATTAATCCAGGAATTTGCTCGGTATCTTTCGGGTCAATCTCAGAAATTATTTTTATGATTAGCGATTCTAAATTCATGCTGGTGGCAAGCATTAACACTTCGTTCTTCAGCTGGAACATGAAAAGATAGTTTTCAAATTCTTCGTAATTCCAAAGCACCTCCAGATACTTGCCTTTGAGATACGGCATGTTTACCATATCTCCCATGCTCACCATTGTCCAGAAAAAGCTTCTTGTTGCTCTGAGAAATCGCTCCTCATTTTCTTTATTTTTTGAGCGATACGCTGGAATTTGGCCATCATCTAAAATTATGGCAGCCCACAGCACCTCCTGCTTTTGGACAAACATATCTACAAACTTTCTGTAATTTTTTTCGTCCATTTTAAACATCTCCCATCTGTGATTTAACTTATTTTATAACTGTAATAGGGAGTTTGATGATAAAAAGGTAATGGTAAAAATCATCATTTAATACAGGTGATTTCTCTTATATTTTGATTTGTCTATGAATTAGCGGATTTATGGCATTTTCCAAGTTTTCGTCTTTAACCATTATGCCCTTGCAATTTGCAATCATTGCTGCCTCCATGTCTTTATACGAATCACCTATTACGTAGCACTCTTTGCACCCGAGTATTTTCCTAATCTCTTTTAGAAGCCCGAGCTTGGGCATATTATTTTCTAAGAATTTATAATCCTGATAGTCCTTGCCGAATATCCCGTCGAATAAATTTGCAATTCCCAATTTTTCAAGGACGTATTCCACGCATTCTTTCGATGATGCGCTCCACGCGATTTTTATCCCTCGAAGCTCGGAAATCTTTTCAACTCCGCGATTCTTCTTCAAACGCCCCTGCGAGAACATCATCTTCCTGTATTCCAGATTTCTCTTATCCACTTCTCTCCAGAATTTTTTCCAGTCCCCCCATTTACCCGGGTATTTTCGGGATATTTTTCCATCTAGCATGGCGCGCCATGTGTTCAAATTCAAAGGAATGTTCATCTCCCTCGCCACAGGCTCCGCTATGAACTCATACCACTCTTCGAAATCGAAATCCACGTACTCCACGAGGGTGTCATCCACGTCGAATATCCAGCAGGTCACAAGGCTGCCATCTCCAAATCCAGAATATCCAGTAACTGTTTATAGCTATATCCCAAAGACACGTCTAAATTTCGAAATAGATATCTTACAGGTAAAATTTTTGGTTTTGATGGGATATATTTTGGAAAATCCTTGGCTATTAATACCCCTCCTATGGCCTCAGAACCGAATTCTTCAATGTATCCTTTTAATTGATCAAAATCTTTTCTTGATGCTTTTCCTGTCTTTACTTCTACTAATAAGTACTTATTTTTCCCAATTGGATGTTTTTGTTTTATAAATATATCAACGAACCCTTCTGGCAGAGCTTTCTCACCAAGAACTTCAAAATCATCCACCGGATTCTCCACCCTAAAATACTCTAAGATTTCGGATAGCGCTTTTGCTTTTATTTTCCTTCTTATAAGTGACTGCAATATCAGTTCCTTAAAATAGAATTTTTCTGGGATTTTTTGAAAATCTCTTTTGAAGACTATTTTTGGCTCAAAAACTTTACCATCTAAATTAATCTTTTCAGATTTGCCATAAAATGAGTTTCCCATTTCTGATACCTTATAAAAAGTGAGTGTATCTGCCTGAAAATGTGTTTTACGGTATCCTCCCCTCAATAGTAAATTTTCTGCGACATAGGAAAATTCAGGTCTTACCATGGGTTCATCCAATTCTCTTTCTTGAGTCAAAAATAATCTAAAAGGGAAATAATAGGTATTTCCAGACATCCTAAATGTAACAGGTGGCCAAGGGGGAAGATTCTCTGCATTTTTATATGCAACTTTTTTAATTACTCGATATAGATTCTTAGCTCTTGCACCGTATAGAAAGGAGATGTAGTCACCTTCACTAATGTCCAAAAATGTCCAGAGTCCATTTACGCTGTTAGTAAACCCAGCCATTGCATATTTTATGCAAAGATTCAAATTTTTTCTATTTGAAACCGATATTAAAAAATAATTGTGGTTTTTCTTCATCATGTATCACTCCTCTTTATGTTTATTTTAGTGATCCTTTCAAGAATTTTCAATCGATTCTTTAGTGATATATCTCTCTTTTCTCGGGATTTTATTCTCATTTGTATCTCTGTTGGTTAGGATTTTTGAATATTTTAAATCTTCCCATGGTTTTGGTGTGTTGGTCTATCATTTATTTGCTGTGGAAATTTACATACTGTGTATTTTTCTGCCAAAAAACTTTATGAGCCACGCGGCATATCCCCGCGCATGGACGAGCTTCGTGAAATCATTCTCAAGTACGCCCTCCAGAACGCAATTTTGCACGACGGCAAGGCGAACTACAAGGCGGTTATGGGGAAAATAATGGCTGAGAATCCGGAATACAGGAAAAGAGCGAAGGAGCTGATTCCTGAGGTGAAAAAGATAGTGGAAGAAATAAATGCGATGAGCGTTGAAAAACAGAGAGAAGAATTGGAGAAGATTGCCCCGGAACTTTTAGAGCGAAAAAAGAAAGAGGAAAAGAAAGAATTGGAAGATTTGCCAGATGTGCACGGCGAAGTGCGCATGCGCCTCGCTCCGAGCCCGTCGGGACCCATGCATTTAGGGCAATCGAGAATGGCAATTCTGAACGATGAGTACGTTAAAAGATATGGCGGAAAGTTGTTTTTGAGGATAGAAGACACGAATCCTCACAATATCCTACCGGAAGCGTACGATATGATTCCCGAGGATTTGGAATGGTTGGGCGTGAAGATTCACGAGCTCGTGATTCAAACGGATAGATTCGAAATTTACTATGATTACGCACGCAAACTGTTGGAGATGGGCAAAGCGTACATCACCACAGTGCCCGCGGAAGAATGGCGGAAGTTGAAAAATGAGGGGAAGCCCACGGTGGACCGAGAATTACCGGTGGAGGAGCAATTAGAGAGATGGGACAAGATGCTCAACGGAGATTACGGGGATGGAGAGGCGGTGTATGTCGTAAAGACCGATTTGAGCCATCCCAATCCTGCAATTAGAGACTGGGCCGCGTTTAGGATAGTGAAGGATGTGGAGCATCCCCGCGTCGGAAACAAGTACATAGTTTACCCGCTCATGAATTTCTCGGTGGCGGTGGATGACCACGAATTAGCTCTTACACATGTGCTTCGTGGTAAAGACCATCTCAACAACACGTACCGCCAGGAGTACATGTTCGATTACTTCAGATGGAAGAAGCCCGTTTATATCCACTATGGCTGGGTCACCATGAAGGACACGATTCTCAAGACTTCGCTGATAAAAGAGGGAATAAAGAAAGGCGAGTTCACAGGCTGGGACGACCCTCGTTTGGGAACTCTCCGCGCCCTCGCAAAAAGGGGAATACAGCCGGAAGCGATAAGGAGATACTGGATCGAAGTCGGTCTGAAATCAGTGGATATCGAGTTCTCGTGGGATAACCTATACGCGTACAATCGCGAAATCGTTGATCCTATTGCGAAGCGCTATTTCTTCGTTTGGAACCCGAAAAAAATCGAAATCAAAGGAGTGGATGAATTGCAAGCTAAGGCGCCCTATCATCCAAGCGAGGACATGGGGTTCAGGGAATATAATCTGGAAAAGCCGGTGCGCGTGTTCGTTGTGAGCGATGAATGGAATTCGTTAGAGGACGGAAAGTTAATTCGTCTCAAGGACCTGTGCAACGTGGAAAAGAATGGAGACGAAGGGACATATAAGGGCAACGACGTGTCCGTGATAAAAAGAGGTGCAAAAATCATTCACTGGTGCCCGGAAAATTCGCTGCCGGGGGAGGTTCGGATGCCAGATGGAACCGTTTTAAAAGGTGTGGTAGAGCCTCTTGCAGGGGAAAGCGCTGGAACCGTGGTACAGTTTGAGCGCTTCGGATTCTGCAAAATTTACAGGGAAGCGGGGAAAATAGTGGGGTACTTCGCCCACAGGTAAACTTTTTTTTGCTTAACAATCTCTAAATTTTTAAAGAAAATAAAGAATAAATATTACGCGCTGGAAATTCCCACGTATGATGGGAACTTTTTGAGGAGAATAACATCGCCTACCGCTTTTACCCATCGATACGGTACAGATACGGGAACTCCGTCTTCCACCAAGAGCGGATTTGAGCGCTCTATGTACAGCCCGTAAATTTTATGCTCTTCTATATCTATCAAAATATCCTCAACTGTCCCGAGCAAGTATCCTTTATCCGTATACACTTCAAGACCTATGAGCTCTGTTGATTCCGTCATCATTTTAATCCCCTTGGTGAATTGGCTTACTATTATTTAAAACTTACCAGATTGAACTTCGGAGATAATGTTAAATACCCACTTGGTTATTTTGAATCGATGAAATTCTCGCACATCGCCGACGCGCATTTAGGCGCATTCTCAAAAAATAGGAAGCTCAGCGAGCTTAACTTAAAAGCGTTTAAAATTGCCATTGAAAAAAGTATAGAGGAAAGTGTGGATTTTATAATAATTGCCGGAGACCTTTTTCACAATCCTCTTCCAGACATGGATATTGTGAAGAGTACAGTCTCCATACTCCAGAGAGCAAAGGAACAGGGGATAAGGATATACGTTGTTTATGGCTCTCACGATTTCTCTGCGGGTACAACCTCTCTTTTAGATGTATTGTCTGAGGCAGGAGTGTTCAGGAAGGTAGTTCGCTACGAGATTCACGATGGGAAGCTAAGGCTCATTCCCATTAAAGACCCTTCTGGGGTGTATCTTGTTGGAATGCCCGGGCTAACTGCTGCTCGGGAAGTCTTTTATTTTCTGGATGAAGAGCAGGGAATTGACAGGGAATATCTGGAATCGGTACCTAACCCGAAGATTTTCATATTTCACACAACGGTTAATGAGCTAAAGCCGGAGTACATAGCGGATAAAAACGCGGTCCCTCTTTCTCGTTTCCCCAGAGGTTTTGACTACTATGCTGGAGGACACCTGCACGAGAGAATAGAGCACAAACTTGACTCGGGATACCTCACATATCCCGGAGCTCTTTTTGGGTCAAATTACAGCGATTTAGATGTGTTAACAGACAAGCAGCGTGGTTTTTACATAGTCGAAGATTTCAAGCCAAGATTTGTGCCGGTAAAAGTATGCGAATTTGAAAAGGTTGTGTTCAAGGCTGATGGGAATAGTGCAACGGAGCTCCAGAAAAAACTCATGGAGTTTGCTTCAAGAAATCACGAGGGTCGCGTTGTGATATTGAAAGTACGCGGTGAACTGAAAAGCGGCAAGGTGGCGGATATCAATTTCAGGGCAATCCGCGATAAAATTCTCGAAAGCGCAATAGATGTGCTTGTGAACACGTACGCGCTTCGCAGTGTTGAAAGCGGAAGAATGAGCGTGCCTGTGGAAGAACAGGAAGAGATAGAGAGACGGGTTTTTGAGGAGATATCTGAATACGGTTTAAATTTCACTGTATCCCTTTTTAATTTGTTGCGCCAGGAGAAGAAAGATGAAGAGACCAAAAGCGATTTTGAAAGGCGGATAACTCAGGCTGCAATGGATATGATTGAGCATGCCGTGAAAAATTATATAAAATCCGGAGAAAAATCGGATAAGGGTGAGTTGATAGCCCGAAGTGAACCTGAAATTGAAACCGTGGATGAGAATGCTGAAGATGAAGTGAGTGAGAATTGCGATAAAAAATCAGAGGATATCGAAGAAAGCAGTCCAAAAGAAAAAACTCCGGAGGATGAGAAACGAAGAAAGGTGAAAGCTGGGAGGGTCGCCACGCTTTTTGATTTCGGGTGATAATCATGATCATACGAGAGGTGGAGATGAAGAATATACGTAGTTACGAGCATGTAACAATTCGCTTTCCAGAAGGAACGGTGTTGTTTGAGGGAGATATAGGAAGCGGGAAAACCAGCATATTGATGGCTATAGAGTTTGCACTTTTTGGTAATTCTACATCTGCCATGTATCAAAAGCTTCTCAGAAAGGGTGCGACATCAGGATATGTAAGGGTAGTTTTTGAAGAAGGTGGAGCTAAATACGAGATATTTCGCTCTCTTTCTAAAAAGGGCAGGGGTATTAAAAACGACGAGTCCTACGTGCTTGCCCCCGATGGCAAGAAGATACTTAGTGCAACGGAGATTCGTACATATTTCCTTGATTTGATGGGAATATCCGTTAGTGAAAAAAAGAGGCGCAGCCTTCCAATAGTCACCTATGCGATATATACCCCGCAGGAGACCATGAAGGGCATCTTAGAAGGGGGAGATGAAGAACGTGTTGAGGTAATTCGCAAGATTTTCAAGCTTGACGAGTACCGCGTTGCCCGGGATAATGCAGGTGTTGTGATTGACCACCTCAAATACAGAACGGGCGCCCTCGAACAGTACAGAGAGAATATAGAAAGAATAGACGACGAGATATCTATTATCGAAGCGGATATAAAATCAAAAAACGAAGAAATAGAAAAATTGAAAAAGAATTTGGAGATTTTAAAAAGAGATGAGAAAGAACTTGCCAGGCTTGTTGAAGATATGGTTAGAAAGAGAAAAGCCTACGAGAATTTATCAAGAAAACTCGCGGCGTTGGATTCCAGCATAAACCATGTTCGTGATAGCTTAAACGCGCGCTCTCGTGAGATTAAAGAACTGGAAATGGAAAGAGATAAGTTGAGAACGTTGAGCCAGGATGCTGAGAAATACGAGCGCGTTAAAAAGGAAATTGAAACTCTTTTTTCTAAAGTGAAATATGCAGAAAAACTCAGGGGAAAGATTAACGTTATAAAAGCAAAAATAGAGAAAATAGAGGAGGATATTAAAAAACTGAAAAAAGCTGAAGAACAGGTTGAGAAACTGAAAGATGAGGAAAAGAACATACAGGATTCCCTGAACTCTCTTGTTTCCATAGATTCTAAAATTGAGGACATTGATGCTCGAATTCGCAGTCTCCAGTTTGCAGTTAGAAGCAACAAAGAAAAGATAGAGGCAAAGCGGGAGGAATTGGAAGAATTTTCAAAGTTAGGTGCAGTTTGCCCCACTTGTAAGAGGGAGTTGCCAGAAGAGCATAAGTTAAATCTGGTTAATCAAACTAAAGAAGAAATACAGAAATTAGAGAGGGTGCTTAACTCCGTGAGAAACAAGCTTGACGCATCTTTGAAAGAGCGAGAAGAGCTTAAAAAACTTGAGAAGAAGAGGAGGAATTTGGAACTCAGACTTACGAAGGTTAAAACTGAAATAGAAAATCTAAATTCTGCAATTTCTGAGGCCGGCCAAAAGAATGATGAGATGCAAAGGTTAAGGGAAGAAATGACGGACGTGGAGAAAGAGCTCACTGCTCTGGGAGATGTTGAAACGGTGTACAGGAAAAGGGAAGAGGAATTGAAAATACTCGAGAAAAAGTGGAGGGAATACCTTAGAGTGAAAGAGAGGTTTTCCCGTATAGTGAATCTTAAAAAGGAACTGGAGTTGCTGAAATCCGAGTTGGAAAAACTTGAAGAACGGAGAAAAGAGATTCACGATAATATTTCTTCTCTGGGATACAGCGAGAAGGAATACGATGAGTTGAAGAAAAAACACGATGAGCTTCGCCTTGAATTAGTCACTTACCATGAGCGATTAAAATCCTTCACGGAGGCAATTTCCGATTTAAAGGATAGAATGGAAGAAAAGAAAAGGTATCGCAGGGAGTTGCAGGAGAAGATATTGATGACGGAGAGACTTGAAGACATGAAGAACTGGCTTGAAGAAAAGTTCAGGGTGGCACTTGATAACATAGAAAAGATGAGGTTATCTGCCATTAACGAGGAGTTTAGAATGCTTTTTGAGATGTGGTTCAACCAGCTTTTGGAGGGTCGTAATTACACCGCCACCGTTGATGAGAATTTCAAGCCCGTGGTAAGATATGAACAGTACGATATGCCGCTGGATACTCTGAGTGGAGGAGAACGAACAGCGGTTGCTCTTGCATACAGGTTAGCATTAAACACGATGGTTAAACGAGCTCTCGGATTGAAGAGCAATATCCTTATTTTGGACGAGCCCACGGACGGATTCAGCAAAGACCAGCTTTACAGGTTGAAGGATATCTTTGACAAAATGGGGACTGATCAGATTATCATAGTGAGCCACGAAAAAGAGCTTAGAAACCTTGCAGATGTCATATTTCACGTGGAAAAAATTGGAGGCAAGTCTAAAATCACCGCGGTTAGTTGAAGATATTTGCGCTCGTTTGCAACTGAATGTCATAAGTGGATTTCAAAATGCAGTTTTACCGTCATGTTAGAAAGGTATATATTTGCGACACTCATGCCCTAACTATGATATCGCCAAAGGAAGTTCATAAGGTTTTAGGGGAACGCATTTTGACTGATGGCTTGGATATGGTTCTGGATATTGACAAGAGCCATGGTATGTGGCTTTACGATGCTAGGCATAGCAAGTACTATCTTGACTTCTTTGGATTCTTTGCAACGAGCGCTCTGGGAATGAATCATCCAGGAATGTTCGACCCGGAGTTCTTGAAGAAATTGCAGAGAACTGCAATAAATAAAATAACAAACAGTGACATCTATACCGTGGAGTATGCGGAGTTCGTGGACACACTCTCAAAGTATGCTACACCCTCGTATTTCCGCTATTTCTTCTTTGTATCCGGTGGGGCTTTGGCCGTGGAAAACGCACTTAAAACCGCTTTTGACTGGAAAGTGCGCAAGAACATAGCTGCTGGAAAAGGAGAGAAGGGTTACAAGGTAATACATCTCAAGGAAGCGTTCCACGGTAGAAGCGGGTACACCATAGCTCTCACAAACACCTTTGATCCAAACAAGACAAAGTATTTCCCCAAGTTTGACTGGCCTCGCGTTACAAATCCGAAAATCACGTTTCCTCTCGAAGGAGAGAACCTGGAGAAAGTTAAAGAGATGGAGAAGAAAAGCCTTGAGGAAATACAGGAGGCTATAGACAAGTATCAGGACGACATCGCCGCGTTCATAATAGAACCAATACAGGGTGAGGGCGGCGACAATCATTTCCGCAAGGAGTACTTCAAGGCAGTTGAGGAGATTACCAAGAAGAATGATATAATGTTCATCGTTGACGAAGTGCAGACCGGTGTTGGTTCTACAGGCAAATGGTGGGCCCACGAGCATTTTGACGTGCAGCCGGACATAATGTCATTCGGCAAGAAGATGAAGGTCTGCGGCATAATGGTGGGAGCCAAGGTTGACGAAGTCGAGGACAATGTGTTCCACGTATCCAGCAGAATCAACTCCACTTGGGGTGGGAACATAGTGGATATGGTTAAGGCACAGAGAATTATTGAAATAATACACGAAGACAAGCTCGTGGATAACGCCGCGAAAATGGGCGAAGTGATGATGAAGATTCTTCACGAGTTAGAGGAGAAATTCCCAGAGAAAGTAAGCAACGTGCGTGGCCGTGGAATATTTGATGCGTTTGATCTTGCCACTACAGAGATGAGGGACAAGTTCTTCTCCGAGGCGTACCGCAATGGATTGCTTACCCTGAAGAGCGGAGCTCGTGGCATTCGATTCAGGCCTCCTTTGATAATAACAGAAGACGAGATAAACCTCGCCCACGATATAATGGAGAGAACTATCCGTGAGCTGTAAATTTTTCTATTTTTTATTTACCTGTTTTTCATCTCTTGCGCCCAGCGAAGGTAGAAGTCAATGTTGCCTATGATATTTTTCAACACGTGCATCTCCCAGTTCGGATGTATTATTGCCCGTTCCTCCATAAATTTTGGTTTTGCTTTTGCAACAGGAGAATTAATTTTTTCATTGCTTTTAATGATTTTCTCAGGAACGTACAATCCAAGTGTCCAGTAGCTGTCCTCGCTCAGATATAAATCTCCGATTCCAAAAAACATTTGCGGTGCAGCAAATTTTATGAGATCTTCGTTTTCCATGTTGATTGCTCCAGTACCCATGTCAGCCACAACTGTGTTCTCCACATTGAACTCCTCTATGGATTTTAAAACTATCTCAGCAAACAAAAAGCTTTCTTCATCTACGCCAGAGACATGTTTTGACAGTCCTGTTTGCATATATGCTCTTATTACCTCTCTCTTAGTGTCTTTTATATACCTTTTGAGAAGATTTTCACCAGTGTATTTTGATAAAATGGACCACATTTCCACGGACGAGTTCCACCACCTCTCTTCAAGATTCATTCCAAACATAATTTTTAAAGTCTGAGCGATACTTCTCCATGGCTCTGAATTGAACGAGTATATTTGCCAATCCTCTGAAATATTTTTCCAGCTGGTAATTCTATTCCAGTTAAGGAACTCTGGAAGATTGGATATATCGTACATAGTTTCCGCGTATTTTTTTGGAATGCCGGCAAGGGATATTACAAAAAACACCTTTCTGTTCGTCTCCGGATATAATTTTACAATTCTTTTTAACAGAGATTCTGCAATATTAATTAATTTCTCTTCGCTTGGATAGTCTTCCAGGTGGGCATTGGAATTGAATCCCGCTGAGGTTAGAATTTTGTGAATTTCCCTCATCACATTATAAAATGAATTGCAATTATAATCTCCAAGAGTTTCGTTTACAATCCTTGCCTGTTCTTGAGGTCCATTGTCGTCAACTTCTATTATTGCCGTTCCGTATAAGTCTCGCATGAATTCTTGCCATGCTTTCTCTGTTCTTATGTTAAAAAACGCATCAGTTTTTGCGCTGCCGTAAGTGATATCCACACCGTTCAGTGATCTAAGGTATGCCATACTTTCTATATAGAGTGTTAACGCATCGTAAAGCTTCCCCATCTGATTCTTTAATTCCAACCATTCGCTTTCCTCGTTCCAATCAAATCCCATTATGCTCTTATTTATTTCCATGTTTTCACCTCACAAATTGTTCTATACCATTATGGCATATACTTAAATGTTTTTTCGAAGGTTCTATAACTGGTATTTTAGTGGATTTGAGTGTGCGTTTTTCTGGCGTTTTTCCTGCCAAAGCTTTAATAGAATTGCATGGCAAAACATACATGCTGAAAAATCCCAAACTTTAAAAACTAAATGATTAGTGACGGGATGAGCATTTTAAATGCGATGCTGACTATTCACAAGCATAGCGCAGTGCGGGGGGCCGGATTCGAACCGGCGAACCCCTACGGGAACAGATCTTGAGTCTGTCGCCTTTGACCTAGCTCGGCAACCCCCGCTCACGATGGGAATTATTCGGGAATATAAAATCTTTTTCTCTATAAGGGACATTCAATTATGGTTCAACAGTAAATTGGTTCAAATTTTTCGTTTCTCACCAGAGTATATTTTAACTTGCCGCCCTTCCATGATATTCTATACTCGCTAATGCTTGGGTTGAACTCCTCTATTTTCATTACCACGTGCCTCGGCGTGTGCTCTCCTATTATGTTCATTGCCACATCTACGGGAATCCAATTACCTGATGGTAGATATACCTCGCTCCACGCGTGTGGTTCTTCCACTTTATTTACGTAAAATCCGGTGACTCTTCTTGCTGGGAGCCCTCTTATTCTTGCGAGGGTGATGAACAAATCTGTGAATTCATCGCAATCTCCCCTTCCCAGCCGGTATGCCTTCTCTGCTCCAAGTCTCTCGTTTTGTGGTTCTGCATTTTTTATTTTTGACCACAGAAACTCTCCTGCTTTTTTAACCCACATTTCTATGTGATTCTCTTTGAACCATGGCTCATGGGATACGGATTTTATAGCTTCTGAATATACCGGCCAGTATTTCTCGTTAGTTTGATATTTTTTTGATAAAGTTTTGGGTATTTCGCTCATGTATCCCCATGATTTTTGCTCCACCATTTTGAATGCATAGGGATATATGCGGTACTTCCTGTAAATTTCAAGTATCCCTCTTTTATTTATCAGGCCAGAGTGCACCAAAAACCTGTTTTCTCCTTTTTTAATCGTTCTGAAAGATTCTGGTTTTTCTTCAATTATCACTTTCTGATAGTGCTCTGCATAGCTCTGTACCTTTACAGTGATTCTCACGTTTCCCGTGGATTCATATCTCAGATTATCCAGATGCTCAATACTCCACCCACAAAGATATCTCACATTCTTCAAAAAGAGAGGTTTAATTTAAACTATTCCCTTTTTGCTTCTATGCTGTAATCCCAGAACAGGGGCCCATACTTTACGATTTTCGCCCATCTCTCTCTGCATTTGCAGTTCAGGTTAGCAAGGTAAGAAATGTCCTGGTGCAGCGAGAAATCATATATGGCTTTCACTACAAGCTCGTCACACTTGCCGCAGTTATGTGCTCCTCTTTTTGTCCCTCCAGCAGTTGGGTACGACACTATCTCTCCAAGCTCGTGCGTTCTTTTTAGAACCTCCACGATGCTCCACAGCCACGGGGGGCTGTACTCCCCGCGTTGCCACAGGTACTCTACCAGTGTATTTCTCTGTATGTTCATTGGATTTAGCGAAACCACTTCAGAGTATCGTGTAGCCAGCTTTATTGTCATAATTGCCTCTTCTATTGCCTCCCTTTCGGTCATAAAAGGTGGTTTTAGCAAGGCGTAGCTCTTTACAGGAATTTTTGCGTCGTTTAGCAGTTTAGCGGCGTTTACGTAATGTCTCACCAGAAATCCCTTGTTTATGCGAAATAAAAGTGTTTCATCGTTGGCGCTTTCTAAGCCAAGAGCGATCATGACTTTCTCCTTTGATTTGAGCCACTCTATTTTCTTCTTTACAAATTCTGGTCTGGTCTCTACAATTATTCTCTCCGCAGATGAAAATGAATCTATAATTTCATTTTGAATTTCAGTGGGGACCTCATCATCGTCCAAAAAGCTTCCCGAGGTGTATATCTTCACTAATTTCTCTCCGCGGTACTTTTCAAGTGCGTCCTCTATCTGCTGTTTCAAATCTTCTTTTTTTATTGCTGAGCTTGTATCGTTGTAGTACCCGCACATGGAACATCCCGATACTTTTGCCCACCTGCACCCTGTAGTTCTCAAAATAACAACAAAAGAATCTATAATCTCTCCATTGAGCCGGTCCTTCTCCCTCCACGCGCCTATCAATCCTTTTTTTTCGGGCCTTCTATTTTGCCTTCTCAGCTCCCTTATCTTTCTTACTATTTCCACGTGTTCCTCATGCATAGTAGTACTCTCCTTTGCTTTTCTGCTCCCGGTCGTTGTAGCTATCCGGCTTGTTAATCCTTGGGCGATTAGTGTCCCCGTCCCTTCTGAATGTTATATTTACATTTTTCAAGAACATATTCATTCCCTCACGCATGGAAAATGGTCCCTTTGCGATACCATGCTTTCCGGGCTCCCCGCTGAATACCATTATGCTATCTGCAATTATGTCTATAAAATACACATCGTGATCAACAATCATTGCACTTCTTCCGAGGTTCTCCATGTACCTGCGTATCACTTTGGCTGCAACCATTCTCTCGTTAGAATCTAAATAAGCGGAGGGCTCGTCCAGCAGGTACAAATCTGCGTCCAGACCCAGAGATATTGCAATGGCCAGTCTCTGCATTTCTCCACCGGATAGATTTTTCACCTCTTTGTTGTAGAGGTATTTCAAGCGGAGGGGATGCAGCACCTCAGCCCTGTAAAAATTGTTGAGCATCTTGTCTTTTAAAGTGATGTTTAAAAGCTCCTCCACCGTGCCATCGTAGTCAGTCTTTATGTACTGGGGTTTGTAACTTACTTTTATCTCAGAATTTACTTCTCCGGAGTCTGCCTTTATCGCTCCTGCTAATATTTTCACAAAAGTCGTCTTGCCTGTGGCGTTTGAGCCCACTACACCCACAACCTCACCTGTTCGTATCTCGCCAGGATAAACATCAAGCTGGAAATTAGTGTATTTTTTAGATATGGCACCCCAGGATATCAGCACTGGCAACTCACTCTTCCTTTTTGGCGGGTGCATTATGAACTCTATTTTCCAGTCCCTGAACCTTATATTCTCGTCCCTTAAATACCCTTCCAGATATGCGTTTATAGCATTTCTCGTGTTTCTAACGTTTGCCACAATTCCGTACGCGCCCTCACTTCCGTACATGATGTGAATTGCGTCGGCTATGAAATCCATTATGGCAAGGTCATGCTCTACCACGAAAACTATCTTTTGTGATGCGAGGCTTTTTATAACCTTTGCCACGTTGAGTCTTTGGTAGATGTCCAGATAACTTGAAGGCTCGTCAAAGAAATAAACATCGCCGTCTTTTAGCAGCGCTGCCGCGATTGCCACAGTTTGCAGTTCCCCTCCACTTATTTTTCCCACGTCCCTGTCTAACGCGTTTTCAATTTCCAGCATGGCCGCTATCTCATCTAACTGTCCCTGCTTATCGGCGGATTTTAGCAACTCTCTAACCTTGCCCTTGAAAACCATGGGTATCTTATCCACGTATTGCGGTTTTACCACGGTACTGAACTCTCCATCTCTCAATTTAGCGAAGTAATCTGACATTTCCGTGCCAGAGAAAAAATCCACGACCCTGTCCCATGAGGGTGTTTCGTTGTAATTGCCAAGGTTTGGTATTAAGTTGCCTGATAAAATCTTGATTGCTGTGGATTTTCCTATTCCGTTAGGGCCGAGTATGCCAACCACCTTGTCCTTTTGAATCCTTGGAAGCCGGTATATCCTGAACCCGTTTTCTCCGTACTGGTGTATTAGATTCTCGTTGAGCTCTTCGGGTAAACCTATTATTTTCACCGCCTCAAATGGACATTTGTGAACGCAAATACCGCAGCCTTCGCAGAGCTCTTCTATTATTTTGGGATATCCTTTTTCCGTGATGACTACTGTGTCTATTCCCATCCTAACTGGCGGACAATATGTCCTGCACTCATAGTTGCACTTTTTAAACTGGCATCTGTCATGGATAACAACAGCTATGTGCATAAAAACACCTCAGTTTCTGGCCCATATTTCATCGGGGAGCTCTCCGTAGATGTCTTCAATGTCCTCTTCCACAACTACCTCCTGTGGTTTGCTTTCCGACAGCTGCACAATTTTTTCCTTGTTGAGAATCCAGTAATGAATTCTCCATTCTCTGCCGTCCCACAGCGTGGTTTCTTCTCTCTCCGTTTCCAATAAATCCAGGTCTTCCAGCATATAGAATGTATCTCGATCCTCGGGCTCAAGCATGTTGTCGATTATCCTGTCTCCAAATCCGAAAAAGTTAAGCACGTGAATTGCAGTCATTTTAGCCTCTTCTAAACTGAGCCTTCTCTTTGGTCTGCTAAGACCATTTTGAATTGCCTTGGCAAGCGTGTCTATCGTAATTATCCTATTTTCATATATCTCTTCCACAATCATTCACTCCCGGCTAATTGTGATATTACGGAAAGGGTATATATAAACGTTTCGTAGATGCGATGGGTAATCGCTCCGTATTAAAAAAATTTTCTTCTGGATTGGTAAGCGGTGCGTTAAAAAGCCGCTGGATTGTAGTAAATATGAAAAATTGCGTTGGGAATCAAAAATTATTTTTGCTTGTTTTTAAGTTCATGTATTTGATTTTACCGTCCACCATTGTTAGCAAAATTTTTTCATCTTTTACAACCACTATATCCGCAATGTTACCCTGATTTAGTTTGCCAAGGTGCGTACTCATGTAATATGAGCCCAGGGTATATGCTTGTATTGCCTCTTTTAAGCTTGTTCTCTGCTGCAAGAACTCGGATTCTGTTGACATTTTTATTCCAAACAGGGGGTCAAGGGGCATGCAGTCAGAGCCGAATAGCATTTCAATGCCTCTTTCATTTATTTTTTTGAAAGGATTGTTGTTTTCCAGCCAGGAGTCTCCCAGCATGCGATGGTACAATCCGCCGCGTTTTGCCCATTTCAAGAAATTTGGCTGCACGGACACTGAAAAATTGTCATTGTTTAAGAATTCCTCCCTTGCAAGCTCAAAATGCTCGATCCTGTTTCCCTTCGTGTCTTTATATGCATTGATTACCGTTTCTATTGCAAAATCTCCAATGGCATGGGTGAAAACCCGAATTCCGGAGGTGTTTGCGTCTTTTACCAGTGCCCTTAACTTTTTGGACGAAATCAGTGGTTTGGCCCTGAAGCCATCTCTGTACTCCGTGGCTGCGGTCTTTGCACCTATGGAACCATCTGAAAAAAGTTTCAAAGAGCCTATTTTTAAAAAAGAATCACCGAATCCAGAGTACAATCCTATGGATTTTATTTTTGGAAAGTCTTCAATGTAGAAACTCGCATAAATTCTTATATCCAGCTTGCCGCTTCTGTGCATGTTGAAATATGTAGAAATTGCGTTCATGTCTCCGAAGTCGTGAACGCATGTAACTCCTCTGGAGAGTGCGTATCTCTGCGCAAAATCAAAATCCAGATTTTTAAAAGCGTCCAGCATGTTTGACATCTTCCAAACCTCGTTTTCGAGGAGAATTCCCTCCTCATCGCCCAGACTGTACTTTCTGCGCGTTAGTGAATTTACCACTGCCAGGTGCCCGTCCTCGCGTACCAAAAAAACCTCAGAATCCGGGCAAATCTCGTCCAGTTCTTCCGAGCTGAGATATTCTTTGCGCTCCCAGAAACTCTCGTCCCAGCCTCTCCCTACAACTCGTTTTTTTCTGCGGCACTCTTCCCGAACTGCTTGGAGCACATCTTTTCTGCTCTTATTGGTTAAATCGAGGGTTCCGTGCATCAATGCAATGTTTGACAGGTGCGTGTGCGAGTCGCAAAATCCAGGGTATATTTCGGCACCGTTCAAGTCGTAGCTTCTCGTTGCATCTGGAAGAGTTCCATTGCCTATTTTTGCAATTCTGTTTCCATTAATCAGAATGTAGGTGTGTTCCGTGTTAAAAACCCTGCCGTTGTAGAGTAGAATGGACATAAAAAGGAAATGAAACAAAAAATTAAAAAGATTTTCAGTGGTTAGTTCTTAAAGTAGTCTTTCACTTTGAACAGGTACACGAGTATAACTATGCTTATTATTGTACCTATTGGCACGTTGAACAGGCCAATTATCGCAAATATGAGTGCCCATACCCAGGCACCTTTCATTCCCTTAATCAGACCACCGGCTATTCCAAAGTAAAGGCTGGCCATTATCAGAGCGCCAATCCAGCAGCATACCATCTGAGATGCCCACTGGTAGAAAGGCATATCATGCGGTGTGAAAACCAGCAGGTACGAGACGTACAGCGGGTACACCAGCCATAGAATTCCTCCTATGGCAAACAGCACCGCAAGTATTTTCACCCCTGCAGGTGCTTTTTCAATTTCCTCCTTCGTTGGTTTTGGATTTGGAGGTGGCGGAGGAACATTTTCCTGCTCCACTTTTTCTTCTTTGTTTTCGTCCTCGGTCATTTTTAACACCCAATTGATATAACCGAGAATAATATATATAGTTTTTGTTAGTTGAATGGTAAATGCTTGCGAACAAAAGATTTATTAAATTCTTACACATCCCCATATTTGCGGGGCCGTAGGGTAGCTTGGCATCCTACCACCCTGGGGCGGTGGCGACCCGAGTTCAAATCTCGGCGGCCCCACTCCCCGCGAGGATGCCATTTTCTTCCAATGTTTTAGGTGATGTTATTTACTATTTCCCAATGTGCGTTTCTCGCTGAAAAATGCATTGAATCCTAGAAAATATATGGATATTGCACAAGTATTAACCTTTTAGGTCTAAAAATATAATGGGGGCGAGTTTAAAACTCGTAGCTCTCTCCGGGGTTGAGTACCACCAACTTTATGTTCTCTTTCTCCAGCTCACCGCGCATTAGTTCTGGATTTGCGTTTATCGGTGGCCATGTGTTGTAGTGCATGGGAATAACAACCTTTGGTTTAATCCACTTTGCCGCGATGGCTGCGAGACGTGTGTCCATGGTGAACAGTCCTCCAATGGGAAGAAGTGCCACGTCGGGCTTGTAAATCTCTCCAATTATTTTCATATCTCCAAACAAACCGGTGTCCCCGGCGTGGTAAACGACCTTTCCGTCCATCTCTATTATGAATCCAGCAGGTAAGCCACCTGAGTGCGAAAACCCGGTTTCTGTTATTCCCGACGAGTGCATGGCTGGGACCATAGTTATTTTGGCACCCTCGTAATCGTAGGTTCCGCTAAAATTCATACCCACCGCTTTTGCTCCCTTTGAGTTTATGTACTCTGCAATTTCGTATATTGCCAGAACAGGCACATCTTTACGCTTGGATATGAAAATTGCATCCCCCAAGTGGTCCCCGTGCCCGTGCGTGACGGCAATAATGTCGCAATCCAAGTCATCGGGCTTTACCGGCGCCTTGTCATTGCCCGTTATGAATGGGTCAACGAGCACCTTCTTCGTGCCCTCAATCATAAACGCAGAATGGCCAAGCCACGTGATTTTCATCTCTATCACCTCCAGTTTGCATGCCATTATCCTCTTTAAAATTTTCCCCGCTTCTTTATTTTTTGAAATCAGAGATGTTCCTTACAATGTTCCCTCCAAATATGGCGCTTGCAGCTACAATTATGTCCGCTCCCGCGTCCACAACCCGTTTGAAGTTGTTGTGCTTTATCCCTCCATCTACGGAGATTTTCACGCTTAAACCTTCGCGGTCTATGAATTCCCTTGCCTCTTTGATTTTTGGTATCACCTCGTCTATGAATCTCTGTCCAGAAAAGCCGGGATACACGGACATTATGAGCAAATAATCCACATCATCTATGAAGTCAATTACCTTGGAAAAAGGTGTATCCGGATTTATTGCTATTCCCACTTCTGCACCGTAATTTCTGATTTTTCGAAGTATGGTTTCTATATCCACTTTTATCTCACGATGCACTGTTATAATGTCCACCCCTGCTTTCATAAAATCCTTTATATACTTATCAGGTCTCTCAATCATAAGATGTGCGTCGAATGGAATTTTTGTGCATTTCCTTATGCTTTTTATCACCACCGGCCCGAAGGATATATTGGGTACAAAGTGCCCGTCCATAACATCAAGGTGGATGTAATCGGCTTTTCCTCTTTCACACTCTCTTACTTCGTGGCATAACTGTGAGAAATCCGCTGAGAGAATTGAAGGTGCAACCTTAACCTCACTCATATTATCACCACGGCGGCATGCAACATACAGTATATAGATTTTAGTCGTGCTTTAGCTTCCCCCGGTGATTTCCCGGAACACGTTCTCCACGTTCTCTCCCGTTTTTGCACTCGTGAAATAAAACGGGGAAGAGTACTCATCTGCAAGTTTTTTCAATTCGTCCTTCCAGAATTCTGCCTGGTACTTCAAATCGCTTTTGTTACCAATAAATATCATAATTCCATTGTAGCCGTCCAAAAATCGGGCTATTTCGTGCATTGTGTTTAGTGTATTTTTTCTAGTTATGTCCCCTACCACGAGTATGGCTTTTGAACCTCTAAGAATCTTATCCACATGCTCTTCGTATATGCTAACATCCCATACCATTAGCGTGATTCCATCTACTTTCCTTTTGTATGCTTTGCTTTCCACGGTGCTTTCCGTGTCATCTTTAAACGTATCGTAAACAAACCGGTTCACAAGCGAAGTTTTACCAACTTCTGAATCTCCGAGCACACTGATTTTCCATATCTTAGGAGCTTTCATCCAACTTCCAATGACATTAGCTATATAAAGATTTTTCAAGGCCATGGTGTTTTTCGGCTGTTGATACCATGGCTTTTTTGAAATTTTGTAAGGAAAATATACTTAAATACTTTGATGAGCGGATTATCGGGAAATAGTTAAATAAAATAAGAATATAAGATTGAATGAGAGGCCATGGAAATCAAGAGGAAGGTGGTTCTTTTAGGCGATGCTGCGGTGGGAAAAACATCACTTGTAAGAAGGTTCGTTTTTGACTCCTTTGACGACAAGTACATAATGACCATTGGAACGAAGGTCAGCAAAAAGAAGATGAAAATGAGGGTTGAAGGCATTGATGTTGACCTTACGCTAATGGTTTGGGACGTGTTGGGCCAGCAAGGATTTACACAGGTTCAGGAAGCAGCATTCAGGGGTAGTGACGGTGCTTTGATTGTTTGCGATCTCACGAGAAAGGAGACTCTTTACAGCATATCTCATTACTGGTTGCCCATTCTTGAGAGAGTTGCAGGTGTCCCAGCCGTGCTTTTGGCAAACAAAAGTGATCTGAATAACTGGGAGCTATCAACGGGGGAAATTGAAAGCTTTACAAATAATATAGGCGTTCCATATTTTTTGACCAGCGCAAAAACTGGTGAAAACGTGGAAGAGGCGTTTAAAAAACTCGCGGAAATGACGTTTGTATTCTATCCAATTAATGTGAATATTGAGAAAGAGAAAAATATGGAGAGTCTCAAAGACGTGCTTGATTACATAATGAATGATTTTGCATCGCAGTACGGAAGCTACGATGATGGAATGGCCGTGCTCACCGCTAACTTGAAGCTGGTAGGCATAAAAATTGATAAACCCGGGCCATTGCAAATGGTTACCTTAATTGACAAACTTTATGCAATAGAAAAGGATTATCTGCCTGTAGAAAAGGCTAAAGAGAACCGCATCAAAAGGCTTGGATTGATGAAGAGGGTCAGGTGGTTATAATGTCAGAAGAGAAAGAAATTGAGGAAAAAGCAAGGGATTTGATGAAAAAAATAACGAGCAAAAACCCATGTGGTTCCGGAGAGATAGACCTTATGGGGCGAAGGTACGTGCTTCTGTCAACGGAGTATTTCCCGTACGAGCTCACGAAGGACCTGGAAGAGATTTTTGGAACTGCCGGGGATGCTGTCCTCTACAAAGGGGGAGAGCGAGTGGGCAGGGACTTGTACGGGCACTACATACATCTTGCAAGAGAATACGGAATAGAAATATGGGACATAATATCTGCAGTAGGCTGGTACTTTGGATGGGGTCTTGGAGAGGTCATAGAAAGGGGACACAACAACGGGAAATACGTTATCAGGGTTTACAACTCTTTTGAGTCAGAGAGTTTTATTGACAGGGAGAAAAAAGTGAAAAAGCCAGTATGTCATTTTATGAAAGGAGTGCTGAACGGAATAGTGGAGAGCATAGAGGTTGTGAAGTACAAGGCTGAGGAGACTAAGTGCAGGGCAAAGGGAGATGAATACTGCGAATTCGTCTTTACTCCTCTATAAATTCTTTTAGTTCTGGATAACTATTAACTGCATCTTCCGTTTTTCTGTAAGGTCTATTTCGTATTATGGATACTGCTTTTTTCTCTCCAATTCCGGGTATCGCCATGAGAGCCCGGTAACTTGCAGAGTTTATATTCAGAGGATACTCAACCCCTGTTACGCTTCTTTTGCCGTATCCGACAACTTTAACGTCAACGAATTTGCCAGTATTATCTGGATATGGTAGAACAATTACGAGTGGGTATGAGCCTATTTGCCTTCCGTAGGTGTAATTCCCCTTTTTAACTTCCAGATACACGTCTTTTAAGATGGTCATCTCTGGAACTATCCTTCTGAGCATCGGTGCGTCTATTTTTTCCCTGACTTCTTTTCTGAACTTCCAGCACTCGTGTTTGTACTTGAACTTGAACTTTCCCCGAATCTCCGCTATCTGCCTTACATTTATTCTTCTTAATAGATATCCCCGGCTAAGTACTTCTTCTAAAAATTTAAAGCTCATTGCGTAGCTTTCCTTTCTCTCGCATCTCAAACCGCATATGAAATTCAATCCCGGTAAAAGTCGTGGCATGCCGTTTTCCCCTCGCTCTGAGCCCAGCTCGTTTACTATGCGAATTGCATCCATTACCTGTGATGGAGAGGTGTTAAGGTTGTTGCATTTTCTAACTTCAGGGTCTGCGGATTCCATTCCAAAAGATACTACGTTTCCAGGGGTAGTGTACTTTACCAGAACTTCAGTAATCTTCTCACTTTCATCTTGGTACGTAGCTATCACTGCGGGGTTTGCATTGTCCACATGCAGCACCTTGGGATTTAATTTGTGTAATCTTGAAAAGAGAGAGCGTATTGCCCCGACATTTGGTTGCACAATATCTTTCTCTCCAACACCAAAACCCTTGTATGAGTATATGCAGCTTTGTCCACCAACCCTGAAATTCAGAACTCCCAGTTTCCTTAGTGTCTCTACTTCTTTTACTATATCATCAACGTCCCTGAACACCGGTTTTCCATAAAGGGGTTCTATGCAGAAAGAACAACCACCGGTTATGTATCTGGGGCAGCCTCTGAAAGTTTCTATTTCTGCAATTATGCTGTAGGGGAAGTCAGGATGCTGCTCCACAATATATGAGCCATTCAAAAGCCAGCGATTCCACTCATTTAGGCTATGAAACCTGTGTCCATCAAAATTATCTGTCAGTACATCATATAGAAGAGCATCCACATCTTTTTTTGCGATGTAATCAAAGCCATCTTTTATTATCCCGAATCTTGCCAGTCCACCTCCCAGAATTTTCAATCCTTTGAAGCTCCGAGCAATGTCCATAACTTCTCTTATTGATGCAGGGTATGTTCGGAGGTACTTTCCGGGGACAACGGCGCCTCCAATGAATATCAGCAGTTCTCCGGGAACACTTTCACCTTTTCTCCACCGGTCAATGCTCATGTACCTGCAATCCACGCCCAGTTCCCTGCAAACACCCGCAACCTGTCTTATGTACGGAGATATATATGGGGGCACGCCCAGCATTGACGGTTCGTCCACGTACCCGTCCAGAATTGTTGCTAACATTTTACCAGTAACTCGTTTGCCTTTCTCATTATTCTAAACTCGCCTATGCTCTCTGCTACCTTCTTTGCCTCTTCCAGGTGAAATCTGGCCGCTTCTTTCATGTTGCTTTCAAGGAGAACTCGGCCAATGGCAAGCTCGCACTCGCTCAGAAATACCCTGTGGTTAATTTTCACAAAAATTGAACGAGCATCGTTATAAGTTCTCATGGCTTTCCTGTAATCTCCACTTTTCTCATATACGTAGCCAAGGTTTAGCAAAGACTCTCCTATTGTGCTTTTATTTTTAACTTCTTTGGATAGCTCCACCGCCTCGTTTGCAAGTTTCATGGCTTCATCGTATTTTCCCCTGTCTGCAAGAATTACAGCTAAGTATCCAAGCGTGGACGATTCTATTTCCTTGTCTTCGTGATTTTTGTAGAGTTCCACAGCTTCCCTCAAATATCTCTCTGCATCATCTAACTCTCCAGATTCTCTTGCCATGTCGCCCATGTTTAGCAGATTTATAGACATGCCCCGGTAATCGTTTCCCCTTTTCGAATGTTCGTAAGCATGCTTGTAGTGCTCGATGGCGTTTCGGTACTCTCCTCTAACTCTGAATACTTCCCCCATGTTGTTATAGGCTATTGCTATTAACTCGTCATCTCCTATCTTTTTTGAGATTTCTAGGCACCGCTCCCAGCTTTTCTTTGCATATCCTATCCTGCCCCTGTCAAAAGAGTATATGCCAACTAAGTTGTAAAAATTGAACATTGTCTCCGGCTTTGATTTCTCAGCGTGCTTGAACCCTAACTTTATCAAATGCTCACATGTATCTATATTCCCAAGGCTCATGTTTATTTCTATTGCAGAAGTGTATATCTTGGTTAATGTATCGTCATCACCTGAAGATTCTGCAAATTTAATAGCATCGTTAACGTGTTCCCTCGCAAGTATTGATTCGCCAATCCTTATATATACCCTTGATAAACCGTAATGGATGAGTGCTTTATCTATGTCCCTGCTTGCTTCACCGAGAGCGTTTTCGTACAATTTCCGAGCCTCTTCGTAATTTCCATTTCTGCGGAGTTCTTCTCCTTTCTTAAGAACATCCTGTATATTCATTGCACTGAGGATTAATGTGCCTTATATTAATATCTTTTGTAAAGTCCATCCAAAAATTTAAAGTGTGGAGATTTAACAAGTGAATTAACAGGCTGAAAAAAGCAATTTATAATTTTTAAAACTGTACTTTAACAATTTTTCTGAAGATATAATCTAATCGTGGCCGTGGCATAAGGTTATATATATGTATGCTTTTATATCTCTATGTTCTGGACGGGAGTGGCGCTGGTGATAATTGGCCTTATTCTTCTTTTAGCAGAGGTCCATGTTCCCGGATTTTTTATGGCCATTCCAGGAACCATACTTCTGATTCTGGGGCTTGCCATAATGTTCGTAGGGAATGTGGATATCGTAACCGCATCGGTTTTGATAATAGTTGCAGCTATTGGCTCATCTCTATTTACGCTATGGTTTTACAGAAAACTGGGTGAGCCGGAACTTCCAAGCACAACAACTCCTGATCAGCTGGTTGGAAAAACAGGTGTGGTAATCAGGGAAATAGAGCCCAATACCATCAAAGGAAAAATCAGGATTGGAACTGAGATTTGGAGCGCCACTGCGGATAGCAAGATAGATGAAGGTAAAAAAGTTATTGTGAAAAAAGCGGAAGGAGTGCATCTTGTAGTTGAGGAGGTGAAATAAAAATGGATTTGTGGATAATTGGCGGTATAGTGTTTTTGATAGTGATACTGGTTGTAATATTCTTCTCCACGGCGGTTAGGATAGTGAAGCCATGGGAACGGGGTATATACATATTCCTTGGAAAACATCGCGGGGTTTTGAATCCCGGGTTTCACGTGGTTTACCCGTTTGCCCAGGTTTACCCAATAGACATGAGGACCCAGACATGGGATGTTCCTAAGCAAGAGGTAATTACGAAAGATAATTCTCCAACCGGTGTGGATGCTGTGATATACATACGCGTGGTAGATGCATATAAAGCATTTTACGAGGTACAGGATTACAAGCTGGCCACGATAAATCTTGCAAGAACTACTTTGAGGTCAGTTATAGGTAACATGTCTCTGGATGAGGTGCTTTACAACAGAGAGCAGATTAACGCCCATCTCCGAGATGTTCTGGACGAAGCAACGGACCAGTGGGGAGTTAAAGTAGAGGCAGTTGAAATCAAAGAGGTTGACCCATCTAAGAAGGTAAAGCAGGCAATGGAAGAGCAAACTTCGGCAGAGAGAGAAAGAAGAGCGGCAATACTCCGCGCGGATGGTGTCAAGCGCTCCCAGATCCTTGAAGCGGAAGGTAAGAAGCAATCTGCAATTCTTGAAGCGGAAGGTAAGAGACAGGCAAATATCTTGGAAGCAGAAGGTATGAGGATAGCCACAATCTTGAAAGCGCAGGGCGAAGCCCAGAGGTATCGTATAATCTCATTAGGTTCTGCAACGCTCACTTCTAAGGCTCTAAGCGTTCTTTCGCTGGATACTTTAACGAGAATGGCCGACGGGCAGGCAACAAAGATAATATTCCCGTTCGAGATTACAAAGCTAATTGAGACCACTGCCAACTACCTTGGAGTTCCTGTAAAAGAAGCGGTTAGCGAAGATACGAATTACGAGGACATAGAGCGTGTGGTGGGCAAAGCCGATGAAATACTTGGACCAATACCTTCGTACGAGGAAATAGAAAAGGAAACAAAGGAGGCAAAAGAGAGCATTGACGAAAAAAAGGTTGATTTGTCAAGTACCGATGAGAAAAAGCTGTTTACGGGCTCATCGGATGCTTGAGCTTGCGACTCTTTATTTTTTTAATTAATTCTTATTGGCCATCTTTTTTAACTCTTGATTTTATTTGAACATTGCTTAGGATAATAAATCAATTTCCATTGTGTGTTTTTTCGCAGACTATAATGGGAATTTACCGGTGTTTTAAAAGCGATAATGTATCTGAAGGGAATATAAGGACACAAAAAAGAATGGGAGCAAAGATAAGTACTTTCTTTTTAGAACCAGGCGTCCAGCGGTTTTATATGGTCTCTCTCTTCCATTACAGGGGGAGATATGTTCTGGGACTTCATGCGCTCCATCCATTCTTCTACCGTTTCCTCGTCGGCCAGGCGCACCCTCTTAAGTTCAAACTCGCATTCCGGGCAGTAAAGTGCAAGGGGATCATTGAGTTTTTTACCACAAATAATACATCTGTTTTCCTCCATCGATGCCGCCATGAGCTCCATAGAAATAAAGATTTGCGTTATAAAAAGGGGTAAGGGTAATAGTGGACATCTTCGTTCCGAGAAGTTTAAATATGGGATTGGGATTTTCGCCAGAGAGGTGAAAACTCATGAAAAAGGATCTCATTTCCATCGTGGACATAAAAGAAGAATTGCCAGAGATAATAGACCTTGCCCTTGAAATGAAGAGAAGGCAAAAGATGGGCGAGAGGGAAATGCAGCAGGTGCTCAAAAATAGGAGCTTGGCCATGATATTTGAAAAACCAAGTACACGGACACGCGTAAGCTTTGAAGTGGCCATGACCCAGCTTGGGGGACATGCTCTTTACCTGTCGCCTCGGGATATGCAGCTTGGAAGGGGAGAGACGATTGCCGACACTGCAAAGGTTCTTTCAAGGTATGTGGATGCCATAGTTTACCGTGCGTACAAGCATGAGATGATGATGGAACTTGCGGAGAATGCTACAGTTCCCGTGATAAACGCTCTTGATGATCTGGAGCATCCCTGTCAGATAGTTGCTGACTTGATGACAATAAAAGAGAAGAAGGGTGAGCTTGCAGGCCTTAAATTAGCTTATGTTGGTGATGGAAACAACGTGGCAAACTCGCTGATGTTGGGTGCGGCTATAATGGGAATGGATTTCTATATTGCATGTCCTGAAGGTTACGAGCCAAATAAGGATCTCACAGGCCTCGCAAAGAAGATAGCAAACGAGACAGGCGCAAAGGTAGTTATCACACACGATCCAGTAGAAGCTGTTAAAAACGCTGATGTGGTGTACACAGATGTGTGGGTTAGCATGGGTGACGAGGCAGAAAAGGAGAAAAGAATGAAAATATTCAAACCGTACCAGGTAAACGAGGAACTTGTGAAGAATGCAAAATCTAACTACATATTCATGCACTGCTTGCCTGCCCATCGCGGTCTCGAAGTCACCGCTGAAGTCATTGATTCAAGGAACAGCGTGGTATTTGATGAGGCTGAAAATAGACTTCATGCACAGAAAGCAATACTCGCGCGCATAATTAAACACTAACCCAATTAATCATTCTTTTCTTTTGAACATTTTTTCAAGATCATTGGGGGTGAACTTTATCATTGTTGGACGTCCGTGGGGACACGTGTATGGATTTTCGCATTTTAGAAGTTGGCCTATTAAGTCTTCCATCTCGTAGATGGATAACTTGTCGTGGGCCTTTATTGCTCCTTTGCAGGAGATTAATTTTATTATCTCATCTCTCTTCTTCTCTATATACTCCTTTCCTATAGCAATTATTCCCCTTATCACTTCAACCACATCATCCCTTTTCAAAATGGGGGGAATACCTCTAACAATAATGGCGCCATCTCCAAAGTCATCTATTAGAAGGCAAAAATCCCTGAGTTTGTCTTTCATAGCTATGAGCTCTTGATAGTCCCGCACACCCAAATTTATTACAACAGGTTCTATTAGCTCCTGAATTTTATGCTCTCTCATCTCTGCTAAAAATTTCTCGTACCTTATGCGCTCGTGGGCTGCATGCTGGTCCACTATTATCAGTGAGTCACTTGATTTGGCAATGATGTATGTGTCATCGAACTGGCCGAGTACCTCTATACCGGGAACTCTTGCGCGGGACAGGTAGTCAAACAGGCTCTTTTTCTTTCCTTTGTCCTCTACATTGAATACCATCTGCCTTTCCTTTTTAACCTCTCCATATACCGGTTCTGAGACTTTTTTCGCATCTGTGTCTTTCTCCACGGGGATATTATCAGAGGCAGTTAGCTCTTCCCAGATTGCGTCTTCTATAACCTTCTTAATTGATTCTTCGTCCCTGAATTTAATAACGAATTTTGAAGGATGCACATTTACATCTATTTCCTCAGGCGGAACGTTCAAAATAAGCACCGCATAAGGATAAACGTCCCTGAACAGGAGCGTTCGGTATCCTTCTATTATGTAATGCGTAAGTGTGTAATTTTTGACGTATCTTCCGTTGACGAAAGTTACTATCCTGTTTTTATCCTTTCTGGTCATGTATGGCTTGGAAAAAAATCCCCTGAAACTCACCTTTCCCTCTCTTTTGATTTCGACCATGCTTCTGGCAACGTCCTTGCCCCACAGGGTAGATATCCTGTTGATAAGGGGGCCTGGCGGCACGTCAAATACCTTGCGTCCGTTGTGATATAGGGAGAAATGAATGTTCTCGTATAATAGTGCGTATTTCTCCATAATACCCATGATTTGCCCGAACTCGTATCTCTCCCCTTTTAAAAATTTAAGTCTGGCAGGGGTATTGTAAAAAAGTGAGCGCACAGCAATGCTTGTTCCAGGAGGGCATCCGGCGGGCTCTACTTTCAAAACAGTGCCACCATTTATTATTATGTGCGTGCCCACAGGCGATTCATATGGTCTGGTAAGAAGCTCTACTTTTGAAACGGCCGCTATGCTGGGCAATGCCTCTCCCCTGAATCCCAGAGTACGTATGTTGCACAGATCTTTTTCATCTTGTATTTTGCTGGTGGCATGTCTTTCAAATGCCAGTTTTGCCTCTTCTTCTGTCATTCCTATTCCATTATCAACAACTCGTATCTCCTCTAATCCTCCTTTCTTGATGTATACAGATATCTTTGTAGCGCGGGCATCTATGCTATTTTCGACAAGTTCCTTTACCACGCTTGCAGGGCGCTCCACAACTTCCCCTGCTGCTATCTTTTCTACCAGTGTTCTTGGGAGAATTTTTATTTTAGAGCTCACAGCCTCATATCACCTCCAACAATAAATATGTTTTCTAAGTGCCATTATTTCATCTCCTTTCTCGCAAATATCACAGTACCTAATATTGCCGATGCAATGAAGTACACGAACATAATTGCGATACCTTCCCATATGTATGGGTTATAAACAGTAAGAGTCATAGCATTTCCTGCGTGTATTATCTGTTTGTGAGGGTAATCTCCAATATAACTTCCCCGTAATACCAGTGTTATTATGCTGGCACCATAGGTCAGTGAAAACCAGGGCTCCACACCGGCCACCTGCGAGAGCCCATTTATTATATTGAATACAAAAAAGTATATTATGGCAACTATTGTTATGGAGACGGCTCCGTTTTTAAAGAATGTAGAGAATAGATATGTGAAAGCCATTAAGCTTAATAGAAATATGAAAGAGTACATTACTGAATAAATATATTCTGAGGGAACTTTCCCGTGAAAATAAGCGGTGTATATCGCACCGGATATGAAATAGAGTATGAGCACCAGTGAACTGGCCACTATGGATGCTACGAACTTTCCCCAGTATATTACATGGCGTTTTATGGGATTTGGAAACAGCAAATATCCAGTTTTGTTCTGAAACTCTGATGATATGGCGTCACCTCCGAAGAAAAGGGCAGTTAAGACAACAAGTATTTCCGAAAAGCTAGCAAAGTTATTTGCTGTGTTCTTTGGAGTCTCAAATGATGGATTGCCAAAATATGCATTGATACTCACTATCAATGCAATTACTATAACTGTGATTAAAAGGATTATGTAAATTCTCCTTGACCTGATGTAGTTTTTGAAATGGTACCTGCTCATTATAATCATTTGACGCAAATCACTCATTTATTTCCCCACCTATCATCTCGAGATATGCTTTTTCCAGGGGCATTCCCGAAAGGCGATAATCCACAACTTTTACGCCGGAAGAAAGCAGCTTTGATAAAAGAAGATAACGGGTATTGTCATCTCCCTCAAATTCTATTTTTATCTTTTTAGGTGAGAGCTTTTCCACGGATTTTACCATGTCAATGGCTCTCACTCTTTCCTCGTCAATGTCATTGAGCGCTGTAACCATTACAGAGTTTTCTCTAAATTTATTGTTGAGATTATCAATGCTTTCGTAGAGCAATAACTTGCCATGGTTAATCATGGCTACCTCCTCGCATACATCTGTAACTTCTGGGAGAAGATGTGAAGACATTAGTATCATTCTTTTTTCCTTCTTAAGAGATTTTATTACTTCTCTGATTTCCGCCATTCCTCGCGGGTCCATGCCAGATGTGGGTTCATCAAGAATAAGAATTTCTGGATTTGTTATGAGTGCAGCGGCAAGAGCAACTCTTTGCTTCATGCCCTTTGAAAATTTACCAGTCTTTTTGTTTCTCCACTCGTACATGCCTACTTCTTCAAGTGCAGACTTTATATCGCAATTACTGGCCATTCTGAGTTCACATAACATTTGCAGAAGTTCCGAAGGTGTAAGGTACGGATACAGACCCGGGGTTTCTATTAAAGTTCCAACATTGCTCAATGCTTTTGTTGATTCATCTTTCACGCTGTACCCGTTTATTATGGCTTTTCCACTGGTGGGGTTTAGCAAGTTGGTAAAAAGTTTCAATGTTGTGGTTTTCCCAGCGCCATTTGGCCCCAGGTATCCTATGCACTTTGCACCTTCAAATTTCACATTCAATTCCTTGAGTGCAAAGAAATTACCGTATTTTTTTGTAAGGTTAATTGCTTCTATGTACAATGTATCACCTCTTCTTTCTCTCCCTGAGCAAAAGTATGATACCTGCCACAATCACTATTATTCCGGTGATGCAAACTCCTGAGCTCTCCAAGAGTGTTTTTCCAAGAGATAACAGCTTCTCCTGACTCTCAAATACCACCGCCACTTGAGCTGTGGAATTTTCAGGGTTCTCTATTTTCAGGGTGTAATTTCCTTGAAGGTTGCCGAGAACGTGGGTATCTTCCGTTACATTGTTTTCTTGGAGAATGTTTCCAGAAGAATTTGAGAGGAAATAATTAATTTTAATATTTGACTTGATAACCAGCGTATAGTTTCCCCCATGTATGTTGTATTTCAGCACTTTTGTTTGATTAGGTTCCACACTCACATTTTTCTCAATCGTTTCCATGCCCTTCATGGAAAAGGCCAAAATACCCACCGCCGCCATCACTATTATAAAGCCAATTAGCAGTATAACCACACCCATTCTCATCTCAAATCACCTCCTTTTTTTTATTCCATTTGTATATCATATACCCTATGGGTAGGAAAATGAGGAATAGCATTAAGGCCATGAACCATGTCCAGGGGACAATGGTTTTTCTCAAAGCGTAAATGTATATGGAATAATACACAAAAATTAGAATCACTGACATGATGTTCATAGAAAGAACAGTGGCCTTCAAGAGGGTATCCTTGGGAAATCTCATTTTGCCGGGATGAATGTACATGGGATATTTTTTCCCCAAGTAAATGAACAGGTATGAAACGCCCGGGGATATTAGGGAGAAAAGAGAATACGAGACTATAAATGATGATTTTGTGCTCCATCCGTTTGGATTACCGTACGAGTCAAAATGCACTGCTATAATTTCTGGTAAAGAGGGATATGTCATAATCTCGAATATTATTAATACAAGGTAAAAAATGAGAGGGGATAGCACCCACACGTATCCCAGCTCTATGCTTTCTATTTTTTTATATGACACGTTTTCTGATTTTGCGCCCTTCATTTCAAGGTGTATTGAAGCGTATCTTATCCCAAAGGGTATGAATGCTATCAGGGGTATGGTGAGAAGTAAGGTATATGGTAACAGGAAATTCGGGAGCAATGCTGCAGGAAGTAGAAGGAGAGAGTGCGCAATGATGAATTTTCCCATGAGCCTGTTTGTCCCGTTCCACACATCTTTGTCTGCGAAGGTGTATCCTATTTTAAATCCAAAATATGGGTTTGGCCCCACTTTCGGGGCAAGCCAGAATTCCATAATTCCGGTTATTAAGTATAGTGAATTAATAATCAAAATTAGTATGTTAACCAATCAATCACCCCTTATTATTCTATTTGCTGCTCTCATTAATTTTTTGTAGTCTTCAATTAAATTAATCAACAGGAGCCTTCCCTCTTCTGTGAGTGTGTAATACTTGCGCGGCACTCCCGTGTTAGGCTCTGTCCAGTATGCTTTGAGAACTCTTTTTTTGACTAAATATCTCAATACCGGGTAAATTGTAGCGTCTTTGAGCTCTATTCCAGCTATGTTGTTAACGTACTTTTGTATTTCGTATCCGTACGTTTCTCCAAGTTCATCAATTACTTTAAGAATGAGTAGTGCGTATATCCCAGAGCGCATTTCTCTGTTGATTTTCTCTCTTACTTTCTCCATACATAACACCGTTATGTATGTTCTATCGTTATAGATGCCTTTATTTAAGTTTTTTGTAAAGCACATCCGTGAGGCTTTGCTTGACAATTTATGGGCGGTATTGAGTAACTCTTCTTTCTTGAGAGGTAGACGAATAATTTATAAGGAGAATGTCATGGGGGTAACGGGCGCGTGGCCTAGCCAGGACATGGCGGCAGCCTCCTAAGCTGCAAGTCGCGGGTTCGAATCCCGCCGCGCCCGCTGGGTGGCAATTATGGCCGAGTTGAATATTGGTGTGGAAGAGAAAATAAAGCTTGAAAAGTTGTTTCCAAAGGCTGACGTTGTGAGGATGGTTTCGAAGCATTCACCCCTGTACTACGGGAATATATATCCTATTGATGCAAAATACAAGCCGCTTTTAGGGGTGTTTTTTTACTTTGATAACGAGAAGGTATATACATACCACGATGGTTTTGTGTGGATTGCTCCCGAAGACAGAATTTATATGAAAATAATGAACGTGCTAACTCTGACGGGAGATGGAAGAATAAGGATTGAGGGCGGAATGGAGTATTACTTTGGTGTGGAAAAGATTTAGACATCCACTCCAAAAACTGCCCTTATGACCACACCAATTAGAAATGATACTGCAGCTATACCGAAGCTTATTGCCACCATTTCCATAAACAGTCTCTTGAAAGAGAGCTCTTTTACGACCGATACGAAAAATGTGAACAGCGATATGGCAAATACTCCCGCGAGAAGCGTGCCAAATAGCGCGTAGTAGTAGTTTTCAAGCAAAAAATATGGAAGAATGAGAATTACCACCGTTAGAAAATATGCCACTCCCGTATATGTGGCGGCCTTGCCTGGTTTCTCAAATTTTTCTGATTTTCTTGATAGGTACTCTGATGATGCCATTGACATTGCTGCCGCTAACCCGGTGATTAACCCAACAACACCGGTAAGCTTTGTGTTTTGAAGTGCAAAAGTTAATCCTGCAAGAGCACCGGTGAGTTCAACAAGCGCATCGTTTAGTCCTAAAACCATAGAACCTACGTAATCTATTTTTTCTTCTTTAATCATGGATATCAAGGCACGCTCGTGTTCTACTTCATCATCAATTATTTCGTCAATTCCATCTATTATACCTTTGAGGGAACTGTACGCTTCCTGGGCTTCTTCTTCACCTGTCTCCATCATCTTTATGGCAAAGGTAACTCCAAATATTCTGGAGAGAAATATGTACTTTTTTATCTTCCAGTGATCTGGTTCAATATCTTCTCCGGTGTATTTGCGCCAGAATCTGTAATGCCCAAGTTCTTCGTTTGCAATTTTTTCTAACAGTTTTCTATTTTTTCTGTCAATATTTGCAAGTTTTTTATAAACTTCGTACTCCGTTATCTCGTTTCTCTGAAAAGTACGAATCTTACTTTCAATCGATGAGTCCAGAGACCCTAACATATACTTAAAACGGAAAGTAAATATAAATAGATTGCGAGGCTCAGGACTTGAGCTCAATTTCTATATGTATTCCATCAGGAATCTGGATGCGCATTAACTGCCTCAGAGCACGCTCATCGGCATCAATATCTATCAACCTTTTATGTACGCGCATCTCCCAGCGCTCCCATGTCTCAGAACCCTCTCCGTCGGGAGCCTTTCTTATGGGCACCACAAGCCTCTTCGTGGGAAGCGGTATTGGGCCATGCATCTCCACACCTGTTCTCTTGGCTATGGTGCGAATCTGGTCGCATACCTCATCAACCCTTTTGTGGTCGATGCCGCTTAGTTTTATTCTTGCTCTGTAGACAGCCATAAAAATCACCAAAAATAAAAAGGGGTTTAGAATTCTTTCTTCTCGACCTCAATGCACTGCCCTGCAGCTACGGTCTGGCCCATATCTCTAACGGCAAACCTGCCAAGCTGTGGAATTTCCTTTACGGGCTCTATGACCATTGGTCTGGTGGGGCGAATCTTCACTATTGCTATGTCTCCGGTCTTTATGAAATCTGGGTGGTCCTGTTTGGTAGAGCCAGTTCTCGGATCGAGGGTCTTTATGATTTCTTCAAATGTGCATGCAACCTGTGCGGTATGGGCGTGGAACACAGGTGTGTATCCCGGTGCGATAACGCTTGGATGGTTCAGCACGACTATCTGCGCGGTGAACGTCTTGGCCACTGTGGGCGGGTTGTTGCTGTGTCCTGCCACGTCTCCTCTCCTTATGTCCTTCTTGCCCACGCCTCTTACGTTGAACCCAACGTTGTCTCCAGGATACGCTTCTTTCATTGCCTGGTGGTGCATCTCTATGCTTTTAACTTCTCCACCTACATTTGCAGGCATGAATGTTACCTTATCACCCACCTTGAGAACTCCTGTCTCAACGCGGCCCACCGGCACGGTTCCTATTCCTGTTATGCTGTAAACGTCCTGTACAGGTAGGCGAAGTGGCTTGTCAGTTGGCTTCGGCGGAAGCTTCAATCCATTCAGGAGCTCTATGAGCGTGGGGCCATTCCACCATGGCATGTTCTCGCTCTTCTTCATTACGTTATCTCCCTTGTAACCGCTAATCGGAATGATGGGCACGTCCTTCCATCCTATCATGGCCAGCAGCTTCTCCACCTGCTTCTTAACTTCCTCAAATCTCTCCTTGCTGTAGGGTGGCTTTGTTGCATCCATCTTGTTTATGGCAACTATGAGCTGTGGAACGCCCAGTGTCCTGGCGAGGAACAGGTGCTCTTTGGTCTGCTCCATAACACCCTCAGGTGCAGCTACTATGAGTATGGCCGCATCTGCCTGAGATGTACCTGTAATCATGTTCTTCACGAAATCCCTGTGCCCCGGGGCATCGATTATCGTGAAATAGTACTTGTCCGTAACGAACTTGCGGTGTGCTACATCTATTGTCACACCTCTCTCTCTCTCCTCCTTCAGGCGGTCCATAACCCATGCGAACTCGAAAGTAGCCTTACCCTTCTCTTCAGCTTCCTTTCTGTAGTTCTCTATTATTCTCTGGTCAATTTCGCCATGCTCGTACAGCAGTCTTCCCACAGTGGTTGACTTGCCGTGGTCCACATGTCCGATGAACACGATATTCATATGTGGTTTTTCTGCCATTTTTAATACCTCCTATTCGGTTTTCGCACTCCCATATACTCATTGTATATAAATGCTTTTGCCATACATTACTTGTGAATCTCTGGAACAACTTAAAGAATGTTTATCGGTTATTGTTGGTTGTTATTTATTAAACGTACTGTTTCCATTGCTTTGATTATCAAATTTGCCGAGCAATTTAGTGATTTTACTGACGTAGTACTCGAATCCCAGTTCTTTAAATATGGTTTTGGCAGATTTTAAAAGATTTATGCCCTCTTCTATTGAGGAATCCAGTTTTATTAGTCCCATGTCCATCAGGGAAAGGGCATAGTTTCTCCTTATATCTGTTTTCTCAGATAATTTTATTGCCTCTTTTATGTATTTCTCTCCGTTTTCAACATCCCCTGTTAATCCCATGACCTTTCCAATGAGTCGCAGTGGATTTATTTTCATTATTTTGGATTTTTCCTCTTCTGCTATTTCCAAGGCGGCTTTTGCATGTGCCATCGCTTCATTGTAATTTTTCGTTTCTACCATGATCTCTGCCATGGTGATGTGGCTCTCATACAGACACTCTTTACAGTTTATATCACTGAGGATTTTTAAGCTTTCGTTAATATCCTCCACTGCTTCTTTCTCGTTTCCAGATGCAAACATGAGGGTAGCGATATCTCTTTTTGTCTCGCCTATCCCAATATCTGAATTTATGGATTCATATAATTCCATGGCTTTCATGTAAAATTCGTATGCATCGTCAAATTTACCCCTGAAATAGTGAATGTTGCCAATATACCTGTAGAGATCCGCTATGCTTTCTTTATCGTCCTGCTCTTTAGCAATATTCAAGGCTTTTTTAAAGTAATCCATTGCTTCGTTTAACATTCCCCATGTTGCATATATCACACCTATGTTCATATATGCAAGCATAGTGGAGAACCAGTCATTAATCATCTCGCTTATTGATAAGCTCATTAGATAGTACTCCACTGCCTTGTGCAGGTTCTCTCTCTTTGCGTATATGTTTCCTATATTTGTAAGCACTATGGGCCTGCTACTGTACACATACCCTATTTTGTCAAGTATTTTAAGTGCGTTTTTGTAATTTTCCAGCGCATCATCTAACTTTCCCATCGCATCGCAGGTTGCTCCCAGATTGTTATAATCAGTGGCAAGACCGTATAGGTCATTTATTTTCTCTCTTATCTTCATGGCCTTCATAAAATACTTATATGCGCTTTCAAAATCCATCATATGCTCGTATATCGTTCCTAACACGTGATACGCATCTGCCTCTTCTTTGGTGAAGCCTTTTGATATCGCTATATCTGCTCCTTTTTTTGCATATTTTATTGCGTCATTTAGCTTGCTTCGCCGGATATACATCCATGCAATATCCAGATATATCTTTGCAGCTATGGAATTTTCATCACTTAGCATTGATAAAGCATTATAATACATGTCCTTTGCCTCGTCCCATTTTCCCATGCTGTCCATAGTTCTACCCATTCTTTCAAGGTACTCTGCGGCGTTATTTTTATTGCCCGTTGCTCTTGCTATTTTTAGTGCATTTTCAAGGTCACTTATACTTTTAGCGTACTCCCCCATGATTCTGTGCAATTCCCCTAATTCTGAATAAAGAAATTCCAGCTTCTCATCGTCTATGTTAAGTTCCTTTGCTTCCATGTATATTTCCAACGCGTCTTCATATGCGTAGATGTCCTTGGCACGTGCTGCGCCATTTATGAAATACTCGTATGCTTTTTCTGGCACCTCACCCAGCTTGTAATGCCTGGCAATGTTTACCAGATACTTCTCATCATGTCCTTTTTCTTTCTCCATTACTTTTGCAATTTTTCGGTGAAGTAATTTTCTCTTTATTATTGACATTTCAGCGTATATTTCCTCTCTGACTATTCTTTCTTTAAATATATAGAAACCCGTATCGGGGTCTTCCTCCCAAATGCCGACGGAGCTTATCCTTTCAAGCGCATCTATTAAATCAATCTCGTCTATTCCTACGGCTTTACCGAGTATTTCCGGGTCGATTCTGTATCCATATACAGTACCCACTTCCAGAACTCTTTTTTCAAGGGGTGTTAACATATCATATTTTCTGCTAACTATTGATTTTACAAGCTCTGGAATACTTATACCGCCTCCCAAATTCTCATCGATGGATTCCATCATGTTCAGAGCCAATTCTCTAACAAAGAGAGGGTTGCCGCCACTGTATTCGTAAATCATCTTTTTTACTTTTTCGTCAACGTTTCTTCCCGCAATTTTGTCTATCATTTCACTAACATCTTTGTATTTAAGTTCTCTCAGTTTTATCTCCTTATACAGTTTTTCTCTCATCATTTTGGATAGTACATCTCGAAGCGTATCGGTGATTTCCTCTCTTCTGAATGTGCATACAAATAGAATTCTCCTATCTTTTAGATTTCGTATTAGATAATGAAGAAGTTTAAGTGATGAGGAATCCATCCATTGAATATCGTCAAAAAAGATGAAAAGCTTGTTATTTTCCGTAAGTTGCTTTATTTTTTCCGTAAATTGATAAAACATTGCATTTCTCTGGTACTCTATATTCTCATTTTCACCGTGTTTTTGGGTATTTTTCAATACAGTACCTATCTCATCTCCGAATGCTTCTACAATGGGTAGATACGGAACTGTGGAATCATAATACGCCTTTGAATATAGAAATTTAAAGCCCCGTGACAGTGCATAGTTTTTAGCTTTCATTACAAGGGTGGTTTTACCAATTCCAACTTCCCCAGATATCACCAGTGCATTTCCTTCTTTCTCAGAGGCTTCAATCATCTCAATAATTTCTTTCAGTTCTTTTTCTCTTCCCACAAAAACATCATCTTCTTCAATTCCGAGAGAATCAAAGAGAGATATTGCTGTAGAGGAAAATATCCTGTCACTATATTTAACGTAAACTTTTCTACCATTTGGAACTACGATATCTATCAGGTTCTTAAGGAACTCTACAAACGACTTTTCAGAAGCCATTTCTATCATGTACTCTGTGCATTCTATATAGACATCTTTTTCTTTTATATCTTTTAACATTTCCAAACCAATTTCAAGAAAACGTTCCACCGAGCCGAACTCTCCGACGTACACTCCGTTTACACCCTTATTAGATGTTATAATTACTGCAGTATTCCCTGAATATTCTTTTACCATAATCACTTTCGGATTCTCCATCTTTGTGTGTTTCTCATATGTGAAATCCGAAATAGAGCTCCAGCTTTTGGGATTTCCATTAACTCCCAAAACCAAGGTTAGGTTTTTATTTAGCGATTTGACTCTTTTTATCCAGTCAATTACGCGCTCCTTGCCATTAATTATGCTCAAATAATCTATTCCGTCCACCATAATACATTTTCCACCGGAGTTAACGTATTCTTCGACGATTTCCATCATCTCAAAATCAAGACGTTCTGGATACACGGTGCCTTTTTTCCCATTACGGGTTATCCATACTACCTTTTTCACTCCGTATCTTTCTTTCAAAACTACATTGGGTTTTATGCTCAAAATGAGGGAATCTGGGCACTGATTTAAAGCTAAATACGCAGAATGCACATTGGCTATAACATTAATCTTACCTTTTACAAGAGGTATCATACAGCTATCCATCATTTCCACATTGTTTCAAAAATAATAAACTTTCTCAAAAAGAAGATAGATTAGAGGCCTGCGTAATATGCCTCGTCATAGGGTTCTGGTTTCAAACCCTTTCTTTCGCGGATCTTGCGAACTATCTGCGGCTGCAGGTCCCTCGGCACGCGCTCGTATCCGGAGTTCTCAGTGCTCCAGAGGACTCTTCCACCCGTGGCGCTTCTGATTGCGGAAGCGAAGCCGAACATCTCTGCCACCGGCGCCTTCGCGTGGATTATCGTCTGGTAGTCTTCCTGCTCCATGTCCTCTATGATACCTCTTCTCTGCTGCAACTCCCTTGTTACTGCACCCACAAGCTCCGTGGGCACATTGACGTATACCTTTTGCATGGGCTCCAGGAGAACGCGGGTTGCCTGACACATCGCACCGTATATTGCATTGCGCACGGCAGGTATTACCTGCGCAGGACCGCGATGGATACTGTCTTCGTGGAGCTTTGCATCCACCAGCCTTACCTTTACTCCATATAGCTTCTCATTTGCCAGAGGTCCCTTTTCCACAGCTTCAAAGAATGCCTGTTTTACCAATTCCATGGTCTCATTCAAATACTGGACACCCCAGGTCATGTCCAAGAGTATGTTCGGGCCGCGGATTGCTTCAATTTTCTTAGCTTCATCTCTTGATAATCCAGCCTCTTCCAGCTTCTTGGTTATTGCTTTCCTATCCTTTATCCTATCCATTTCGGGAATTTCTCCGCTTTCAATTGCCTCTACAACTCCTTTTTCCAGGGGCTCAACTTCAATGTAGAACTTGTTGTGCTTGTTCGGTGACTTACCTTCAAATGGCCCCGCCTTGTGGTCCACAGTTTCTCTATAAACCACGATTGGGGGAGAGGTTATCACTTCAACCTTGTACTCGTTAACTATGCGATAAACGGTGACCTCTAAATGCAATTCTCCCATTCCGCTAAGGAGGTGCTCACCCGTTTCCTGGTTTATTTCTACTCTCAGGCTCGGATCCGCTTTGGATACCGTGCGCAAAACTTCTATTAAACGAGGCAAGTCCTTGGTGTGCTTTGCTTCAATTGCCACGGTGACCACCGGTTCGCTGTAGTGTTTCATCGGTTCAAATGGCTCTATGTCCGGCTCGGTGGATACGGTTGAACCCGCAATCGCATCTTTAAGGCCGATAATGGCAGGGATATTTCCTGCATCCAGCTCGTCAACGGGTATTCTATCAGGCCCCACCATCATCGAAAGTTGCTGAATCCTGTACTTTTTCTTGCCTGCACCTATTATGTAGAGTTCTTGTCCTTTTCTGAGTGTGCCGCTGAAAAGACGGCCCACAGCAACCTCGCCAGCGTGCGGGTCCATGACTATTTTGGTTACCATCATTGCCACAGGTCCCTTCGGGTCACAGGTGAGCATAGCCTTCCCTATGGGACTCTCTAAGTCCCCATGCCATATTTTTGGAATTCTATATTTTTGAGCCTCCTTGGGGTTTGGCAGGTGCTTGACCACCATATCAAGAACGACCTGATGAAGGGGTGCCTTCTTTGCAAGTTCCTTTTGCTTATCTTGCTGAAGGTGCTCGAACACGTCTTTGAAGGATATCCCAGATTTCTTCATGAACGGTACGCTTATTGCCCAGTTGTGATAAGCTGAGCCGAAAGCCACGCTGCCATCCTCCACGCGAACCATCCACTTGTCCCTGTATTCTTCTTCCGCGTATCTCCTTATCAACTTGTTAATTTCCTTAATTATCTTCTCAAATCGAGCCATCATTTGCTGACCGTCTAACTTGAGCTCGTTGATGAGACGGTCAACTTTGTTTATGAAAAGCACAGGCTTTACCCTCTCCCTGAGCGCCTGGCGAACTACAGTCTCGGTCTGAGGCATGATTCCTTCCACGGCACAAACCACTACCACTGCACCATCAACAGCCCTCATGGCTCGAGTCACATCACCTCCGAAATCGACGTGGCCGGGAGTATCCAGTAGATTAATCAAATACTCATTTCCCTCGTACTCGTGAACCATGCTGGCAGATGCAGTGTTAATTGTTATGCCGCGAGCCTGCTCCTGCTCATCGTAATCCAGAACCAGCTGCTTGCCGGCAAGTTCTTCTGACATCATACCCGCGCCAGCTATCAGATTATCGCTGAGCGTGGTCTTTCCGTGATCTATGTGAGCAGCAATACCTATGTTTCTTATGTGCTCAACGTCACCCATTATTTTCATTGCTTTTTTGATATTATCCTCTTTCCTTCCCATCTAAATCACCTTATCTTGCAGATGCCGCCACGCGCTCAATCTCTTCTTTCTTGGAGACTGCGTAGCTCGAAACGTCATTTTTCGAGGCCTTGATAATCTCGTCGGCAAGGCACTCTGCGGCGGATTTTGTATTTCGGAACGTGGAATTTACTGCTCCAAGCGCAATGTTGCGGAGAGCAATGTCCACCCTTCTTGATGGGGCCACGTCCACCGCCTTTGGCACGGCTATACCTGCCATCTTCAACCTCGTAACTTCTTCTCGGGGTGCTGCGTTTATTATGGCATTAACCAGTACCTGCACCGGATTCTGCTTTGTTCTTTTTTCTATTATTTCAAATGCGCCTTTTACAACGCCGTAAGCACTCATCTTTTTCCCAGTATATTTCTCCGTACGCATCATGTGGTTTATGAGCCTCTCAACTATGTTTACCTTGGATTTCCCCAGGTGCCTCAGAACATGCCTCCCGTGGGTATGAAGCACCATTCTGGGCTCAAGGTTAATGTACCTTACCAGCCCAGGGTCTTTGACAACTACATCATCCGTGGAGTATTTTCCAAATATAAGAAAGTCCACCATACAATCACCTCACAGGTTTCTCCTTTCTACCGCGAACAAGTTCGTTCAGGGATATCCCGTTTACTTTTATAACTTTATAACGCACTCCGGGGATATCTCCTTTGGAGCGCCCCAGCCTTCCGCCTATTCCTTCAATAACAACCTCATCGTGCTCATCTATGAAATTTATGGCACCGTTGCCAGGTGCAAAAGCAGTTACAACCCTTCCGTTCTTTATGAGCTGCACCTTCACGCACTTTCTTATGGCGGAGTTGGGCTGCTTTGCCTCAATACCTACTTTTTCAATAACTATGCCGCGAGCCTGAGGCGAGCCCTCCAGCGGGTCGCTCTTTTCTTTCAAATGAAGAACTCTCCTCTTGTGATACTTATCACTCCACCTGAGCTTTTGCCTATCTTCACGCAGTTTTCTTGCATTGTAAAGTCCATTTCCCATGGGAATCACCCTTTTGAAGCACCTAAATAACCATGCATATAAAAATTTTATTACGTTTGAGCGCATTATTCCTCTATGAAGGCAATAGCCCTGTTCTCGGGTGGAAAGGATTCCACTTATTCAATTTACCTGGCAATGCAGCAGGGATTTGAGATAACCAGACTTGTGACAATCTATCCGAAAAACAGAGAATCTTACATGTATCACATACCCCAGATTGAAAGGACGGAGTATCAGGCAGTTGCCATGGGTATCCCGAGGGATGTGTATAGAATTGACGATGATATGAACTCTCTAAAAAAAGTACTGGAAATGTATGATACTCAGGCGGTGGTTAGCGGAGCAATAGCTTCCAATTACCAGAAAACTAAAATTGAAGAAGTGTGCACCGATTTGGGTTTTTTATCGTACGCACCACTGTGGTACAAGAACCAGGAACAGATATTGTGGGATATGCTATCTGCAGGGTTGAAGATAATGATAGTGGGAGTGTATGCTTACGGGCTTGACTCCGAGTACCTTGGAAGAATAATCGATTCTACCCTAATTAAACGTTTAAAATTGGTTGAAGCAAAATACAAAATTAATTTGGCAGGTGAAGGTGGTGAATACGAGACATTCGTAATAGATGCTCCGTTTTTCCGTAAGAAAATAGTGGTGGAGGATACGGAGAAGACATGGGATGGGCTCCGGGGGGAATTGAAAATAGGAAAAATGAAGCTTGAGGATAAGCCGAGAGATAGGTAAAGGTGAAATATTAGAGAAGATTATACCGATGCATGGAGCTGGGGAATAAATACGTTAAGGATTTGAGGGATGGCGATTATGCTCATTTGCAATTGGTAGTGCGGAGAAAATATGGAATTAGAGATTACAATAACAAGTTCGGTAAGTTTTTCGTTCTGGAGGCGGGGGACAAAACGGGTAACTTGATTGTGAAGTACTGGGGTAGAGATGTGGAAAACACTGAAAAACTATACAATTCCATAAAAGAGGGCGATGTTATCGAGGTTGCCGGAACTTACAAGAAAGACAGAACACCTCAAATTTCCGTAGATGGCGAATACGACAAGTTTGTCAGGGTGACTAATTACGATGTGAGCAGGTTCATAAATTCAGCGGATAATATAGATGACGCGATGAATGAGGTTATGGAGTATGTTGAATCTGTGGAAGAGGAGCACCTCAAGAAGCTCCTTGAACTTTTTTTCAAATCAGATAGATTTGTTGAAGAGTTTAAGATTGCTCCAGGGTATCCTGCGGGGGCATACGCTTACATAGGTGGCCTGGTTGACCACACCTTAAACGTTACAAAAACTTGTGAGCGTCTTGCAGAGGTATATGGGCTTGATAGAGATTTTCTCGTAACTTCGGGTTTGCTCCACGATGTTGGAAAGGTGAAGAGCTACGAGGTGGATACGAGCATAAAGGTCAGGTCACGGGCAAAGCTTCTTGGACACACAGTGATGTCTTATCAGATGGTAGAGGAAAAGATAAGGGAAATAGTGGATTTTCCAGAGGATGTGCGGGATAACCTGCTTCATGCAATACTTTCCCATCATTCACCCATTGTGGACAATGTACCGCAGAGAATAAAAACACGGGAGGCATACATATTATTCTATGCGGATATGCTGGATTTGTCATTGGTGGAATTCGAACAGGAAGGTGATGAGGAATGGATGTACTCGCGGAGGCTGGGAAGGGAGATATACACGGGCTCGATGTAAGCATAACTTTGGAATACGAAACCGAGGACATGGCTATGGGCGTCTTTGAAAGCATAAAAGTGGATAATTACGAATACGTAAAATGCAGTAGAGATGGAAAAATAATAAAGTGTCATGTGGTTGGGAAAAGCATAGGTTCCATTCTCCACACAATAGATGATTTTCTTGCTTGTGTAATCACCGCCGAAAATGTGTATCTAAATATCTGATTTTTTTGCGAATGTACCTGAAAGCAAGACCGCCATATATTATTGCGATTACCAGCGGTACAAGATAAACCAGTGTGCTATGGAATCCCGCAAGAAATATAGGTATGGATGCTATTATGTTGAAAGATGAGTGCATGGCCACCGCCACGCCGTATCCGTGGAGCATACTTCCTTTTCCTCTAATCTTCTTGGACGAGTACCCGTATCCTGTCATTGCAGTGGCGCTACCGTGCAATAATGCCGAAGCGATGGAGCGTATTAATGCTATGGTTGCCCAGGAAATAATGCCTCCCGATAGAAGGGCTGAGATTTCGTATAACAGGTTTTCCGTTGCAGCAAATCCAAATCCAGATGATGAGCCGTATATTATGCCGTCTTCCACCTCGTCGATGTATCCTTTGGAAGTGAGCACTCCGTATGCCTTGGCGCCTTCCTCTACAAAAGGTGCGATTATCCCCGCGAGCATTATTGCGTCAATGCTTTCCTTGTGCTTTGCTATGAATTCATATCCTCTGAATAGCTCAAATGTGTTTGTGTAGAAAAATGTTAGTAGAATTTCTACAACCAGAGAAATCAGGATTGCAAATGTGGCACCCCAGAGAAAAGAGCGCATAACCGCTCGCCATGGCTCTCTCTTGTACTTTTCCGTATTCCGAACCCATATCACATAGATGAGTGATGGTAGAAATGCCACAGTTATGACAATTGCTAACAAAAGGAGTTTCATGTGCGTAAATTACTTTTGATATATATAATCATCTCCTCAATTGATGAGGCAGGTAATTTTATAGCTGTTGTTTACATGCCAAGACTATGTTAATGTTGGCCGCGGTGGTGCCGCATGGGGATGAGATAGTGGAGCCAAAAACAGAAGAGATGAAAAAGCTGAACATAAAAATGAGAGAATTGGGAAAGAGATGTGAAGCTTGCGATTTGTACATTATAATTTCCCCCCACAATCTAAGGGTTGATACACATATGGCAGTGATTCTTACGGAGTATTTAAGTGGAGTGTGGACGTGCGGAAACACGAAAATAGAGAAAGAACTCAGGTCTGACAGGGACTTGGCTAAAAAAATATATGGTATTGCCATGGATAATTCTTTACCCGTGATTGGAGTGAATTTTGGTGCACTTGAAGGAAAATATTCTTGCATGCCGCTTGATTGGGGAACGTTGATACCCCTTCATTTTCTCCCGGATCGAAAAACGGTTCTGATAACTCCTGCAAGAAATGTGAAAAGGGAGGAACTGGTGAAATTTGGAGAATTGCTGGGTGATATTATTCAGAAAGACCGGAGAAAAATATGCTTGCTTGTGAGCGCGGACCAGGCCCATGCACATGCTTTGGATGGTCCATACGGATTTAGCGATGCTGCAGAGAAATACGATGAAGTGATTGTGGATATTCTAAGAACTTCAGATTTTGAAAAGCTGCTTGACATCCCAGATGAATTGGTGGAGAATGCTTTGCCAGATAGCTACTGGCAACTGCTCATTCTCTTAGGGGTTACTAAAAAGGTGAGGGTGAAGTCGGAATTTGTGGAGTACGGGGTGGCCCACTACTTTGGAATGGCAGTATCTATTTTATCGCCGGTATGAGCTATCAATGCAGGGTAATCATAGCAAATCAAAATTTTGTGTGTTGTCATTTTTTATTCTATTATGGCGTTTTGATGTTTGTACATATTGCTTTTGTTATTTATGAAAAATTGGATTTGTTAAGGGGATAATTTTTATTTTTAAATAGCTTCAAAATCTATGGTGACTCCAGGTGAGTTGCAACTCTGCAGAAAAATAAAATGGAGTAGATTAATAAAGTATGAGCACGGAATTAGATATATACAAAATTGTAAAGATAGGGCTCAAAGCAATGAAGAGAGCTAAAATTCCACTTTACTGGAGCAAATATTCAAGAAAAGATTACACGATACATCAGTATCTCATGCTAACGTGCTGGTGCAGTATGTTGGATGCACAAGCAGTTATGCATGGGTGTCATCAAAGACTTTGCTGAGAATAAACTGTGACCTGAGTGGATGGGCTGGAAATGTGATTTTGATAAGATTTAGAGTTGTTACCAACGCAACTTCCACGGAGACATGGGACCCAAGCCATCCTAACGATCCTCATGGCATATACTTGGATGATGTATATGTATCTGGTGAAAGCTATGCTAAAAGAATTGAAGAGCACTACCTATGGATGACAACTTAGGTAAATATTTATTTTTCTTTAATCTTTTACGGACTTATGATGCTGTATTATCTTGAGCCATATTTGAAAGAGGTAGAAACAAGAGTAATTGGAAGTGAAGAAAATAAAATTTTACTTGAGAGAACCGTACTTTACCCGGGTGGGGGTGGGCAACCACCAGATAGAGGATGGATTTTATGCGATGGGGAAAAAATTTCAGCGCAGCATCTTGGAAATGGCTGGCATTATATTGACGGGAAATGTGCCGAAAAAAATGTTAGAGTTGTGCTTGACTGGGAGTTTAGATACAAGATGATGAAAATGCACACTGCAGAGCATGCTTTTTTCAGGTTTCTTCAAAATAAAGGAGCGGTGCTTGGCAAGGCAAATTTTGGGGAATACGGTGTAATAGTGTTCAAGGGGAATATTACCAGAAACGATGTGTTAGATGCTGAAAAAAGAGTTATTGATATGATTGGACAGGGTAGAGAAGTCAGGTCTTTCTGGATCGACAGGTCTCAAATGAAAGAGATGGAAAATCTGAGAATACGCGTTGACCGAATAAAAGATGAGAGAATAAGGGTGGTAGAGATTGTTGGCCACGATGTAACAGCATGCAAGGGCATTCATGTGAAAAACATGAGTGAGATTGAAGATTTTGCGGTGGTTAAATTTAGAGATGGTAAAAATAAAGAAGTTAAGTTCGTTGTGGGAGATAGAGCAAGAGAGAGTCACTATTTATTTTCGTTACATATCAGGAGGATGGCTTGGAAGTATGGAATAGAGTTAGATAAAATGGAGAGCCATTTGGAGAATCTCATAACTGAAATTGAAAAATTGAAATATTCGCTTAAAGAAGCGAGTCAAAGCATACCATTTGAAACATTTGAATGCTCTGAGTTGAAAATGAAATATCTGCTCATGCACGGCGGGTTCAGAAAGATTATAGTGAAGAGATTGCTTGAAGAAGTGAATAATGGAGTGGATGTTGCAATATACGGTGATTTGCAGAGCAACTCTTTTTCTTGTGCCTGCAACGATACCCTTGTTAAAAGTATGGTTATTCAAGAAATGAAAAATCATAGTGGAAAGGGTGGAGGAAGGGATAATTTTGTGAGTGGTACTGTGAATGACGTTAAATCTTTTGTAAATTCCCTGCAAAAAGTTATATGCTCATCGGATATACTCTTGCACGGTGATGAAAATGGAAATTGAGAAGCTCCTTGAAGAGATGGTTATGGTGCCAGGAGTTAGCGGTTTTGAAGAACCCTTCAGGAAGTACCTGCTTGAAAAGCTTGCGGGTTATAATCCGTATGTGGATAGTATGGGGAATGTCATAGTAAAAATTGGGGGTGGAGATAAAAAAGTTGCATTAGTGGCTCATATGGACGAGATTGGACTGGTGACGACCCACGTGGAGAAAGATGGATACATTAGATTTGCTTATCTTGGAGGTATAGATGATCGCATGATGTACGGAAGAGTAGTGGAGATATTTACTGACAGTGGGATAGTGTACGGTGTGGTTGGGCTTATTCCCCCTCATTTGAGTACGAGTACTGATAAGAACAAAATGCCAACTTGGAAAGAACTGGCAATTGATATAGGTGCAAAATCGAGGGATGAAGCAATAAGTATGGGCGTCAGGGAGATGCTTCCAGCTCGCTGGAAGAAGGATTTTTTAGTGATGGGTAAATACGTAGTAACTCGTGGGTTAGATGATAGAGCAGGTTGTGCTGTTCTTTATTATCTTCTGGAAAATCTTAAAGAGGAAAAACTGGATAAAGAAGTTTACTTTATATGGACGGTGCAAGAGGAAACTGGACTACGAGGTGCCAGCGGGCTTGCAAGCGACATGAAATTTGATGAGGTATATATAGTGGATTCTATGACCTCCGGGCTTATGCCAGGCGTGGCGTTTCATTTAAGCACTGCTAAAATTGGTGAAGGCCCTGCTATAAGGGTGGTGGACAGAAAAGGAGTCGCGCCACAGTTATTGAGGGCGAAGGTTAAGAGAATTGCAAGGGAGAACGGTATACCTGTGCAGGAGGCAATAACTGGTGGAACAACTGATGCTGCAACGATATACGAACACGGTATGCTGGCTTTGCCCATTTGTATACCTATAAAATACACACACAGCCCGGTGGAAATGATGCATTTGGCGGATATTAAAAATACAATAGATTTGCTGGAAAAAATAGTAAAGTCATGAAATTTCTTCTTTTATCACCTCAGCCAGCCTTTTTATTCCCTCTTTTATTTGTTCCTCGGTGGAGTAAGTGAAGTTCAGCCGCATTGTGTTCTTGTGGTCTCTATTTGGGAAGAACGCCGAGCCAATAACGTACGCGACTTTGTGTGCTATAGCCTTTTTGAACATCATCTCTGCGTCTATTTTTGGAGGCAGGGTTACCCACAGGAACATTCCCCCATCTGGATGTGTCCATCTTACATTCTCAGGGAATTCGTCTTCCATCATATCCAGCATCAAATCCCTGTGACCTTTGTATAGCCTGATTATGTTTGGTAGGTGTTCAATCAAGTATCCTCCTTTTATGTAGTCTCTTGCGATGTACTGGCCAAGAGTATTGGTGCACAGGTCAATGCCCTGCTTTGCAAGTACTGCTTTGTGAATGATTTCCTCGTTAGCGATCATATGTGCCAATCTCAATCCAGGGGCAAGAATCTTTGAAAAAGTCCCTAAATATATCACCTGCCCGTTTTTGTCCATGGATTTTAGAATGGGTAGCGATTCACCGGAGTACCTGAGCTCCCCATACGGGTCATCTTCTATAACTAACAAGTTAAACTCTTCTGCAAGTTCCAACAAGTGCTTTCTTCTATCCAAGCTCATTGTCACTCCCGCAGGGTTTTGGAATGTTGGTATTGTGTATAACAACTTTGGCTTGATTCCATCTTTTTTAAGTTCTTTTAATTTTTCCTCTAACAGGTGAGTGTCCATTCCGTTATCGTCCATTTCTATGGCAATGTACTTTGGAGAATATGATTGAAACGCAGTTAGAACGCCTATGTAGGTAGGGGCCTCCACGATTACATGGTCCCCAGGGTTTATGAATATCTTCGCAAGAAGGTATAGAGCCTGTTGGGAGCCTGCAGTTATCAAAATATTTTCTCTTTTAGTTTTTATATTATACCTCTCATTAACAAACTCAGAAAGGGTATCTCTAAAACTGTTAACTCCTTCTGTGGAGCCGTACTGAAGAACAGATGCCCCTTCTTTTTTAAGAAGGTTCTCTACTATCGAGTTTATTTTTTCCACGGGGAAGGATTTTGGATTTGGCAATCCTCCTGCAAAAGATATAATATCTGGCTGCTGGGTAAACTTCAGTAGCTCTCTAATCTCGGAGGCTTTCAGGTTTTTTGCTATTTCGGAAAACTCTTCTTCATAGTTCAAAGATATCACCGGAGAGGAGAATGTTAAATTAGGATATTAATGTTACCTTACTCTTCCTCTCCTCCGTACTTCTTCATGCGCTCTCTTTCCCTCTCCAATTTTTTCTCCCTTCTTCTCTTTTCTTCCTCAATCTTCTCCAGTTCCTCAGGGGGGAGTTCTACCTCTCTCTTTTCAGCGACTTTTATAAACTCGGGGGGTATTTCGTTTGATATGAATACTTTGGGGGAGGATACATATATTGGATTTCCATTTTCTATTGCCCCTTTCGCGTCTATCTCCAGTATAACAGGATCTTCAACTCTGTGTCTCCCTGCAATGTATGCATCTTCGTAGGTCTTGCTTAAATGTACCCATTTTCTATCTCCGGGCTTTAGACCCATTTCTTGGATAAACTCCAGTTCTTCCTGAGTGGTAGGGTAGTATAGAATATCAGGTACTCCCTCAGTTGGGAGGTCACTCAGATCTACTTTTATAGAATGTCCGTATGTTGCCCTTATTCTCTTATTCTCCATATCCAACTGGTATCTTCCCTTATCGTCAGTGAGAACGATGGCCTCTATGTGCTTTATTTTTAGCCATCTAAAGCGCCTGTGTCTGCGCTTTATTCCTTTTACAATGTCATATAAATTTGCCCATCCATGCTCATCTAAACGCACTCCAAACTTTTCAGGAAAGTGCCTTAATATCCCAGTGAGCATTCTGCTCAGAGCAACTAATTCCCAATCGTTTAGCATGAATGTGCCCTCTTCCCCGCATATTGGGCAAGTATCCCCCCGAAACGGACCATGCTTTTCACACCATCTTACCTGCACCATATTCATCACGGTGAGGAATGACATTCTCAATATAAAGATTACCCATACTCTTAAATACGTACTGTAGTATTCCGCACACATGCTCACGGAAGATGATGTAAAAAGGGTCCTCAAAACGGCTGTTGATCCAGAATTTGGAGTTAGCGTTGTTGATTTGGGATTGATATACGACCTGAAAATTTATGACAATAATAAAGTGTACATCAAAATGACCCTTACCACGCCCACTTGTCCGTTGGCAAATGTAATAGTAGCCGATGTGTACCAGAAGGTAAAAGAGATTCCAGAAGTGGAAGATGTTGATATAGAATTAACATTTGACCCACTATGGAGTCCGGATATGATGACTCCCGAAGCCAGAAAACTTCTGGGATTATAATCATTTATTTGCAAGGGCAAACGTGGATACTATTCCGAAAATCATGAGCGATGTTTCCACTATGGGAAATATACGACCGATAAATATTATAGTCACTGCATTGATGAATCCTCCAATTACAACTATTGAGAGTGCAATTATGAATATAGCAATTTTTGCGCGGGTTGTACCACTATTTAATTTTCTGTAGATGTATATAAATATCCCAAGTGCAGCTGTAACGTAAGATAGTGCGTAAATAGAGTATATTAAGTGATATGTCTCGTGATAAACTCCTGTCCAGCCGTAGGGGCCCATGGAAACATCTATAATCATTACGGTAAATACTATGTATATTATGAAAATCACAGGTATGAAGGACAAAATAATGAACCGTTTATTGAAACCTTCCCGGAAATAATCTGCAAAAATCAGGAGAAAATATGCACCTATTGCAAGGGAACTTAGATCATATTTTAGCAGGTGATACGCACGATATGCGCTTCCGGTGAATTCAAAAAACGCCATGGTTTCTGAAAATCCGAGAGAGACAAGAGCGCCTATAAATAGAAAGTGTGATACATTTTTATTTTTACGAGTAGCTATGTACGTTGCGAGTATGTAATATATTATCGCACCTCCTATGCTGAAAGCTGCCCCGAAATCACTGTTCATTTTACCCCCTGCGCGTACATGATAATAAGGATAAAAGTTTATCTACTTTTCGCTTCATTTATTTGCTTGAATAACGACCTGAAAATGTAGTACCCGTCACCGATATTCCTTGGATTTCTTGTCCAGTCTGGATGCTGAAATGGGAAATACGCGCGCTCTGGATGTGGCATTATTCCAAATACATTCCCGTATGAATTTACAATGGCTGCTATGTTGTTGATGCTACCGTTTGGGTTCCACGGGTACTCTGGTTCTGTCCCATCTGGAGAAATGTATCGGAATACCACCTGGCCGTTATCTTCTATTTTTTTAATAATATTCTGCGTTGCAAAAAACTTACCTTCTGCGTGGGCCACAGGAAGCATTATTTTATTGGGGACATCTCTTGAAAACATGGTATCGTTAATCTTCTCTAAGTGTACCCATCTGCACTCAAATCGGTTACTGTTGTTGGTCATGAGCGCTGCTTGGGGGACTTCACTTATTCCTTCAGTTCCTGGCAAAAGTCCCAGTTCAATAAGTACCTGAAATCCGTTGCACACACCCATCACGGGCTTTCCAGATTCTACAAAATCAACTATGTCTTTCCATACCTTTGCCTTTAGCCTTGCGGCGAATACTGCGCCTGCTCTTATATAATCTCCTGATGAAAAACCCCCGGGTATGAAAATCATATCGTAGGATTCAAGCATACCCTCGGTTAGATTGTTTATGTGTAAATACTCTGGATTTGCTCCTGTTTCTTTGAATGCAATGTATGATTCTTCCTCGCAGTTTGTGCCCTCCATTTGCAGTATTGCAACTCGCACCTGTATCACCTCAAATATTTTTTAAGGGAACCTTTCCAAATGTCCCTCATGTTGTCTACATTCACATTAAATAGCCAGCGTTCGCCGTCTTTAACTCTGAGACGGTCACCATCAACTACCCCTATACTCTTTCCATCAACAAGGGATTCAAATTTTCCTGTGTTCTCCGGTTTAACTTCGCAAACCCATCTGGTTGGGCTCTCTGAGAACAGTTTTATGTCCGGCCTGAAATGCTCCATGTTCTTCAAATCAATCTCAGCTCCAAGGTTTCCACCAATGGACATCTCCGCGAGAGTTACTCCTAAACCCCCATGGGAAATATCATGGCAGGATTCTACAAGTCCTTTTGAAATGGCAGAATGCAGCTGTTCACTCAATAATTTTGTTTTTTCTATATTTACATTTGGAACGATTGTACTGGATGCGTTAAGTAGTGAGTAGTATTCGCTGCCACCCATTTCACCGGTGGTTTTTCCTATCAGATATATGTGGTTTCCCTCCTTTTTAAAATCGGAAGTTATGGCATTTCTGATATCGTCGATTATGCCTACTGCCATTAACACGGGAGTTGGAGGTATATTTTTTCCAAATGCCTCATTGTAAAAACTCACGTTGCCCGACACGTAAGGTATGCCCAGTGTGCGGGCAGCATCGCCTAGACCCCTGCAAGTTTCCACAAACTCACCCATTATTTCAGGGCGCTCAGGATTCCCAAAATTGAGTCCGTCGGACATGCTGCTTGGCATGGCACCAACAGCTACGAGGTTTCTAACGGCTTCATCAACGGTGTACAATGCCCCGAGGTATGGATTTAATTTGGATATGTGAGGGTTGGATACGGTTGTTATTGCTATGCCTTTCCATGAATCATGCAATGGTTTTAATACCGCTGCATCGCCGTGGCTTTCATACCCCACAATCCCATGCATGGGTTTTATTACTGTTCTGCCCTGTACCTCGTGGTCGTACTGTCTTATTACCCATTCCTTGCTAGCAATGTTGTATGTGGATAATAATTTAAGAAAAACGCGCCGGTAATTTGGCTCTGGGGGTATCTCTTGCATTTCTTGCACTCTGCGCACGGTGTAATCTCTCTCGTATTCTACTCCTGCGGTTATGAACTCAAGGGGCATATCAAGAATTTTGTTTCCGTGCCAGAATATTCGCAGATTTTTCTGCTCAATAGTTTCTCCTATAACACTCATTTCAATGTCCCACTTTTTGCACAATTTTTCAAGATCTGGTAGATTTTTATCTTCAATTGCCAAGAGCATACGCTCTTGAGACTCGCTAACCCATATTTCCCAGGGTACCATATCTCCCTCTTTCAACAGCACCCTATCAAGATACACGTTCGCTCCAACGCCTCCTGCATGGCACATCTCCCCAACCACGCTTCCTAAACCACCCCCTCCAAGATCTTTCATTCCGTGAATTATGCCAAGTTCGTTAGCTTCCAAAACAAGGTGAATTAAGGGCTCTTTCAGTATCGGATTTCCAAGCTGAACCGCCTGCCGCTCTTCTTCGCTTTTTTCATCTAAAATTTTTGAGGCAAAATTTACCCCATGAATACCGTCTCTCCCCGTTCTACCTCCTACCATTACCAGTTTTACACCTGCCTTGTCAACGGCACTCCTTACAATTTTATCTTTTTTTACTACTCCGAGACAACCTGCGTTTACGAGAACGTTGTTGACGTAATCTTCATGGAAATATGTGATTCCTGCTACGGTTGGAATTCCCACTCTGTTACCATAATCGCGAATACCGGAAATCACTCCGTTGATTAAAAACAATGGATGTTTTATGCCTTTGTTTAACTTACCTCTGTAATCTGGTGGTCCAAAGAATAGGGGGTCCACGAGAGCAATGGGTTTTGCCCCCATGTTAAGAACGTCCCTTATTATGCCCCCGACTCCCGTCGCTGCACCCCCATATGGCTCAACTGCACTTGGGTGGTTGTGGCTCTCTATTTTGAACACGTAGGCATATTCATCATCAAGTTCCACAACTCCTGCATCGTCTTGCATCACGATCATAGCGTGTTCGGAGGGTATTCCAAATATGTATTTTCTCAGAATGGGTTTGGATGATTTGTAGGAGCAATGCTCGCTCCAGCCCTGAGCAATTGCATGAATCTCCAAATCTGTGGGATTCCTTCCCATTTTCCTGAAAAAATCCCTTATCTTTTTCATCTCATCCATGCTTAGAGCGAGGCCCATGGTGTTGTTGATTTCATCTAATTCCTCATCGGTAGCATCAATTATGTTCACTTCATAAACACCGGTTGCTATTTTTTTCAATTTCATATCTCCTCAACCCGTATGTCGTAGGAGTGGATTACCGGGTTTACAAATAGCTTTTTAACCATCTCTTCTGCCATATTTTTTCCATCTTGTGGATTGTAGTTCATATATATTATATACTGCTTGACGACTTTTACTTCAGAGATGCTCTCAAAGCCCAAAAGCTCCAACGACCTCCTTATGCTTTTTCCCTCTGGATCGTCTATGCCGTCTTTCAATCTAACCGTAATTGTTGCTTTAAGCATGGGTAGATATGGATTTAATACTTAACCTTTTAATCCGTGAAAAACTTTAAAAGTGATGAGTATATATTATCTCCCAATGTCCGAGTTTGAAGAAACAAAGCGAATGATTGATGCTATGTTTGCTGAAAGGGATTATGCGTCTGTTATTGAATTTATAAATAAAAAAATGGCCGAGACCACGGACAAGGCTTTGCTATCTCTTCTATTGTACGAAAAGGGGAAAGTGTTGTATTACATGGGTAAAATAAAAGAATCACAGGGACTTTTAGATGAATCACTTTCCCTTCTTGATAACCTGAGTAATGATTTGCAGGGGGTTATTCTCTTCAGTATAGCAAGCGTGTATCTTGTTATGGGTGAGGTTCACAACGCCGAGATGCTGTTTAGGAAAACCCTCGAGATTCTTCCAGAGACAGATCACCATTATATTGCTGCTCTTAACAATCTTGGAGACATGTACAAGAGGCAAGAAAAATACGGTGAGGCCGAGGACTATTTTAAAAAGTGTTACAAGCTATCAATGGCTACAGGTAATAATTTTATGGCTGCGTATTCCAGCGAGGGTCTCGCAGGGGTCTATGCTGTGCGCGGGATGAAAAGCGAGACAATGGAATGGCTGGATAGAGCATTGAAATATTCGCGGGATGCAGGAGACACGAGGCTTGTAAGGCTTGTAGAAATAATCCTAAAAATGTTAAATGGAATCCCTATTGACGTCGTTAAGAGAGAATCACTGGATTTTATGAAGCTGGGTACTTACCGGTCGCACGATATTGCTGATGCGTTTATGATTTATTCATCTCTACTTCCTGCCAATGAGCAGGAGGAGTACTTGAAGGAAGCAATAAATATCTATTCTAATGTTGGAGACGCATACATGGAGGGGAAAGCCATCAAAAGGTTGGAGAGTTTGAATCGAAGGCTATAAATATTCTTACTCTTTTACGCCAACGGGGGAGATGTCCCGCGGAGGAGAATCCCCAGGAGGAATGATGTATGTACAAGCTTCCGAAAAAGAAAGCTAAAAATATGTACGGTTATGTGAAGAACTCATGGAAAGAGATGGATAAGACGTACGTTCGCGATATACAGTGGGAAAGAATGATTGAGTGGCGAAAGGGCCCTGCAATTGTGAGGGTTAATAGGCCAACAAGGATTGATAGAGCAAGAGAATTGGGTTATAAAGCGAAGCAGGGATACGTGGTTGCAAGGATTAGGGTGCGCCGCGGGAATCTCCAAAGGCGCAGAATCAAAGGTGGAAGAAGGCCTAAGAGAAAGGGTATGCTGAGGATACCTATGAGAAAGAGCATTCAAAGGATTGCTGAAGAGAGAGTTGCCCGCAAGTATCCGAATCTGGAAGTTCTGAATTCATATTATGTTGGTGAAGATGGCAAACACAAATACTATGAAGTAATACTCGTTGACCCGCATCACCCTGCGATTATGAATGACCCGAAGATAAACTGGATTTCAAGTGGTAAGCACAAGGGAAGAGCATTCCGTGGCTTGACAAGTGCTGGCAAGAAAGGAAGAGGATTGAGGAATAAAGGAATGGGTGCTGAAAAAGCTAGGCCCTCAAGAAGGGCAAATCTTTAATTTTTTATTATGAAAAAGGTAATTGATGGCATCTATTTGAGGTGCCTTGTTCATTCCACAGAGGATGCTGAGAAAGTAAAAAAGGCGATGCAATTTATTTCAGGGTATGAAAAATTTAGTGAGGAGGCTCTTAAGGGTTACCACGGGAATGTTATAGTCGTTTTATCTTTAACTCTGACTAAAAATCGGGATATATTACGATTTATGAAAAGATTGAATGAGCTTGGTATAACAGTGCTTATTGTGGAAAATATAAATTCCCTTATGGACGATGACGGTGAAATACACATACGATTTGACAAGCAGGAAGCGTATATGGAACGCGTTGCACTCACTTCAGGAGGAGATGCCATTACCCTGAAAATAAAAGTGGTTAGTTATCCAAAAAGAAGAGAAACAGCTATCAAAAATTTTAAAGAATTTATTGAGATGATTCAATCTTCACAACAGTAACAACGAAGAACAGGGTTTTTCCTGCAACTTCTCTGTTAAAGTTAATCCTGAAATGGTCCTTGTACACTGCATCAATTAGGCCCCCGCTTGGTAGCAGTATAGGTATGCTCTTTATTATGTAATGAAAGTATATTCGTCCATTTTTTATGCTTTCTACGTGTATTATGAGCGATTGCGTCTTAAATGGCTGGTAATCCGCATTCACGTCTGGATTGTTCTGTATGGTAACTATATTTTTGGAAGGATTCACGTATAGCACGAGGACTTTCCATCCATACATTTTATCTGTGTAAACGGAATTAATGGTTGGATTTGCATGTGCGAATCTTTGATAGAATTCGTTTATAGTTAGGTTCTCTACGATTGAGACACTCTGATAATATGATTCGTTGGTTACTTTCTTCCATGAAAACGGATAACCCTCATCAGGGGGTACGACAATTGTCTTTGTTTCGTTTAGTTTCATTCCCTGTACTCCCTTATCAAATCCTTTGATCATGGACCCGGACCCCACCGTGAAAGTGAGTGGTTTAAAGTTACCTGTCCACTTGTATGTGAGGGTCTTGGGGTACGTGACATTGTCATCTGCAACTTCCTTAATATTCGTGTCAAATACTCTTCTCTCTCCCCCGTAATATATGTACCCGTAATATTTGACAGAAATCTTATCTCCTATTTTTACCACGGGCACGCTCTTACTTGGCCCGCTGGTGTATGCGAAATACTCGTAAGCTCCGACAGAGACCCCTACCATTATTAGGAGTAGCACTGTCGCATATACCCACAACTTCATAATCCGGCGAATACTCACGTTAGATATATAACTTACGCTTTTTTAAGCTGGTACACATATATCTCGTGGAAGGCAAGTTTTAGTGAGGCCAATCTCCTGAATTTGTATGGGTGAGATATTATAAGGGATTTTCTGTTATGCGAAGATAAAATAATATATATCTCGCCATTTTTTTTGAGGTGACGATGAGCCTCCTTTAGAAATTTTATTATTATTTCATCTCCATAGTCGCCTCCTCCTGCCCACTGCAAGTCCTTGATATCTATTGCATTTCCCGGCAAATATGGTGGATTAAATATAATGGTGTCAAAGGTACCCTCAACTTTCTCGAACAAGTTGGACTTTTTGAAAATAACGGATACTCCTTCTTCTTCTGCTCTTTTTTTTGCATAGTTTATGGCATCATCGTCTATGTCTACAGCAACCACCCTGCTACCTCTTTTTGCACATTCTATTGCGATGTACCCGCTGCCTGTTCCCACCTCCAAAACAGAATCACCGCATTTTAGGTTATCAAGTAAAAGAAGAGTGTCTTCTGCAGGAGTGTACACATCCATGAAAAAAGTTATATGTATGTAGTACATTATAATTTCGGGGAGAAATATGCCCGAAGATAACATCATTGAAGAACTAGAGGAAATTTCGCAGTTAGTTGAAGAGTCAGGCGGAAGTGAGAAACCAGAAGATGTTAAGAAGGAGCTTGAGGAGATAGAAAAAATTGCTGCTTCCGCTGAAGATAAAAAAGATGAAAACAAAGGCTCTGTAGCTGCGTCTGCTACGGTGGCCACTGCAACAGCAAAGAAGGCACCTGAAAAGAAGGAAGAAAAGAAGAGCAAAGAGGAGCAGAAACCGGAGAAAGAGGAGGAAAAGAAGAAAGAAGAGAAAAAGGAGGAGAAGCCTTCGGAAAAGCAGTTAGAGGAAAAGAAATCAGAAGGGCAGAAACCGGAAGTAAAACCAGCCCCTGAGATTAAGCAGGTGAAGGCCCCGGAAAAAGCAATTCATGGAAGCGGGTTCAAGTTCGGTGCAGGGGTTCTGGTTGTCATAGGTATAATTATCTATGCTGCGGCCTTCTACCTTCGCTGGGAAGGCTGGCATATAATTTCTCATCCCCCGTCATCTGTGATTGCTCTCACAGGCACTTTGCTAATACTTGCAGGGGGAGAAGTCTACTACCGCGGTAAAGTAAGGTAATGCTAATGCTTTATGCTGAAAGGTATAATTTCCAAACCCTTTAAATTTTTAGTTGTTTCGATGAGAATGAAAATCTCGAAATTATTGAGATACGTATTTTAAAAGAAATAGTGAATTTAATAGTATTATCTTTTAATCAATAATGTCTAACCCGTTTTCAATTCTGTCTATTTCTACAGAGCTCGTGTTCTCACCTACAACGGCTCCGTAATCGTTGGCAACCACCCCTGCTCCCACATACTTGCTTCCGTAGTTGGCAGTGGTAAGATACACCGGCACTCCAAATAGGTTCTTTAAGAAATTCACCTCGCTTTCATTTGTCTCTGGATGTACGAGCATACCTTTGTTGGTGAGAACTGCGGCAGTGCCCACAGTCTTTATTCCCCCTATTTTACCTTTGACTACTTCCACATCCAGAGCATCTTCTATCATTTTTACTGTTTCTCTATCAAAGTCCACATGAACCAAAGCAGCTTTATCGTTAGCTATAATGTCGTTTCCCACTGCGTTAATTTTGTCCTCTATGAACAGCACGTTTAGTTTATCTTTCAGAAATGATATATCCTTCTCATCTGCAAAGTTGGTTATTATTGCACCCTTATTGTTCATGACCATCAAGCTGCCTATTAGCGTGCTTCCGTCGAGCATGGTCTCAAAAATATCAACGCGTAGGGTTTTCTCAATTTTCCTTTTTTTATCTTGAGAGATACCCTTAGGCACAACGGCACATGAGTTGTTGACTGCAACATAAACGCCAATATACGGGCTTCCAAAAATTGAGAGTTTGGATATCATTATTACTCAGGCATAAGAACCTCTACGCTTTCTTCCTCTTCAAACCTGACCGCTTTTACGGTTATTTTGCTCGGTGGTTTCTCTATCCCGCGTTTCCAAATCTCCTCGTTTACCCTGTTGTCTATCCACACGTTCTCTTCTGGAACGTTCATATGCCGTGCTACAAAATTCCGTACCAATTTCACTGCATAGTTCGCTCGCCTGCTGCGAGATATGTTCTTGACTTTACCGAGCGGTATGTTGAATATCATCTCTCTCTCTGCCATCTAAATCACCTCACACCTTTAGCTTACTTCTGCGCCAGTTCCTTCTGTGTGGATGCATCTGGAATTTCCTCTGAGTACGCATAACGACCCACGCAGGAACCCTCCTGTTCTGCTTTACTTTCTGCATCAAACGATACTTTCTTGCAACATGCTTGTTTCTCGACATGTTTATCGCCTCACAATTCTTATCTCCCTTTTTTGAGATGTTAACCTTCTTAATATTTCTTTAAGTTCACCATCACTAATTTTTTTGTAAATCCTGCCACTTTGAGCAAGGAGTATTAGCTGGTTTTCAACAGCCTGAGCCAAATCTGGCCTGGCAAGCTTTAAATTGGCCAAGCGCTCGCGAGCATCAGGTTCGAGAATCTGCCTCAATATATTTTGCTTGGCAATTTCTTCCTCTTTTTTAATATCCTCTTCTTCAGGAGCCTGCTGAGACATTAGTTCCATCATTTTTCTTCGTTTTATCTCCTCAAGCTCCTTGTCTTCACTCATACTACATCACTTTACATATTTTTCAAGTTCTTTGCGTTCTCCTACGAGGGAGTCCATAACCTTTTTAGCAACTCCATCCATGAACTTTTGACCTTCGGGGGTTATTACCCTTCCGTTTTTATCCTTCTTAACGTATCCAAGTGCTTCCAGCTGCTGTAGCGCTTTCCTTATCACCGAACGGCTCCCCTTCCTTGCTTTGTACCTTTTTGAGCCTCGGTCCTCTTTTCCTCCATAATGGGCTGCGAGCCTGGACGTACCTATTGGCCCATATACGTATATCTTTCTGAGTACTGATGCCAGGCGAATATACCACCAGTCTTCCTGTTCTGGGCCCCGCTCTTTATGCACGCCGGTGGTGACCCACATAGCCCACTCTGGTGGTGTGATCTCTTTCTCTTTAAGCGCATTTGCGGCCTCGTTAATTAGCTTATCCGGTGGAACATCGTACACGGTGACCATATCTATCGCCAACCGCCCTATACATTACCTATATAAGAGTTTTACTCCTTCCATGCTTCAATTTTCATGCGGCTCATTGTTTTACCGTTGAACCAGAACTCTCCTTTGAATTTGAGTTTATCTATGACTAATGGAAGCCAGTATTTATCATCTTCCCACATGTTGCAGTAGGGTATGTTTACTATGTCAAACCATTCGGGTATCGACTCATCGCTTTCCTGCGGCTCTCCGTCCAATTCCGCCCGAAAAACCCATACATGCCAGTCCACATCGCTTACATCGTAGAAGAAAAGCTCACCCACCTGTTTTATATTCTTTATGTTAGCTCCCATTTCTTCTCTTGCCTCTCTTATGGCGCATTCTTCTGGTGTTTCTCCTTCTTCTAACTTGCCCCCAACCCCGTTCCAGTATCCCATACCATGCCCTCTTTTCTTGTAATGAAGCAGGATTTTTCCGTTCTGGATTATATGTACAATTACTGCATCAATCATAAACAGAACATTGCGAAAAATAAAATAAATATTACCCTCTTCCCTTTGTCGATTTATGTATGCGTAGAAACTGGCACAATATTATTTATATATTTCCAGTGCTCATGGATGGGGCATGGTTCTGGAAATAATGGGTTACGTTGCGGGGGCTCTTACAACGGTATCTTTTTTGCCACAGGTATTAAAGGCTTGGAAATCTAAAAGTACAAAAGACGTGTCTCTCAGTATGTTTGTGCTTTTTACACTGGGTGTTTTTTTGTGGCTGGTTTATGGTATATCATTGGGCGATATGCCTATAATAATTGCAAATCTCATAACGCTGGTACTTGCATTGTCTATACTTGTTATGAAATTGAAATATGGTTGATAATCATAATAAGATCGCATAATTTTTTGTTCTGTGTTTTGTCAGTTTGAAATGATTAAGGGGTTCACCATATATTATCCTATCATATTTGAGAAAGTATTAAATAAAAATTTTGCATGTGAAATGTAGGGATAAGTATGGTTGAGCTGAAATGTCCTAAATGCGGGGCACCTTTTGAGTATGAGCCAGGAATGCGATTCAAAAAGTGCGATTATTGTGGAACGATGATATACATTGATAAAAGCCAAGTGATGTTTTACTACATAATCCCATTTACCATTGATTCAAAGCAAGCAATTCAGGTATTTAGAAGGTGGGCCTCGGGACCTAAAATGGAAAAAGGCCTGGAAAATTCCCATGTGAAAAGTGTGAAGGCTATGTACTTCCCGGTGTATCGTTTTGTGCGTGATGTTGATGGAAAAGAAGAAGTTATTGTGAAACCTGCAAAGACCACATTGCTTCCAGGATTAAGTAATCTGAAGATACCTCCGGGAGATATGAAGATATTTGATTCTTCTTTCAAAGTTGGAAGCGCAGAGGTTATTCAGCCAGACCTCACCATGGATACTTACCTGAAAAATTTGCCGGGAATTGGGAAAGAGCAGGAAATAGTCTATTTTCCTATATATGAGATAAGATACGAGTTTCAGGGTAAAGAGTACAGTGTGGTCGTGGATGGTTCGGCAGGGGAGGTTTTCACTTCGTATTATCCTCCAAGGTCATCGGTGCCATACCTCTCTATTGCGATGCTAACATTCTTTTTAACGGCTGTTGGTGCGGCGGTAGGAACAATGGCTTCGGCTTCAGGGTGGCTCGTAACCCTTGGAGGGTTGTTGGCGGGAATTGGAGGTGGTTATTATATTGCAAAAAAGTACTGAGGTGGTTTTATGAAACTTACTTTTGGACTTTCATGCCCAAGCTGCGGGGGCCGCGTGGATTTGAAGGAAGGGGACAAGGTGGCTATTTGTCCTTACTGCCACACGGTTTCAATTGTGAAGGGAGAGGATGATGTAAAGACCCTGGCTTACAAGATGGTTGTAAGTGAGGGTACTGCAGTGAAAGTGGCAAAAAAATGGTTCAGAAAAGGTCTTAAAGCGAGGGATTTGAAAAAAGTTGCAAAGATCGTGGAAATTTATCCAGCATACCTTCCTTTTTGGAAGTACCATGCAATAGGCCTTGGTATAATTTGCGGGTACAACTACGAAACACGCACAGATGCTAATGGAAATACACATCGGGAGAAAGTGTACAAGGAGAAGCAGATAAGAAAGGATTATTTGTGGAATGAAATAGCTTGTGATGCGGGGGATATTGGTATTGAGCATTTAAAAAACACCCGGGGTGAGGTTATACCTTTACCGGAAGATGTGCCCGTATATGAGGCAACTACTTCCAAGGATGATGCAAAGTCAGAGGGAGAAATTGCCATAAGAAAGTGGATCATGGGTGAAGCTGGAATAGAAAACGTAACATTTCACAAAGAATTTGTCATACCGAAAGATTTTGTTCTTCTCTACTACCCTGTTTGGATAATCAGGTATGACTACAAGGGAAAAATGTACTTTCTCACGGTAGATGGAGTGACTGGCAAGGTTCTTTCAGGCAGGGCACCCGGCGATCCAGTTTGGCAAGCTTTGGCAATAGGAACGGGGGCGACTATAGGCGGGGTACTGACGGGGTTGACACCAGTGGGGATGGAGTACGATTATCGAGTGGGCATAATCTTGTTTTTAACAGGATTGGCCGTGTTTGGCGCCTCATATTACTTCTTCAGGTATGGTTCAGAGATAGTTGAAGGTGACCTTCCAAAACCGTACAAATTCATAGGAATTGAAAAGATGAGCTCTTTTGGAAAGGGGGTATTGAGATGAGTATAAAGCTTGTGCCTCTGAAATGTCCTCATTGCGGTTCGATTTTAAAATCGGACAGGAAAGACCTGCTTTATATGTGCGATAATTGTGGCACTTTTGTATACGCGCCTACGGAAACGGTAGTGAATGTGAAAATATTTGATTTTGAAGTTCTTCGTAATTCTAAGAGGTACTACATGCCGGTGCTGACTTATGTAACAGATGTGGAGATATACAGTGAGGAGGTGAGAGGTTTCTTTAAGGAACGAGGCATGGGTGGTCGTTGGCTCACATATATTCCTGCTGGTGGTTCACTTCCTGCAGAGGTGATTGTAATGCTCAGCAAGATGCTTACATCCAGTCCTCCGCAAGATAGCAAAGAAATAGATAGTTTTAGAGACGCAAGGCCATTGCCTATGGAAATAACTATCGAGGAGGGTGCAGAACTGGCGGAGTTTGTATTTTTATCTTATGAAGTGGACAGGCCGGGCATACTTCAGGGTATCAACTACAGTTTTTCAGCTAATTTCAATGGCATAGTTTATATCCCTGTATATTACGACAGAGGTTATATACTTGGGCTGAGGGGCTATGGAGGTAAATAACATGGGCGAAAGTGATAGGGTGTTCTATATTGCGTGGGGCGTAGCGATTGTGCTTATTGGCATAGCGGCTGCGCTGGCGTTAGTTGGCATGTGGGGCTTGGCTATGCTTGTGCTGTTCGGTGGTGTGGGTGCGGTGTTAATTGCTCTAAATTCCGGAGATAGCATGAAATTTTACGGTGGCATTGCGTTTCTCGTGGTGGGAATATTATTATTTGCGGTGTTATCCGGGTTTAACATCGCATACTCTCTCATTATCTTGGTTATAATAGTAGGAGCGCTTGTGATGAGGTACGGATTATCAAAAAGTAGAGGTGATAGAAAATGACCGATTTGAGAGATAAAGTAAAAGACGAGCGTAGTTTTCTAAAGAAGATAGAGTTAGCCATACCGGGGTTTAGAGGATACCGAAAACGCGAAGACCTGAGGATTGCAGATAGCATGCTTAGAGATTATCTCGCGAGGATACTTGGTGATGTGGAGAGATACGTGAAAGATATTCGTGATACCCTCTCAGAGGCTATGCTAATCGATGAAATTGATGATGTTGGGAAAATTGTGAATAAAGTAAGCGAAATGGTGAGCGAGGTGCGCCATGCTGAGCAGGGGTACATGGGTTTGGTTGGAGATTACAGGGTAAGTGATGAGCAGCTTAACAGGTTGTATGAGTTTGATTATGCCCTTATTGAAGATGCGAATGCTCTCAGAGCTCTTGTCAAAGGTATATCTTCTCAAGAACTTTCCGCGATGGTACAAATGCTTCCTGAACTAAGTTCAAGGCTAAAAGACTTCGAGTCAAAGTTTAGGAAAAGACGCGATTACATGCTGGAGGTGTTTTCATGATTTTAAGAAGGGAGAAAACGAGAAATTTGGAAGGTGCAGATGCGCGCAACACGTATTTCTGGGTTGACCAGTACAAGGGTAATAACGTGATGTGGCGGCTGCCACATAATATACGCTGGAATGATAATGTAGTTGTTAGGGAAGATGAATGGGCAGTTTTCTTCCGCGATGGAAAAGCGCTTCACGTTTTTGACCGTCCGGGACGCTATGCGCTCACCACGGAAAACGTTCCTGTACTGGGTACTTTGGTTAAGAAAATAACCGGCGTGCAGCAAATAGGTGAAATTTATTACCTGCAGAGAAGAGAGCTTCGGGGCAAGTTCGGGACTGCTGAGCCTCTGAGTTTTCGAGACCCGGATTTTGGAGTGGTTAGAATAAGGGCATTTGGCCAGTTTGCTTACCGTGTTGTGGAGCCGATGGTTTTTATAACGGAATTTGTGGGCACAAAAGGGTTTACTACTAGCAGCGAGGTTGAGGAGTGGCTTAAAGGCCAAATTGTGATGGACATCAACGACACCGTGGGTGAGCTAAAACTGAAACATAACATGAGCATACTTGATCTCCCTGCGTACCTTCAGGAGATTGAGCAGATGGTTTTATCTAAGTTAAAAAGCGACACATCCAGGTATGGACTTGAAGTTACCAAGCTTGCAGGTTTGAATCTTAACCTACCTGAAGAGGTGCAAGAAGCAATTGATAAGAGGGGTGCCATGGCAGCTCTGGGTGTTAATTATATGCAGTATCAGACTGGTAAGGCAATTGAGGGTATTGGCGTTGGCGCATCCCAGGGGGGTGGAGGCTCAGGGATGGCAGAGTTGGGCGCAGGAATGGGCGCGGGAATTGCTATGGCAAATGCTATGGGGCAGGGTATGCAGACTACTGGGGGTATGCAGCAAGCCGCCCCTCCAGGTCCCCAGGTGAGTATGAAGAAATGTCCCAACTGTGGAAAGATGGTGCCCAGCGACGCTCAATTTTGTCCGTATTGCGGATACAAATTTGAAGATAAAAAGACGAAAAAATGCGTCAAGTGCGGCCGAGAGATTCCGGCGGATGCAAAATTCTGCCCTTACTGCGGTGCACCTCAGCCAGAAAAATCAGGAACGATACACTGCCCTAACTGCGGAAAGGAAATTCCAGCAGACGTGGCGTTTTGCCCGTATTGTGGATACAAACTAAAGTAATTTTTATTTTTAAATATGGCATTTATAAATAAAATGGATGTAAAAAGATTCATTCCTTGTCGGGCACGAACTTGTATCCGTACTGTATTATTCCAGCCTTTCCATCCTCGGCTATCCTGCGAAATACTGCGTGCACGGGCATGCCAATGTGCACTTCCTCGGGGTCTACATCCACGATTTGCCCCGTGAGTTTAGGTCCTTCGGGAGTCTCAATTATTGCCATCACATACGGCTTTTGATATTTGTATCCAAGAACGTTCTGATGCACCACGGTGTACGAGTACACTTTTCCCTTCCCGCTGAGTTGTACCTCTTCCATCTTCCCAACGCTTTCACGGCCGCATTTTGGACAGACGTCTCTCGGCGGGAAATAAATTGTACCGCAAACTGGGCAGCGTGTTCCGATTAGAGAGTAACGGTATCTCCTTTCTCTCCAGAAACGAGGTACTACCAATTACATCACCTCCACTATGTGAATTATGCTGGAAGTCATAGTTCCACCTACATTATGTGCTAAGCCAACTTTCGCATCGGGCACTTGCCTCTTGCCGGCTTCGTTGCGCAACTGCTTCACAAGTTCCACAACCTGTCCAACGCCCGTGGCGCCAACGGGATGCCCCTTCGCTTTCAAACCACCGGATACATTGTATGGAAGGTCGCCATCGTAGTATAGTTGCCCTTCTTCTGCCAGCTTTATTCCTTCACCTTTCTTTGCAAATCCCAAATCTTCAATGCCTAAAAGTGCAATTATGGAAAACGCATCGTGAATTTCCGCAAGGTCAATATCCTTTGGCTCTTTCTTTGCCATTTTATACGCTTTTTTACCCGCTTCCACGGTAGATTTGGAAACGGTTAGTGATTCTCGCTCATGAAGGGATATGTAATCATTTGCAGCAACTGATGCGCTTATCTTTATTGGTGAATCAGTGTATTTTCTTGCAATATCTGCAGAGGCCAGAACTAGGGCAGCTCCTCCATCACTTACTGGTGAGCAGTTCATCACAGTTAGTGGATCTGCAACCATGGGTGCATTTAAAACCTGATCTACGGTAACTTCTCTCTGGAAATGAGCATCTGGATTCATCGCACCGTGCTTGTGTGCAATTACCGGGAGAAGAGCCATCTGTTCTCTCGTGAGTCCGTATTCGTGCATGTAGCGCCGTGCCATCATGGCGCCCAGTGCTGGAAATGTTGCGCCGAAGAATACTTCCCATTCTCTATCTGCAGCGCCTGCAAGGATATCAGTAACCATGTCTCCGGGAAGGTCAGTCATCTTCTCAACACCACCAACCAATACTATATCGTAAAGTCCGGATGCAACGGCCATGTATCCTGCATGAAGTGCAGCTGCACCGCTTGCACATGCCGATTCTATTCTTATTGCGGGTACATTAAGTTCAGCCAATCCTGCGAAGTCTGCAATTAACGCGCCTACATGGTCCTGACCAACAAAGCTGCCAGCGCTCATGTTACCGCCGAATATGGCCTGAATATCCTCCGCACTTATATTTGCATCTTCAATCGCTTTCAAGCCGGCTTCTACCGCCAAATTTCTAAGGCTCTTATCCCAGTGCTCTCCATACTTTGTCTCGCCGGCACCAATTATTGCTACATCTCTCATTTAGTCCACCTCCACTATCATTCTCCTGAATTTTAAATACGTGGCGTAGTCTATGTACTTTGCCCTGTTTACCATATCCATTACCTTGGGAGCAGCTTCTCTGTTAAATGATTCCATGTTATCTGTAATTGTTATGTCAAAAGCGTCGCTACCAGCTCCGCTTCCAAAGGAAACAGCCATTATTCTATCACCGGGCTTTGCAATATCCAGAACTGCGCTCAATCCAGTGGGCGTTCCCCCGGAGTACGTGTTGCCTATGTAAGGTGATATGAGTCCGGGCTTTATCTGCTCGTTTGTGAATCCCAATCTCTTTCCCACGCGGTACGGAAACTTGCCGTTGGGCTGGTGAAATACCACGTAGTTGTAATCTTCAGGTTTGGTACCTGCCTCTTCCATGAGCATCTTTGCAGAGGACATCACATGCTTGAAATACGCCGGCTCACCTGTAAATCTCCCTCCGTGCGAAGGATATCTCTGTCCTTCCCTGCGCCAGAAATCTGGCGTATCCGTAACAAATGAAACAGTATGGTTTATTTCTGCAATTACATTCTCTTTTCCTATAATGTATGCTGTGCCTCCCGCAGATGCCGAATAATCCAGAGCATCTCCTGGCTGTCCCTGGGATGTGTCGGTTCCTATTGCGATGCCGTAATCTATCATTCCTGCTTTTACCATGGAGTAAACATTTTGCATCGCCGCTGTTCCCGCCTTGCAAGCGAACTCCAAATCCGCTGCATGAGCGCGGTATGCACCAACCACTTCTGCTATTAACGAGGCTGTAGGTTTAACCGCGTATGGATGCGATTCACTTCCCACAAAAATGGCCCCAATTTTCTCTCCCGGTATGTCTTTTCTCCTTAGCGCGTTGCGAAGCGCTTCCACTGCTATGGTTGCAGAATCCTCATCGTATCCTGGCACTGATTTTGCTAAAAGTCCAAGGCCTTTTTCAGGATGTTCAGGTTTGTCTCCCCACATCCTTGCAATCTCCGCAGTTTTTATTCTGTAAATGGGTATATAACTACCATAGGTAACTATACCTATCATAATCTCACCTTCAATGCCTCAAAGTTGAACAGCTATTTAGTCTTTACCGTTATTTGATTCGTCAATAGTCGTAGATTTTAAAAAGTATAACTCCTCTACAGATTTTATATGCGGAACTTTTTTTATAAACACGTCTCTAAACTCGTGATGTATGTGAATGTTGTATCCTTCTAAAAGCCTGTTCAACCTTTCTGTTAGTTCCCAACCTTTTCTATCCCAGTCCATAAGTAAAATAACTTCTTTGTATTTATTTGCCACCATGTCCGCGAACTCTACAACTGTTCTGCCGGTATTGATTTTCAGTATATCTCCTTTCAAACCGAGGTTACGCAGAGTTTTTACATCTCGCTCTCCCTCTACAATTATTGGGATTGAGCAATTTAAAGTTTTTAGCTCCTCAATAATCCTATTTAATTTTTCCAAGTCTTTCTTTGATAATCTCTGCGACTTGTTCAGCTGAAACACCCCTTATAAAAATTGTTTTATGGGGATTTTTCTCTCCTGAAACAATTGAAACATCTTCTTGAGGAACGCAAAATAGCGAAGAGAAGTAAGAGATGAGCTCTCTATTTACCTTGAATTTTTCTGGTTTTTCTTTCATGGTAACAATTATTCTTTTTCTCCATTCGTTGTAGCCTTTGATACCTTCTTTCTTTGAATTTGGGGAAACTTCTATGTCTATCACAACCCCACCTTTCTGTTGTCTTATCCCTTCAATCATAATGCTCTCCCCATTACTGCTATAATTCTATCGCTTTCTTCTTTGAATTCTGACATGTCGTAATCTCCGTAAACTTCCAGTATTTCCAGGCCGGCCTCCTTTGCCTCCTTTTCTAAATCTTCAAGATAAACCGGGTATATTTTTAATGAGGCGTATTTTCTGTGTACGATGTCCTCTATCACTGTGTCATAGAAATAAAGTATGTTCCAGTGGTCATCTTCCCAGCGAGGGACAAAGAATCTTGAATAGTAGTTTCCATCCTTTTCAATTGTGTCACCATGATGGACAATTCCTTCTACCATCAGGTATGGGTTTAGCAAATCCACAATAATAACCCCTCCCGAGCTCAGGTGCTTTGCAGATGACTTTAGAATTGCAATTCGCTCGTCTTTGGGAAACATTAACAGAGAATTTATGCCAATTATTATCAAGCAAAACTCTTCTCCAAGGTCAAAATTTCTTGCGTCTGCTTTAATCAATCGCACATTTCTATCTTTTAAATTTTCCTTGGCTTTTGAGAGCATCCTCTCATTTATATCTAATCCGGCACCGTACTCTGGATTTAGGTAGTACAGTATTCTCCCGGTTCCCGTGAACAGTTCTAAAACTTTTGGACACAGGTGCTTCCTGTAAATAGGTATGTCCTTGGTACTTGAAAAATAGAACAAATCGTAAAAATCCGATTCCACATTGTAGAATTTCATAGTTTATACCCTATCTTTCTTAGAAATTCTTTTCGTTCTTTTTTCTCGTCCTTTCCTTCCACTCCGAGAGGCGAATATCCATCAATTACACCTATTATCCCCTTGCCCTGCTCTGTGGAAGCAACAACAACTTGAAGTGGATTGGCACTGGCTGCAAGAATTCGCGTAATCTCCTGGACATTTTTGAGTGTGTTAAGAACGTTAATCGGGTATGCATCTCTCATTAATATTATGAAAGCATGCCCAGCTCCTATTTTCTCACAGTTATCCACAGCATACTTTATTAACTCATCATCAGTTCCCTCGTATCTTATCAACCTCGGTCCAGATGCCTCGCAAAAAGCTATTCCAAATTTAATCCCCGGAACACTTGTAACCAATGCCTCGTATATGTCCTCTGCAGTTTTTATAAAGTGGCTGTATCCCAATATCACGTTTATGTCCTCTCCGGGCTTACTGATGTTTACAACTTCCATGTTCATATGGCGTGATTGTGAAATACAAAATTAAATTTTTCCTTTCTACGGGTTAATCTTTTTTAATGGGGAATCTAATCTGCACTTATCACTCTGGACATAACTTCCACAGGCGTTTTGTTGTAATTTATCGTCAATTCGGCGATAAGTTTTTTATAAGAAATGTGATACCGCTACTGTTCTGGTGAGCACTATGCGAGGGTATAAAATGAATGAAATAAACTGGGAGAAGTTGCGGATTCCCCTGCTGCTAACACTCTTGGTGGCATTTGCTTTCTTCCTGAGAGTGTACTGGGCAGTGGGACCATCTATTGAGTACGGCTACGCAGTGTCTGGAGGTTCTGATTCGTATTATCACGAGAGAATAATAAATTATATACTCTCCACAGGCCACCAGCTACTTAATGACCCTATGCTCAACTATCCTATTGGGATGGATAACCCCAGACCGCCCCTGTTCCACTGGGGAATAGTTATGCTAAGTTTTATTTTCAGGCCGTTTATGAGCGCCTGGGATGCTGCGGTTCTCAGCTTAATTATATTCCCTGCGATATGGGGTTCCCTGATTCTCATTCCAATATACTTGCTCGGGCGGGAAGCTTACAACAAGAAAGTGGGTATTTTAGCGGCGTTTTTCTTTGCCATAATGCCCGGTGCAATTGGTAGAAGCGTGGCTACGCAGGCTGACTGGGATGCCTTTGACCTGTTTTTCATAGCGTGGACGTTTTATTTCTTCCTTAAAGCGCTCAAACTTGTCAGGTACAAATACTGGATAAGGGACTGGTTTGACAAGACGCAGGTAAAAGCAGGTCTGAAAGAGTTTTTCGGTGAAAACAAAGATGCGGTTATTTATTCGGCTCTTTCTGGTGCGGCAATGGGCTCACTGGCTCTTGCATGGAAGGGTTATACTTATGCTCTTACAATTTTGGCCATATATCTTTTCGTGCAGGTGTTCATAAACAGGTTCAGAAACAAGTCAAACTTGCACATGGTAGTATTCACAGGTATGTTTATTCTGTTTAGCTTTGGTATGTCTTTCCCGTGGTATTACATCACAAATAGAATCTCTGAATGGTACGCAATTCCTTTGGTTGTTATTGCAGGTGTGTTTGTAATTGCTCTGTTTCTTGAAGTTACCGGTAAGTATCCCTGGCCATTCGTATTTTCCGTGGCTGCGGGAATCATTGCTGCGGGTTTGCTGATTATAAATATCTTCCTTCCGGATATGTGGCAGTTGCTCGTTAGTGGACAGGGGTATTTCGTTAAGAGCAAACTGTACAGTACTATTGCGGAGGCGCAACCTGCGTCGCTGGGATACCTCGCAATGTCATTCGGGGTGGCCATATTCATACTTGCATTTGGAGGTATTGTCCTACTGCTTCTAAAAATGCGCAAGGATAGAAACGAGTATTACCTGTTCTTTGTGTTCTACTCAATAATCGCCATATACATGGCTCTTTCTGCTGCGAGGTTCATATTCAATGCAACGGTGCCTTTTGCGCTTATGGGGGCCATAGCAGTCATATGGCTTGTCGAGGTTCTCAGATTCAGAGAGTCCATGGAAGAATACAGGAAGTACAGTGGAAGTGCCTGGAAGAAGTTAAAATCTACAGTTAAGTTCTCTCAGATAGCCTTTGTGCTGGTTATTGCGTTTTTGCTTGTTGTTCCCACGGTGTGGAGTGCTGTGGATGCAGGGATACCTTATGAGGATAAAAAGAAGTTTGACAAGCAGATATATGATATAATGCCATCTTTTATGAGGCCTAATGAAACAACTTATAAAAAATCCTCTCCGTGGTACCTTGGTGCATTTGGCTATTCTTTACCAAAGCCCGATTATCCATGGGAGCGTGCTTGGAAATGGTTGAGGGAGCAAGATAACAATACTCCTCCTGAATACAGGCCAGGATTTGTTTCGTGGTGGGATTACGGATTCTCTGCGATACGCCAGGGGCAGCATCCTGCAATTGCCGATAATTTCCAGAATGGTTACCAGATGGCTGCTCAGATAATCACTGCTCAGAACGAGAGCGAGGTAATATCTTTATTCATAATTCGACTTATGGAAGGTGATTATTACTCGCATAACAAGTCATTTTCTCCGGGAATGCTGGATATCCTCCATCATTATTTTACAGATGCTGAGGTGAAGCACATCAAGGAGGCATTTAAAGACCCAGAACAGTTCAAGGATACAGTTGTAAATAACCCTGATTATTATGGTATTTACGAGAGTGACATATCTGGAAAGAATTTAGAGTATGCATATCTCAAAGGTATGTTTGCTCACAGGCCTGAGAGTAAGCTCATTTCTCTTTACGATGCGGTTAGAAATTACACGCATCATGACATCCGTTACTTTGCTGTTGACTATCGTTTGTTTCCGTTCTCCGGTAGGAATACTGGTATATTCTATGCACCTGCCAAATTGGGTGATAGGCGGGTTCACCAGTATGGGGGCACGGTGGTTCCTTACGATTTCTACGTGCTTAAAGCTGTGGACCAGTACGGAAACGAGTACGATTTGAACAAGGTGCCTGCGAAGGTCAGGATTGTGAATTACAAGATTGAGTACAAGCCTATGTTTTACGATAGTATGCTTTATCGAACTTTCATAGGTTATTCAGGTAAAGAGGTTGGAGCTGTAGATGGTATTCCGGGAATATCTCCGGGCTTGTATAATTATTACCCCATGCAGGCATGGGATATGGCCCATTTCAAACTGGTTTACAGGACAGCATACTGGAATCCGTACAAGGATTATCAGAATCATACAAATGCATGGAAGCCTATCCCAATAGAGCAGGCACTTAAATATGCCAAGGAGAACAAGGGCGTTGTAGAATTAAATCCTCCGGCATATCAGGTACTACCGAACGATGTGGTAATCGTAAAGTTTTATGAGGGTGCTATAATAGATGGTACTGTAAAGTTAACTGATGGTGAGCCGCTGAAGCATGTGAGGGTTACTTTGCTGGATGAGTATGGTATTCCTCATGTCTCCGTTTATACCGATTCACATGGGCACTTCAGGATTCCAGCTGTTGCGGGAAATTTGACTCTCGTTGTTTCTACAAATGGTGGTTTAAACAAGTTAAAATTGGTTGAAAAGACGATTCTCTACCGGGGTACAATAAATGTCTCAGAGGAACAGGCCATGCGCCTAAAGCCAAATTATGTGATTAAAAAGGATATTGTGCTCAAGCCATCTAACTTGGATGGTGTTGTTTATTTTGATTTAAACCAAAACAACAAATTTGATAATGGAGATGTTCGCATAAAGAGCGGTGTATTCGTGCTTAGAAACGAGACTTATGGATTCAATAAAACATGCGAGATTGTAAATGGTCTTTATCACATAAACAACATTCCTCCTCACAGATATACTGCTGATTTGATTCTCAATGGAAGATACTTTGCAGATGCTGCCAATATATCAATTGGAAGCAATCAAAACCTTACCAAGGATATTGGTATTGTGCCCTCCCGGATTCATGGTGAGGTTACTTATTCTAACGGTGCTCCAGCGTCAAATGCTACTGTGGTTTTGAAAGGGGTATATGCAAGTTATGAAGTGAAGACCGCCAATAATGGTTCATACAGCGTATATGTGGTACCTGATAATTACACTGTTTATGCACATATGGGGAATTATGTATCTCACAAGGATACTGTTATTGTTAATTTGTGGAATTATACTACTTCGGAGAATCTGACATTGAGGCATGCGTTTATAATAAATGGTTTTGTTGAGTATAACGGAGTTCCTGTTTCTCACATCCCAGTAAAAATTACATCAGAGTTGCTTCCTCACAATATTTACATTGTAACTACTGATGATGAAGGTCACTTTAATCTAGAGGTTCCTGGTGGGCTATATAGTATATATTCTACCTCGTATGTTGGCACAACTCGTGTGGCGTATGTTGGCTTTTTGAATCTGGATAGTAACAAAAACCTGGTGCTGCGCATGTCCAAAGGATATAGCGTGAGCGGATATGTCCATGCTCCTAAGAATGTGAAAAATATCGAGATTGGAATATATGGTAATGGTGTTTTCTACCGCACATTTGTTAATAATACTGGCTATTACGAGGCGTATTTGCCAGAGGGCAGGTATGTTGTGGGCGTGCTTGGGTTTGGTGAAAAAAGTGCTCCTTATTTTGCAAGGGAGATTATTCATCTGTCTGCTCCTCTAACTGTGAATATTGAACTTCACCGGGCATACAATGTTACGGGTGTGGTTTATTTTGACAGGAATGGTAATGGGATAGTAGATGAAAACGAAATAATTCGCAATGGTTTGGTGTGTCTTTATGATTCCCATGGTATATATGAGATTAGAAATATCCCGCCTGATGGACGATTTGTTCTGCCAACCAATGTGAACTATCATGTTAAAGTAATTCTCTGGGGATATAGCGTGAAAAATATCGAATATCATGGAAACAGTGTGCATGTGGTAGTCAACTCATCTTTTATTCACGTTACTGGATATTTAAAAACGCAGGGGCATATTAATACTATTCCTGTAAATATTCGCTTTATAGAGCATTATGGGAATTATACTCACGTGTATGAAGTCACAGGGGTGACATCCCATTATTCTACATATTTGCCTCCAGGTAACTATACTGTGGAGTTTTATGGATATAATCGCACATATCGCCTGAACAATTACAGTTTTGTGGTTCCAAGGGGATTTGCTAATTTCTGGTTCAATACCAGTTTTATCGCTTATGCGCATATTACCTTGGTGACACAGGGAACTGGAGCCACGTGGTTCTTGCATGGGCACAATTTCACTTCAGGAAAGACTGTAACCCTGCCAATTAATACGTATACACTGTATGTTTACAACAGAACATCTTCCAATGTACTTTCAATAAGTGTAGAACATAATGACACAATTGAAGTGCCGGTATATCCTTCGTACTACGTGGGCTTTGATATTACTAATTATACAGAAAGGGCAGAAGTTCATGTGTATGCGGGTAATGTATCTTTAACAGTCTCCGGTTCTATTAAGTTGCCCGAGGGTTCTTATGATTTTGTGGTCAATGACACTCGCCGTGAGGGTGAAAGCTACTACAATTACTTTGCGGAAAACAGAAGTTTTGTAAATAGCGACACTGTTGTAGCTTTGCATGTAACTAAGAGAAAAGTAGTCACTCATCTTGTAGGGTATGTTTTGTCTCCACACGGTGCAATTGCAAACTGCATAGTGCATTTGCACTCTCTAAATGGCTTTGGTAATTTCACAGTGGTTACTGATTCTAATGGGAAATACACAGTGGATCTTACTCCCGGTAAATACATGATATACACCTCATTCATATTTGGCTCCGAGAAATACGCAAACATAAGTTTCGTGGCGTTATATAGAGGTTCAAGGGAATACGACATACATATGGTTCCTGGGTATTATATTCGGGGAGGCACGTTTTTAAATGGTGTTCCTGTAAGCACTGTGGTTAACTTTGGCTTTAATGGTAGCGTTATCTCGGTGCAGTCTTCAGGATATTATTGGGTTATATTGCCTCCTGGAAATTATTCTGTTAGTTCTGAGAAGAGCAGAGAAGAGTACGGGTTAAATGTGGGGTATTCGTTCAACGGTCATTTGAATTTGACCACTCATGATGTTGACCTTAACATATATCTGGTAAGAGATAGCTATCATCTGGTGACGGGCAAGGTCATTGCTGTTGATGAGCAGGTATCTCCCAATTCTACTATGGGTGTTACTGTGCTGTTGAAGAATGGCGGTAATTCTCCGGAGAAAGTTAGACTGGAGGGTGTTGGTGAATGGAGTGTTATTGGAAACCATGTGTTCAAGATGAATCCGGGAGATACCAAGACAGTTTCTCTGAAGGTGCATGTGCCTTACAATGCAAAATATGGAGCAGATAATTTCAAGATTCGCATTTTGTTCTCACAGTACTCCAGGGATATTATTGTTCATACAAATGTGTCAGAAGTTTTCAGGGCAGAGCTTTCAGAATCTCTTGATGGGTGGAGTAACAATTCTCTCGTGTATACTGTTACCATTCACAATGAGGGTAATACTGCCGTGAATTATACCCTTGGCATTTTAAATGCAGAGGAACTTAACGCAAAGGGCTGGAAAGTTCACATGGAGATGGACAAGCATGTGGTTAGGTATGTGAATGTCCCTGCGAACGATTATCGTAAAATCAAAGTTATTGCCGTGGCAACTAAAGAAGTTCCGTCTACTGTGGTGCCTATTACTCTATCAGCGTTTGGTGGCAGGGAGTACATCATACACTTGGCTCTTTATCATCCCGAGGTATCTCAGAATAGCCTTTATGTTAAGGGTGAGAATGTACAGAACTATTCTGGAATGACCATTGATAATTATACATATGCAGTGTGGATATCGGCGGCTGTTATTGCGATTGTTATCTTGTGGATAGGGAGGTATAGGAAATGAGAACGGTAGTTGCTTTTGCAATGTTATTGCTTATCGCTATGCAATTACTATTCGTGGCACCGCAGGTGGAAGGTGTGTCCTCAGCGGGAATGCACATTGAGGGTCCATCAGTAATTGCAACTAATTCAACGGTTCATTATAGGGTTATTGTCAGTGCTGGCTTTGACAAGTACATTTGTACCTTGTTGATTGGTGGTGAGAATCTTACCGGCTTGAGCCCCATCAATCAAACTATGCAAGAAAATACAAAGGGAATATTTGATTTCAGGGTCCATGCACCCAATGTGACTCAGGTTCTTTATCTCAGTTTCAAGGCATATGGTATCATAAATTCCACAGGAAAAATAAAAGTTTACGAGAGGACTTTATACGTTGAGGTAAAAAAGGCGTATACGGTGATCGCATCTATTAAGAATACAGAGAATTATACAGTATCAAATGTAACGGTGAATTTTTACATAGACAATCGTTTTATAGGAAATGTTACTGTGGACAAGATATCTCCAAACTCCACTAAAAAGGTTACATACTATTGGGTTCCCGATGTGGGGGATGGTGTGCACAATTTAAAAATGACTATTGATGCATCGGGAGTGGTTTTTGGAGGTACTAACGCAAATTCATACGCAAGGACGATTTACATTGGCAAACCACCTAACTATAACTGGGTTTATTATCTTGGTGTGGCAACTCTAAGTGTTCTTGTGGTTATACTTATATTCCAGCTACTTTTCGGTAAGAAAAGCCACAGGGAGCAATCGCCTAAATGGAAGAAATGAGTTAAATATGCATCTCTGTGAAATATTCTTTGATTTTTTTTATGTGCTCATCTTTTTTGTCAAGAGGAAGTGCGAGATAGCCGGTTAGCTGGTGATAACTTTTAAACACGTTGATTTGTTTTGCGTCAATGAATCCCAATCCACTGTAAAATTCTTTTGCTTTCTTTGTCAGGGGTTTGGTTATCACGTATTCAGGGGTTAGATATATACCCAACAAAAACATTTTGTATCCTATTTTTTCTCCTCGTAGTGATTCACTCGTTTCCTGGGCTCTTAACACATTTGCAACTAATGGTAATTCTTCCCAGTGGTCAATATATACAAATGCTATAACTGTTCTATCCTTGACTCCGATTATGAGTAGAGGTCTTGGGAACTTTCTAAGCCACATTTTGAATGTTTCTAAATAATCAACTATTCCATATAAATGAAAGAAAGAGAGCTTGCTAACATCAAAAGAATCCAATTCTGCAGCCTCATCTATTAGATAATATTTGTAGTTGCTGTCTGAACAAAGTAAAATCAAAAAAATCCCCCACTTTACTGCGTGGGGTAGACAATCCACACTCCCGCGTTGTTTCTAAGTATCATGTTCATCTGCGTCCTTGTGATATTTGCCTTCTCTAATAGTATCGGTAACCATTCTTCCGGCGCGATTTTTTTGGAGCCGTCTGGTGAAACTGTTGCTATATGCGCAACATTTACTTTCTTTCCCTCAACGGTAATTTTTTCAGCTGCAGCTTTTCGGTACGTCTGAATTATTATGTCTCCAGTTTCTATTGCCGTGGGCGTGGTCCTTGAGTTGTAGTATTCAGCAACATCTTTGTGTATTTTTGGAAATTCGCCTATACGCTTGGTGTATTCTTTCCAGCCTCTTAAAAATGGGCTCTCTACAGTTACCATGCAATATTTTGACACCGCGTTAACTTTTTCAAATGCAGACAGTATGGATTCTCCTTTCACTATTGCTTCCACAAAGCTATCCCAATCTGTGTATTCCTCTTCCGGCATGCTTCTTGCTAGAGAATACGCCAGACTCATTAAGTAGTTGTTCATTCCTGCGGCTCCCTGCTTATCTGCAATATCCTCTAAGAACAGATATGTGGCAATATCTACCATTGGATTGTCCAACAGGTCTTCTTTCTCCTCAATTTTTCTCTGTATCATTCTTCATTCACCTCCCCCTTCAAGCGTGCTCCTTTCATTACGAGTGCAAATACACATGCATAATTTCTTAGAAGACTTCTTACATATTCTTTGTTGATCCCTATCTTATTCAGATTTTCCTCGTCTATCTTTGTATCTCCTGTGAAGCCCCTGTTTGCTAAATGAAGTGCCTCTAAAGGCTGCCCGGCAATTGTTATGTTTTTGGCGACTTCCTCTCTGAACTTTACATGTATTATGCAGAAATTGCAAACTGCTATATTTCTGTATGTTATGTTGTATTCATCAGCTATTTGCTTATCTGCTCTTGGAAGTTGGCCAACACTGTATCTGACTCTCAGGATTGTAGGTTCAAAAACGCATTTTTCAAGGGCATATATATATCCAACTACATCACCATCAACGTCGGTAATGGCAAGATCTGTTAGCGCTGCTACATTACCCTCTATTGAAAACGCGGTTCTTCCCTCGCGCAGAGCTACATTAAACGATGGCCAGCCCATATACGCTTCTTTTCCCATTCTCTTTGCCAGATTTTCACCAACTCTTATCCAGTACTGTATTGTTCCTTCTACTCCTGCTTTTTCACTCATATCCTGTATGAGTGATACTAATGCTATGTCTAACACATTTTTCACCTCCTTTTATATTTCCTTCCTTTTCCATATTTTTTCTCTTCCAAAATTTCGTCATTTTTCATCCATTCCAATACCGTGAGAAGTAAATCTTTTTCGTATCCTGTCATTTTAATTATTTTTGATAAACTTGCGCCGTCTTCACCCACGGCGCTTAGTATTTCTTTTTTAACCTTTGAAACATCATATATTTTTTCATCTTTTAATATGATATTTCCTTTGCTTACTTCTTCTTCAATGAAATTCTCCACGATTTTTTCTGGATATTGCAAATCATTTTTATCTATCCCCTCTGGTGGTATATCATTTCTCAGCCTTTCATGAACGTCCTTGTGCAGAAAAAGTATATAGGGGGTTATTGAATCAATAATGCTGTATATTCTCTCAATTTCATCTTTTAATGAGGAAATTTCATTGGATAATTTTTCTATCTTTTCAATGTGTTCTCTGCTTTTTTCTTCAATATCCATCTCTATTAATTTTTTTGTTTCACTTATATCCTCTCGAAGTGCGTTTTCCATGTACGCCATATTTCCCTGTAAGTTTTTTACACTTCTCTCTATCATCTCAATTCTCAATCTATTCTCAGTTGTGTTTTCTATTGCGTATTCCTGCCCCTTAGTTCTGAGCAGTGAAGCAAAATTTTTGGGGATGTATCCTGGTAAAAACTCTTTAATGCTGTTTATTATTTCAATATATGTTAAATGTATTTGTTTCGGAGAGATAAGCTTCTTTTTTATTGCAATTTCTATGTCCCTTGCCTCTATTTTTCCGTTTTTTAACTTGAATAGTTCCGTGCCGCTTGTTTTAGTTCTCACATTAGTAAGAACATCCTCTATTATTCTCTCAGCATCGTTGGGGCCAACGTATCTTCTTAGGGTAATGATGGCGTCGTTGAGTGTGTATTGGTACACCAATCTCAATATGCTTGGTGGTATTTTGTTAACATCGATTTCTTCTTCTACACCCATTATTTCCTCTAAATTTTTCAACTTTTTTCTAAGTTTTTCGTATTTTAAAAAATATTTATTAAGTGATTCTACAGAATATTTTATGTTTGAACTCTCGTTCTCTAATTTTGTTATGTTTGACTTGATCTTTTCTATTTCTCCCCTTATTCCTGCTATCTCGCTGGCATTTAGATTGTACTTTTTATCAATTGCTTCTATCATCTCATCTATTTTTAGCTCGAGGTCTTTTCTCATCTCGGATAGCATGCTGGTAGTTGCCCTGTTTTTCAACGTTTCCTCTATCTTCTTTAGCTGTTCATCGGTATCCATTATTCATCACACGAAACTCTTGATGATTCTTTCAACGTCCCTTATCCATTTCTTATAGTACTCATCTGCGAGCATATCTCCTCGAATCTCTTTCACTCTGCTTGCTATTTTATCTATAATCATTGGCCACAGGTCGTCGGTCATGTACTGTGGCGCACTGCCTATTTCGTTGAAGGATATTGTCAGTATCTCGTCTACCATACCCAGCCCAACGATTCCTTGCAGTTCTTTCTTTAAATATTCCAGAATTTTCTGGTTCTTTCTGTATTGCTTTGTATGTGCGAAGCTCTCCACAAATAGTTGCCTGCTCAATTTGTGGAACTCTTTTTGAATGTCTTCTGGGTACCCTTCTATCTCCTTACCGCTCAGGGGTTTGAGCTGGAATATGTGGTTTATTATTATGCTCCATTTGTGAATGGTTGCCAGCAAGTCGTGAAGCTCTTCGTGTTTAAGTTCTCTGGTTACCATAATAGCCAAAAACGCGGCTTCACCCACTCTTGATATGATAAGGCTTCCATCCTTGTACGCTTCTACGGAGACGTTCATGCTCTTTCCTTTTAGCTGTGAGCATATTGTATATAGATTTGCTTTGAATGTGTTTAGCAAGTAATATTCCTTCATATCCAGTCTCTCTGGTATGATTGAATCGTATATCCTGCCATTTACTCCCAAGAATAGTATGATGTCTATGTTTCCTTCCTCTCTGAGCCTTGATATTGAGAGGTGAATCAGAGCACGTAGCAGGGTTACATCCCTCGCTTCCAGGGTCTTTTCAAGGTTTTTTTCCTGCAATTCACCTCACCTTTAAACCGTACGTATCAAATATTATTTCAATGATCTCTTCAGGCGAATACGGGTAGTTCCACCACTTCTTTATGTTTTCCAGCTTCATTATCACGTTTGGCGGAGCTTTTAGCATCTTAGCAGTTTCTATTGCATCGTTGAACACCTTGGAGTAGTCTTTTTTCTCACTTTCTTTCACTTCAAGCGGGGTGCTTCTAACGACTATTCCAGCTCCACGGGCAAATATGAATGGATACACACCCTCTCCGTGTTTTGTCCCTCTCATTTTCAGAATTTGCAGTGTTCTGTTGAATGCACCCCCGACGGGATAATAATCCAAGTGTATGACACCGTCGGATAGATATACAGGAGTAAGCACATCTTCCCCGATAGTTTCTCCTGGTTTTGTATGCTCCTCCACAGTGGAGACCACAACTCCTAATTTTTTAACAGTGTAAAACAGTTTTCCGATTAGCTCTCTTTGTTGAAGTTTATCGTCTGTAGCCCAGATTACAGGAGTTATTGGATCTACTACAATTCTCGTTTTTATCAGGTAATCGCTTCTTGCTTTTACCAGGGCGGGCAATTGTTCTTCAATCATTTTCTTAAAATTCTCTCCTTTAAGGTGGATGAAGAAAAGACTCTCTTCGTAGTATTTTTCCATATCAAAACCCATTAATGCCGCTTCTTCCATAATTTGCTTTGGCTCTTCTTCGAGGGATATGTACAGTCCCTGCTCACCATTCTCTATTCCATACATTATGAATTGTATGGCGAAGGTCGTTTTTCCCGTACCGCTTGAACCAACTATCACGTTAGCGGTTTTGTCTCTAAATCCTCCTTCTATTAATCGGTCTAAACCGTATATCCCAGATGGGAACCTATTCATTATTTTTCACCTCCTTTTTCATAAATTTTGCTACGAGTTCTGCAAAACTCTTACTTTTTTCTGTTTCTTCTACTATATTTACCAGATTGCTATCATCTACTTCTTCCACTTCTTGATCTATGGAATGTGAAAATGCCTCCGCAAAAGATTTTGCAGATGCAGTAACTTCTGAAACTTCCGAAAGCTTTTTCCATGGCCTCTCCACGTTTTCTTCTGCCGAAATCACGCCAATCTCCAAGTATTTCTCGCCCAGTATAGTTATTTTACTGTCTTTTACCAATCCGTATCTTTCGAGAGTCATTGCACCCGCTGGATTTTCCTTTATTGCTTCTTCGCTCCCTTTTTCAATTTCTTTTAATATGCCAACCTCTTCGTTAGTAATCACATATTTCAGCACATCTATCGGATTCATTTTTATTTCAAACTCGCAGTGGTCGCTTCCCTCATTCACGCATTTTGTCTCATTTACTTCTGAGGAGATTTCCATATCCTTCTCTAAAAACATCTTGATGGCATCAGCAGTTATGTAGCATGTTTTACCGTGAGCATCTGAAAACAGAGATGGAATGCGCGAGGAATACACTCCGAATTTCATGCTGTATCTGTCTATGTCTTCGCATCTCAGGTCTCCGAGACCTATGTCCTTGAATGCATCCCTTATATATTGGAAAAGTGGAGTTCTCTCACACTGTATTTTGTTCGTGCTTTTTAGCATGACCTTTATTTCTTTGACGGGTACCTTTGATTTGGCAATTATTGCACTTATTGCAGCCTCCATCTTTGTTAGCTCACCGAACACGTATATTATCTTAGCTATGCTCTTACCCATGATTCTCCCTCTATGTAGTGATAAAGAGCTTTTAACATATATATATTACTCGATTTTAGATTCAAATATACTCTTGAATGTAGTTTCATTGCTATGCTGTTATTTGAAACATGTATTATCTCTTTTATATCTTCTTTCTTTATGGAGAACCATCGTTTGTTTGACTTTATAAAAATAGAATCATTGCCAACCCATAATGTTCCATTTCCTCTTGCATTCCATCTGTTGTATCTGACCAAATACGTTATCTTTGCTGTTTTAAATGCATACATCTAATAACACATACGTTTCTTCCTATATAAACATTTCTTGCATTTTTTCACCAGTAATTTTATGGTGTAATTTGTAATTGTAGAGGCCAGCATTTTTAGTTTTTTGTATGGTGTATTTTGTAATTAAACTCGTATCTCTATGGTTTCAATCTCTCCCAGAGCCACTTTTTCCTTACCGTATCTGACAACGTTGAGTATCTGAAATTCCCCCATGGCGTATATGTCATCGTACACGTTTTTGTAATCTCTTCTTGTTTTTCTTGCAATTTCTTTTATTGAAGCAGGTCCGTTTTTATTTAGGAACTCTATAATTTCAAACCTCTTTGCTGAGAGTGATGTAAATACTTTCTTGTCTTCCACTATTACCGTTTCCTCTATGCCATTGTCCATGGCCATGTAAAACATATAGGCTTCACCTATCTCCGGTTGAGAGCATTTTTTTATTTGCAAGAGTTTCTTTACTTTTTCTATTCTGCCGAATTTTCTACGGATGGACTTTTTTAGAATTTCCATGTCAGCTTTTCTGTACTTTCTGATAATTTTCATCTCCATTTGAACACCTTTGGGTTATATGTTATCTATCTCCATAGCGATGATATTTCTCCTGAATGTCTTTATTATGCTTAGAAGATTGTCAAAACTCCTTTTTGGAAATTCTTTTGTTCTTACATAGTTCCCATTTTCATCGTAAATATCCATGTGCTCTATTCCATCTAAATTATCCCATCTGACAAGTGTTATCCACTTTCTACCCTTTCTTATTTTATATGAATAGAGATAATTTTTCAGTTTATCGTTTTCGTAGAATTCCATTGATACTGCCATTTCACTTTTTGAAATGATGTATTTCGTTATTTTCAACATCCCATCACCCCATATCAAAATAATCGCCAAATATAAATTTTAATTTTTCCACAATTTCTTCTACTTTTTTTCTAACTTTTTCCCCGGAGACTATTCGATCACTTATGCAGTATTTTTCTTCCGGAGTGTTTCCTGTTACCAGGTAGGATACCATTGCCTTGGCAATTTCCCGGTTTTTCGAGGTGTATCCCCCTTCCTGTATTAGTACAAACATCTTTTTATACTTTTGAATTTTTTTTAATATGTTCACGTATCCCTTTACTGACAAATCCAGGCCGATGTTTTTATCGGACCTATGCGCGTCGAAGCCGTTTTCTCCTATGATGAAATCCGGATTGTACTCTTTTATCACGGGATCGATTATTTCATTGAATATTATCTCGTACTCTGGGTCACCTGCTCCTTTTGGAAGTGGAATGTTTATTGTGTATCCTGTGCCCTCTCCTCTTCCTATCTGGTGTATGAATCCTTCATGAGGATAAAAGTCCCTGGGGTCTCTGTGAATTGAGATTAAAAGTACATTTTTTGAGGGATAGAAAATCTTCATTGTGCCGTTGGCCGCATGTGCGTCCCAGTCGATTATGGCTACTCTCCTTAATCCCCTTTCCATCACGTGCATTGCTGTTATGGCCGCGTTGTTTAGCAGGCAGTATCCCCCGTACATATCGGAGCTTGCATGGTGTCCCGGGGGCCTTACAAGGGCATACGAGTAATCGTAATCTGCATTTACAACGTAATCTGCGGCTTCTATGCTCGCTTCTGCAGCTATTAAGGCAGCCATATATGAGTAGTTGTTGAGGTAGGTGCTATCTCCTAAATAAGTGGGCCCACGCATAGACATTCTTTCGAGAAATTCCAGGTACTGGGGTGTATGAACTGTTAGGATATCATCTATGTTCGCCGGTTCTCTAACGTCTTGAAATGCTATTTTTCCAGACATTGTGTTTTTCAGATATTTATATACATCACTGATCCTTTCTGGTGATTCCGGGCTTCCCTTCATATTGTGGTAAACGTGTGTTGGATTGTACACGACCACCATGCTCATAGTCCCACCTTTTTTACGTACTCCATCCACCTTTTTTTATCATCAATTTCGCTGGATGCCCGGTAATCTTTCAGAAACATGACGCATCTTCTTAATATAAGCGCTTTTTCCACCAGGCACTCTGGCACGTCGTTCATTTCTCTTATTTTTTTTCTAATTTCTTCGTACAGAGCAGAGTACTTTGCAAGCATCTTCTCCTTATTTCCCTGTGTGATATCTTCTTTAATGTGGTATTTCACATCCTCAATTTCTATTTCTTCGGGAATTTCAACGGTTACAACATTTGACAAATCGTCAATTTTTTTAAGTGCTTCTTCTTTTTTCATTTATGCACCCTTGTTATTTTTATTGCTTCGTTTAAACTTATTTCACCCATAGCAACTTTTTTTGCAAGTTCTCTGCTAATCGTTATCCGCCCTTCGCTCTCTATTCTGCTCTTTCTTTGGATATCTCGTAAATATCCTTCTCTAATGATGGTGTTTATTTTTCCGTGTATCCTCTTTCCCCTCGAAAAAGCAATGTTTTTAGCTGCTTCAGGGTCCCTGTTTGTTATGGTTGTAGTTGTATTTTTTTCATTTACCAGTTCTATGTCATATGAATCAACAAGAGAATTTACAATTTTGTTTCTATTCACTATGTCTCCGTTTCCAACTCTAATGGTGATTTTTGCCGGACTGTATCCTTTATTTATATTATCTATTGTTTTTCTTACACTTGCCGTGTTGCTCAATTGCATCTTTTCCACTACATATCCGTCCCCGACAACAGCTATTCCCGGCTTTGGACCGGGGTCAATGCCCACAATTATTCTTTGAAATCTTTTTCTTCCGTATTTGTAAGGTATTACTCTCCTGAGCGCTGTTTCCTCGTCATGAATAACAATCGCCGGAAAACTACGTTCTACATCACTTAAAATCGGCCCATTGAAATCTATGGTACGATTTGTAATTATAAATTCAATTCCCCTGTTTTTTAGGGTATTCATAACCCTGAATTCCAGTCTTTTGTCTTCAAACATCAGTCCAACCTTCACCACCCAAAAATATGTCTTTTCAATATTTATATTTAGCGGTTAAATGATGAGCACCGATATTCTTCGTTTTTCTGCATTCTCTTTTTGTTTTTCCTCAAATTTGCAGGATGTTGGAGGCAATATAGCGTAATGCTACTCTTGCGAAGAAAACATAATATACTACGGCTCAATAAACGAACATAATTTCGACAATAGTCACGGGTGGTACCATGCTTGATGAGATGAGAAAAAAGGCTATGTTGGGTGGTGGAAAAGACAGAATAAGGAAGCAGCATGAGAAGGGTAAGTTAACTGCAAGGGAGAGATTAGAAAAACTTCTTGACGAAGGTACATTTGTGGAAATAGGCGTGTTTGGGCAGTCACGTGCTACTGATTTTGGTATGGATAAAAAAAGGTATTTTGGAGATGGAGTGGTTACAGGATACGGTACCATAAACGGGCGCCTTGTTTTTGTTTATGCGCAGGATTTTACCGTTTTGGGAGGTTCTCTTGGAGAGCTTCAAGCTGAAAAGATTGCTCGTGTGCAGGACCTTGCGATGAAAAATGGGGCGCCACTTATTGGAATAAATGATTCCGGGGGTGCACGTATACAGGAGGGTGTTGATTCGCTTAAGGGATACGGTGAAATCTTTTACAGAAACACCATGGCAAGCGGAGTGGTGCCGCAGATTGCGGTGATAATGGGTCCGAGTGCTGGAGGAGCGGTGTACTCCCCTGCGATAATGGATTTTGTAGTGATGGTGGATAAAACATCGCATATGTTTATAACTGGTCCTCAGGTTATAAAATCAGTAACTGGCGAGGATATTGATTTTGAGGGGCTTGGTGGTGCCATGGTTCATAATTCTAAGAGCGGCAACGCACATCTAATCGCCAAGAGCGATGAAGAAGCACTGTTTCTTGTTAGAAAGCTTTTAGAGTATTTGCCCCAAAATAACGTAGAAGACCCGCCGTTGGTGGACACAGGAGATGTTCCCGACAGAATGGATTATCATCTGGATAGCATAATTCCTGAAGACCCAAAAAAATCATACAATGTGTATGATGTAATATCTACTGTTTTCGATAAAAATTCTTTCTTTGAGATACATCCTCTATTTGCGAGAAACATAGTTGTTGGTTTTGCAAGGTTGAATGGAAAGAGCGTTGGGGTTGTGGCTAATCAGCCAGCGGTGTATGCAGGTGTTTTGGATATAGATGCCAGTGATAAAGCCGCTCGTTTTGTCAGGTTCTGTGACTCTTTTAATATCCCTGTGATAACCCTGGTTGATGTTCCCGGGTACATGCCCGGTGTTTCGCAGGAACATGGTGGAATTATAAGACACGGTGCAAAATTGCTCTACGCGTACAGCGAGGCAACGGTTCCTAAGATTACTGTAATCATGCGCAAGGCGTATGGTGGTGCATATATTGCCATGGGTTCAAAGCATCTCCGTGCAGATGTGGTTTATGCGTGGCCCAACGCGGAGATTGCCGTCATGGGTCCGGAAGGTGCGGTGAACATAGTTTTCCGGAGAGAGATTGCTAACAGCGATGACCCTGAAACACGGCGCGTAGAATTGATTAAAGAGTATCGCGATAAGTTTGCCAATCCGTATGTTGCCGCTTCCAGATTATACGTGGACGATGTGATATATCCGCATGAGACGAGAGTTAGATTGATTCAGGCTCTGAACATGCTGGAGAACAAAAGAGAAGATAGACCTATGAAAAAGCACGGAAATATTCCTTTATGAGGGGTGTTTATGTTTCCTTATTTTTTGTCAAGTGGATTTTTTGAGGGGGATAACTTTAATAAACCAGGATTTCATGGTCAAAGGAGGTATGTTGCATGAGCAAAATTAAAACTGATGTTTCCCCGGAGGAGCTGGCTGCGATAACGGCAGCTTTGCACCAGTATCTAAAGGGAAAGGCGTTTAGAATAATTTCCGTAAAACCATCTCCTTGGAAGTATTATGGAAGGATAATGAGTATGAGGCGATGAGAATGCGAAAGTTTAGAGTGGTTGTTAATGGAAAAGAGTATGTAGTGGAAGTGGAGGAAATTGGTTACTCTGCAAACGCAGATGGGGAAAATATTCGCACAGAACAGGTATCTACCAATAAAATTGAGGGTTCTGTATCTCATCCTGCTAAATCTTCAGATGGCGAAGTGCTTGCGCCCATGCCCGGAAAGATAGTATCTTTGATGGTCAACAAGGGCGATTCTGTTAAAGAGGGACAAGTGGTTGCTATCTTGGAAGCCATGAAAATGGAAAATGAAATTCAGGCACCAAAGGGTGGAGTTGTGGTTGATGTCAGGGTTTCTAAAGGCGCAAACGTGAATCGCGGGGATGTTTTGTTGGTTATAGAATGAGTTTTAATTGATTATTTTTCTATATCTTCTCTCCACGGTATCTATTACGGGCATCGTGTTTACACTTATTTGGTAAAGATTATAATGATGCCCATTATTACAGAATTATGAAAATTCTTGCCCTTGCAGACATACATGGACGCGAAGATGTTGGCTACATGGCTCAGGAGCTTTACGGAATTCACGATTTTGATTTGGTGGTTATTGCAGGGGATATTACCAATTTTGGGCCAGGGGTGATTGCGGAACATATTTTAGATGCAATGCCCACCGCTGTGATGGCCGTGCCAGGTAACTGTGATCCAGTTGATGTTGTTAATGCAATAGATACCAGTGGGGCAATAAACCTTCATTTCAGGAGCAAGGACTTCCGCGGTTATACTTTTGCAGGGGTGGGGGGAGTCAATTCAGGTTTTAACATGGGCATTACTTTTTTGGATGAAGATGCACAAAAATTTTTGAGTGGTTTTAAAAAAGGTATTTTTGTGGTTCATCAGCCACCTTACGGCATTTTTGACAGGGTATCGGGTGGCAGGCACGTTGGAAGTCGGGGGATAATGAAAGCGGTGAAATTAGCTAATCCGGAGTTAGTTATAAGCGGTCATGTGCATGAGGATAGGGGGTATGCTAAATTCGGGAATACTATTTTTGTAAATCCCGGACCTGCGCGAGATGGATACGCGGCGTTAATTGATTTGAAGAGTAAAACTGTGAATATGCTCGAAAGATAATAAGCAAAAATTTCATATTCTATGAAAAATATACCCCTTTGGAGGTATACATATGAGCGGTGAGGATATTGGTGACCTTAGCATGTTAGATCAGGTGCAGTCTATTTTAGCTAAAGTTAAGCAAGAAGCAGAGGAATTAAAGAAGCGTAAGGCGGAATTGGAGAAGATGGAAGAGGATTTGAAACACAAGGAAGAAGCTTTAACTGAGAGAGAGAAAGAGTTAAATGAAAAGGAGAAGTCATTAGATAAAAAAAGTGCTGAACTGGAAGAGTACTCCAAGAGCATTGGGAAAAAGGAGAGTGAGTTAAACGCTAAGATGGAGGAACTGAACAGGAGGATTTCCGCTTTAACTGCTGCTGAGGCCACCTTGAAGGAGTACGAAGAGGGCATAAAGGGTCTTAAGCAAAGTATGGAAGAAAAGATGAAAGCTCTGCAAGATTTTGAAAAGTATGTGAAAGATACTATTGATTCTGTAGTTCAAAAAGAGCAGGAGGTTATTGGGCAGGGTTTGAATGTTGCCGAGTTGGAGAGTTCTCTTACCGAGTTGAAGGATAAAATGTTCAAATCTATTCAAGCACTTAACGGTGAAATAACAGTTAGTCCTCAAGAGGTTACTTCCGAGAATAAAGTAGAAGAGAAGGCTGCTAAAAAAGAAGAGCAAAAGGGATCCAAGGAGGAGAAGAAGGAAAGCGATAAGCAGGAAAATCAGTATGAAGTCGTGGTAGTGGATGGTGAGGAGTTTATAAAATGTCCACAGTGTGGTACGCTGAACTCCAAGGATGCTATAATGTGCTATAACTGCGGGTATGTATTCAAGCCTGAGGAACTTGGAGAGTAGTTTCAAAAACTATTTTATCTTTCATTTTATTTCCCACCGGTGAAAAGACAGAGCCTGTATTTTGCTATACTTTTGCTCCCGCTGCTTGGAGGAGTTGCTTCTAAGCTACTTAGGGTTATAATTGCATTCTCACTAAGGTCAGTTGGTGTCTCTGTATTTGATATCACTTTGCTTTCCTCCTCGTTTATGCTGTCCCGCGCTTTGTTTTCCCCTATCATGGGTAGGTGGGCAGACAGGGGATTTAAAAGGCATCTCATAATTGCAATGGGCTTTGCTGGGTTGCTTATCGATTCGCAGCTTTATTTCCATGTGTCTTATTATGGTATACTTACCTTGAGGGTTTTGGACGGTATCTTCAGCGCCATGGTTTGGCCTACCATGCAGGCAATAGTCCATTTTTCTTCTCCGAGTAAATTAAAAGCTAGAATTATGAGTATGTATTTTATAATGGGGTCTGTTGGCATGTCTCTTGGTTATGTTATTTATTCTTACCTGGTGGGTGATATTTTTTACGGATTGATTTTAATAGCTATGGTTTATTCTGTGGAGATATCTATGGTGTATTTTGTAAAAGATGTTGATAACCCTTTTTCTGACACGGGTAAGAAATCACACAGGAGTACGGTAAAGAAAAGAAATATTAATGTTCCTTTGTTAGGTATGACTTTTATGTTTGGTATGTATCTTTCACTTGGGAACGAGGTGCTGCTTTTTTATCTTGCGGAAAATATGGGATTTGGGAAAGTAGATGCCACAAGATTGTTATTTTTTGGAGTGATAGTGGCCATGTTGGGAAGCATACTTTTCGGGCATATAGCAGATAAAAAGGGATTTTTAAAATCTCTGTTATTTCTCGGAATTATCACTCCTGTATCTGCTCTTTTAATATCTTTTAATTCTGTTTACCTTGTTGTAGCAGGTGTTTTCCTGTTTTTTATTTCTGGTAGAGGATTCACTCCCATTTCAAGAAGTTTTACAGCCAGTTTTGGAAAAGACGTGGGCACTTCTTTGGGATTTGTAAACCTTGCCTCTAATTTTGGGTCAATGACCGGGCCACTGTTGGGTGGATACCTTATGGATTTTTTTGGAGCTAAAAAGTTTTATTTTTTGAACATGGCTGCCATTGCCTATTTGATAATAGGAACGGGAGTTGCGCTAAGTGTTATGGTATTTTCCCGTTCCCAAGCTCATGTAATCTCTCAGACATAAAGGAAAGCGCATCTTCTATAATCTTGTTATTTTTGTAATTTTGGAGTGTTTCTTTAGCTGTTTCTTTATTCATGTCTGCTAGCTTAATCATATTCTTTAAAGCTCTCGTTAGCTCGTCCACTATCGTTATGTTTGCAGTAGTTGCAGTTCTTGACATGGGATTTAAATCTATTGTAATCACGTATTTTCCCATTTCTCTGAGTGCTTTAGTTCTATCTCCATCCTCGAGGGGGATGAGGATAGTATCAGCAGAATATATGCCTTCATAAGTGCACAGTGCTCTGGCGTGATCCAGTCCTCTTATTCTTGCGTCAGGCTTCTCACCCAATATTTCTAAACCTCTTTCTCTGAACAAATCCACAATCTTTTTTATTCTTTCCTCTGTGCGATAAAATAAGTTAGCTTCCACTTTCATGTTCAGCCTCTTTGCAAGTTCTATTACCTCGTCTGCTGCCAGAGCGGCGACGTTTCCGTTTACTGAAAAAACAGGATTTTCAGAGAGCAATAGTTTAGCAACAGCAGCCCTCTCTGCTACCAGTGCAAACTCGTTGGTCTTTTCTCCAAGAATGTAGTCAAATGCCTCTCCTCTGCCATGGGCAATTAGCCCTGCATGAGCAACTATACCTGCTTTAAAACCATCTATTATTTTTTCTCTTTTTATAAGTGATTCGTATCTTGGGTGTGTTTTTGGAATTTTAAAACTTGTCATGGTGGTGCTAATCTACTTTGAAGATATACATTTTTCTATTTCTTTATCCACGATCTCTAAAAATTGTTTCTCAGAATCAATCGGTATATTTGCGCCTGCAGCCACATTATGTCCGCCACCTCTTCCTCCAACAACGTTGGCAGCCTTGTTCATTATCTTTCCTATGTTTACCTTATCAGACATGCTTCTGTGCAACCTTGCAGAGATGCTTATGGTATCCACATCAATATGAAGCGCAAGAGTTGCCTTTGACGGATTTAAGAGATATATTGTTGCTATTGATGACACTGTGCTTGCTAAATATGAGGATTTTGTGTAAAAGTACTGTATGTATTTAGTCTCTTTCAAATTGTCCAGCATGTTGTACATCTCCTCTATAACTTCTGCTCGGTAGTCTTTTCTGAGGATTTCCATCCTTTCCTTATTTTCCTGTTCCCCAAGTATGTATGCCATAGCAATGCTTTGATTATCCGTCCTGCACGCTGCATCTATTAATTCGGTAAGGTACCTTATGCTTCCTCCAAATTTAAAGTCCAGGTCAACTATGTACTTGCCTGCCTCTGGGATTTTGCTGTGCTTGACTAAATTAAGGGACAAGTAAGAACCAAGCCTGACTTTTTCCTCATCAGTTAAATCGGTTATATTTTTTCCAGGGTCTATTCCAAGCATATTTAGTGATTTTTTTACACCCTCTCTGTTTCCCGACAATCCTACGTAAAATGGTTCCACTGAGTAAAATAGGGCATCTCCTATGTTACCAAAAAGAGTCATATCGAATTGGGGCTCAATCTTTATCTTGTTTATGATCTCTTTATTCAAGCCCACAGGGCCAATATTTTGAAGGTACTGTTTGTCTCCAAGTATTCCTGCAAGGAAGCAGTGGGCGTACTCTTCATTGTCTGCTAAAAGATATGCCATGGTTGTGGCAGTTGCCTCAATTGCACCATCGTATCCGAACAGATGCGGATTTATGTGAATAACCTTATCTGAGTCCCCCGGTGGCTGATGATGGTCCAAAATTATTACTTTTCCATCTAACTCATTTATGAGCGCAGACCCCATATCTGTGATTATGACATATTCCTCATTTTTTACAATTTTCAGAATTTCGTCCCTGTTCATGTTTCTAAAGAAGCTTATGTGAAACTTTTTTCCTTTTTCTTGGAGATATAACGCAACTATTCCCGCTGAACATACACCATCTACGTCATAATGTGTTAAAATACGAAAAAAGTCCCCCTCCTCTATGAGTTTTCTTGCTTTATCAAGGCGATTATCTAATGTGTCCATCACCTCACCAGTAGCTCAGCGTCTTTTATGCTGTATTTCCAATCGGCAGGTAACTTGCCTACTTTCTTGTAATATTTCATTAGTCTCCTTATTTTGGATTCCACAAGCTGCAACCCTCTCTTGTTTCCCAAATCTTTTGGGTGCGCTTGAAGATGGTTGTTAATCCTGACTGCCTTTCTCATAAGCGCCATGAGATCTTCCGGTATTTGAGGTGCCAAATCATTCTCTTTCAATATGTCGCCGATGCTCTTTCCAGTTACTAACTTTACATCTGGAACCCCGTACTGGTCTCTAAGTATAGTTCCAATCATAGCCTGACTGTGCCCTTCCTTTGCCAGCTCTACTACTTTGGACAATACCTCCTCACTGCTCATGGGCACCCAATCGGGCTTTTCCACACGAAATGGCTTGTTTGAACCTGACTGACCTTTTCTCCTGGCGTGAATCCTTCCCATATTAAGTCACCTGTTTTCGCTTAATAACATCACATACTTAAAACTTATCGCTCTTTACTCTTTAAATATGGCTTTTCTATATTTAATTATTCACGAAAATTTTAAATAGCCCCATAACCATGTATTACTTATGAGGATGATTGTGGGCGTGATTGTGGTTGTAGTGTTGCTGGCTGCAGGGTTGGCAGTAATCAGTGGCAATGGAATTTATAAGACACAGGATACATCTTCTAAATCTATAACTTATTGGACAGGTCAGATAACAGTTCATATTGGGAAATTCAAATGCGACCCTTCATTGGATCTTATCGGTGATCCCGATCCCTATTTTGTTGTTTTCATAAACGATAAGGAAATAAAAAGTAAGGTCTGGAATAACCAGCACGAAATTGATGCCAACTGGAATGCGACAGCTACCATCACCACAAGGGATCCTGCGGTGTGGATTGAGATATCCGCATGGGATAAAGATTCTGGTTTATATGGAAGAGACGACCTTATTGATATAGACCCCACTGATGGTTTTAGTCTTGATTTGATTTACAACCTGCAAACGCATACTTGGGCTGGTGATGTATCGGGAAACAATGCTTCTGGAAACAGACCGTATGATTGGGGTGATATATGGTTCGACATAACAAGTACTCCTGAGTCAAAATCGGTAAGTAATGTTCAGCTGCCGTTTTCGGGATATGGAAGAATAAATCCCCAGGTGGATGATTCTACTAAGAGCTCAACTCCAAATTACAAGATTTATAATTTCAAAGTGGAGGCACATAAGACAATAAGTGTGACTATGCAGCCAAATCCCAATGCAGACTATGCACTTTATCTTTACGGCCCGGATAATAAAGAGGTTGCCTACTCAGATATGGGGGGAAAAGGTGTTGTGGAGAGAATATATACTACTGCAAAGACTTCTGGAATTTACACTTTGAAGGTAGTTGATGTTAGCGGGTATGGCGCTTATTCTCTCAATATTAACACTAAAGCTGTGAATACGCTGGATGCACGTTTGCTGAAAATAGGTATGGAAAAAGATATATATGTTTTGAGCAGGGACTGGGCAAATATAAATATAAGGGCAATGGGATATTACATGTCTTTTTTGATATACAATCCTACTTCCGTTTCTGGAGTGGTGCACATTCACTTCTTCAACGTGGATCCTGATTATTTGGTTACTAACTTTGAAAATGAGACAACTCGGGGTAAATATTCTCTAACCATAGACCTTCACCTGAACGCATCTCAGGCAAAGACTGTGGATGTGCAGCCATGGTACGTTCCTTCAGATAATTTCTGGGTTTTCGCTATGGGCGATAACCGGCCTGGATGCGGAATCTATGATCATCCATATAACCAAGGACCTGAATTCACTACTTTTATGTATTACTATACCAACGTTATTCGCACGCCGATTGGATGGGATGATGGTGATCTGGTAGCTGGTTTTGGTGGTGCGCTTGTTACGGAGTGGAAGGGTATATCCGTGGACGCCATGGATTATGTGTATGATATGGAATACAACAGGTTTTATATGCTGTCAGGAACTCATGATGTGTTCTTTTTCACCACCGTGGGTAACCACGATGTGACTCGCCATCCAGACCAGCCTGAGCATGCTGGCGAGCACATATACGAGGAGTATTTGGGGAACTTGTATTATTCATTTAACTATTCAAATACTCATTTTGTATTCCCGGATGATTATCAAGATGGGTTCTGGCACCATGGTAACTGGTCATTTGGAAAAGGTGAAACACCCTGGTGGTATGGTTCAGATGGAACTTATAACTATGGTGGCTATATTTACGGTAAGCAGCTTGTGTGGTTGAAGCACGATTTAGCGGCTTCTCAGAGTTATACTCATCGTGTAGTTGTTATGCATATGCCCATAATTCCGCCTCCAAGCAGGCAGGATAACTTGAATGATGGATTTAGTAACTATACGGATAGATCTGTCGTTATGAATATATTCAAAGATTACAGAGTTGACTATTTGGTGGTTGCACATATTCACAATTACACTTACTATTATACCAACTACGATGATGGAAAAGTGACATCTTCTATGACTCCGCAGGGTCAGTACAGTATATTCACACTACTCACAGGTGGTGCTGGTGCCCACAATGCATATCAGGACTGGGGAGTTCCTGCTATAGAAGGGAGCTACCATTTTGTGTTGATCCACATAGATGGGGGTAGTATAACGTACCACGTTTACAAGTATGAAAATCTCACGGACAGTAACGGGAACCCACTTACCTCTGTGGTTTACGAGGGTGCCAATGACGGTTCTGAAACTGATGCGTGGGGTGTTGTACACAACAACGCCATCTACAATTTCCCGTATATACGTATGAAATTCTATATGAGTCCAGACAAGAGCGATTACGTGGCTTATTCCAAAGAATTGGGAACTTTCCAGCATGTTTACGAGCACAAGTTTAAGGACTATACGGTGGTTTACGTGGATACCTCAGCACCAGCGCATATGGACAATGAGGTTCATGTGTACTCCGCATCTTCTTCCCCAGCGACTCCCGAGTTTTCTTCCATGGCTTTGCCTTTGTTGGTAATACTGGTCATCATAGTTGCGGCAGCGTTTAGAAGGAAATAACAAGTCCCAAACTTTTAATTAGTAATCTTTTCTTTACCTTTTTATGAGGCCTTCATGGGACGAATACTTTATGCGTCTTGCGTATCTTGTTTCTACCCGTTCTACATGTACTCGCCGGCATGTGGGTGCGGTTATTGTTAAAGATAAAAGAGTTCTAACCACTGGGTATAATGGGCCACCTAAAGGATTGATGCATTGCGACAAGACGGGTTGTTTGCGAGAAAATTTGAAAATTCCAAGCGGAGAGCGTCACGAACTTTGCCGTGGTTTACATGCAGAGCAAAATGCGATAATCCAGGCTGCGGTATATGGTGTGTCAATAAAGGATGCTACCATTTACGTTACCAATCATCCCTGCGTGGTATGTGCCAAGATGATTATAAATGCGCAAATTAAGGAGATTGTATATTCAGAGGGTTATCCTGATGACCTTGCAAAGTTGATGTTGATGGAGAGCGGTATTAAGGTAAGAAGGTACCAGCTCCCAGAGTTGCGAGAAGAACAATGATGCCCGCAATCATAACACCGGATAAAATCATAAGGAATGCTCTTTTTACTTCGAATCCAAATAAATATGCTATTAGGCTGCCTGTCCATGCACCTGTACCTGGCAGGGGTATTGCCACGAAGATAATTAGTGATAGGTACTCCCATCTTTTTACGCTGTCTTCTGATTTTCTTCGCGTTCTTTCAAATATCCAGTCCATCTTTTTTGCTATCTTTGGATATTTTATAAGGTATTTTTCAATATCCTCTAAAAATAAGAGAAAAAAAGGAACAGGAATCATATTTCCTACAATTGCAGCTATCAGGACATATAATGGGTTCAGGCCAAATTGCAGAATACCTATTGGTATGGCCCCCCGTAGTTCTATGAATGGTAACATGGATATCAAAAGTACATATAGGTAATGTATCATTGCTTCACCAGTCCTGGATGAAAATATTTTTTGCCCCTTATTTTCTTTTCTTCATCCCACTCATGGAGTATACGAACCGCTTCGTTGGCTACTTTCGCCACCGGGTCTTGGGGGACCACTTCGAACTCATCCTTAATCCTGTTCGCAAATACAATGGCTACACTTCCTGCTCTCAATCCGTATAAATTGGAGATTGTGAACAACGCTGCAGATTCCATCTCAAAGTTAAGAACTTTAGCTTTTTTCAGGTCGTGTAATATGTTTTCTGAGAATGACTGCGTGTATCCGTTTAGTCCGTGCCTGCTCTGGCCTAAATAGAATGAATCTGTGCTGGCTGTTGTGCCGACATGGTACCGCAATCCTGAATTCTCAGCTGCTTCTATCAGAGCGAGTATTACTTCGTAGTGAGCACTTGCAGGATATTCAACTCGCACATATTCTTTGCTTGTACCTTCTAATCTTACCGCCGAAGATGATATTATTAAATCGCCTATTTCAATATCCTCCTGAATTGCTCCCGTCGATCCCACTCTTATGAACGTATCTGCACCAATTCTCGCAAGCTCTTCTAAAGCAATTGCAGTGGAAGGTGATCCAATTCCCGTTGATGTTGCAGATATGTTTACTCCTTTATATGTGCCGGTGTGCGTTCTGTATTCCCTGTGATAAGCAACTTCCTTTTTGTTATCCCAGTATGCAGATATTACCGGCACTCTATCTGGGTCGCCGGGCATTAGCACGTATCTTGCAACGTCTCCTATCTTGCACTGTATATGGTATTGCAGTCCTTTCTCCCCCTCAACGTAGTCTGCCGATTTCAATTTCATAACCCTAAAATGTTCCTGAATTACAAAATATTTGCGATGAGTCAATTAGTAAGTTTAATCTATATGAGAGAAATTAAGATGATTATGTATTCTTTGAGCAATTACGATTTCAAACTTCCTGAAGAGCTGATTGCACAGGAGCCTGTTGAGCCCAGGGACCACGCGAAACTCATGGTACTCTCCGATAAGATAGAGCACCGTCATTTTTATGATTTGCCGGAGTATCTTAATAAGGGGGATGTTCTAATTCTCAACGATACCCGTGTTATTAAGGCGAGAGTTAAGGGAATAAAGGTTACAGGCGGAAAGGTTGAAATTCTTATTCTTGAGAAAATAGGTGAAAATTTTTACAGGTGTTTGGTTAAGGGTAAGAAGATAAAAGTCGGAACAGAATTGCTATTCGAAGGTGTTAAGGGGAAAGTGATATCTAAAAACGAAGGTATATGTGATATAGAGTTCTCCGGAGATATAATAGATATTGCACGTGAGAGGGGAGAGGTGCCCTTACCTCCGTATATAAAAAACCCTCCAAAGGATGCCGAGAATAAGTACCAGACCGTTTTTGCTAAAAGAGAAGGTGCAGTGGCTGCACCAACCGCTGGTTTGCATTTCACCCCAGGGCTTCTTGAGAAAATACGTGAAAAAGGTGTTAAAATAGGATACATAACCCTTCACGTTAGCTATGGGACTTTTAAACCTGTAAAAGCTTTAGATATTAGGGCGCATAGAGTTGACGAAGAGTATTACGAAATATCAGAGGGAGTTGCCGAGATGATTAATAATCGTTCGGGTAGATTATTTGCAGTTGGAACTACTGTGATGAGAACTCTTGAGAGTTCTTCCAAAGATGGAAAGATTATCCCTTCCAGGGGGTACACGGATATATTTATTTATCCCGGATATCGTTTTAAATCAGGAGTGGATGCGCTCATAACTAATTTTCACGTGCCAAAATCGTCTTTGATATTACTAGTTACCGCTTTTGGGGGTTATGAACGTGTGATGAATGCCTATAAAATTGCCATATCCATGAAATATCGTTTTTTCAGCTTTGGTGATGCCATGCTCCTATTCAAAATGTAGCAATAAAAACTACAAAAATTTTTTACTATATAGATAAATTCTCTGACCCATGTCAAGAAATGTTGTTGTTGAAGAAATAAATTTCACACCTGTCAGTGATAGGGAGATTGAAATTGTTGAGCGTAAGGGTATTGGGCATCCAGATAGTGTTGCGGACGGGATTGCCGAAAGCATAAGCAGAGAGCTATCAAGGTATTATATGAAGCACTATGGTAGAATTTTGCACCACAATACTGATCAGGCTGAAATAGTTGGTGGTCAGGCGAAACCATCTTTTGGTGGTGGCCAGGTTTTAGAGCCGGTGTATATTCTTCTTTCAGGGCGGGCTACTACCCATGTGGATGGTGAAAGGATACCGTATAGGACCATTGCCAAGAAAGCGGCTACTGAATTTTTGAAAAAGCATTACAGGAATCTGGATATTGAGGAGGATGTTATTATTCATACTATGATTGGGCAGGGTTCAGTGGACCTTAAAGGACTTTACGACACTCAGAAATATTTGGCAAACGACACTTCTTTTGGTGTGGGTTACGCGCCCATGAGTGATTTAGAGAAAGTGGTTTACAATACGGAAAAATATTTGAATGGTGACCTAAAAACGAGATTTCCGGAAATAGGAGAGGATATCAAGGTGATGGGATATAGAAATGGAGATAAGATGGATATAACTATTGCAGCAGCCTTTGTGGGTAGGCATACTCCTGATGCTGATCATTATATGAGTGTTAAGGAGGAGCTCCATTCTGTATTAACTGATTATGCTGCTAAATTTACAGATAAAGAAGTAAGGTATTTCATTAACACTGGAGATATTCCTAATGAGAAGATATACTATTTGACGGTAACTGGATTGAGTATGGAGAACGGAGATGATGGTTCAGTAGGTCGTGGTAATAGGGTTAATGGGCTTATTACGCCTTACAGACCTATGAGTATGGAGGCTGCTGCCGGAAAGAACCCGGTTACGCATGTTGGAAAACTGTACAACTTACTTGCTTTCAAGATTGCGGAAGATGTTGTGAAAGAAGCAGGTGGCGATGTTGCAGAAACGCATGTGCGCATTGTGTCTCAAATAGGCAAGCCAATTGATGAGCCGCAGGTAGCAAGTGTGCAGATAATTCCTGCAAAGGGTGCAAATGTTAGCAAGTACTTCAAGGAATTTGAAAGCATTGCGGATGAGTGGCTTTCAAACATAAATAAAGTCACGGAGATGATTTTGAACGACGAGATAGATGTATTCTAATTTTTCTTAATTTTATATCATTTTCCACATGACGTAGGCTGCTTCTCCGTTGGTGTAGTACTTTTCTAACAAGGATATTATCTGAAATCCATGATTTATGTAAAATTCTATAGCTCTTTTGTTGGAAACTCTTACTTCTAAGCTTATCGACTTCAATCCCTCTGTTTTGCACTGTATCGTAAATCTCTTTAACAGGGCGGAACCCACACCTTTGCCTCTGATTTTTTTATCTACCGCCAGCATTAAAATCCTCGCACTTCCGTTATACTTTGTGCCTGCTATAAATCCTATTATCTCTGATGTCACAGCTACCCAAAATCCCGTGGGCCATGAATGGTATATGTCTAAAAAAAGCTCTAAAGAGTACTTTTCGGTTAGGCTTTCATAGGATATTCTGAAAACATCATATACGTCTTCTTCTCTAAATTCTCTAATTAAGAACATTTTTCTCACGGGTATACACAATCTTCCCTTTTTTGATTACCTGTAAAACCAAATTCACGCCGAAATGGTATCCTATTTGCTGATAATTCTTAGCGTCCATTACAATTATGTCTGCTTGCTTTCCTGTCTCTATAGACCCTATCTCTTTTTCCAAACCTATGGCTGCGGCTGCGTTTATAGTGCTTGCAGTTATTGCCTCTTCTGGAAGCATTCGCATCTGTGTTATTGCAAGAGAAATGACCATTTGCATGCTCTCAGTGTATGCATTTGGATTCAAATCCGTGGCAAGCGCAACTGGTATTCCGTATTCTATGAATTTCTTCGCCCTTGCGTACTCTTTGCTTAGGAGCATGTAGGGTGTTGCCGGTAGAAATACGGCAATTATTTTGCTTTTTGCCAATTCTTCTATGTTCTCCTCGCTTGTTTTTACAAGATGATCCGCGCTTATGGCTCCTACCTCTACGGCAATGCGGGAGCAACCTATATCCTCTATTTCATCAGCATGGATCTTGGGTATTAGCCCGTATCTTTTCCCTGTGTTTAGGTATTCCCGCGATTCTTCGCAATCAAAAACCCCTTTCTCGCAGAATATATCTATGAATTTTGCATGTGTGGCAATTTGCGGTATTACCTTTTTTAAATACTCTATGTACTCACCAGAGTGGCGGAACTCCGGGGGAACTGCATGCGCGCCAAGGAATGTGGGAACTAAATCAATGGAATGCTCTATCTCGTTAATCACCTCTAACATTTTTTTCTCGCTCTCGAAGTTCAGACCGTACCCTGTCTTTGCTTCTGCGGTAGTTGTACCATTTTTTAGCATATAGTCTAACCTGTTTTTTACTTCTTTTATTAGTTCTCCTTTGCTTGCTTCTCTTGTTGTTTTTACCGTTCTCAGTATTCCACCACCCATTTTCAAGATGTCAAGGTAACTCTTTCCCTGCAATTTCATGTACAACTCATTTTCCCGGGTTCCCGCAAATACTAAGTGTGTATGTGGATCCACAAACCCCGGCATTACCACGTGCCCAGATGCATCTATCTCCATTTCTGCAGAATTTTTAAGCTCGTTGGTTGTTCCCACTTCCACTATTCTATCTCCTTCAATTAGTACAGCTCCATTTTCCAAAATGTCAAGGTCGTAGTTGTCTTTGCGAATTCCACCTTTTAATGTGAGTAGCTGCGACGCATTTTTTATCAGTAGCATATATGGGGAAATGAAACGGGCATATAAAAATATGAGTGAATATATTTTCGGAAACGAAACGTCTTATTTGGTCTTAAATGCTATCTTTTCTTCTGAGCATATCCTATTTTGTGTACCTATTGCGATTTCTCTTTAATTTTCTCGTTTATTTTTTCCCTTAACTTCTCGCTTACCAGCTTACCGTCAACTTTGCCTCTCAGCTCCTTCATTGCCAGTCCCATGAGGGGTTTAAATGCGGCAGTTCCTCGCTCAATAATAAGAGTTTCTTTTTCGTTTACTATTTTTTCAATTATTTCGTTCAGGTTTATACTGGTGTCGTATTCTGATATTATTTTTTCTATCTTCTCCCCGTTACATGCTCTCAAAACGATGTCATCTACTGCCTCCTTTGCAAATTTTCCATCGTGAAGTGCTTTAAATATGGTGTCATAATCAATCTCTTCGCAGCCGTTGGTAATTGCCCTGGCAACTATCGTAGGGTAGCCGTATTTTTTCACTATTCTTTCAAACACATCATCCATATCCTCACGAACGATAGTATATGCATCTTGTTTGCTAATTCCCATATTTAGCAACTCATTTACCCGCTCTTCTGGCATTTTTGGCAGGTTTTGTCTTATTTTTTCAATGTATTCTTCTGTTATTCTTATGGGTGGGATGTCTGTTTCAGGGTACATTCTATCTGCACCGGGAAGCGGCCTAAGATATTGTGTGGTTCCATCATCCTTTGGTGCACGGGTTTCTCCAGGCACACCATTCATTGCCATTTTTGCTCTCTCTTTTACTCTCTCAAGTGCCATTTTTCCTTTATTTTCAGGGGCTGCTATGATTACAAAAGAGTCTTTATCTTCCAATTTCAGTATTTTATTAATTTTTTCAACTTCTTCCTCGCTTACACCGTATCCGGGCAATTCGTCACCGTGAAAAAGTCCTTTTATTCCAATAACTTTAACCACTCCTGCTAATTCCCTACCAAGTCTGAATTCTTTGTTTTTTAGCACTCCTTTGAATCCCCTCAATGCGATTCCCAGTACTCTGCCCCCCCTTTTTATTTCTTTGGCAATGATTTTACTGTTAGTGTTCATAAATACATCCGTTAGGTCATATATTTTATCATCAACTTTAGCGTATCTTCTTTTAAGGATTTCCGCAACATTCTTGAGCATTTCCTGCCTGTTTTCCTCTTCAGCGACCCATTTGGGAATCATGTTTAACTTTGACGCACCCTTTATTTCAACCCTTCCTTGCCCTGTAGATATGTTTATATCTTGGCGAATTGTTCCTGCCCCCCTTCTAACTTTTTTAGTTGCTCTCAATATCATACCTATCTTTTCGGCAACTTCTTTCACTTCTTCTCCATTTTTCATGTCTGGGGCCGTGGATATTTCTATAAGTGGTATTCCAAGTCTGTCCAATCTATATACTACTAATTCTCCCTCCTCTTTAATTTTTCTTGCCGCTTCTTCTTCAAGACAAATTGTTGGTATATTAACCCTACCAAAGGATGTGTCTATGTATCCGTTAACTCCTATAAGGGCTGTTCTCTGAAATCCGGAGGTATTGGAACCATCGATAACTATCTTTCTCATTACGTGGATTTCATCCACAATATTTGCATTTAGCATAAGTGCCACTTTGATAGCAATTTCCAAAGCTTCTTTATTAAGTTCGTGAGGGGGTTCTTCATCAAGTTCTACGAGGCAGGAATTATCTGTGATTTCATATTTGAATTTTCTATTTTTTATACTTTCCTGGAGTGCTGCTTTATCTATTTCTCCCATCTCGCTCTGGGTGGGTCTCAGAATTCTGGTTACTTCCCCTATCACATTATCGCTTAACTTGGAGTCGCAGTTGCAGAATAGCTTTTTTGTGTTGAGTTGCTGATGTATTTCAAGACCACATTTCATAGTAAAAACCTCCTATCTTCCATTTCGCCTCTTATATTCTTTTTAAGCATATTTTTTGCATCTTCAAAGTTGTAATTACCGAGAAGCCACATTAATTTCACGTATGCAACTTCTGGCAGCATGTCACCGAGTTCAATGACCCCTGCATATTTCAACTCTCTTCCCGTCGAGTATACGTTCATGTTAACGGAGCCATATATGCACTGCGATGTCATCCCTATTATTTTTCCATCTTTCACCATGCTTTTTATAGAGTTTACAAATTCTGAGGACACGTGCCCAAGCCCCGTGCCCATTATTATTGCACCGTGCATTTTTTCCAATATTCCTTCAAATATCTCAATTGGCATACCGGGGTAGTAGTATAGAAGTGCCACTCTTTCGTCCATCTTATCGTGTAGTTCTGTGTTTTCATCAGTTTTTTTGTATTCTTTGAAAAATCTAATGCCCCCATTCAGGTCTATCTCTCCTAAAGGTTTAGAATTTACACTCTGAAAGGCATCTCTACGAGAAGTGTGCATTTTTCTCACTCTCGTCCCTCTGTGAATGTAACATTTATCATCGCTGCTTCCAGCATGCATGACCACGACCACCTCGCCTATATCCTTTTTGGCAACTCTCACTGACGCGTGTAAATTTATGTACGCATCGCTGCTGGGCCTATCGCTACTTCTCTGGGAGCCTACTAGGACAACAGGTACTGATAATTTTTCAAACATAAATGAAAGCGCAGAAGCGGTGTAACTCATTGTGTCGGTTCCATGTGGAATAACTATTCCATCAGATTTTTCAGCTGCTTTTTTCACGGCCCTTGCAAGTTTAATCCACATTTCTGGTTTCATATTCTCGCTTAGTGTGTTAAATAAAACCTCACTTTGGATGTTTGCCTCATCAGATATCTCAGGCATTGTAAAAAGAAAGTCCTCAGCGGTGAGGGCAGGGTGTACCGCTCCAGTGCTGTAGTCTATGTAGCTTGCTATGGTCCCACCTGTGCCTATTATTGAAATTGTGGGCAAATCTTTTGAGTATTCTAATTTAACCGCTTTTTCTGTTTTAATTTTTCTCTCTTTCTTTTTTATCAATTTTACCTCTTTTGGAATTAGTCCTACATTGTATCCGTTTTCCAGCTTTATTATAACTATTTCATCTTTGCTGAATTTGGGTTTTGGAAGAAGCACTCCCTTAAACGTGCCTTTATCGGTAATTACTTCCACGTAATCTCCTTCTTCTATGTTATCCATAAATGGACATTGTGTACCTGTATTTATCCCTTTTTTCTAATATCTCTCTGTGCACTCCGTTACTCTTGTGAAAGAAAAGTATTTAAATATAAAGTGGTTTTCCCTCACCAGCATAAAAACGGAGGGAATATACCATGAGCGCAAAAATGAATAGGAAGGCGGAAGTGCTCGCAGCGATTGCAATAGTGCTATTTAGTGCACTATTGGCAGCAGGGACTACACAAGCATTAGAACCTCAGAAAGGTACGGTAGATTTTGTACTTCTTTATAAGGATGTAGAGACTAACGATAGTTATTATCTTAGTGATGTGGGTGCATACCTTTACGATATGAATGGTGCTTTGAAGGGTGCAACCAACTCCTCATCAAATGGTATTGTGGAGTTTAATAATGTTGTTTATGGAAATTATGTTGTTCGTGTTAACAGTGTGAAGAAAGGGAACTATGTGTACGGGTCTGCCTATGACATTATTCATTTCGATAAAAACGGAGTTACAAGAATTGCAAATGGTGCTGATTTTACAAATATTACAGTAAACAGGTATCCTTTAACACATAAGTTGAACATTACTCTCGAGAAAAACGGACTTCCAGCAACGGGTAAGGTTGTACTTTCCGCTCACGGTTGTACTTTTGCAACAGATTATGTTTACGGGAATGCAACTTTCAACGTCACAGAGGGAATGGTAACTATTGAAGTGGTTTACAACGATGGTGGAGTTGAGAAAGATTATTACAGGTATGTGGATATTAGTAAGGAAACGAAGCAAGCCAATGTAACAGTAAATTTGGATAACTATGTAAGGGTTCTTGGAACTGTGAGGTATGCTGGAAAGATTGTTAACACTACAACACACGTTGTCATACTAAATAAGACTACAGGTGATGTTTGGAAGATACTGACCTTCAATGGGGGATCATTCAGTTTCTATTTGCCCTCTTTGAACTACGTTCTGGCAATTACTGCGGATGGATACAGTGTGGAAACAGTTCAACCAAGCACATCAATACTTGATGTTAAGGTTGTACCTGTGACTAATAATGTGAATGTCAAGGCAAAGTTATCTGATAATTTGCAGTGGGTAAATGTTACGTATGTGGAGGAGATATCTAATAAGTCTGTAATTACGTCCCTACCCTACAGTAATGCAGGTATCTTGTATTACCAGATGAAACTCCTTGGATGGGACAATAGCGATCTTCTTAATTATCTGAAGAGCAGGTACTTAACCTATACTAGCCACTTTATATCTGTGGACAACAATATTTATCAGTTAAAGGGTGCGGTTTCCTTTGCTCCTTCATCATCAACTCAGGTGAACTTGGACGCCGGTTTCACGGTAACCTTGAGTGCCTCTTATTATAACGGGGATGTAAGCAAGAATAAGCTTTTGAGTGACGGCTCAATAAATGTGGAGTTGTATGCTCATGAAAACGGAATTTCTGGTGCCAATATGAAATACACATATGAGCTTTACATTCCATCCTATTTAGAAAGGAGCAATGATGTTTCTGGTGCAGATGTTTCTGGATATGTTGGTGAGGTGGCTATATCTAATGTAAAGACTTCTCCAGTGGATATTGTTCTTAAAATGAGGAAGAGCCCGGAGATACGCCTTGATGCTGAGCATTTTGTAGTTGGCTGGAGCCACATGAGTGACGTTAATCACGTGGTTAATCAGTCTGCAGATAACTATACCATTGTTGTTCCTACTCACGAGCAGGTGTGGTTCAATGCATCTAAAATGGTGTATGATGTTGTTCTTGGCAAGACTGACCCTGCAAATACTACCTACACGTGGAAGGTGGATAATGTTGAAAAGCTGAGTGGTAAGGGAAAGTACAATTTCACAATGGAGTTTACCAAGGCCAAGAAATATACGGTGACTGTTCGTGCTGAGGATGTTGGAGGTAATGTAAATGAGACAAATATTACTGTAATCGCGGATGGTTATTGGCCAACTGTTAATATAACTCTAAAAGACCCAGAAGGTAAAGTTATAGCTACTTTCAAGACGGATGTACATAGCTTGGCACGTATTGATTATAATATATCCGGTACCCTTGGACATGCATGGCGCAATTCTACCACATATGTTGTGAAAGTTGGTACACCATTGGTGATAAATCAATCTGAGGAAATTTTGTTCAATGCCAAAGCCTCTTACGATACTTTCGATGGTTCCAATGAAACTGGCTTGCCTGTGATAGTGGTTTGGAATTTCAACGGCAACATGAGCACAGGAGCAAACAGGAGCTACGCTTTTGATATGCCTACTCGTCATGGACCGTATTATGTAAATGTGACGTTGAAGGATTCCGTTAACAATACGGTGATAATCTCTTTCCCCGTGAAAGTAAAGGATATAACCAAACCAGTGGTAAGGCTTAACTTTACCGTGGCAGGTAAGAATGTCAATGAGGTAAAGGAGAATCAAAATATTACTTTAGATGCAACGGGTAGTTATGATCCCCAGAACGGAACAATCGCCAAGTATGTTTGGACAATCAAAGACAGCAGCTACAAGGTTATAAACATTACTGATGGGATATATAGTGTGGTTAATGGCAGCTTTGCAAGTAATAAAGTTACATTGAAGTTCCACAAGTACGGGACATATTACATAATACTCAATGTCACAGATGCGAGTGGTAATTATAACGTGGTAAACAGAACACTAAGAGTTACCCCTGTACGTCCTGACCTGGCAATAAATACGGTTAACATAAAGGGTGACAGAGTTGAAGGCGCTACACTTACTTTTGAGGTAAACGTGTCAAACAATGGAAATGCCATTGCCAAGAAGTACTTTGTGGCTTTATATGTGAATGGTAAGGTTGTGGCCAATAAGACTTTTGAGGATTTGAAGAATGGCAGCTATGCAATAAGAACCATAACATGGACTCCTGGTTCTCCTGGAAACTATACAGTGACGGTTAAGGTTTACTGCGCTGACGAGCCAAGCAGCTACCTTAGCGATAATGTAAAGAAGGAAACAGTGAAGATTGAGCAGGCACCGTGGAAATTGCCTGCCATAATAGGTGGCAGCATTGCAATAATCATAATTGCTGGATATATTGCCTGGAGATACATGGAAAAGAAGAACGAGAAAAAGAAGTTCAAGAAAGGCGGAAACAAGAAAGGAGGTAAAAGCGAGAAAAAAGAATGATTTATTTCTTTTTATTTACATTTTTTGAAGTCTTGATATGCCTAAGTTATTCATCACGTGTTCCATAACTTTTGTAAATGCTTTTACCAGTGCTATCCTTGCGTTTTTTGTATTTAAATCGCTGGATAATACCGGGCAATCTCTATAAAACTGATTGAACTGTGTGGCTAATGAATAGGCATATTTGGCCATTATATATGGACTTAGTTTTTCTACAGATTCTCTCACTACTGTGGGATATTCTGCTAACAGTTTAAGTAGTTTGATTTCGTTTGGATGAGTTAGCTTTTCGTGGTTGTATTCTCCGCACCATTCTGTTTTGCTTAGTATGCTAATTGCTCTTGCATAGGTGTACATTATAAACGGAGCACTTTCTCCATCAAAACTGAGGGCTCTATCCCATTTAAACACGATTTTTTTCTCCTCTTGCACGTTTAGTATGGAGTATCTAATGGCAGATGTTGCTACAGCCATCGCAATATTATTTTCCTCGTTAGTATCATACCCTCTGTCTTTTATGATTTCCATGGCTTTTTTGAATCCTTCATCTATTAAATCATCAAGATAAACGGCGTTTCCTCTTCTTGTACTCATTTTTCCATCTGGCAAGCTTACGAAAGAATAGAACAGAGCTTTCATATCTATAGCTGGATCTAATAATTTCAGCACTTCTCTTAACGCGTTGAAGTGGAGTTTGTGGTCCTCGCCCATAACATCAATTATCTTTTTTGTTTTTTTTGCTTTTTCTAAATGGTACGCGATATCTCTGAGAAAATAGAGGGTGGTTCCATCTTGCCTATAAAGATAAAACTTATCTTTTTGTAATTTTACATTTAATTTTTTAAAATCTATGTAGTAAGCACCGTTTTCCTCAGAAAGGTATTCTTTCAATTTACTTACAATTTCTCTCGTATGTGGTATCAGTGTGGATTCCCATACGTACTTATCTATCTCTACATTTATTCTTCTTAATGTTTCTGAGATTCCACTTAAAACACAACCTATTTCTTTTTTTGCTAATTCTCTAAGCTCTGGCTCACCGGCTTCGTAATTTTTCATAGTTTCTCTTATTTCCTTTTCTACGATTTTATCTTCTTTTGCCATTTTTGATGCCCTCTGATAATACCTCACAAGTTTGTGGTCGCATTTTGTATCATTCTCTTGTTCATTCTCGTTTCTCAAATTTTTTATTCCCCAGAGTAAGGTAGCTACCTGCAGGCCTGCATCATTTACAAAGTACTGTGTTTCTACTTCAAATCCATACTCTTTGAGTATCCTTGCCATGGTATCCCCGATTATCGGGTTTCTTGCTCTACCCACATGGAGTGGCCCGGTAGGATTTGCACTAGTGTGTTCTACTACTACTTTGCCTTTCTTATCAAATTGAAAAATCTTTTCATCAAGAGTATTTTTTAATACAATCTCTGACAATTTTTTTTGATTTATATGAAAATTCAGGTATGGCCCAACTGCTTCGATTTTATCAAAGTATTCATTTTTTTCAATTTTGTTAGCTATATCTCTCGCAATTTCCGCGGGGTTTTTTCTGTATTTTTTTGCAAGGAAAAAGCATGGAAGTGTGAAATCTCCGAAACCCTCCTTTGCTCTCTCTACTTCTTTGCTGATTCCAAATTTCATAAGAAGCTCGTTTGCCTGCTCTTTAAAGATGCTCATAATGTCCATAATGTAGCAATACAATTCTCTAAAAATAACTTTTGCAAAAATGGGGAGAGGGATATCCTATATTACTTCTATTCCATATTTGATTCTTAATTTTTCATAGTCTTTTCTTAGCTCTTTTACTGCTTCTGGCAGATGATTCAGAATATCCATTGCTGTCATACCATCTTCTCCAATTTTTTGAGACGCAAGGTCTCCTGCAAGGCCATGTAGAAATACTCCCGTTAAAACAGCATCTTTTATGGTTAATCCAAGCCCGAACATTGCTGCAATAGTGCCTGTGAGTACATCTCCACTTCCTGCCGTGGCCATTCCTGAGTTTCCGGACATGTTGATGTATGTTTTCCCATCTGGGAAAGCAATCACGGTTCTTGCCCCTTTAAGAACAACTGTGCAGTTGTAATTTTTTGAAAAATTGTTTGCGATAGTAATCCTATCCTTTACTATCTCTTTAACGGTTATTCCTGTCAATCGAGACATTTCTCCGGGATGCGGTGTGATGATAGTAGGTTTTTCTCTCGTTTTTATTAGTTCTGGCTCATTAGCGATTGCTGTGAGCGCATCTCCGTCAATGAGAAGTGGCTTATCTATGATTTTAGTGAGCTCACGCATTAGATTTTGAGTTTTTTCATTTAAAGATGTGCCCGGACCTATAACAACAAAATCAACCTTATTTGATAGTGCTTTTATTGTGTCCAAAGAGGGTGTATCTATACTTCCTTCGGGAGTTTCAGGTATTGGGTGATACACAATTTCACGTCCTTCAGTACTAATAAATGGAACCACGGATTCAGGTGCAGCAAGCCGCGCGTATCCGCCTCCGCTCTTCAAAAAGGACATGGCAGATAAATAGGGTGCTCCATAGTAGCCCCGAGCTCCTGAGACAAACAGAGCAGAACCGAATGTACCTTTATGCCCATCTTTTTTTCTTTTGGGAGGGACTACTGGCTCATTTAGGAAAATATTAATTTCGTTTCTTTCGTAGTTTTCAGGAGGAAAAGATATGTGACTTACGTATATCCTTCCATTATGCTCTGCTCCGGGATATAGTATGTTTCCTAATTTTGGAAGTCCAAATGTAACTGTATAATCAGCGAAAATGGCGGTACCCATGACTTCACCAGAATCTCCAGCTATTCCTGAAGGTATGTCTATTGAAAACACCATCTTTGCAGAGTTATTAATGAGATTTATTGCCCCTGCGTATTTTCCTTCCACATTGCGAGATATTCCGGTGCCCAGGATACCGTCGATTACCGCGTCAGCGGACTCCACAGCCATGCGCACCATGGCATTATCACCTATAAATTGCTCAATCACAATCCCGATATTTTTTATTATATCGTAGTTCATCTTAGCAGAGCCACTGTATTTCTCAGGTGAGCTCATCGTGTATATCTTTATGTTTGCACCGCTTGAAAAAAGCTTTCGTGCAACTACCAGGGCATCCCCTCCGTTGTTTCCCGGTCCAGAAAAAATCACAAAATTTTTTCCTTTAACAGTGCCAAAATGCTTTAAAATTGCAAAGTACACTGCATTACCTGCGTTTTCCATCAGCAGTTTGTCTTCTATACCATATTTCTCCATGGCTCTTTTGTCCATCTCTCTCATTTGCTTTACGGTGCTAACTCTCATACGCTTACACCCTGCGCTTTATTTTAATGGCATTCATTCTTTCAACTTTCTTTTTAATCATATCCGCCTTTGCGATGTCATGCCTTGCGTATATCCTACCGGATACATGGGATAATGCACGTTCTGCAATCTGCTCTGCGAGATTCAAATTCTTGCCCAATCCCACCACTGCAAGTGATCGGGAGGTTGTGGTGTATATCCTTCCATTTTCATCGTTTACAGAGGCATAGTATATAATAGCACCCTCCTGTTCAATCTTTCTCTCGTTCACACTTATCTCCGTGCCTTTGTTCACGTTCGAGGTGCCGTATCCTGCAGGTACTATATATTTTACAACCGTTGCTAAATCTTTGAAGAGCACTTTTTCTCTCAAATGGCCCTCTATTATTTCCCAGGAGATATCAAGGAGGTTAGTGTCCAGTATTGAGAGCACGTTCATTGCTTCTGGGTCCCCAAATCTGCAGTTAATCTCTATTACTTTGGGACCTTCCGCAGTGAGCATAAACTGCCCGTATAGCACACCTTTGTATGTTCTACCTTCCCTGCGCATAGCAGCTATTATGTCTTCCAGAATCTTCATGGCCTTGGCGTAATCCTTTTCGTCCATAAATGGAAGCAGATGGTTTTCCATGCTGTATGACCCCATACCTCCTGTGTTTGGTCCTTTGTCTCCTTCATATGCCCTTTTGAAATCCTGCACCAGAGGCATTCCTTTGATGTTTCGTCCGTCTGTGAACACCTGAAGGGTGAACTCCTCACCGGTCAATTTTTCTTCTATTATTACTTTTCTTTCTCCACCTATGTTTTCCTCAATCACCTTTTTGGCATACTTTATACCTTCTTCTTTTGTTTTGAAGTGGTCACCCATCACCCATACCCCTTTTCCCCCAGTAACTCCCACGGGCTTTACTACAAAGGGTTTTTTGTAATCTATCAGGAACTTTTCTACCTTATTTGAATCGGTAAACACGTAATAATCAACCAATCCCTCTATGCCATGTTTTTTCATAAGGTCTCTCATAAATTCCTTTGAACCCTCGATTATTGCAGCGTTTTTCTTTGGGCCAACTACCGGGATTCCAGACTCCTCCAGCATATCCGCCATTCCGTTAATAAGAGGCGCTTCTGGTCCTATAAACGCAAAATCCACTTTCTTAAACTTCACCCAGTCAAGATTCTTGACATAACTCACGGAGTTGTGGTCCCCTATTATGTACTCTTCGGCAAGTCTCGCAATACCCGGGTTTTTGTTTTTCATAATGGCATATATCTTTGCTCCGCTTTTTTTAAGAGCGTTGGCAATGGCATGTTCTCTTCCTCCCGCGCCAATAAGCAGAACTTTATTCATCATTTACACCTCCTGCAGAGCTTTCAAAGAATTTTTTAATCTCTTCTGGTTTGGAAGCGTCTATACCAAAATACTCGTTAAATCTTTTTGTGGTTCTCAAAATTTCCGTTCTCCCAGATTTTTTACCGTAAATAAAGTTTCTCTTTTTCAGTTCTTCCACGTGAGCATACACTTTGGTTCCCAATATTTCCCTAAGCTTTCTTTTAGATATTGGCTGATAATAGGCAATTACCGCCAGGGTTTTCAGCAGGTCGTCGGGCATCTCTTTTTTACCCACTTTGTAGCCGTATTCGACGTATTCATCTTTTAGTTGCATAACGTACTTGTTTCCGAGCCTTACAATTTCTATTGCTCCATCTGTATTCTCATACGTGTTTCTCAATCTTTTCATGGCTTTGCTCACTTCTTCCACGGGCAAATCGACTATTCTGGCGATTTCTCCAACTCTCATTGGCTTGTCCACCGAGAAAAGAACTGCTTCAACCCTTTTCATAGCCTCGTCCATGCTCCCCCATGCTCTTCGGGGATAATAAATTACTCCATCTATTTTTACATCTGTTCCTTTTTCCCATATACTTTAGTAAAATACGGATTTATGACGGTGTTGTTAATGAACTAAGTTTTAATTGCATATTAATTTTATATCTCAGTTGCATATCTCCTAATATGCGCGTTGTTATCCTTGCACATGAAAAATTTACCCGGATGGGCGGAAAAACTGCGAGGGGCGTGTATTTTTACTCACCCAACGAAATAGTGGGCATAATCGATAGAACATTGGGCGGAAGATATGCGGATGAATTTTTCCCCGGCCGCAGGCACGTGAGGATATACTCCAGCATTCAGGAGATAAAAGATGACTACGATGCTCTCATAATCGGCGTTGCACCAATCGGGGGAAAATTGCCGGATACGTGGAGAAATGAGATAAAATACGCTTTGGAGCATGGAAAGAAAATAATCTCCGGGCTCCATGATTTTCTGAGCGAGGATAGTGAGTTTAAAAAAATATCCGAGAGGAGTGGGGCGGAGATATGGGACGTGCGCAAACCACCAGAAAATCTTAGAGTGGCCGACGGCTCAGGAAGGAGAGTTAATTCCATTTTAGTTGCGGGAACTGATTGCAGCGTGGGAAAGATGCTCACAGCGGTTGAGCTGACAAGTGAGGCAAGGAAGAGGAGTGTAAATGCGGGCTTCGTGGCCACGGGGCAGACGGGAATAATGATAGGCGCCGATGCAGGTTATGTGATTGACCGCATACCCGGCGATTTCATGGCTGGAGCCGTGGAAGAACTCGTGGTTAATGTGGCCAAAAATAAAGAAATAGTTTTCGTGGAGGGCCAGGGGGCGTTGACTCATCCAGCATACAGCGGAGTCACGCTTGCGATTCTGCATGGCTCCTATCCAAAGAAGATAATTCTGGCACATGACCCAAAGAGGGAGGAGCATCACGATTATCCAGGATTCAAGATTCCCGATTTAGCGTGGCAAATAGAAACATATGAGCGCTTAGCAGAGAACGTATCTGGGGGAAAGGTTGTGGGCATCGCGGTGGACGGCGAGAAAATGAGCGATGAAGAATACGAAAAATATAAAGTGCGGGTCGAGGAAGAATTAGGTATGCCCGTGGTGGACGTTCTGCGGGAAGGAGCTGCAAGGCTTTTTGATGTGCTATATTGATGTGCTATTTTGATGTGCTATTTTGATGTGTCATATGAAAATTTTATGAGTTAAATTTTTATATTCTTTTTAATTACCTTTTATATGGTTGCTGAGAAAATGGCGAAAGGTGCAGTGTTAAACGGTTATTTGAAATTTATAAAGAAGAAGTGGGGTATTGATGGGCTGCAAGCGGCAGCTAAGTATGCGGGAATAGAAGAAAATCCGAAGGATGGAGAGTGGATTCCCGCGGAGATGGCCACCAGTGCACTCACGTGGATAATGGAAAATAAAGGAGAGAAATACGTTGTAGAAGCAGGTAGGTATGCAACCACTGATTTGGGTGTTTTTACATACATAGTTGCCTCGTTTATGAGTGTTGAAAAGTTCATAAAACGAGCCAGAGACACATATAAAACTCTATTCAATTACGGGGATTTTGTAATAGAGGAGGGTAATAATAAAGCAATCATAACTATAAAAAACGCAAAGCATCCGGAACCCTCGTGTCTCGCGTGGGAAGGTGCACTCCAAGGTATATTGGAAATTACTAAAAATAGGGGCAAGGTCACTCCCGTTGAACCCGATAACGAAGAAGATTGCAAGTATGTGGTGGAATGGTATTGATGAAATTTTTCTTCACTTTTTCAATTTTTATAATCTCTATGGATACTAACAGAGAAATCCTTATACCTCTTTAACTGACTCAAATATCTATGATTGGCGGGGGCATGAGTAAAGGTGGAATTTACATAACGAGAGTTGAGTATGTAAAAGAAAAATATGGAACGGAAGGACTGAACTTGCTTTTAGATAAAATGAAAGAGTATGGTTTTGAGGGCAAATTGGATGAAACATCCATAAAAGTGGCAGAGTGGTATCCTCAGAAGTACAACATCCTGTTTTTGAAAGCATTCAAAGAATTGTTCGGAATGAATGCATTTAGAAGATTGGCAAGAGAATCTCCAAGAGCCACTGCAGATATTGTTGGTTTGTTGTTAAAATGGCCATCGAATCCTGAGGAGCTCGTAAAAATGGCAAATGATTACTGGCACGTTTTTTATAATTTTGGAAGATTGGATGGGAAAATGATTCACGGTGGAAAAGCGGAGATTCATGGTTACGAAATATCTGAAGAACCTATTTTCTGCGAGTTTCTAACTTATTATTTTAAGGGTCTTGTGGAATTAATCGTGAACTCTCCCGTGAAAATTGAACATGCAAAGTGTGTGCGCCGCGGCGCAGACCACGAGGTCTGGGTGATTGAATGGGGCCAGGGGAAATAGCTAAATCTGGAAATCAAAGAGTGTTTTTTGATGCTTAAATCCATATATTATTCTGCTCCTGTTTTTCCACTCCCCTATCTTTACTTTTTTGCTTATGTATTCAATTGCGGAATCAATATCATCAAATTTTTTGGGAGAGCCGAACATTGCATGGCGTACGGTCTCTCTTATTACCCATACACCTAAAGGCAGTTTGTAATCTGGTGTAATTTCTCTATAAATTATTACCCTCGCCTGTCTTCTTATTGATTCTAAATGTTCTGCCACAGCCAGTCTTGCAGCGTAATATGCGCCTGTGATGTTTTCTGCGTAATTTTTTCTCCCTGTATATGGCTCGTAGTCCTCTCCGATTACTGTATCCCGTGGAGAATACAATGAGCCTTTTAACCATGACTCAAGCATTTCAAACTCCCATGCTCCTGGAATGAGAAGTATATGAAAATCGTTGCCCATGAACGAATTTGAATAGTACTGGATTTCGTTTATGCTTTTGTAATTTCTTATCTTTTTAAGTAAATATTTTCCTATGGCGTCGTCCACTGCGGTGATGCTCCATCTCGTGGGGACAAGTTTTTTATCGAATCCTAAAACTCCCGCTGACAGGATTCTTTGAATGTAATCGACGCTTAGTCCGTAGTTGTAAAGCTCGATTATCACCTTGTTCGCCTTCAGGCGCTCTTCCACCACACTATCCACTTTTCTGGGGATTGCAGGGTTATCCACCACGTCCACCCTACGCGGAATTATCAGGGGGCCGGTGGGATGGAAAAAGGTGTCCAGCGAAGGAGACATCCTTATTTTTTCCACTTTTACCTCTGTGTCCAAAGGCTTAATGGACATTGAAATCTCCTGAGTTGCGTCTATTATCTTCCCGTAGGGTTTTTTCACGTTCACCTTGATGGACGCTCTCAGGAGAGAGGATGTATTTTTCATAACGAAATTCAAATCCTTCCCATAGAGATTTGAGGTGTCCGATATCGCTGATGACTCTTCGCTCTGGGAAACAAGGGGTCCTGCGAGCACGTTTGGATATCCAAACCTTCCCACGAATATGGAAGGCGGTGAAAGTCCAAAAATATCGTTCGGGTTAATTTTCAGGCGGGGCATGTAGTTCTTTGCGGCTTCTAAAATAGGGCATTTTGGCAATCCGCACCAAAGGCGACCCTTGCACCTCACGCATAACTCGCCAAACACGCGTAACTAATGTTTTTTACAATTTAAATCTTTGTGAATATTTCTAAAAGCGCCGGGGGGGAGATTCGAACTCCCGCTCCCAATACAGGGAACCAGCTCTCAAGGCTGGCGCCTTAGTCCGCTTGGCTACCCCGGCTCTCGTGGGTATCGTAAAATAGGATTTAAGTTTTTCAGTTGATGACCTGCTAAAAAATTTTCAATAAAAAATAGAAGATAGGTTTAGTAGATTCCCTGGTCAATCATGGAATCTGCAACCTTCACGAACGCGCCAATGTTTGAACCCAGAAGCAAGTTCTTACCATCGCCGTACTTCTCTGCGTACTTCTTACCTGTGGCGAATATGTTCCTCATAATGTTGTGGAGCTTGTTATCTACCTCTTCAGCGCTCCAGTACGTGAACTGCGCATTCTGGCTCATTTCGAGGCCGCTTACAGCCACGCCACCGGCATTGGCAGCCTTTGCAGGTCCGAATATGATGCCATTGTCAAAGTAGTGGTTTATAGCGTCCAGCGTGTCTGGCATGTTTGCGCCTTCCACGACGGCAACAAGACCTGCATTCGTGAGGAGCTTTGCATCTTCCAGAGTTATCTCGTTCTGGGTTGCGCACGGGAATGCAACGTGTACTTCGCCAGCCTCCTTAGCGGCAACTTCCCATGCCTTCTTTCCTGCGAACCATGGCAGGTCGAACTTCTCAGCCACTTCCTGCAAGCGACCGTGCTTGATTGCTTTTGTTTCGTACACTGCGTTCCATATCTCATCGTTAAGTCCGTCAGGCAGGTACATGGTGCCTTTTGAGTCTGATAGTGTGAGGACTTTGCCACCCATTTCTGTAACCTTCTTGGATGCGAACTGTGCCACGTTTCCGCTTCCAGAAATTGCAACGTTGTATCCCTTCAGGTCGTCCTTGCCTTTGAAGTGCTTGAGCATTTCAAGCAGGTAGTAAGTTGCGCCGTATCCTGTGGCTTCTGGTCTTATGAGTGAGCCTCCCCAGTTGAGACCCTTTCCTGTGAGAACTCCTTCCCATCTGTCCACTATTTTCTTGTATGCTCCAAACAGATATCCAATTTCTCGACCGCCTACACCTATATCTCCAGCAGGAATATCGGTGTTGGGTCCGATGTGCCTGTAAAGCTCCATCATGAAGCTTTCGCAGAAGCGGCGAACTTCCGCATCGCTTTTACCGTGAGGATCAAAATCTGAACCGCCCTTGCCGCCTCCCATGGGTATGCCGGTAAGAGCATTCTTGAAAATCTGCTCAAATCCCAAGAACTTCAGGGTTCCCAGAGTGACTGTTGGATGGAATCTCAAACCGCCCTTGTATGGGCCTATTGCACTGTTAAATTCTACGCGATATCCCTTGTTCACATGTATTTCGCCGTTGTCGTCTTCCCATGTGACCCGGAACATAATCACGCGCTCTGGCTCGGTAATTCTCTCCAGAATCTTGTGTTTCTGGTACTTTGGCTCTTTTTCAAGCACGGGTATCAAAGTATTTAGCACTTCTGTCATTGCCTGGTGAAACTCTGGCTCTGCTGGATTCTTCGCCTTTACGTGCTCTATTACGCTCTCTACATATTCTTTTGCATTCATATTTATACCTCCTTTTGCCTAATAGGCGATGGGGAAATAGCATGAGAGCATATTAATCTTTGCTGGATTATTTCTACTTTGAGAAATTTGAAATTCTGCATTCGGGAAAATATCTATATATTTAATGTGGATTAAGGAACGTGCGAGAATTAACGCTCTGTTTGAGCATGCCACCTGAAAAATCCCAGCGAGTTAAGCGCGCTTTAAGTGTGGAGGGTAACAGGGAGATTCCCAGAACGGAAGTTAGCATGACTCTCGATGATTGCTTTCGCTTGCATATTCGGGCTAAAGATACCCACGCTCTCCGTGCGGCGGTAAATTCGTATATTAGGTGGCTTAGTTTGGCACTTGATGTGGAAGAGGTGATCGATAATGGCAGTTAGTTTGACTCCGTATCTTAAAGAAAAACTTGAGCAGGCGCAGAAACTGCAGGGCGAGTTGGAATCTATCGTTGCTCAGAGGTATCAGCTTGAGGTATCTCTGAAAGAGACTGAAAAAAGCTTGAAGGAGTTGGATAGTCTTCCTGACGATGCACAGATATACAAAAGTGTCGGGACAATCTTGGTAAAAGCGAAGAGCAAGGCGGATATAAAGAAAGAGTTAGAGGAAAAGAAAGAACTTTTAGAGTTGAGGATGAAAACAGTAGAGAAGCAGCAGAAATTGCTCGAGGATAGACTAAAAGAGATACAGGAAGAGTTTTCGAGGTACGGGGGAGGTGCCCAATCCGCCTGATATTGATGCATAAAAATGCGGATATGGACGCCCTCGGTTCCGCTTATTATCTTTCCACAATTTTTGGGGATTCTGAGATAGCTTCTGATGGCATGGACCGCTTTGCCTCTTATCTTTCTAAAAAGTACAACATAGAGGTACTTTCTGATGTTGATCCTTCTGCCTATTCGGAGATAATTGCTGTGGATACTGCAAGCAGGGAGCAGCTTGGAAAATTCAGGGATGTTCGTCTTGATGCAATTTACGACCATCATGCGAGCAATGATATTCTTGCTGAGCGCAGGATTGTTAAGGACAGCTACCCATCTTGCTCGGAGATGCTTTACGACATGTATGGAATGGTGGAAGATAATATAGCACACTTGCTTTTGGCAGGGGGGATAATTTCGGATACCGATTGGTTCAGACATGCAAATACCCGAACTTTTCGGATATTTTCAAGGATTTTGGAAGATGCAAAAATGGAATTTTCAGATATTTCCAGCATATTTGAATTTCCTTACAATCAGAGCGAGAAAATAGCGATTCTTAAGGGTATGCAAAGAATGAAATTCAGGACAAAGGGCAGTAAGATAATATGTGCCACGGTGGTTGGTGCCCATGAAAGCTCTTTTGCCATGCTAATGTCTAGCTTGGTGGATGTGGTTTTTGTAGGTTCTCAGAGAAAGGATACCGTTCGGGTTACCTCGAGGAGCAAGGAGTTAAACCTTCTGGATGTCCTCGGTGAAGTTGCCACGGATTTTGATTGCAGCTACGGTGGTCACAAAAACGCCGCAGGAATGCAATGCACTGGTGATGTGGAGGCAATTTTAAATGCCCTTGTAAAATCGGCAGAAAAAAAGTTATGATTTAATTATCTTTGCATCCAAAACTATGGCTTTATCTTCCGTGAGCAGCACTGGATTCAGGTCTATTCCCTCTATATCGGGGTTTTCTTCTACCAGTTTTGAAATCGATGTAAGGAGCGATATAATGGCCTCACGGTTTACTTTTTTTCCTCTGTATCCTTCAAGTATCTTTTTTCCACGTATATCCTGAATCATGTCCTCGGCGTCTCTTCTATTTATGGGTATGACTCTGAAAGTTACGTCCCTGTAAACTTCGGTGTATATGCCTCCAAGTCCAAACATTATTGCGTGGCCGAAGGTAGGGTCTTTAATAACACCAATAATCGTTTCCACGTTTCCATTTACCATCTCTTCAAATAGCACCGGAGTGGAAAATTTTCCGTTGATTTTTTCGAATGCCTCCCGTGCCTCTTCCAGAGTTGTTATGTTGAGAATCACTCCTCCCACGTCGCTTTTGTGCAGAATGTTATCGCTTAGAACTTTTGCTACTATTGGGTAATTTAGATTCATGTTTTTCAGGTCATCTATGGAACTTGCCACGTAACCGTTCGGGACGTCAACACCGTATTTTTTAAGCATTAATTTCGCTTCGTACTCATTCATTTTCCCACCTCTCAATGTATTTTCCACGTATGCGAAGCACTTTAATCGCCTTTACAGCTCTTTCTATGCTCATGTAAACGGGAACCTTGTTTTCTTCAAATTTAGCTGCCATTTTCATGGCGAAATCGCTACCGATGCTTCCTACAACAATGGGCTTGCTCCCGTTTCTATGCCACTTGGTTATTATATCCACAAGTTTCTCGCTAATAAGTGGTGTTTGAAATAGTGCGTAAACAAGTATCGCATCCACGTTAGGGTCCGATTGTAACGCTTCCAGAACCCCGTCGTAATCATCGTCGCTAGCCTGTGCGGTCATGTCTATCGGGTTTTCCACTGAGGCAAAGGGAACAACTTCCTCTTTAATCGTTCTCTTAGTTTTCTCGTCCAATGATGCCATTTTCATGCCAATTCCATGCTCTTCGCTCTCTATGTAGTCTGTCGTCACAACCCCAACCCCCCCTGCGGAGGTTACCACTGCGATTCTATCACCCATTATTGGTTTCCCATACGCAAGGGCCCGGGCATAATCTACCAGCTCAACTTCATCGTAGGCACGGATAACTCCCACCTGCTTGAACGCCCCGTCTGCAACTGCATCGTTTCCTCCAAGTGCTCCCGTGTGCAGGCTTGCTGCTTTGCCTCCTCGTGAAGTTCTCCCGGCTTTTAGAACAACCACGGGCTTTTTTCTTGTGACTCGGGATGCTATTTTCATGAACTCTTTTCCATCTTTGAAGCTTTCTATGTACATTATTATTGCCCGGCTCATATCATCTTTTCCAAAGTACTCTAAAAGTTCATTTTCGTTTACATCTACCCGGTTTCCCAGGTTTATAAATGCCGAAAACCCAACATTGTACATCGACACGGAATCCATCGTCAAGAGGCCCAGCGCCCCGCTTTGGGTAACGAATGCAATGTCCCCATTGCCGGGAAAACGTGAGCGTTCAGGAACCACAAGAGCGGTATTTACCCCGGTGGATGGTATGTATATTCCCACAGTATTTGGTCCAATTATTCTCGCATCGTGCTCTCTTGCTTTTTCCAGCATGTATTTTTCCATTTCTTTGCCTTTTTTTCCTGTCTCCCCAAATCCGCCCGCGATGGGAATTATGAACTTTGCCTTTTTAGCCACATCTTCAAATACCTTGACTGTGAGCTCGGCGGGTAATGTTATCACTGCCAGGTCCACCTCTGGCAAATCTTCAACGTTTTTATATACTCTGTATCCCAGTATCTCGCCGCCTTTTGGATTTACCGGGTATACTTTGCCTTTGAAATTGTGAGATACCAGATTTTTCAGCACTACATAACCTATCTTTGTGGGATTATGAGACGCTCCAACGACTGCGATGCTTTTTGGATTCACCAACCTGGAGAACATAATGGGTAAATACATTATCCGATTAAATGCCTTCGCTCGTGTAAATGGCTTTTCCGTCCACGTACGTGGCCATCACGTTTCTATCGTCACCCAAAAACATAAGCTCAGAGAGTATTTCATCGGTGCTCATTGTAATGTCAGAAACTTTTAGCACCACGAAATCTCCCTGTTTTCCTGGTTCCAGTGAGCCTGTATAATCATCGATTCCCAAAACCCTCGCACCGCCAGAAGTTAAGAGATTGAAAGCGGTTCTTGGTGTTATGGGGTTTGCATAATATGCATCTCTTAATACGGGCATCAGGTTCATAAATGGCCCAGCTGCCACGTCTGTTCCTATCCCTATGTCTATTCTTTTTTTCATCAGTTCAGAAATTGGCATGTTTCCACTGTGCAGGAAAAAATTTGACGATGGACAGTGTGCTATTTTTGCATTTCTTTTTGCTATTAAATCCATTTCCTTCGGGGTTAGATGTACCCCGTGAGCGAGTACAGTTCTTTTTGTTAGTACCCCTGCAGAGTCATACACTTCTGCATAATTCTTGCCGTACATCTTTTTTACGAGTTCAATCTCCTCGTGTTGCTCTGAAATATGGGTCTGAATCCTTAAATTCAATTTCCTGGCAGTACTTGCGGTTTCCTTCATCATTTCCATACTGCACGCCGGTGCAAATCGCAAAGTGAGCACATACGCTGCCCTTTTTCCATCCAGACGATTAACCATGATTTTCATACTTTTTTTTGCATCTCTAACCGTGGTTTTGAGTTCTTCTGGCACGTTCGTATCCATCAATGTTTGTCCCATGAACGTTCTAATTCCTATCCTTTTTGCCTCTTCAAAAGCTATTTCCGTGCTTTCTATATTTGGTGGGCCGAAAACCATTGCTGAGGTGGTTCCATTTTTTGCCAGTTCGTAAAAGAATTTAGCGGAATTCTTTTTAGCGTAATTCTCATCTAAAAATTTTATTTCCTCGGGGAATACGTATTTTTCCAGCCATTCTAAAAGCGAAGTGCTCCATTTACCCCTTATATTTACCTGAGGAAGGTGAATGTGAGTGTCTATAAACCCGGGCATTATTATGAAGTCCTCATAATTAATTATTTCGCATTCTGGCTTTTCTTCTGTTATTTTTTTAATTTTTCCGTTGGATATGATTAGATATCCATTAATGTCTATTATTTCCCCACTTTTAAGAAATGTGATAATTCTGCTTTTGTACGCAAGCATACCCTCTCCCTATAATATATTCGTATTTCAAGTTTGCGAAAACATATAAAAAGTAACACAAAATATATATCTCCGAAGGCAATACCCTCCTAATGCCCGGGAGTAGAATTAAAGTTGTAAACGAGATTGGTGATTTGGTTTCGGTATTTTACTCTTGCAATACTGAGGTCAAAAAGAAGGTGTTTCAGGAGATAACCAAAAAATGGTGCACTTTGGAGGAGATTGAAGAAAAGTACGGTGAAGAGGGTGTTAGTGCTCTCAAATACCTTGAAAATATAAAATTCGTGGAGACGCAGTGGATTACCACTGACAGTGGAGTGGTAAGGGCTTACCACACTTATTATGACCTTTTTCAAATATCGCTTACCATTCCAATAATGGAAGCTTCAGAGGTTCTTCAGGTTATCACCATGCCTGAAGAGGATTTTAGGGAGTGGGAAAATAAAATCATTGAAATTGTGAAAACTGAGAATTCTTTCATAGGATATCTTGTTGAAAAACTGGGTATATCTCAAATAATGCTCAGAGCTTTGATTAAGAGGAGTGAGAAGCTGGATATTAAGGGGATGAGAGTAGAGGTGGTGTAAATTGTTTTTTGAGAATTTTGCGTGGGGAGAAGAAAAGCTGGGGCTGATATCAGGAGTTAGCTTTATTCTCATCGGAGTATTTGCTTATTTCATCTACTTAGAGGGTCTTACAATCGTGCCGTTGGTACTTTTAATACTTGGCATGTTAGCTGCCGCAGGCACAGCAGTTCTGTTTCAATTGCCGAGGATTCATGGTATGAGGCCTGCCATAAGCACTTTTTTGGGGGGCATGGGTATAGGTGCGGCTGTTATTCTGTGGGTTCTCAGTTGCGTTTCCGTGAACGATAACTTGATTCACGAGATTATCGTGTTTATCCTAACCGGAGTTGAGATGGTGTTATCTTTCTTCGCTGTAGGATTTCTGCTTCTTGCTCTTTATCCAGAGACTGTAAATAAGCCCAGAGATGAGAAGGTCCTTGTGGATATTGATAGATCTGCCAAGAATGAAAAGGAAAGTGAAATAAAGGATGACCTTTTTGACCGGCTATGATAACCGTTTTAAGGTTGGGACATAGACCCGAGCGGGATAAAAGGATAACCACTCACGTGGCCTTGGTTGCACGTGCATTTGGAGCTGATAAAATTATAATATCCACTAGAGACGAAAAAATAGAGAAAAGTATCAGGGGAGTGGTATCGCGTTTTGGCGGCGAGTTTGAAATAGAAACGGGAGTCTCCTGGAAGCAGGTACTTAAAAATTTTGAAGGCGTATCTGTGCATCTTACCATGTACGGATTGCCAGTGGACAGCGTGGTTTCTGAGATTCCAAAAAACGAGGACTTGCTGATAGTTGTTGGCGCAGAAAAAGTTCCCCGTATGGTTTACGAGCTTGCTAATTACAACGTGTCTGTGGGTACCCAGCCTCACAGCGAGGTGGCTGCTCTTGCCATATTCCTTGACAGGTATTTTGCAGGTGAAGAGCTTAAAAAAGATTTTAATGGTAGGTGGAAAATAATACCCCAGGAAAGGGGAAAAAAAGTGGTGGTTAAAGATTAAATCAAATCAATTGTTGATTGCATTCTGCACCTGTTCCAGAAGGTTCTTGGCATCTCTAACATCCATGCCAACTTTCACTGTGAGGAAATTCATGAGTTCCTCTTCGCTTTCTCCTTTTTCGATTCTTTCCACCAACATCATAACAATTCTTGCAAGAACTTTTTCCATGAATTCCTTTTCAATTCCAAGGGCCATTACCCCTGCAAGAACTCCCAGGACCAGGGCAGTTAGTGCGTCGTTGAACTCGCTCTTTCCAAGCGTGGATTTTGCCAGGTCTACCCTGAGTCTTATTTGCCCGTTTTCTCCGCCTATTGTGTATTTCATCATGTGCAGCTTATCATTTAGCATTAACAGTCTTTTGTAAACCTCTATCTTCGTTTCAGGATCCATGTTCTCCGTTTCAATGGTTGTCGGGACAACCAGATGCACGAAATTTTCGCTAAATATTACCATAAGATGCATGGGCACCGAAGGATGCTCTGCCAGATACGCATCTTTTTCAATTTCTTCTACTTTCCAAGGGAGATCCACTATATCCCTTGCGTCATCTTTTCCATTTGTTAGCCAACTCAAAATATTTGCTTCTATAGCTTCCATAATTATTCACCTCTTTTTCACATAAGTGTTCTATTATATAATGATTGTTGGACATATATGTTCATTCTCAATCATCTATGTTGCTCTTGGAACATCCAAAAGATTGATATGCACCATGGAGCATGTCCCATGCATGAGGCCATTTAGAGACTTGATACCATTTGACACTGCAAAAAAAATTCTTTTCGAGAACGTGAATTTGATTGACGACACGGAGGAAATACCATTGATTGATGCGGTTAACCGTGTGTTGGCAGAAGATGCTGTTTCACCCATTGACGTGCCTCCTTTTGCACGTGCTGCCGAGGATGGTTATGCGGTTTTTGCCGAGGATACATTTGGAGCCGGGCAGTACAGTCCTGTTGTTTTGAAGATTACAGGTAGGATAAACACCGGTGAATTTAAGGAAGTATCTATCAAGCATGGAGAAGCCGTGGAAGTTGCCACGGGTGCGATGCTTCCTGAAGGGGCTGATGCAGTGGTAAGGGTGGAGGACACTGAGAAAGATGGTGAAAATTTGAATGTTTACCGTGCGGTCCATCCGGGTTTTGATGTGGCACCAAGGGGTGAGGACATAAAGAAGGGCACTCGCATTTTGAAGGCAGGAGAGTATCTAACTCCAGCTAAAATTGGGGCCCTCGCAGCAGTGGGAATTTCTAAGGTTAAAGTTTATAAAAAGCCGACCGTTGCAATACTTCCAACAGGAGACGAATTAACAAAGCCGGGAGAAAAAATGGAACCCGGTAAGATTTACGATGTGAATTCATATACCCTTTCCGCGGTGGTTATTGAAAACGGAGGGATACCTGTAGCTTACGATTATGTTAGGGATGATGTTCGGGATATCGAAAGAAAACTCATAAATTGTTTGAACAATGATTTGATAGTGTTTTCAGGAGGCTCGTCTGTCGGAGAGCGAGACCTGCTGGTAGATGTTATTAACAAGCATGGAAAGCTATTATTTCATGGTGTTCAGATAAAGCCAGGTAAACCGACTTGGGCAGCCATTATTAATGGCAAGCTTGTTTTCGGTATGCCGGGTTTTCCCACTTCTTGTTTGAACGATGCCTACCAGCTTTTAGTGCCGGTGCTCAGAAAGATGGCCAGACTTCCTGAAAAGAAAGAAATGATTGTGAAAGCCAAGATGGCCAGGCGAATAACCTCCACGCTTGGAAGGCAGCAGTTTTTCACAGTAACCCTCAAAGATGGACTGGCATATCCAGCTTACAAGACTTCCGGTGCGATCACGAGCTTGGCGAATTCCGATGGGTATATTGTTATTCCTGCAACAGTTGACCTTGTTGAAAAGGGAGAGGAAGTAGAGGTGCATTTGTGGGGGTGATACATTGATTTTGGGACTATGTGGCAAATCAAATTCCGGAAAGACAATGTTGATTGAGCAGTTGATAAGTGAGTTCAGAGATAAATTTTCCATTGTCGTGGTGAAGCACACACCTCATGGAGTCGATCACGCGGGAAAGGACAGTTACAGGTTTAGAGCTGCTGGGGCAGAGGAGGTGGTTCTTCTGGGCGAGGAAGAAGCAAGATTTAAAGAACCAGGTAATCTATTTTCCATTGTTCACTCTTTAAATTATGATGTGGTATTTGTGGAGGGGTTTAAGCGGGAGAAATACATACCCAAAGTTTGCCTCGACGATAGTGACTGTGAAAACTGTGTGATTAGGGGAAGGGATATCGAAAAAATAAAGGAATACATTATGCAAGAACTTGCGGTTGAAAAAATTTTGAAGGATTTGCCTAACTTTAACTGCGGTGAATGCGGTCATCGTAACTGCGAGGAAATGGCTCGAGCCATTTATCGTGGAGAGGATGATTTCAGAAATTGCAGGTACTGGAATCCCGATGCCATCATATCTGTAAAGGTGAATGGAAAAGACATATACATGGGTAAATTTGCGCAGGATGTAGTAGTAAACACGGTAAAAGGACTTCTATCGTCATTCAAAGGCGTAAAAGATATAAATAGTGTGGAAATAAAAATCAAAGAAAAGAAATAATTTTTTACTTACGGCGATGCCCTTATAACTGTAAGGCTATCGCTCTTTGTCTGTTCACCTATTAGGCCTGGATAGGAGAGAGTAACCTTGATTTCATCGGAGGTTACTCCGCTTGGTAGTGTTACGTTATTTAGATGTATTGTTGCCACGCCCTTTGCATTTGTTTGCCCCGCAGCGGTCACACCGCAACCATCAAGGAGAACCTTAACATTGGGCAAGGGATGACCGTTCTGATCCTCAACTACAATCGTAATTGTTCCATTCCAAACAGCAGACCCATCTGGCTGGGTTGTGGCGTTTATGTTCTTTGTCAGTTTTCCATCCACGTATATCTGCCAGCTATTTATCTGTGGCCCGGATGTTACCATAAAGCTAAGTATCGCTGCGAGTGCCACTGCTGCCACTACCACTGCAATCAATATTTCCAGTGGGAGACCAACTATTGCTCCTTCCTCTTTCATAGGTTTCACCAAGGAAAGTAATGTACATAGCATTATTTAAATTTTTCTAAAGAAAAATTTAGCACCGCAAGAAATCCTTTTATATATGGAGTTTATCTCCTTATAATAAAATTAGAGGATGGGATAATTATGAAGTCCTTGCTCAATTCAATAAAAACGGAAGAGGTGGAAATGAAAGAGAGACCGGGTATGGTATCTCCCGATGACGAAGAATTGATGGAACTTGTTGAAAAGCTCAGGGTTAAGATAAAGATTGTTGGCTGCGGAGGTGGAGGAAGCAATACCATCAACAGGATTATGGAAGAAGGAATCCACGGTGATGTGGAGCTTGTTGCTGCGAATACGGATGCTCAACACTTGTTGCAGATTCGCGCTAACAGAAAGGTTCTTCTTGGAAAGAGGAGGACAAGAGGGCTTGGTGCCGGGTCCGATCCAATGGTTGGAGAAGATGCCGCCCGGGAAAGCGAGGACAAGTTACGTGAGATTCTCCAGGGTGCCGATATGGTTTTTGTGACCGCAGGAATGGGCGGGGGAACCGGAACAGGTAGCGCACCTTACGTGGCAAAGCTTGCCAAAGAGATGGGTGCTTTGGTTCTTTCGGTTGTTACTCTTCCTTTCAAGGCAGAGGGTAAGTTGCGCATGGAAAACGCGCTTTGGGGTTTGGATAGAATGCGCAGGTACTCGGATACTACTATTGTTATTCCCAACGATAAGTTGCTGGAGTTGGTGCCCCGGCTACCATTAAACGAAGCGTTTAAAGTGGCGGATACTGTTCTTATGATGACCATTAAGGGAATAACGGAGATACTCACCAAGCCGGGTCTTGTAAATGTGGATTACGCGGACCTCCGGACAGTTCTTGGTGCTGGAGGTGTAGCCATGGTAGGAATAGGTGAAAGCGACAACTCGCAGGACCGCGTGAAAGAGGCAGTGGAAGAAGCAATAAATTCTCCACTTATAGATGCGGATATAAGCGATGCTTCTGGTGCTCTTGTGCGTATAGTCGGTGATTCGCATATGAGTGTTCAGGAGGCACAGATGGCCGTTGACCTCGTTCAAAAGAAGATAAACAAGACTGCAAAGATAATCTGGGGTGCAAGTGTGGATCCTGAAATGGATAACATGGTGCAGGTGTTGGTTGTTCTATCAGGAGTTAAATCACCTTATTTCATAGAGAAAGGCGGGTCTTTAAAAGCCGCAAGAGAGGCGGTGGGTGATACTTTAGACGCGGATATTGATGTGATAGAATAAAATTAAGCGTGAGGTCTATGAAAAAATCCGAGTTGAAAAGTGCAGAGGAGAAGTTTAGGTTCTATAAGGAAAAAAGAAACGAACTCAGGGCGCAGGTAAGGGAGCTTGTTGAGGAAAGGAACCTACTTCGGGAAAAGCGTCAGGGTCTTTTTGAGGAGATGCGCGAGGAGAAAGAGCAGAGAGATGCTTTAATAGTTGAGATGAGAAAACACAAAGCAGTTAGGGATGAGCTCAGGGAGAAGATAAATGCGTTAATTGATTATTCTCGCAAGATGCGCGGTGGTGCGAGGGGTGGAGTTGAATCTGAACTTGAAAGGATAAAGAAGGATATTCAGAAGAAGGAACTGGAACTGCAGATTAAGCCTCATTCTGTTGAGGATGAGAATAAAATTATAAGCGAACTACGTGCCTTGAGAAAAGAAAAGGAGGAATTGGAGCGTAAACTTGGAGAGAAGATGAGGCTTTTAGGAGAAGTGGAGAATGTGGAGTCAGAGATTGCAAAATTAAAGGAAGAGCAGAAAAAAGAGGCAGAAGAGGTTAAAAAACTATACGAAATGTCTCAGAAGCACCACCGTAGAGTTGAAGAGCTGAGCAAGGAAATAATGTATTTGAAGGAAAAGATATCCGAGAAAAATGCTGAAATTGATAAATTGAACAAAAAGGCTGATTTGTATCACCAGAAAGCACAGGAGTTGCTTCAAAAAATAATAGAGATGAAGGGAGATTATCGGAGAAAAAAGGAGGAAGAGCAGCGAGTGCTTCAGGAGCTGGAAGAGAAAAGTAAAGAGATAACGGAGATGAAGGATGAGGACGTGGAAAAATTCATAGATGTTCTGAAGAAGAAAAAGAAAATAAAGTATCCATAAGGGATGGTTACAGATACCCCATCATGAGAAATAGCATCACACTCAAAATCAGTATTATACCGCCGATTGCAGCGTACTTTGCTTGGTTTTTATCTGAGCCAAATATTATTGGGATTGGTCCAATTAAAATGATTCCCCCATATTTTGCCTTTCTCTCAACTGTATTCTCGTTTTCCGTTTCCAGTTTTTCGTAATGGTTGCTGTTAACCGAGGTGTTTTCGTACACACTTACTGAATCTATAAGCGGAGATATGAACATAAGAAATGTCCCAAAGAAAATCAACAGTGCTCCAAGTGCTCCGTAAATTCCGTGGGAGTAAAACACGGGAAATATGATTATTATTGCCGCACCTCCATCTCCGTTAAAAATGGACCAAAATAAAAGCGCTATGCCGAATAATATCAACACCACGCCTGTGTTGCGTGCTATCTTCATGGTAATCACTTTAGTTTATATCCGCAATTTCTGCAAAACTTATCTTCGCTGCTTACCTCTGCTCCGCAGTTTGGGCATTTGTAGTGGTATACAAGCTTTGCACCGCAGTTCCAGCAGAACTTGTCCTCCGGGCGTACTACTGCTCCACACTGAGGACAGTGAAGTTCCGCTTTAACTTCTTCCTCTTCTTCGAGTATGTTTACAACTTCTTTTGTAGGTGGAGGTGGCGTTGGCGCATCTGTACTTGTTGCATCGTGTTCCGGCTCTGGTATTTCACCAGTGTCAATTATCCTGTTGCTTTTTATTGCAAGCCTCAAAGCGTCTGTGTATTCTTTGTTTTTAAAGGCATCTTTGGCTTTAGATAAATAAAGCATTGCTGCCTCTTTTATATCGCCATCTTCGTATTTTAACAGCTTTTCCTCTACGACTCTAATTTCAAATTTTGACTGAAGGAAATTCTGTGGTAAATCCTTTTCAAGCTCTCTGAGTGGCGTGGGTAAATCAGAGTTTTCAGATGTGCTGTCTATCTTTTTAATTATTTCCATTTCCTTCTCCACCTGAGGGCTAACTCTGTCTTCAACAATGTTGTTTTCGTTTTTCAATCTGTAAATCATCCTTTTAGCGCTTTCTACAATTTCTATGCACTCTGCATAGCTTTCAGCATTGTAAGCTTTTTGAGCTTTCTGTAGCATGCTTTCTCCAGAAGCCGTGTTGTACCCCTTATCTTTAAGAACGTTAATCATTGATTTTAGCATTTGCATCTGGTTATATGCGATGTCCTTCGGATCTCTATCGTCTTTGAGTTTTCTTAATTTATTTTTTTTTGTGAGTACGAGCATAATATAAACCACCACCATAAGTACTACTGCTAATGTGAGGAGTGCTACAGTTATGGTAACTTCATCCATCATGGCAATCATAATCTTTATGATATAAAAAGATTGTGCGGTGTTCATCCTGTTGAATTTGATTGCAGGTTAGAGTGTGAGTATTATTAGACCCGCTAAAATTACGAGCATGCCTATTATTTTCATTGTGGAAAGCTCCTCGCCTATTATTATATATGAAAATATCGCCACAAGAAACGCGTTAGCAGCGGTAATTGCAACGGTTGGCCCAGCAGGCCCATTGCTAAGTGCAAGTTTAATAGTGTACATCCCTATTGCAAGGGTTATTCCGGCTATGATTGGTAATAATAGCAGGTACGGTGATGTGTTTTTAATATTGCTTACAAAACTATCTTTGTACACAAGCATGAAAATGATTCCCATTGCACCAGTTGCCAACCATAGGAGAATGGACGCAAATATGGAATCCATATGATTATATCCGACGTATTTTACCAGGAAATTTGTTGTTCCGAACATTAACATAGTTATAAGGGCGTATATCCACCATACCATGGTTGGGTATATGGTAAATGACTACAAAAATGTTAATACGTTATGTGTAATACAGCAGGTATGGGCATGGTAGATATCTCTTCTAAAAACGAAGTGTTAAGGGTTGCCAGGGCAAGGGGTACCATTGTGTTAAAAAGCACCACTGTTGATGTGATAAAAGCAGGTGAAATTAAGAAAGGGGATGTATTTGAAACGGCGAAAATTGCGGGTATGCTTGCTGTTAAAAACACACCCTCTATGATTCCTCACTGTCATCCCATACCCATAGAAAGTGTGGATTTTGAATTTGATTTGCATGGGAATAGAATAGATGTTGAATGCAAGGTAAAGGCACATTACAAAACTGGCGTGGAAATGGAAGCTCTTACGGGTGTAAGCGTTGCCTTGCTAACCATCTGGGATATGGTAAAGTACTTGGAAAAGGATGAAAACGGGCAGTATCCCATGACGCAGATAAAGGATATTGAAGTTGTGGAAAAGAGAAAGGGTGAGTGATATGGGCCATAGGGAGCACAAAAGGCATCATTATAGTTTAAAGATAGGAATCATAACCGTCAGCTCGACCCGCGGAGAAAACGATGACCTATCTGGAAAAATATTAAAAGAAGCTATTGGAGAAAATGGACACGTAACGAGTGGGTATCTCATTGTAAAGGATGATAAACTGAAAATTCTGAGAGCCCTTTTTAATTTGCTGGATACGTGCGATGCGGTAATTGTTAATGGGGGCACAGGAATAAGCAAAAAAGATGTTACTTACGATTCCATAGTGCCAGTTTTCGATAAGGAGTTACAGGGGTTCGGGGAGATATTTCGCATGGTGAGCTACCAAGAGATAGGCACGCCCGCTATGATGAGCAGAGCAACTGCAGGAGTAATCGGAGATAAGATAGTATTTCTCACCCCCGGCTCTCCCAACGCCGTGCGCACCGCTTCAGAGATAATATTCAAAGAAATTGAGCACATGTGGTATGAGGTGCACAAGGAAATATGAATAAGCGTATATTTATTTTCATTGCGGCTCTTGTACCAATCGTTATGGTGCCATTTACAGGTTTTACTTGGATAATCTTTTCTTTATATTGTTTTGCTGTTTATTTCAAGAAATTGCCAGAATTATTCATGAAAATTCCCTTGTCTCCTCGATTGAAATTTTTTGTTTTTTTCTTCATTTTTGGGATGCTTACGGAGGTATTTGCTATTGTGGATAACCTTCCAAAGCCGCCAGCGGATAGAATTCTTTTCAGTGCCAATCCATGGCTTGATTTGTACTTTGCGGTAGGTTATTACTCGGCATTTGCTCTGGTTTGGAGCGTAGCTTATTTTCGCTTCAAATTCTCACATTTGGACATTTTTTTAATAGCAGGCGCTTTTGGTGTTTTATTTGAGCAAACTGGCAAAATCTTGCTATCTTTTAATTTTCTAGCGTATCTGTATGTGTTCCTTGTCTATGGTTCTTATCCAGCCATTGCTGCTGTTCTATCTCCGGAGCAGGGAGATCGGATGAAACCTATGAAAAAGATTGCGGTTGGGGTAATAGTGGAAATTTCATCTTTCTTGCTTGCTGCCCTTTTTCTGCGGGTACTTTCAATTAGAATTCAGTAATATTTCAATTCATCCCTTTTCATGAATTCTCTCATAAGCGATGTGGCGTATGTGCCCGGATAGAGAAAGAAGGAAAAATAGCAGTCATTGCGGGAATAGTCTTTGAATCTGGCAAGTATGTTTCTCCTTCGTCCTTTGGAGCTTAATTCCGGTATTTGCTTTATCCTAAAATTCTCTCTTTTGATGTTCTCTTCATATATGACCTCTCTTTCTATTTCACCTTGTACCCCTTCGCTGAATTTTGTTTCATATCCAAAGAGGACAGTGCTTATGTACGCTTTACCTTCCCTGTTCATCTTTTTTATTTTATTTATGTTGAATGAGGTTACTTTCACATAATCCTGTACCGGCATGCCAAGACTGTCTGTTTTCAGGACTATGTCACCAATCGTGGGCTCCACACCTACTTCTAACCTCTTGCTTACCATTATATTGAATAGATAGCTCTGGTATGCGTGTACAAACATCTTTGCTAAATTTTTTGGTAGCACCCTTATTGCGCCCGCGTAATCATCTGGATTTTTTATTAAGTGATTTAACATGGCTCTTTCGTATTCTGCAGTTCTATCAATTTTGCGAATTGCTGCTTTTGGATCAAGAGAATCCCAGAATATTTTTCTTCCCTCATCCTCATTAAATTCGCTCTGTAACCCTATGTAATATCTTACTGCTTCCTTGTAATTTCCCTGTACGATGTACTTCCCGACCACATGGGTTGTTGGACGTGCTGCCCCGAACCGCTGAACTCCAAAAAAATTAGGAAATCTTCCATTTAACTCATTTTCTATTTTTACTACTCCATCGCAGGAGGCATCGCAGACCCTTATTCTAAATTTGTTTCCTAATAAATTTCCCAGTTCTATACATTCATTGCTTCTAAATACTTCCAATATTTCTACATCTTTAATTTCTATGTCAGGTATTTGAGTTAGACCGTATATGCAAAAGTATTGTGTGCTCACGCTTCTTTTGTCTTTCGTGCCTGCGAATCGGATTCGGTTCCTGCTTATTCCCAGCTTTTTACTAAGTATCTTCACAAATCTATTAGTTTCCCAGTTCCTCAAACGAATTTTGAGTACGGTGTTTTTACCGTGATTGTCTCTTTCAATATCAATGGGCACTTCCTCTACATAAAAATCATCCACATCTTTTTTAAGTTTTCCCCCTACTCCCGGTGAAAAAGAAAGATAAGTGTATATGCCAATTTCTTTGTGGGTGTGCATTATATCCAAACTTCATCTGCAAGAGCGTATTCCATTATCTCGTCGGCATTGAAGAATATCTTTATCTCTCTCTGCGCACTCTCTTTTGAGTCCGAACCGTGCACCAGGTTTTTTTTCACGTCCATAGAGTAATCTCCTCGAATGGTCCCCGGCTCTGCTTCCTGCCCGCTGGTTTTTCCCATCATCTTTCTTACTACGGATATGGCATTCTCTCCTTCCAGTACCATGGCAATCACCGGTGCTGAGGTTATGTATTCTATAAGCGAATCGTAGAATGGTTTCCCCTTGTGCACCGCGTAATGCTTTTCCGCCATCTCTCTGCTAACTTGCAGCATTTTCATTGCGACTATTTTCAAGCCCTTTCTCTCAAATCTCGATATTATTTCGCCTGCAAGCCTCCTGTTAACCGCGTCAGGCTTCAGGAGAACTAAGGTTCTCTCCTTCATTTTCTTTCCTCCTCAACATGTGAAGCCTGACCTCTTTTTCTTTTCTGTATTGTGCTGTCCACTTAACTCTCCGGGGACTCCTTCCAAGCACTACCATGTTCTTGTAGCATTTGCTGCTGCAAAAGTAGTAAACTTTGCCGTCTCTCGTAACGTACATCTTTCCCGTACCTGGCTCGATTTCTTTTCCGCAGAAAGAGCAAATATGTTTAGAAGGCATTTAAATCACCTTGATTCTAACTTGCGAGCCTCTCTTGCAGTCTCGCGAAGCATAAGTATATCTCCCACGCGAACAGGGCCTTTCACGTTTCTGGTGAGAATTCTTCCCTTATCTCGACCCTCCAGAACACGTACCTTTACCTGCGTAACCTCTCCGGACATGCCGGTGCGTCCCATAATCTCCAGAACCTCTGCTGGAGTGGCCTCATCATCTGCCATTTTCATTCACCCTTTACTTTTTCAAGGCTTTTATCCCATCGATAATCTCCTTGAACATATCTTCTGCCTTGCCGAAATCCATAACGCCTACAGATGCTGCAGACTTTATACCAAGGCGCTTGCCCAGCTCGCTCTTTGTTGGCACGTATCCGTAAACTATTCCTTTTTCCTCGCACAGAAGAGGAATGTGTGCCACAACCTCCGGAGGATTAACATCCTCTGCAATTACCACGAATTTAGCATCGCCGCGCTCTATAACTTTTGTGACTTCATTCGTGCCTTTTCTGACTTTTCCAGTCTCTTTTGCAATTTCCACAGCACTCAAGATTTTATCCTGCAACTCTTTTGGTGTCTCGAATCTCACATATATTGGTTTTGCCATTTTCATTACCTCCTTCATTTATTCAATCACAGGCAAGATGCGAAATAGATATTGGTATAAATAATTTCCCACCTCAATTCTTTCTGCTCATTTTTTCGTTACCTATTTCTATGGCCTTTATTGCCCCAGCAACCATTATCCCCGTTAGAAGCATGCCTATTATTGGCAATATGCCCACACACAAAAATTTGCCAAGTGCCGTTTTAGGAGTGATATCTCCGTAACCAACCGTCAGAGCAGAGGTAAATGCAAGGTAAATCCCGTTCCACATTCCAATGTGCTCAATGTATCCTATTAACATGCCAATGAGTATTATAAATGAAAACAGGGCTGTCAATATGTTTCTCATGGCATAAATCACCTTTAAGAATATCCTGAAAAAATCCCGGAAGCTTATTATGCTTTTGATATCTTCAATTTCACCGCCTTTGCCCGTGCGTCTTCTAAAAGCCATCTTATTTAAATCATAAGCTTTTATTTAAACTTAACTGGAAAAGCATAAGAATATATGCCCCATCAAATTGTTTTTTCCGGGGAAATTATTTTTATGCACATTCCTTTTCCCGTCTATGCTTTCAGAGAATTTAATGCGTAATGTCGTTGAGGTAATTACAAGGGAGGAGTTGGAAAAAAAGATAAAGGGCAATCCAAAAGGGTACGTGGGAATCGAGCCCTCCGGCAGAGTGCACCTGGGTACCGGGCTGATAATAGGCAATAAAGTCAAGGATTTAATGGAGTCCGGCGTGGATATGCTCGTCTACCTTGCGGACTGGCACGCGTATATCAACGATAAATTCTCCGGTGATATGCACAAGATTCGCCTTGCTGGAGAATACCTGAAAGGTGTTTTCAACGCCCTCGGAATTCGTCCGAGCTATCTTTGGGCGGATGAACTGGTTTCGAGGAAAGAATACTGGGAAAAGGTCATAAGGATTGCTAAGAAAACATCTCTAAAAAGGGTGAAAAGAGCGATGACAATTATGGGCCGCAAGGAAGATGAGGCGGAGCTGGATTCTTCCAAAATCATTTATCCGTTTATGCAGGTCGCCGATATCTTTGACATGGAAATTGAAGTTGCTCTCGGAGGCATGGACCAGAGGCACGCGCACATGCTCGCTCGGGACGTGGCGGAAAAACTCGGATTTGAGAAGCCAGTTGCGGTGCATACCGTAATTCTTGCGGGTCTCAAAGGCTCTGGAAGAATGGATCCGTTAGAGGCGAAGATGAGCAAGAGCAAAGAGGGAAGCGCGATTTTCGTGGACGATTCCGAGGAAGAAATAAGGAAAAAGATGAAGAAGGCATTTTGTCCGCCAGAAATCGAAGGAAACCCGGTGTTGCAGATTGCAAAGCATATTTTATTTGCGTACTATGTGGATAAACTCATTATCCCCCGTCCGGAGAAATGGGGTGGGGATTTGGTAATAAATTCATACGAGGAGCTTGAAAGCATTTACGCGAAGGGAGAGCTGCACCCCATGGACCTGAAAGCTGGGGTCGCGGAATCTTTGGTCAATATCCTCAAACCCGTTAGGGATTATGCGGAGAAAAATGATGATATTCCAAAAGAGCTGGGGTGGAAAAAATGAAGGATATGAGGAGAGTAAAAGATATAGAACTCCGGGATAGGATGACCGCCGGAGAGCTTTTAGACGAGCTTTACGAATCAGGCGGATTCGTGGCTAAGCATCTTGGAATTGCGGAGAAAATCTTACAGAGGATGTTCAAAGAGGAAAACACCACTTTCTTCTCGTTCCCGGCGTGCATCAATGCCACCGGCACCAGAGGCGTTGTGAAAGAATTGGTGAAGAGAAAATTAGTGGATGTTATTATCACCACATGCGGCACGCTGGACCATGACATAGCGCGCAGTTTCAAAGATTACTACCACGGCTCGTTTTTGATGGATGACGTGGAGTTGCATCACGAGGGCATAAATCGCCTTGGAAATGTTCTCGTACCAAACGAATCATACGGCGAAGTGATGGAGAACTTCATGATGCCGATATTGGAGGAACTCTACAAGGAGAAAAAAGAATGGGGCGGCCGGGAGCTGATAGACGAGTTCGGAAAGAGAATCGATAACGAAGATTCGATTCTTTACTGGGCCCACAAAAATGACATACCCGTGTACGTGCCCGGCATAACCGACGGCTCTTTCGGCGCGCAACTGTGGTCATTCAGAGAGATGCACCCGGATTTCAGAGTGGATATTCTCAAAGATGAGCACGAACTCGCGGACATAATCTTCGATGCGAAGAAGACTGGCGCGCTAATGGTAGGAGGAGGAATAAGCAAGCACCACACAATATGGTGGAACCAGTTCCGAGATGGATTGGATTACGCAGTGTATATAACAACCGCCGTGGAATGGGACGGTTCGCTGAGTGGAGCGAGGGTTCGAGAAGCGGTCTCTTGGGGAAAGGTGCGTGAGGATGCAAAGTACATTACCGTGGAAGGAGACGCCACCATAATCTTGCCTTTGCTGGTGGCTAGCGTGCTCGAAAAATTGTAATCTTTTTTTAAAATTTTAAAAAAATTATTGAGAGAGGAAAACCTTGTACGCGAGGTACGAGCTCCAGAGGTCCATCTTTGATATGACCTCGTATGGAGAGTGCATACTTATCACACCGGGCCCCATGTCCACCACATCTAAGCCGTAGCGTGCAAAGAACTTCGCTATCGTTCCACCGCCGCCTTCGTCCACCTTGCCCAGCTCCGCGATCTGATATGGCACATTCTTCTTCTGGAACAAGGATAGTATTTCGTGCATGAACTCGGCGGTTGCCTCGCTTGAGCCGTACTTTCCTCCATGGCCAGTGTACTTGGAAATAACTATGCCGTATCCAGCTTTGGCTGCGTTCTGTATGTCGTGAACACTCTTGTATATGGGATTTATCGCCGCGCTCACGTCGGCGCTTATGGCTCTGGAGTTGTAAAGCACATCCAAGAACTCTGTATGGGTGTAATTAGGATTAATCATGGAGTAAACTTTCTCAAGCACATACTCCAAGAAATTGCTCTGCGCCCCCACGTTTCCGTCGCTTCCTATTTCTTCCTTGTCGTAGAAGAATGATATTGCGGTGTATTTTGGATTTTTTACATCAAGAATTGCCTGGAATGATGTGTAAGCACAGATACGGTCATCGTGTCCATACGCGCCTATTAACCCACGGTCAAATCCCACATCTCTGGGCTCGTGGGCGGGTACAATTTCCAGGTCTGCAGAGTTGAAATCTTCCTCTACCATTCCGTATTTTTCGTTTAGATATTTTAGCACCTGAGTTTTAACTTTTTCCTTTACCTCCTCGTCATTGATGGGTATGTTCCCGACCAATAGCTGAAGCTCCTCTCCTCTTATTCCGTCAAACAGTTTGCGGTCACCCTGTGCTTTTCTTGCAAGGTGTGGGAGCAGGTCTGGGATAACGAACACAGGGTCATCGGGAGATTCACCGATTTTTATCTCAATCTTCTTCCCTGATTTTGTGTAAACGACACCGTGTATTGCAAGAGGCCTGGATGCCCACTGGTATTTCTTAATTCCTCCGTAATAGTGAGTTTTCAGCATAGCCAAAGAAGCGTCTTGGTCTTCCCAAAGCGGGTTTGGCTTAATGTCAATTCTTGGTGCGTCTATGTGTGAAACCACCAGGTCAAATCTGCTTGAGTCTTTGCCTACCACGCCCATGGCCATGCTCTTGTTTCTGTTTACTATGTAAAACTTATCTCCGGGTTTTAAGTTTTTATAAGATTTTATATCTTTAAATCCTTTTTTGGTGGCTATATTTAAGAAGTATTCGACAGTCTCGCGCTCTGTTTTTACTTCTTTCAAGAATTTTTTGTATTCTTCTGCAAACTTCATTGCTTTATCTATTTCCTTCTTCTCCAGCGTGAGCCACATGCTCTCTTTCTTTGCACTTAGCTCCTTTTCTATATTTTTTTTATTTTCTTTCTTTGCCATTTTTTCACCTCCTATTTACCTTAAATGATGCATAACCCACAACTTCCTCCATAGGATGCACATCTCCGCTTGTAGCATACTTTAAAAGTTCTACTCTTCCCCTGGTTGCGGTGAGCATCGCAGCTACTGGCCCATATCCACACATGGTTATGTTTTTCTTGTAAATAACGTGATACAGCCCGGGAATGTCCCTATTTAGTATTCTTTCTATTGCAAGAGCATCGTTTTTGTATGCTTTTCTTTTTGGAACGTAGTGTGAGAAATCTGTGGATGCAATTATGACCACGTCTTTACCGGATTCTTCAATGGCGCTCTTTATAACTTTTCCTAATTCTTCTGCGATAACCTGCTCCTGAATCATCATTGTTATGGGCACTATTTGTATTTCTCTCTTGAAAAACTGCAAGAACGGTATTTGCACCTCTATGCTGTGCTCGTACCTGTGCGCGAGCTCGTCCACATCTACAATTTCCCTTGTTAGTAATCCCGCAAGCTCTCTGTCTATTTTCGCAACCCCGTAGGGTGTTCTGAAATCTTCCATGGTGGTTGCAATACCAGACCCAGCTCCGTAATGATTTGGGCCAATTATAACGAATGTGTCAGGATATCCGTCTTCAGCTAAATCAGCATAAAAATGAGAAGCTACCGGCCCTGAGTATATGTACCCGGCATGGGGAACTATTCCTCCTTCTATGTTTCTCTCTCCCTCATTATTGTACCTTGGAATCCTCCCGGCTCCAAGAGGATGTAAAAATAAATCAGAAAAAAGAGAATCAAGCTCACTTTCAGAGGCAGGATAAAATTGTCCAGCTACCGCCGGCTCTCTCATAGAGGTGCCTCGAAGTCATCTACCGTGTACTTGTATTCTTCATCGCTTTTTATCTCTCCCCTTGCTTTAAGTACTTCTCTGGCAAGGAGCCAGTATATGAATGCCAAAGCACGTCGGCCTTTATTGTTAGTGGGTATAACAAGGTCAACATAACTCGTCCTGTTGTTTGCATCACAGAGCGCCACAACTGGAATTCTTGACTTGACCGCTTCTCTGAGTGCCTGGGCATCAGCGGTAGGGTCATTTACGAATATAACTCTCGGTTCAAGGTACCTTGGAAGTTCTGGGTTTGTCAGTGTTCCTGGTATAAACCTTCCAACCGCAGCAGTTGCTCCGATAATTTCAGCAAATTTTGAAGCTGGCTTTTGTGCGTACTGTCTCTGAGCTACCACCAGAATATCCTTGGGCTCGTATCTTGCGAAGAATTTTGCAGCCAACCTGATTCTCTCATCTGTCTGCTTCACATCCAGTATGTACAGCCCGTCATTGCGTACCTTGTACACAAACTTCATCATATCCTTGTTTTTTACCTGCGTCCCTATGTGCACACCAGCCGTAAGGTATGTTTCTTCATCCACAAGCAAATCTGCCATTTTACTCACCTTTTATTTCTTCTTCTATTCTTATCAGTTCGTTTAATTTTGCCAATCTTTCACCGCCAATGGTTCCCGTTTTAATAAATTCGCACCCGAATGCCACACCCAAATGAGCAATGCTCGTATCGCATGTCTCGCCTGAACGGTGGGATATCATGCATGCATACCCGTTATCCTTTGCGAGGCGTATGGTCTCGTGCATATCTGTAAGCGTACCAATCTGATTCGGTTTTATGAGTATTGTATTGGCGGCACCTTTTTCGATTCCTATTTCCAGTCTCTTCTTGTTTGTAACGAATATGTCGTCTCCAACAATGTAAACGGAGTCACCAATTCTTTTTGTCAGTTCAGCGAATCCATCAAAATCCTCCTCGTCCAGAGGATCTTCAACTATGTATATCCCGTATTCTTTTACTAACTCCTCCACAAATTCAATTTGTTCTTCAGTGCTCAATTCTTTATCGTGATATACGTACTTTCCGTTTTCATAGAAAGAAGATGCCGCGAAGTCAAGTGCTGGCATAATCTCAAATCCATACTTGCTTTTAACTTCTTCAATTGAATCCACCACAAGCGCTATGGCCTCCTCATCCCTTAGAGGTGCCACCCATGCCTTCTCATCACCCAGTCCTATTGATAGGTCTGGAAATCTCTTTTTCAGTTTATCTCCCAATACTCTATGAACTTCCGCGTTTGCAAACACATTGTCTTTGGTACTATCCCCGAGCGATGCGGAGAGCATCTCTTGGATTGTCGTTCCGTTAATCGCGTGCTTGCCACCACCCAGAACATTTCCCACTGGTTTTGGTATCTCTTTTGCGTAAATACCTCCCAGGTACTGGTAAAGTGGAAGTGCAAGGGAACTTGCGGCCGCCTTGGCCACAGCAAGAGAGAAAGTAACGGCGATATTGCCCCCAAGCATTGAAAAATCGGGTGTTTTGTCGATTTCATGCAAAATAGCATCCACATCTTCCTGCTGGGTTGCGTCCATTCCTATGAAATGGTCCAGTCTCTCCTTGAAATATTTTATACCTTCATCAATTCCTCCCCTCGGATATGCCTTGACCTCATGTTTTCCAGTGGATTTTCCAGCCGGAGCTGCCGCTCTACCAAATCCGTTAAGGGTGTAAACATCTATCTCGACAGTTTGGTTTCCTCGTGAGTCGAGGATTTTTCTTACGATGATATCTTCTATTAGTGTCATATGTACACCTCTCTTAAAACGCAATACTAATCAAATATTTAAATTTGAGCCTGTATAGAGAAATCCCGCATTTCTTGCTTTGTGAAAAATCTCAAAAACAGGATAGTGGGCCCGCCCGGATTTGAACCGGGGACCTCCCGCGTGTGAGGCGGACGTCATAACCACTAGACCACGGGCCCTGCAAAGGGGGAAACATATTTTAGTTTTTAATCCTTTCGATTGCCCGGTGCCTTTCCACGAACTCAATTATTTTTTCTAAAATCTCTCCCGAATCCTCACCCATCACCGAGTGATTGTAGCCCTGAGCCACAAAAATCTCTTTCTCCCCTGAAATTTCCTGATAAACTCTTTTCTGCTTCTCTGGATTCACCAATTTGTCCTCGGATGGTACGATCACAAGGCACGGAATCTCGACCTTTTTCGCTCTCTCAAGGGTATTAACGGTCATTAGAGGTTTGTACGAGCCAATCCAGAGCTTATTACTCAAAAAGCCCATCTTTTTCGCCTTCTCCACGGTCTCTTTTTTCACGTATATGGTATCGTAAACCGCCCGGTACTTTATGTAGAACCTCTTTCCGCTCAATTTCTCGTATAGTCTTCCGATTCCGTAAATCAAAGGAAGCAATATTCTCTCTCCCGCCTTCATCTCGCCCTTAATGCTTGCAGGTGGAGAAATTGCCACGCATAAATCTCCAATTCCCTCGCTTGCACCGTATATCACCGTGGCCGCACCTAAACTATGCCCTAAAAGAATTAGAGGTTTTTTTATATCTTTTTCGAATTTTTCCACCACTTTTCTTATTTCTTTGAGATTCTTCTCCACGCTCTCGTAGCCTTCGATTCCCTCACTTTTTCCATGACCGGAGAAATCGAAGATTATCACCCCGTATCCTCTTGCGTTTATTCTCTCCGGGTAATCGAAGAACTCTCCCGACGAGGAGGCGAGACCGTGTATCAGAATGAAAGTACCCTTTTCTCCGGGGTAATATCTTCCCCAAAGGCCATCAACTCGGAATTCATTCATTCTTCTTTCCTCCTATAGCTTCCTCTATTTTGAATTCTTTGTCGTTCATCTTCTTCTCGAAGAAATCAACGAATATGCGGTACCGCTTCAACCTCGCCCTCGGTTTTCCTCGAATACTATGGCCGTGCTCCCCTTCTTTAAATATCACGATGTACGCTTCCTTTTTTCTCTCTTTAAGAAGATTGTAAAACATTAGCGACTGATCAAGAGGGCAGCGGTAATCTTCTAAGCTGTGAATGAAAAGCACAGGCGTTTTCACATTATCCACGTGGAACAGCGGGCTCAGCTTCCTGTAATTCTCATTCTCAAGCGGAGCATCTCCTATTATTTCCTTGTCGTACCACAAACCGACATCTGAGAATGCATACGAGGAGAGCCAGTAAGATATGCCCTGCTCGCTTATGGCCGCTTTGAAAATGTCGCTCTGTGTTATTGCCCAGTTGGTCATGTAGCCCCCGTAGCTTATGCCCGTGATTCCTATCCTTTTTTCATCGATATTTTCCCTCTTTTTCAGCTCTTCGATTCCCCGCATTATGTCCTTGAAATCCCCGAGCCCCGTGGCTCCGATTACTTCCATGGCAAATTCCTCGCTGTACCCGTCGCTCCCCCTCGGATTCACAAAGAGCGCGTAATACCCGCGGGAAGCCATAAGTTGCGCGGTGTAATGGAAATAAAGCCCGTACATGCCCTTGGGGCCGCCGTGCACGAACACCAAAAGGGGTCTCTTTCCCCTCCTGGCCGGTTTTATATACCATGCATCAATTTCTTTTCCGTCGAAGCTGCGATACGAGAAATGCGTGTATTTGCGTGGCTTCAGTTTCTTCAGAATTTCTTTGTTGTAATTAGTTATCTTCTTCTTTTTTACATCATACAAGTATAACTCGCCCAATTCCGTATCGCTCATCTTCAAAAAAGCGATTGCGCGAGGAGAAACGGAGAACGAGTAAACGTATCCCTCCTCAGATATCACTTTTTTCTCCCCCTTTGCGTATTTCTCCAGAATTACATGGCCTCTGCACATCGCAAGAGAATAAACATTGCCCTCTGAGTCTATTTTTCCGTCCATGGTATCCAGACCGTATTTCTCGTTCACTTCTTTTATTTCTCCATCGTAAACGTAGAGATAATTGTGCTCGGTCATGTACTTTCTTTCCCTCTTTCCCAGAAGGAGAATTTTATCGCCATTGGTATCTGCGATCCAGAATGGAACGTTCTCCAAGAGAACTTTTTTCTTCCCGTTTTTCCACTCCACGATATCGTAATTCACGAACAATTTTTCCGTTCTCCTGCGGGAATAGATTATGGAATCTCCGTGCCAGAACGCATTCTCCACTCGCTCATCTTCCAATTCCTCTATGCTCACTTCTCCCTCCGTGTCATATATTTCGATGATAAATTTCTCCCCGTCGCGAAATCCCTCGCCGTTGAACCACACGGGAACCTGGTCCTCGTAATAAAGGTCATCGTCTTCCAGTTTTTTCGAAATCAATATGAGTATTTTCCTTGAATTGCGGTGCCAGTCCACCCCCTTAATGTTCTTCGCTTCCACCAATCTTTTGGAGGTCATGCTCTTCAAATCCATCACGTACAGATCGCTCTTTTTCCTCGTTTCGTCAGTTTTCAGGTAAAGAATTTTCTTCCCATCCGGCGAGAATCTGGGCATGGAGGCGTCCTCGATGTATTTTCTTCCCTCCGGTGATTCAATCACAATCGTATTCTCGTACTTGTTTTCTTTGAGATTCACCTTTTGAAGAACATATGCGATTAGCTCTCCCTTTTCGCTTATATTAACATCCCTCAAATACGAAAATTTTGCAAACGATTCCTCGCTCCACATACCTACCGCCGTTACCTATATGAATTTTTACAATTTAAATGTGCGGAATTTTAGACTTGCCTTAAAACCGTAATGTTTTTTATGTAAGCGAATATTCCCTCCCACAGCATCCTGATGGAGGATGATGTATGTCACAAAATAAGAAATTTAAAAGGAAAGCAACTGTGAAAGTGCTTGAAGAGAGATGCAAGGGCTGCTGGTACTGCGTTAATTACTGTCCAACAAAAGTTCTGCAGGTGTCCGAGAAGATGAACTCCAAGGGATATCATCCACCTGTTTTCAAAGAGAACATCGATGAAAATGTTGTGTGCATAGGGTGTCATCTCTGTGAGTTATATTGTCCTGATTTTGCAATAGTTGTGGAGGAATTGGAATGACCGAGAAACATCTTAAAGAGGGTTATTACTTCTGGAGTGGTGATGTGGCTGCCGCCGAGGGTGCAATAGCCGCGGGATGCAGGTTCTATGCAGGGTACCCCATTACTCCGAGCAGCGAGGTAGCAGAGACAATGGCGCTTCGCCTTCCACAGGTGGGTGGTAAATTTATAGAGATGGAAGATGAGATTGGTAGCATCGCTGCTATAATCGGTGCATCTTGGACTGGAGAGCGCTCAATGACCGCCACTTCTGGGCCTGGCATATCCCTGATGAACGAAAATATTGGTCTTGCAGTGATGACTGAGGTTCCCCTGGTGATTGTGAATGCTATGAGGGGTGCACCATCTACGGGGCTTCCCACGCTTATTGGCCAAGGGGACTTGATGCAAGCGAAATATGGCTCTCATGGCAGCTACGAGATAATCACGCTGTATCCAAACAACATTCAGGAGGCGTTTGACCTTATGTTCGATGCGTTTAACCTTGCTGAGAGGTACAGGGTTCCGGTGATGTACCTGCTGGATGGTTTGCTTGCCCACATGTACGAGAAAGTTTACGTCCCTCCAAGAGAGGAGTGGGAGAAAAAGATAATACGGAGAAAGAGGGCAAGAGAGGGACAGCTCCCTTACCAGCCAGATGAAGATATGGTTCCGCCCATGCCTTTGATAGGGGAGGGGTACAACATACATGCAACGGGTTTAACACATGACGAGCGTGGATATCCGGATTTGACGCCGCAGGCACAGGAGGAGCTGGTGAGACGGTTAAATGAAAAGATACTGAAACACGAGAGGGATATTTGGAAGGTGGAGGAGTATCTCACAGAAGATGCTGATATCATAGTGGTGAGCTTTGGCGGGGAATCGAGGGCAGTTAAAGCAGGGGTGAATCTTGCAAGAAAAGAAGGTATAAAAGCGGGTATGCTAAGGCTCATAACGATATGGCCATTCCCGTGGGAGTACATAACAAAGTACTCTGCGGATTACATTGTGGCAGAACTCAATTACGGGCAGATGTATCATCTTGTACGAGAGTACAGTGACAATGATGTGTATCAGCTTAACAAAATGGGTGGCGAAATACATACTCCAGAGGATGTTCTGAAGAGAATCAGGGAGGTGAGCTCGTGAGTCAGATGACTGATATGAGGAAAACAGAGGAAGAGTGGCTTAGGACAGAGAGGCTTCCTCATGTGTGGTGTCCCGGCTGCGGTATTGGTATTGTTTTGAATGCATTTTTAAGGGCAGTTATACGCAGGAATATTCCTAAGGAGAAGATGGTTGTTGTTTCAGGTATTGGGTGTACGGGAAGGACAGCTGGGTACGTGAATGTAGATTCATTTCACACAACGCATGGTCGTGCCATACCATTTGCAGTTGGTGTAAAGTTTGCACGTCCAGATCTTAATGTGGTTGTTTTTAGCGGTGATGGAGATCTTTTTGCTATCGGTGGAAATCATTTTGTAAATGCTGCGCGCAGGAATCACGATTTGCTTATTATAGCGGTAAATAACTTCACATACGGAATGACCGGCGGACAGCACGGGCCAACCACGCCTACAGGGGCATATACCACAACAACTCCATATGGTAATCCAGACAGGCCATTCAATATTCCTCATCTGGCTATATCTCTAGGCGCACCTTACGTGGCGAGGTGGACCACCTATCATGTGAATCAGCTTCAAAACAGCATCTACAAGGCTCTTAACATGAAAGGTTTTCGGGTAATAGAGATTATTTCTCAGTGTCCTACTGTGTATGGGAGGCGCAATTCCATGAGGTCTCCGATGAGTATGATGGAGTACTTCCAGAAAAACTCGGTTATCAACAACAAAGCTTCTTATGAGGAGATGGAACTTACCTACAAAGGTAAGATAGTGGTTGGTGAATTCAGGAATGTTGGTGGGATCCCCTCTTATGAGGAGAGATACGAAGAGATTATAAGGAGGGCTCAGGAATGAAAGCTGAAGTAAAATTTGGAGGCCTTGGAGGTCAGGGAATAATAACCATGGGATTTATCCTTGCCAATGCCGCAGCCATATATGATGGTAAAGAGTGCGTTTTCACACAGGATTACAGTGCCGAAGCTCGTGGTGGTGCAAGTACAAGCGAGGTTATCATTGCCGATGAAAAAATAGATTATCCTCACGTTAGCAAGGCCGATTATTTGGTTGTAATGAGCATGAGCGCTTACAAGGACTACGTGCACAAGCTGAAAGATGATGGTGTGATAATTGTGGATAGTGATCTGGTGCATCTTCCGGACGAGAAACGGAAAGTCTACGGAATACCTGCCACGAAAATAGCTGAGAAACTTGGAAACCCTATTGTCGCAAACATAGTTATGCTGGGATTCTTTGCAGGTGTGACGGGGATAATTGAGCCAGAGGCTCTGTTAAAAGGAATAAAGGACAGGGTACCAAAGAGATTCTGGGAACTCAACGAGCGGGCTTTCAGGGAAGGTCTCGAATACGCGGAAAAAAATCTTTAAATATACCTTTTCCTTACAGCCTCTTAGAGCCCCGGTAGTGTAGCGGCCTATCATGCGGGCCTGTCGAGCCCGCGACCCGGGTTCAAATCCCGGCCGGGGCGCTTGGATTTGCTCTGGGGGAAAGATTTGCTCATTCTTTTTGCCGTCCTAAAATCCCGTGTTTTTGCCGTTTTTCCATTCACCGATTATCACCTCCCGAATCTTCCATGGGTTGGATTTGCTCCCATGACCCAAAAAACCTATCTTTCTTTTTAGTTTCTTCAATCATTTTACCACGCTCCCGCATCTTAAAATATATCTGCGTGACCTTTACCGAGGAGTGCCCCAGATACGTTTTTATGATGTCTAAATCAAGGCCTTGCTCAAGCCATTTAACCGCTCTCCAGTGCCTCGCCAGATGGGCGTGAAAATATGGCACTCCTGCACGCTTTCCCGCCTCCGTGATGATATTACGCGCATAGGCATGCGAGATGCGGCCCTGCGTTGTGGTGAACATTGCGTTCGGGTCGGTCTTCACCTGAACCTCTCGCCATAATTCCAGGGATTTTATCACCTTTGGCGGAACCGGAATCTCGCGAGATTTGCCCCATTTCCCCTGCCGAACTTTGAGCATCCATACCTTCTCCTTCTTGTGAAAATAGAGATCGCTCCAGTTGAGCTGTATAAGCTCGTTTATTCTCACGCCCGTGGCAAAGAGAAGCTTAAGCATGGCGTGATTTCTGCGATTCACGTCTATATGCGCCCAGCGCACGGATAGAATCTTCTGCACCTCGTCATCGCTCATGATGATTATTGTCTCATCTCGGAACTCCCTGTAATATTTCAGGTGGATATCTATGCCCCGAAACTGAAAATAGCGATTTAGAACCTTGATATGATTGTTTAGCGTTTTCCTCGTTACCCCTTGATTTCTGAGCTTCGCAAAGAAATTCATTATCTCGTCCATGCTCTGGACATTATCGATGTCCAGCCCCAAACGCTCAATATAGCGAAGATACGAAAGAGTACGGGTGATTGTGGCGAGGGAGAAATCCCTCCCCAGCATCCAGTTTTTAAACTCTTTCTCCTGCATCCCAATCCCTCTTTTTCTTGTAAATATCCCATGCGGTCTGGAACTCGCCGCCTCTCGATAGAAGCTCCTCTTTCTCCACCCAGTCCAAAAATTCCCAGAGCTCCCATGATGGAAAAGGCAGCTTTGGGGCTTCGCCCTGCCTGCGCTTCACCAGCTCCAGCGCCGCAAGCCCCTCTGCTTTATACAGAGAACGCTCCCTTTCTCCTATGTTCAGCTGCCACGTTCGCATAATCTCGCTCAAAATTTCCTCTCCTCTCTCGCTATTCATCGCCGCGCACCTCCTCACCTGTTTGTAAGTTTATTTTTATCTTTTTGATTCTTTTCTTTCTCTTAGAAGTACACACATATGCAATGTTCACGATGTCTCCAGTCTTCCGAACAAACACCAAATCTTTGTCTAATAAGATAACAAATACGGTACCATCTTCTAAATTAATCCACGTCATCCCGCACCTCCTCCTCTCTTAAGCGTAGTTCATCTTTCAAAATTTCTAATTGTGTTCTACAATCATCTAATTTAAATTGTAACTCTTTTATGTGGTTCCACAACTCATCTTTTGTAATTTTAAAGCCCACTATATACTTGTCAGGGTGTTTGTCGAGATACCCCCGCATAACTTTCTCTGCATGTTCTTTATTTTTTACAAGAACGACATCCTCCGTGTTGACGACTCCCTCGAAAATCTCCACTCCGAGAAGTACGACCCACTTAGGCATCCCGCACCGCCTCCTTCTCGAAGTAGTTCATCAGGCCCTCGCAGAACTTATCAAGGCCAGAATCGTGAAGCATGTACCAAGGCAGCCATGTGATGTGTACCCTGCGAATGCGCCACCGGAGCCGGTCTTGTTCTTCGAGCCATTCCTCAGGATGCTCCTCCGCATATTCTATCTCGGTTTTTCGCATTGGAACGAAGAAAATCTCCACCCCGTTCTTGTCAGAATCCCAGAGATAAAGACCTCCTTTGCCGTGCTTCCATTTCTCGGTGCGAAGTTTAGAGGTTACCGTGGCAAGATAGATGACGTATGCGAACAGGCCACCGAATACAATGAAGAAAACAATATCAAAGAGTAGATCGGGGTTCATTCCCTCGCCCTCCTCTCGTATTTGCGCAGCTCGTCCCAGATTACTTTCCACGCTTTCCACCACTGCCGCAATGTCGCCATTTTAATCCCCCTCGTCGTGCTCTCGCATCAGCTCCGCCGCAGTCATCACCTCTGCGCCGTTGCGCTTTTTCACCTTCACAATCTCCACCAGTACTTTGTCTCCTTCCTCAATATCCAGCCACTCCCTAAGCTCATGTGGGATTGCCACACGCCCAAATTTTTGCACAACTGCCACATATTTCATATCTACCAACTCCCAAAGTCAAAAGTGATATGTGCAAAGATGTATTTAAATGTTTTCAAAAGTCAAAAGTGAAATTGGAAAAGAGATTTTTATATATTTCAAAAGTGTTATGTGAAAAGTGGGCGAAAAAAAGGTATTGAGCATGAAAAACATCGTTCCTTTGTTTATTGAGTTATTAGCTGGCCCTAAGAAAATGAGCGAGTTGCTTAATGTGATTCCAAATTATATGACCATTAAATCTTATGTCTCTGAACTCGAAAAAGAGGGATATGTGAAAACTGAAGAAAAATTTGAGGGCCGAAAAGTGATTTATGTTGAGCTCACGGAGAGGGGGAAAGTGGTGGCTGAAGCATTGAAGAAAGCGGACTGGCTGGCGAATTTGCCGCCTGAGCAGATTGAGAGATTTGCTCAGATGAAGGCGTTTATTCATATCAATAGTTATGAGGATCACGTGACCCTAAAGGAAGTGCACCTTGGGCAGTCCCGAATCGTAAACGTGTTCGTCAGGCCCAAGGGAGATACGATATACTTTTACTGCGATTATGACGATTCCGATGACTGCGAGCATGTGGAGCTCATGTTCGCAGATATCGAGCTGTCGGATTATCTCCGCGGGTGGTTGCAGAAAAACGGGTACCATCTGGCGAAGAAATATCAGAAATATGTGGATAAGTATTGGTGAGGTGTGAAAATGTTATCTAAAACGCTTGTGCTCGTTATTGTCGCCGTGATTACTGCCGGAGCCGCTGCAAGCGTTACCACGTACTATGTTGTGAAAGCTCCTACCTCGCAGCCTGCGCCAAGCTCACAAAATAACCATACTTCAAATAATTCAGCGTCCGGGAATGAGCTTGTTATCTCAAATCACTGGTATTATTTCGGTGTGAATCCACAGAACCCGTTTAAAGAAACCACGTACATATTTATCCAGCTCTCCGAGCCTTTGATTTACAATGATTTTATCCATATCTACTACCACCATTATGACCTCGCCCGCTGGTGGGTGAATAAGACGCAGGCATATCATTCTAACATCTCCGTGCCTCTCGACATTCTCACCAATCTTAACGGAACCATTAACATCGAGATTATGCGAGGGGAAAAACAACTTTACAACGGGACGCTGAAGTTTATCACACAGCCAAAGATAGATGTTCAGCTCCTGAACGTTTCTTATTATCCCGTAGATTATAAGTTTGCACGTGTTAGCAAAGTAAAGGTGGAAATTAAAACATCTTTGCCCATATATGTTGAATCACTAAGCGTAAAAATGAGTAATGCGACATCTCATAAAGATATAGACAAGGTAATTTTTCAGGATTATGAAAATATGGATCTTTGGGTAGAACATAGAGATAATCACAGCTTCTATGTTACAGTTGCAAATCTAAAAAAGGGCATCTACAACATAAATATATCTGTGAAATATCCGCTTTTTCCATCAAATGGGGAATTACGATATACTGCACATATCCCCTATAATCTTAGTTTCACATGCTATAATGTGAGTATTGCAAGTGTAACCCCACAATATGATTATGATGATGGCACTACGTATTTGATTTTTGGACTTAATGCCTCTGCAGATTGCCCGCTTCACTTAATTTTATATGATAAGTTTGGTAAAGAAATGGGATATTCCAGGATTGATAAAGGAGAGAATGGAACACCCATTTACATAGGCGATTATTTCAATTTCAACGGCACATATACCGCCATGTTGAAAGATGATATGGGGTTTGTGATGGATAATCTTTCATTTACTCTCTATTCTGGCCCACTGAAATTGTTGAATCACACCGAAGAAACATACTCTTATAGCTGGGAAAACACCACGGATCTTCAATCTTTTACCTTAACCCTAAAAAATGAGGGAAATGCCACGGCGTATTTGGATAGTTATAACTATTCAATTTCATATCTTTCCAATGGCACCATAGTAAAATCAGAGCATAGCGATTGGATAAGTGAGTTTATTCCGGCTGGAGAGATAGATAATGTTTCTTTGTACCCTTATGTTTACCTTCCAAACAATGAAACTTATCTAATCTCCGTGACTTTCTGGGGTAGAAATGAGGATGTGAAGTTCAGTTTTACATATCAAATTCGGACTTGAGCGGCAAAACTCCGGCGAGGGTGGAGAGGGCGACAGCTCCCTATAGTAATACATCTGGGGGTATGGCCGTTAGGCCGGCCGTTTTTATTCCATATCATTGTAAAATTTTTTAATCCAGTTACGGAGCGTTTCCCTTTTTAATCCAAGCATGTTGGCGTACTGGCTATATGGAAGCCCCATGCTGCTTTTTAACATTATGGCGGATTTTGCGAGCCAGTAACGATAATCTTCCTTGAGCTTTTTATCTTCCTTGTTCTTCTTCAGCTCTTCGAGATATTTTTTCAGCGCTTCTTTCATCTTCTCCCCGGCCTTGCCGCTCAGTACTGCGAGAACTTCCTTCATATCTATGTCGAAATCGAAATATCCCACTTCATAGGTGTTGTACTGCAAGGTTGTGGCCGGTATGTCCTGCACAACGAAGTAATCCATCTCCGCCTTCGTCTTGTTTCTCTTCTTCGCAATCCACTCGCCCCACTCTTTCACTATCCTTGGGAGGTACTGGTACGTGTGCGCTATCAGAATCAGGTTAGCCCTGAACTTTCTTATCACGACTAAAAGGTCATTCATCGAGCGAACATGCGAGCTCATTGCCTCCGTGGAGTTGTAGAACGCAGAAGAATCATCTAAGATGAGAAATGGGCGTTCGTAGCGGGCAAGGTATTCCAAGAGCTGTGAAGCTGTGGCAGCGAACTTAAACCGCGGGTGCTCTACCGTCATGTTCGTCAAAAAAATGTGGGTGTTGTTAAAGTGAAGTATGTCCTGCGCCAGTAAAAGAGAGAAGGATGTTTTTCCCGAGCCCGGGCGGCCATAGATGCCGTATATTTTGCCCTCTTCCTGCGACATCTTCCACACTAATGAATCTCTGAAATCGTCGTAACTCAGGACATAGCTCGGCACGTCAAGGGCTACTTTCTGAATTATCTTTTCTATCGTTATCATCGTCATCCCTCATTAGCTCGGAGATGGAATTAATGCGCTCATCCGGGGGCTTGAATATCGGAATATCGTTCTTCACATCGTAGCCTTTAACGTTGGAAAGTGCGCCAAGGATGCTGAGCTCGTCTCCAGATAAACGACTCTGATATGTGTGCACGCCCTCGATTGTAAAGTACTCTTCAACGTTCTTTAATGCAAGCTCTAAAACCTCATCTGTCAAATAGCCCTTATCACGAAGATAAAAGAGATATCTCCGAGATTGCATATATTCCCTGTATTTGTCGCCCATCGCTATGGCCTTTTTCAGCTCTGCCGGAAGCCCCGACGCAAGGGCGATTTTTAGCGCCTTGTCGTCGTCACGCATCGGCAAACACCTCCTGAGGATTCAGGCCATGATCCCAAAGTGTTTCCCAGTCTTCAACCAATAGAGCTATTGCGATGTCCATAGCATAGTCAAAACTCTTTGTGTACTTCACAACCTTTCCGTAGTATATCACGCGATATCCTTCCTGTTCGTTCCCCTCAACTCGTAGATGACGAGAATGCAAATCCAAATTATTCGTGTACGACATGCTCTTTCACCTCCTCTTTTTTCTCCAGATTGAAGATGTCCCCATAACCTAATTTCTCGAATACTTCCGCAATCCTGCGACGCACATCAAGCGGCATGGTGCGTCCCAACGAGCTATACAACTTTGCCGTGGCCACCGCGTCCGCAAATTCCCTAAGGTTGTTCTGAAGCAGGAATAAGGCGCTTCTCAAGTCCGGTATGGTGTTCTTGTAGTGCAAAAAGAGATTGCGCTTCACGCTGGGCGTGATGCGGTAAGTGCGCTTGAACTCCTTCGAGATGAGTAATTTATCCTGCTCGGAATAGCCTTCCCTGATACTCTCCAGCTCCTCAATTTTGCCCTGAATGAACTTGCTAAGCTGAACCCATAAATCGTGATGTGGGCGCTTCTCTGCAATGTATTGATCCATTGTGCTCTTAATCTTACTGAGCTTTTCAATTGCCTCATCTATCTGTTTGATGTCTATCTCGTCGAGCTCCTCATCTCTCGCTTCGATTATGTCGATGTTCGCCTTTGCCTCTAAAACTGCATTCGCAAATTCCAAATCTGGAGAATGATAAATTAACTTATTCTCCGTGTCCACGTAGTCAGCGAATACGACCCGAGAGGATTGCACCGGCAACGGTGCGCCGTTGGTTCCGAAGTGTGAGAAATCGGAGTATGCGAAATCTGGAATCTCAACAAGGCGGGTTTCCGTGTCCTGAACAATAAACACCGAGCCATCCGGACGCGTGATTTTATCCCCTGCAATGCGAGTTTCTACGATATAATACATGTGCCTCCGGATTCTCAGGATCTCCACGATTGTTAGCACAAAGCCGAAGAGCAGGAGGGAGCCGACATGGAACCAAAGCCCGGAATAGTACCCAACGAGGAAAATAATCACGAAAAACCCAATTAGGGCGAGGAAGTAATGCAGTTTCTGATTCTCGAAAATCCACTTTTCCCACCATTTCTTTTCGTACCGCTCTTGATAAACCACTCCCTCTTTAACCTGTTCTTCTTCTTTCCATTCTTCGTTTTTGTTATGAGATAACACTGGCACCACCCCATTTTCTTAATATCATGTAACGTGCGAGAACAATCGCAAAAGGTATGGCGAGAAGGGCACCAAAAATTGTGTCCGAGAAAACCGCCCACTCGTGCATGCTCCACTCCCATGGCGGAATTTGGAGAAGGCGTTGCAGCTCCTGAACCGCGCCCTCGCTGATTGCATATCTCGTAACGAGCACGTCGAAGGAGAAAGAAGTATTAGAGAGATATACCGCTATGGTGTGATGCGTGGCAGAGAGATGTAAAGGTATGCGCGTGTGCTCGCTCTCCGTCGTGTTCTGAAGCGTGAGATTGTCGTCGATATATACGCGGTACGAAGTGTTCACCGGTGCGAAGATGTGAAGAGTTGCGTTGGCATATATCAGTGAACGCTCCCCGGGAAGTGCTGAAAGATGTATGCTCGTGCCCTGCGAGGATGTGATCACCGCATAGGGAAAAGGGGAGGGAATTGGGTCAGCGTGAGAGAGAGGAATAAAAAGAATAGCGAGGAAAAGGAGGATATGCAGCAGCTTCATTTCTTTCGCCCCCGCTTTCTGTGCAGTATTCTTTTCGTGATTATCGCCACGCCCAAGGCCCCAAGGGCTTCCTGCACAAGGAACGAATATATTGGGTTCCACAGCACCACGTTGGCATAGTTCATGTACAGCGAAGCACCGAACATTATTATTCCCAAGATTTCAAGCAACATTTTGCATCACCTCACGGTTTAACCAGCATGATGATTTTCCAGATCACGGTTAAGAGAGTAATCGCAATTAGCACCACGATAACGAGGGAGATCACAAAGAATGAGAGTACCATGGTATTGTTCAAATGGGCCATAATCATTGAGATTGTGAATATTGGTGCTTGGAACGTTTTAAACAATGCAAACCCTATAAATGCAGCCAATAGCTCCAAATTTTCTACGAATTTAAGCAGGTCGAACCCAAGTGGATTAAGGTTGAAAGCTATGTTCCAATTTAAATAGGTTATTTTCTGAGCTGTAACTGTCCACACGTTCCAAATCTGAGAAAACGCCTTTGTTACTCCCTGTTCTAATTGACTTCCCCAATCCCCACCTGTTGAAAAAGAAACAATTGTAAAATCATTGAACTTCGGGATTAAATCGTAGTTGATTGTGTATGTGTCTGTAACAATACCACCCACCAGATGCTCGTAATAGAGATGGACATGGAGATCCCAAAAGTAAACGCCGTCCCTGTTCTCTTTCACAAGGATCTTATTACTCTCTAAGCCTATGCTTCCGATATCGCCCCAGCCATCGCTTGGTTTGCTTTTTGAATCTGATGCAACGGTGTACACGTGAGTTCCGGCCACTTTAATCTCTGCTGATGCGGTTTTGAGGATGTACCCCGGAGTTCCGCCTTTCCACACGTACGTTGGAATGTTTCCGACCGAAAACTGGGCATACATGGAGTCATATGCCCCGTTCATGCATACGTAATCCCTGACTGTCACATCCATCCACATGGTGATATCCCAAGGGACTCCGACCTGTAGCGCTTTCACGTGAATCTTGTCGGAAAAATGCGTTGTTGGGATTGAATCCGCGTAGGCCGGGGAAAGAAGCAGGACGGAAAGAAAGAGGAAAAATATGATTGTGTGCGCTCGCATGTAAATCCCCCTAATCCGTGCGCGTGAACTGGCGGAGCTTGAAGAAGCCCCAAATCATAGCCAAAGATATAATTATTAAGCCAATGAAAATCACTGGACCAACAGGGATGTCATTCCACTGCACGTTCCACACCGCAGAGAACCAATTGTTTATAGCATCAGTTAATCCACTCACTAATTTACTCAAATTATCCCAAATTGCGCCGAAGAAATCAAAGATAGGCTTTAAAAGCGGGTTATCATTCGATAGCGTAGAGAGTGCAAAGTTATGTGGGTTTATTCCGTGTGGACTGATGACCAGCCCCGGCAGTAAAAAAAGAGAAAAAAATGCTAACTGGAGCACCTGCGCCCGGGCTTTGAATTGTTTCCATATCCTCACTATTTTCATGGTTTTCACCCCGTCACTGGATCATGTTCGCTAAGAACGGTTTGTCATGGTACCATCCTCTGAGGCCTTGGGTGAACCACAACAGCGGGATCGCTATGAACCAAATGGCTATGAATGCGTAGCCCACAACGCCGTAGCCCCCAGCCACCGCCGAGCGTACTACCACTATGAATCCCGTGAGGAAGCTCGTGGCGTACGTAGTTCCTGATGTGCTCAGCGAGATGATTGTGCCCCAAAATTTTGAGGGGTTCGACTTAGTTAACCACGAATAGCCAAAGTACCCGAGGATTAGCCCTATTATTGCCACCAAAAATTCCGCTATCATCTTAATCACCTCCTTCTCCTATGTGTGGATCTTCTCCTGTGCGAGCTGCGATGGGTGCGGTGCGTTCTCCTCGATCTCGATCTCGAACTGCGAGAGCGTGCCGCCCTGGAATATCTGCGATGCTGGATTATGTGCTCGATTAATCCGTTATGGGTCGTGGGATTCCACGCCGGTGAAGTCACGAACAGAACCGCAATGCCGATGCCAGTCCAGATTGCCAAAATCACTTCTGTGGCGTCGTACGTGCCCACAACTGCGCGGCCGTGCGGGTGCAGGTATTGGATTTTAAAGTATACAGTGTTGCCTTCACTGATGATGTCATGCGTTGGGTCTGCTGAGAGAAGTACTATTTTTGTTACCCATGTCGTATTATCCTGTTTTGATGCAATGAGGCTTGCTATTGCTGGGTCTATTTTGAGCGTGTATCTGAGCGTGCCATTTGAAGTAGTGTTGATTCTATCTATGTATACATATCCTCCCAGTCCGTTCTTTAGTGAGTATGCTGTATCGCCCCCATAAAAATCTGTTACTTTTGCGATTTTTATGTATAGTATTGCTGTTGTGTTTGCGTTCAGCCCGTCTATCGCGATTTTTAGTTTGTTGATGTTTTTGTTTAGTATGTTTTTAGCGCTCACGTTCATGCTGAAAAATAGCGAGTTTCCTGCGCTTGTGTTATCGGTAGTGCTCGCTCCTGTATCTACTATTACTTCGTTCCATCCGCTTTCGTTGTTGTGTTGCACTCCCCAAAATGGCGATAGTGCTGCTGCGTGCAGTCCTTCAGGGTCGTATATCGCAGCTGCTACCTTTGCGCTTGTTGCTCCTGTGATGAAATAGCTATCTATTGCTGTGCTGTTGTCAAAGTTGTACGCTACCGATTCGGTACCTGCGATGTGCTCGTTCCAGTACTCCACTCCGGCCACGCTGAAGGGCATTGCTACAACGAGCAAAAGAAGTGCCAGCGTGGCCCAAAATATTTTCCTTCCTTGCCGATATTTGCCCACTTAATATCACCTCACTTTAGACGATAGTCGTAATTACATATAAGGAAGTGCCACCATTGACGATGTTAAAGCTCGAAAACGTACACACGGATCTTATCTGCGCCCTCTCTCCGCACTTCCACAATATTAAACTCTGATTCTAAGATCTTTGTGATGCGAACCTTATCACCTACCGACAATTGACGATTAAGATATTCCTCAATTGCCGTATGGATATCGAACTGCGTAACTGCCCCGCGCTCCTTGATGACCTGAATCGCTATCTTCACCACTATGCGACGCGGGATTTTCATCCGTATCCTCCTCCAAATTCTGAATATACTACATCTGCCCACCACGGCAGAACTTCGAGAAGCTCCACAGCCCACGCCGTGCCGAAAAATTGCCATTCGCCCGTGCGATGCTCATATAAGAGTTTCTTGCCTAAAATCCGCGCCGTTGTGTAGAACCTGCGGTTTGTGACCCAGTACAAGGCAAGAGTGCCAAGCGCTGAATCTTTCATGCTCATTGTTTTCAAAAGATATTTTTTCAGGTATTGTTTCACGCTCCGGCCACCATCCCGTGGTTTTCTCTTTTTCCAGCTCCATGAGCCTTTGCGGTTGATTATTGCGTATTCGTAGTTTATGATGCCCTGACCCAAGCGGTTCCATTCTTCCGTGATTTCTTCATGGTCTGCGAGATATCCCACGTCGAAAAACACCACGTGAAGGTGTGGGAGTCCCTTCTTTGTGAACTCTAAAACTTTTATGTAAGGGGGCCTCCTCCCGAGCTTTTTCTGAAGCCAGCTCATGAAAGAGTTCCATGCCCACGATATGGCCATCGTGGCTTCATATATGCTTGAAAATTGAGATGGATCTGTTGTGAGTGTGAGGAATACCCCGTTTTGATAGTGTTTGGTGGCATAACTCCATGCATGATCATATCGAGCAAGGAGCTTCCTTCTCCGCTTATCATCGTTGAATCTTGTTCGGTACCCCATTAATGCAAATTTTTCCGGGTCTTTGCGATGCCGTAGTAATATGACCTTCGCATCGACAAGGTCAAGGTATTGTGTGAAGAGCTCCTCCAAAAAGTCATAGTGATCTTCATGGAGTCGGATCTCATTCATGATGAGTTCTTCCGCCATGGCTCGGTAGCTCTGAAATCCGCTATTTTCCTCATGGTTTGAATTTTGCTTGGGGGCTAATCGCCCCCTTATCAAGTCAAGGTACGCCCGCCTTCCGGCGGCGGTTGTGGTGAACCAGATTAAGCCATCCATCTTGAGTTTGTAAAAATAGCCAGAATTCAACAGCTCCCGTTCCACCTTCCGCTTAATGTTTCTGGCAATATTCGATGTGAGCCTGACGCCAAGAACACGGCGGGCAAAATCCAAAAGTGCGCCGAGGGATACGTATTGTTGTGTTTCCGCTTTTCTTAACGAGTAATTAATAAGCTTTGTGGTGAATTCTTCGGTATAAAAAAGAGAAGAGGACATGAAGCCCCTTCAGAGTTCCCCCACGAGACACAGAAGCAAATCCTTATCGCCCTTGGGTGGCCACCAGTGCCCTGTATTCTTCCATTCCTGAAAAAGCTCCTTTCGGATTTGCTCAGAAAAATGACAATCCCGGCCGGGGCGCTGTTCTCTGTTTATAGTGTGCTGGCTTGGATGATTTTTTCGAGAATTTCTTTTTAGTTCGCTTAGTTATCCCGTAAATTTTCTGCAGGTTTTCATATTAAAAGAAAAATCAATCACGACCTCAATTTTTACTTGCTTCTATTGTGTGTTTAAAGAATGCTTTACAGCGTTTAATCCTCTGCGATATGCGTAGCGTATATACTTGCTCTCATGGTACGCCGTGGATTTTCATCCATGCTTCCACCGCGACCCACACAAAGAAGCCTATTCCGATAAGATGTAGTAATATTATCACAAGGCCACTCTTGTTCATGAAGTGTATCTCTTTTTCTTGGTATTTTTCATCATCACAATATAGTTCACTGTCATCAGGAAGGCAAACACTCCAGCCCAACTATTCCTCAAATAAATCTCTTCTCTGGAGTATCTGTTGTTGGGGAGGAGGCAGGATACTAAGTCAATACGATGGTTTTCACTATGATTATCGTTCCGAATATACTTATTACCGTGGCTACTTTTCTTCACCATTTCTTTTATTCATCCTATTCCTTTTATTTATTCTTTTCGCATAGCAGAATTGCCCGTAACCCATCTTTATATTTGTGCCCAAAAACTTTCATTTCACAATTCATATGGTTTATAAAAAAATATTGAAGAGGTGTTCATTTCTTTTAGCTGAGACATCTAACTATTCTGCTACCTATCTATTTTTTATTTTTCAATCGCTGTATCCGGGCTTGCCTGTGCATTCATTTTATCTTCATCCTCTCCCCACTTCTTCTTGAGCTTCTTGGATATTGTCTGTATGTAGAATACCATGAACGGCACCTGTATAAGCACACCACCTATGGCAACACCTATGGCTGACTTTGCTCCGAAGAGCATGAAAGCCAGAGCCATGGCTATGGACTCGTTTTTTGCCACTGATGTTATCGTTATTGATGCAGTGTCCCTGTAATTAAGTTTCATTGCTCTTGGAAGATATATCCCTATAACCATCATTATTGCGAAGAACAATATAGAAACCACTACGATATTAACCAGAAATTCCCAGTGGGATATTATCCCTTTTCCGTTTATTACGAACAAGAAGAAAATCATAAAGAGAACACCCAAAAACGAAAAGCCTTCAAAGGATGGAACTATCTGAAGATATTTTTCCTCACCCATTTTTTTCTGGAGAGCAACGCGTGTAATCCACCCAAGGAACATCGGGATGAGAATTACTAAGGCAATCTGCCTTACCATAAACAAGAATGGCACGGGTACAGACCTGTGTATGAGTACAGTGGCCCAGCCAGGTGCTGCAATTATAGTTAAGAGGTAGCTTATTGCAATTATCCCGAGTGTAAGTTCTACATTTGCGCCTACAAATGCAGACGCTGCGGTATTCATGGCTGAGCAGGGACTTACTCCCACCAATATCATTCCAGCCCCCAGATCAGGGTAATTACCCATGAGTGACCATACCAACGCGCCAATTATAAGAGGCGAGATTATGAAATTAATGAGAAGAGATAATCCTATTTTTTTAGGTCTTTTAACCACCTCTTTCAATTCACCCATGTGAAGATCAATCATCATGGGATAGAGCATCCAGAACAGCCCTATGATGACTGTGAATTCAAGTTTTGAGGCTATTGAGTGGGGTATGAAATATCCCACAGCTAACCCGAGTACCATCACTGTGCTTACCGGTATGATAATATGACTCACCATCCATTTGGTAACCTTTATAAATCTTGCAAGGGGTTGCTTTTCTCCCATGTTAATCACCCTCTTACCAGCAGCACGGGGATATTCGAAGCATGTCTCACGACATTTTCAGCTACACTACCTATGAGCACGTCTTCCATTCTGCTCTTTCCGTGTGAGCCCAAGACTATTATGGAGACACCCTCTTTTTTTGCTGTATCTACGATATTAATGGCCGGTTTTCCAATCTTGACTACTGTCTTAACTTTCAGGCCATGTTTTTCGAGTTCTTCTTTTATTCCTTCCATCTTCTTCTTTGCCTGAGCGATTACCTTCTCTTCTATCTCTTCCTCACATTTTTTCACGTCCTCTTTGCTCCATATGCATGATTCAATCATGGCCTCCAGGGTAACATTCTCCACCACGTGCACTACCACGACTTCCTCTGTGCCTGCTTCTTTGAGCTTTATGACGTATCTGAGTGCATTTGTGGCAGATGGCGTGAAATCCGTCGCGAACAGCACCTTCCTGAACATGTCAATCACCATTTCAATATTTTTTGAAGCTAAAAACGATTGGATATATAATCTTTGCTTGTGTCACTACTACCTGCTTTTGCAGAAGTGAAGAGGTATGCCCTCTATTGTTCATGGTAGTCTGCCTGTTTATCTACCATACTCGCAGGTATATTTTTATAGAATGTTATTTATCTGTGCTCATGGGATTCACTCCCTCTATAAGTATGGAACTTAGCGTAAATGCAATTTCTCTTGCACTGATGATAGTTTTTTTATCTGGCATAGCTGCAATGCTTATAAGTAGAAAAACAAAATTCCCATATACTCCTCTTCTCATATTCTTTGGGATAGTGGTGGGGCCAATTCTAAACCTTATCCTACCAAATACAGCACGGGTTCTGTTTTATTACATTCGTTCTTTCGGTCTATTTCTTGTAATGCTGGCTGCCGGGTTCCAGCTAAAAGTGTACCTCTTAAAGAAGCATATGCTTGTAATAGGCCTTCTTGATACTTTGGGTTTGCTTATAACGGCAATACTTTCAGGTCTGGTGTTTCAGTGGATATTCCACGTTCCGTGGACAATAGGGTTTTTGTTCGGAGCAATAGTATCCGGAACTGACCCTGCCACCTTGATTCCTTTGTTTAAAATACACAAAATAGATAAAGATGTGGAAACCGTAATTTTGACAGAGGCAATATTTAATGGTCCCCTTGCTATAATTTTAACCCTTGTTGCTTTTATCTTTATAGTTCCTGAGGTACCTGCACTTGCAAGTATAATTGAGATTGTGCCCAGCGCATCTCTTTATTTTGCAGCAACATTTTTCTTTTTATACCAGCTATTCGCCTCAGTTCTTATTGGTATAGTCTTTGCTTTGATTTCCTACTATACTATGGATAAGCTAAATGTAAAGGAGCAACCATATCCCGTAATTCTGGTGATGGCACTGGCTTTCGGGGCTTACGTGCTTGGGGAGGGAATAAAAGCGTCAGGGTTTCTTGTGGTAACTGTTATGGCCATAGTTCTGGCTAATTACTCTTCGCTTTTCAAGAAAAAATCAGACTCCATGGATGGTGCGATTGATTCTAATGTGAAGTTCACAGATTCACTATCTACTTTTTCAATAATGATGATATTTGTGCTTTTAGGGGCTTCTCTTAGTATTTCCAATCTTTCGTTGAATATTCTTATCTACTCTACAGTTGTTGCTCTCTTGGTTATATTTGTGGCACGCCCTCTTGCTACTGTGGTGACACTCCCAAAAGTTGGCTTTAAAAAGTACCTGTTCATTTCATTAGAGGGCCCTAAAGGTGCAGTGGCGTCTAGCATGGCAACGCTTCCAATTGCAATAGGCACCCAGTTTGGCGATAAAAATCTTGTGTACTGGGGGGAGATAATCCTTATATCCACCCTTTTAACAGTGTTCCTGTCCATGATACTTGAGTCCGCATGGATGCCATATTTAAGCAGGAAATTGCTCAAAAAATCCGAGGATTGAGATTAAACATTACGAAAGAGATTTTACTCCAAGCTCATTGGCAATCTGGTTAATTTCCTCGTAAACTGTGCGATGGATGGGTATACCTATTTTCAGACGAGTCTCCTCTGTTAAAAACCCCTTCTCTCCGTGGGTCCATATTCTCTCAAATTTTGGATGTTTTCTGGAGTTTCTCAGCTCTTCCCTCATTTTTTTAACATTGTTCTTGAATTCTTCAATGTCTCCAAACGCAGCAGGGTTGATTGCCATGAAAAAATGTCCTACGTTGCTGTTTTTCTCTTTGGCCCCTGCTACATGTTTGCTCCACGTAGCACCTACCAGTATCCCGCTGAGAATGTCCACCATAACCCCTAATCCGTAACCCTTGTGCCCTCCAAAAATTTCTCCGAGACCTCCAAGTGGAAGTATCGCACCCTTGGGACTTAGTATCTCGTTTGGGTCAGTAATCATTTTCCCGTTCACCGTGCTTATTGCCCATCCTTCCGGCACTCTCTCTTTTTTCCGTTGAGCCATCTCTATCTTCCCGCTTGGAACCACACTGGTGGCCATATCCAGCAGAAACGGTTTTTCTCCTTCAACAGGCACGCCCATGGCTATCGGATTTGTGCCGATAAATCTCTCCATGGCGCCAGTGTGTGAAACCAGTGGACTCGAGGTGGTCATGCTTATGCCAATCAAATCTTCTTCTGCCATTTTTAGAGCGTAGTATCCTGCGGTGCCGTAATGGTTGCTGTTTTTCACTCCAACAACAGCTATGCCGTTTTCTCTTGCTTTATTTATTGCCATCTTTGTTGCTCTGTATCCCGCTATTTGCCCCATTGCTTGGTCACCGTCCAACAGCGCGTACACGGGTGATTCTCGGACAGTTATTATGTTCGGCTCTGTGTTTATACCTCCTGCTTTTATTCCATCTACGTACATTTTCAGTCTCTGGACTCCGTGACTTTCAATTCCCCGTAAATCCGCATAAATGAGGCTATCTGCCACGATGCTTGCTTCATTTTCGGTGATTCCCAATGCTACGAATATCTCCTTTACTATACGAAAAAGCTCATCTCTGGTTATCCTTACATATTCTTTTTCATCAATTTTTATTTTTTCAAACACGGGTTAAGAGATGGCCTTTATTTATAAAAATATTTCTTAAGCACTAAAAATTTCAAGGTGAGGAAATAATTAAATAGTTGTCCATCTAATTACTATATGATGCGTTTGAAGGTTCAGGAGAAAATTCTGCTCCATCTTTATGATTACCGCAAATACGATAATCGGTATGAGTACCCACTGGAGATGACTCAGCAGGGAATTGCGAGCTCTGTGGGCATATCCGTTACGCACATTCCAAGAAACATAAAAAAAATGATTGAAGATGAGCTGGTTTATTCAAAAAAGGGACATGTTAGCGGAAAGAAAAAGCGGGTTACTGTATATATTCTTACGCCCAAGGGCATATCCGCTGCAAAGAAGATAATTGATGCAATTGAAAGCATGGAAATCGTGCTTAATAACAAGAAAATAACGGTGGGGGAGTTGAAAAAGAGATTGAATTTACATTATTTAGAGCTTATGCAAAAGCTGGAACACGGTGAAATAAACGAAAAAATGCTTAAGATGAGCTCCAGAATTGTTTTCAAGGAGGTAAATATTACTGATGATTTTTTTGTGGACAGGCAATCTGAGCTTGATGAGATGGAAAAGTGGTACATGAATGGAAAATTTCTCTGTGTAATTGGCAATCAGGGTGTGGGAAAAACTGCTTTGATAAACCGATTTATTTTAGAAAAATCCCCCTCCGAGAACATTGTGTGGTTCAACGTGTACCCTGGTAGAAAGTGGGAAAATATAAGGGAAGTTTTCAGAACTCTTTTCGGCGGTAATGATGTACTTTCAACTCTTAGAGACTATCCCACGCTTCTCATAATGGACGGTTATTTTGATGTTGATGATGAGTTTGTAAGTGCGATGCAATCCCTCGTTCATGAGGAGCTTAACATGAGCCGGATAATTGTTACTATGAGGAATGATACCCCTTATTATAACCGGTTTTACACCCTTGCAGATGTCGCTGAGAATAGAGTTGTGGAGATTAGATTGGGTGGACTTCCATACGAATATGCAAGAAAGCTGCTTCCTGATGTGAAGGATAGTGCATTCAAGAGGATATATCAGCTTTGCAAGGGAAATCCCAAAATATTGGTTGCTCTGAAAACTGGAAGCATAGATAATGTGAGTATGCCTATGTCTCCCGACCAGATACAACTTCTTAAATTTTTAGCATCACAGAAGGTTCAGGAAAAGTAAATTATACGCTTTTTAATTATAGTTAGCCCGCCCGGCTGGCATTCCCTGAAAATATGATGGGAATCCCCGCAAGCGGGTGATATCTCAATACGAAACTGTTTAATATTACAGGGCAATTTCATCTCATATGCTAAGTGTATCTCTTAACGGTATGTTCTTCAAAAATCCCCTAATTCTTGCATCTGGCGTTCTGGACGAGTCTGGGGATACCATGGTGAGGATTGCAAGAGCTGGCGCAGGTGGCATTGTTACCAAATCGATTGGTTCTGAAGAAAGAGTGGGTTATCCAAATCCTGTGATTTGTGAGCTACCTGATGGAATGGGCATTATAAATGCAGTTGGCCTGGCAAATCCGGGTATTGACAGTTACGGAGATGAAATAAAAATAGCTAAAAAGGGTGGTGTGCCAGTTATTGGCAGCATCTTTGGCAGCTCTCCTGAAGAGTTCGTGTTTCTTGCTAAGAAGATGGAAGGATATGGGGTAGATGCGGTGGAGTTGAATCTCTCGTGTCCTCATGCTAGGGGATACGGTATGGAGGTGGGTACGGATAAAGGACTGGTAGAAGAGATAGTTTCGGAAGTTAAAAAAGCCGTGAGGGTTCCTGTATGGGCAAAGTTAACACCAAATACCCATTCTTTAATTGAAATTGCAAAATCTGCGAGTGCTGCGGATGCGCTTGTTTTAATAAATACCGTGAGGGGTATGGCGATAGACATAGATGCAAGATTGCCCGTTTTGAGCAACAGGCTTGGAGGTTTATCTGGACCGTGCATAAAGCCCATAGGAGTCAGAGCAGTTTATGAGGTTAGCTCTGAGTTGGATACTCCTGTGGTAGGAGTGGGAGGAATAACATCTGGCAGGGATGCAATTGAGTACATTATGGCAGGTGCTAAGGCAGTGGAAGTTGGCACAGCGGTGTACCTGAGAGGTATATCCGTGTTTTCACAAATTGCCCGGGAGATGGAGGAATGGATGCTGAAAAACGATGTTGGTAGTATTGATGAACTTGTGGGAGTTGCTCAGAGGCGATGATAATGTACAGGGTAGTGGAGATAAAGGAAATAGTAGACGAAGCGAAAAATGTCAAGACGTTTAGGTTTGAAGACGAATCAAGACCCGAGCCGGGACAGTTTTACATGGTATGGCTTCCGGGAATTGATGAGTTTCCAATGAGCATATCATATATTGGAAATTTAAAAGGTTTCACCGTGAAAAAAATAGGTGCTGGCACCTCTAGGATGCACGAGTTGCATGTTGGCGATAGGCTGTGGATTAGGGGGCCTTATGGGAATGGATTTGAGATAAGAGCGGGAAAAGCTCTTGTTGTGGGTGGTGGTTCTGGAATGGCCACACTTGCACCGCTCATAGAAAAATTGGAGAATAAAGACATCATTATTGCTGCTAAAAGTAAAGATGAACTTGTTTTTCTAAATAGATTTAGAGATTTAAAACCCATAATAGCTACTGATGATGGTTCTATGGGATATCGGGGGTTTGCCACAGATCTTGCTGAAGAGCTCCTTGCGAAAAATGATTACGATATGGTATATACCTGTGGTCCGGAGCCTATGATGAGCGCAATGGTGCAAATAGCCAAAAAATATGGGGTGGAAATCCAGGCATCTTTGGAGCGTTTTATGAAGTGCGGAATAGGCATATGTGATTCTTGCAGCATAAACGGGTACAGGGTATGTGTTGATGGCCCTGTTTTTAAATCAAGTATTCTGTTCTCAATGACTGAGCTTGGAAAGGTTAGACGGGCTCCGTCTGGTAAGAAGGAGGAATTGGGTTGAGCCTGGCAATACATGTAGAGGAGCTTGAGAAGTGGTACGGTAAAAAGCAGGTTTTAAAGGGTCTTGATTTGAAGGTAGATGTGGGTGAAGTTTTTGCCTTGCTTGGTCCGAATGGTGCGGGGAAGACAACGCTGATAAAGATTCTAACCGGCCAGACTGACGGGCATGGCAGGGTCATGGTCGCGGGGGTGAACCCGTTAAAAGAACCTGTCAGAGTTAGGAAATACGTGGGGATAGTGCCTGAGAGCGAGAGTGTTCCGAATTACCTTACTGTGGAAGAATACCTGCATTTTGTTGCTGAGCTAAGGGGCCTGAAAAAGGGTATAGTGGAAGAAACAATAAACAAGTTTGACCTGAATACTTACAGGAAAACAATATGTAAGAATTTATCTAAAGGAACCAAGCAGAGGCTTATATTTGCCGCAGCAATGATGCACAATCCCCGGATACTTTTTTTGGATGAGCCTTTTATCAATCTTGATCCTGTTTACCAGCGTGTAATTCGCCAGATATTAGAGGACTACATTAATTCTGGAGGCACCATTTTTATGGCCACTCACATTCTGGAAATGGCGGAGAAGTTATGCAATAGGGTGGGTATTATACTGGATGGAAAGATTGTCAAGATTGTGGATGATATGACTAACCTTGAAGAGAAATTTTTGAGGGAGGTTGGCCATGCTGAGATACTTTCTCATTGAAGAATATCGGAGACATACTTATATAGCGAAGAAGTACTCTTTAGTTGTTTTTCCTCTTTATGTTCTGTTCTTTACCTTGCTGGGCAGTATATTCATTGATGAGGTTTTTGAAGTGATGCCGTATCGTACATTCATAGAGCTGACCCTTATAAGCACGTTTATGTACGGTTTTGGCGTGGGTTCATTTGAGTTTTTAGGACGCACTATGGAAAAGTTCACTCTGGTGAATACTTATTCTATACTCCCGATATCTGCCAAAAAAACTTATTTTTACGCGTTTTTGAGAGATACCGTTTACTACTCTCTTCTTTTTGTTTTGCCAACCTATGCAGGACTTCTAATAGCCACCATTTTTACAAAACTTACCTTACCACAGGTAAGTTTATTCACTCTTACAATGCTAACCTCCATGCTACTTGGTTACTCTATAGCATACACGTCTTTTGCCATATATAACCGCTCAAAAGTTGTATATGCCTTTTTTGTAACGCTTGTTTTTTCATACTTGCTTCTTGCTTACCTGCACTTGCTTCCTTTTTATCCGGCGATGTTCCAGCTTACCAAAGAATACGTCTATCTCTTATATTCATATGCTGCAATAGCTCTCTTTACTTTCACAGGATACTATTTCACATCAGAGAAAAGGGAATATGAAAAAAGAGAACACAGGTCAAGTTTTCACAGGTATATGTTTTTGTTTCGGGATCCCGTGTTTGCCAAGGAGATGATGGACGTAATTAGGGGCCACATCATTCTTAAATCAACTCTCACTTATTTTCTCCCTATGGTTCTTATATTTATATTCGTTCAGGTTCTTAATAAAGTATCTTCCAGCCATGTTTATTCTCCGATTTCTCTCACAATAATGCTTTCAATATTTTCCACCGTGGTTTACAGTTGGCTGACCATAATGGATGACCCTGCCCATATGGGTCTTTTACCTCTATCTCCTTGGAATATCATAAAAGCACACATGAAGGCACATATTCTTATCGTTTCTATTGTTTCGGTTCCTGTTGTGGTATTTATAAATATAGGCAATATGCTTTATTTAATTCCTGCTTTTGCTCTGTTCTACCTTAATGTAGGATATTTACTGTCAATAACGGCGTATCTTGCAGGGTACAGAGTTACCAGCATGCTGTTCGACCCGGAGATAATAATTAAATTCAGTCTTTTAAGCGTTGTTCCCGGCATAATTCTTACAATTTCCAGTCTGAATCTTGGATTTATTAGCGTTGCCATAATTGTTTCTACCGCTTTGATTATGTTAGCCATCAGCGCTATATGCTTAAAGAAAGCAAAGAAAAAATGGATGTATTTTGATTAGTCTTTCGCTTCTCTATTAAACACAAAGTAAAGAACAAAAATCGATGCAATTATGGTTATCAAAATGATGTATCCTCCGTACTCGTCCCAGAATTTCTTCTGGCTCAGTCCTGGATGATCTGAGGGGTCACCGGGGTAAGTTCCAGCATTTAGCTCCTCTATGTTTGTGTAACCATCTCTGTCTGAATCCACATTATATATTGATTTAAGAGCATCCCCCACCAATTTTGGAAAGTTATTCTCAAACTCAGAGTATGGGTGAGACTCCATTGCCCTTACGAAATCCAAGCCAAACGGGTTCAGACCTTTAAGTGATTTGTCAAAGAATAAATACTTTATTTTCTTCTCCCAGTTGTAGCTGTGTATCATACCAACCACAATCGGAAATATAGTTTGAGCCCATACTTTTCCGGTAATATTTGCCCTTTTTCCGTCGTTGAAATAAAGAACAACAGTTGGATATATACTTTTTTCCTTGTGCACGGGTATATCCGCACCGCTTGCAAAGGAACCAAGCAGTAGTGTGATTACCAATGCGACTGCAATGAATATCTTTTTCATCTTTCAAGAGGATGAGAACGGAGTATTTAAAATTTATGAGTGAAAAAGAAAAAAAAGGTGATGGTGGCTTTATCTTTTTCTAATGATTACCACCGCTGCGATTATGATGACCACTATTACGCCTATGATAGCGCCCATGTATGCAGGGTTACCAGCTACCGTTGCAACGTTGCTCTGTGATTCGCTTTCCACGTCAACAGTATGATCTGAGAAGTGAGGTATATACACGAATACGGTAACCTGGTTACCATTTGAATACACTGCGTATTTACCTTCTGTACCTCCCGAAAATACATTAGTATCATTTGTCAACTGTATCTTCTTTCCATCTATTTTCACTATTATTTTGTGGTTGTTGTCGTACTGCATATTGCTCTTGTTGAAGGTTAACATTATGACCTTCCCTTCGTGATTCTCAGATTCTACGGACACCTGCACGTGGTTCTCTTTGTTCATTTTGACACGGGCGTTCAGACCATATGTGTAGTTTGTAAAGTCTGCCTTATTTCTCTGGATTCTGAGTTCTCCTCCCATCTTTCCTTTTTCTATGGCATTTATAATCATTTGCCTGAGTCTGTGGTTGAAGTGCCATCCATGGGCGCCTATGAATATTGCACTACCCCCGTGATACGTGTGGTTCCCAAAGGTGAAATCCGTGTTGTTGAAGCTTATATGAATCTCGTTGCCACTTATGTTGGCTGTGCCAGTATATATGATATGTCCGCTCTCTTCCCCTGATATCGTTATTACATGTCTCCCTGTAATATTTGCTGATTCGCCATTTGACAAGGTATACGTTATCTCGTCATTACCATATACAACTATGTGCATTACTCCTGCAGGGTTATCATGAACTGCTATTAATCTCCAGTTTACGTTGAATATGTTGCGGTGGCTCCAGTTCATTCCCATTCCTGCACCAATGCCGTAGTACATTAGCATAGCTCCATGAAGCCTTATTTTTCCGGTGTCTGTTGATGAATAGCTAACTTTCTCAAAAACTTCCGTGCCGTTTACTTTATAGGATGTAATAACTCCCGATTTTTCGTCTATGTTAAAATTCACGAAGGTGCCGTTAACAAAACCGTTGCTGATTGTAAATCCACCAATCATAGCTTTTTCTCTGTGGTTTTGACCCATTCCATGCTCCTCACTTGCCGATGCCATGGCAGGTATAATTGCTGCCAACATGGCAAATGTTAATAATACCACTAACATTTTTTTCATTTTCATCACCGTGTTTGACATCTCTTCCAGTATATATTTCGTTTGTGGTACAATATTCGAATATTGGTACATTCTTCGAACATTTGCAACGAAATTGTTAGTCAAAAGAACATATTTATATTGAGCGAATATTCCCATTCCCAAGGTGATGAAGATGAAGTACGTGTATGTTTACTTTCGCAAAGAAGATATGGATGAGTTGGAGAGAATAGCACCAGAGATGCAGGATAGAAAGAAATTGCTGGGTGGCAAGGGTGCAGGACTGGCCGAAATGACAAGAATTGGTTTGCCAGTGCCACCCGGTTTTACGATTACCACTGAAACCTGCATAAAATATTTTGAGAATAAGGATTTCCCGGAGGGTCTCTGGGAGCAAGTTGAAGATGCCATGAAGATGCTGGAGAAAGAGACAGGGAAGGTATTTGGAAGCTCCGAGAATCCTCTTTTGGTGTCTGTGAGGTCTGGAGCGCCGATAAGTATGCCCGGGATGATGGATACCATTTTGAATCTTGGGCTTACTGACGAGTCCGTTGAAGGGCTTTCAAAGCAAACGCAGAATCCAAGATTTGCATGGGATGCGTATAGGCGTCTGATACAGATGTTTGGTAATGTCGTGTTAGGTATAAAGCATGAAGAGTTTGAGGAGAAACTGGGTGAAATAAAGGCCAAGCACAATGCCCGGCAGGATGTGGAGTTAGATGTAAATGCGCTTAAAGAAGTGGTTGATGAATATAAAAAAGTGTATGAAAAGCACGGGTATGAGTTCCCACAGGATCCCAAGAAACAATTGGAAATGGCGATACGCGCTGTGTTTGAGTCATGGAATAATGACCGGGCCATAGTTTACAGGAAGATAAACAAGATACCTGATGATATGGGAACCGCCGTAAATGTGGTGACCATGGTGTTTGGTAATATGGGTGATGATAGTGGAACAGGTGTGGCTTTTACCCGTGACCCGAGAACAGGCGAGAAGCATCTTTACGGTGAGTTTTTGCCCAATGCGCAGGGCGAAGATGTCGTGGCGGGTATAAGAACGCCCCATGCGGTTAATGAGTATAGCAAGCAGGATGCAAACAGAAATCTTCCCACTATGGAAGAGATGATGCCCGATGTTTACAGGAAACTGATGGAAGTGGCTGAGCTTCTGGAAAAGCACTACCGGGATATGCAGGATATAGAGTTTACAATTGAGCGTGGTAAACTATATCTTCTTCAAACGAGAAATGGTAAGAGAACTGCAATGGCTGCTGTGAGAATTGCAGTGGAAATGAAGGAAGAAGGAGTGATTAGCAAGGAAGAGGCTATAATGAGAGTTACTCCTGAGAATGTAGATACTCTTCTACACCCACAGGTGGACCCTGCGGCAGATAAAAAGGTAATTGCCAAGGGACTTGCAGCCAGTCCAGGTGCTGCGGTTGGCAAGGTTGTTTTTGACCCTGATGAAGCAGTTGAAATGGCGAAGAATGGTGAGAAAGTCATACTTGTAAGGCTTGAAACTTCTCCTGACGACATACATGGGATGAACGCAGCACAGGGCATATTAACTGCAAGGGGAGGAATGACTTCTCACGCTGCAGTGGTTGCGAGGGCTATGGGCAAGCCTGCCGTGGTGGGATGTGAAGAACTGATTGTCAACGTTGCAGAGGAATATTTCATTGCGAGGAATAACAAAATAAGGAAGGGAGATGTGATAACAATTAACGGTACAACTGGTGAGGTTTATTTGGGAGAAGTTCCTTTGATCGTGCCATCAATAAGCGGAAACCTGGAGAAAATTCTCTCTTGGGCCGACGAGATACGCGTTTTGGGTGTGCGCGCCAACGCAGACACTCCCGAGCAGGCGAGGAAGGCAAGGGAGTTCGGCGCGGAGGGCATAGGGCTTGCGAGGACTGAGCATATGTTCTTTGGCGAAGAGCGTCTTCCGATAATGCAGGATATGATTATGGCCAAGACAAAGGAAGAGAGAGTTGCTGCACTTAGCAAGCTGCAGGTTATGCAAAAAAGCGATTTTGTGGAATTTTTCAAGACTATGGAAGGCTATCCTGTGATAATTCGCCTCTTAGACCCCCCGCTTCACGAGTTCTTACCAAAAAGAGAAGAGCTTACGGGTGAGATTGCAGAGCTCAAAATGGCGCTTAAAGAGGCAAAATCATTGAAGGATATGGATGACATAATACAGAGAATTAATGAGAAGAAAAAAGTTTTGGAAGTTGTAAACGAGCTCCATGAGTTCAATCCAATGCTGGGATTCCGCGGATGCAGGTTGGGCATAATTTACCCGGAGATATACGAAATGCAGGTTCGTGCCATAGTGCAGGCAGCAATAGAAGTGAAAAAGGAAGGTAAGAAAATATATCCTGAGATTATGATTCCTTTGATTGGACATGTGAATGAGCTTAACATATTGAAAGAGAAACTTGAGGCTGTGGCCAGGGAAGAAATGGAAAAAGAGGGAGTAAGCGTGGATTATAAGTTTGGAACGATGATTGAGATTCCTCGTGCGGCTCTGACAGCTAATGAAATAGCGCGTGTTGCGGAATTCTTCTCTTTCGGGACCAACGATCTTACTCAGATGACATTTGGCTATTCCAGAGACGACGCACAGGGCAAATTCCTCAGAAAGTACGTTGAAATGGGCATACTCAAAGAAGATCCTTTCAAGTCCCTTGACTGGGATGGTGTTGGTCAGCTTGTTAAGTTAGGCGTGGAGAAAGGACGGGCCACTCGCAAAGAGTTGGAAACCGGTGTGTGCGGCGAGCATGGTGGCGATCCAAAGAGCATCGAATTCTTCCACATGGCAGGTCTGGATTACGTGTCTTGCTCTCCGTTCAGAGTACCCGTGGCGAGGTTGGCTGCTGCTCAGGCACAGATAAAGCACCCGAGATAATCTCGCACCATTTTTATTATTTTTAATGTTCAAATGCTGTGTATTTACCTTGTGCGGGGGCAAAGGTATATATTCTTATTTGCATGGTGCTCTATGCTCTGCGTAGAGTGCGGAAAGAGAGAGGCAAAGTACGAGGGCTTATGTGAAGAGTGTTTTTTAAAGAAGGTTAAATTTACAGATTTGCCTCAGCATTTGGATTTGGTAGTTTGTCCTCACTGCCATTCTGTTAAATTTGGGGGAGTTTGGGAAAGAATATCACTGGAAGAAGCCATATCAAGAATTGTTGATAAAAATATCAAGTTCATTCATGATTGTGATGGATATGATTTGGATATTGTTCACGGTGAAATTGAAGGAGAATTTGATGTGGAGGTACGGGTGCTTATAAAATACGGTGATTTAGAAACCACTGAAACGCATATGGTTAGGTTTGATCTTAAATATGAGTCATGTCCAAGGTGTAACAGGTACTTTGGGAACTATTTTGAAGCCATATTGCAGTTGCGTGGAATGAGAGAAAACGAATATACTGAGGTTTTAGAGTATACTCACTGGCTAATATCTCGTCATGCTCGCAAAAATGAAAATTTGTTTTTGACAAAAGAGGTTAAGAAAAAGGAAGGCTGGGATTTGTACCTTAGTGATAAGAGGGAAGCTAAAAATATTGCAAAGGAGCTGGTTAGGAAATATGGAGCAGCTTTAAAGGAGTCTCCTCAGATTGCTGGAAGAAAGGATGGGAAAGATGTTTACCGGGTAACATACTCGGTAAGGCTTCCGACATACAGGGTTGGAGATGTAGTCAATGTAGAGGGAAAATATTATCTTGTTACAGATGTTGGAGAGAGATATGTGCATGGCGTAGGTGTTTGTTCAGGTAAGAAAAAGAGTTTTGATTCGCACAGGCACAGTATAGATGTTGTAGTTACCCGCGATGATATTGAATTGGCTACGGTCATATACTCGCGAAACAGGGAAGCTCAGATAATTGATAGAAACAATGAGATAATAGACGTGATTACTAATTATGATGTTAATAGCGGGGATACTGTGCGCATATTCAGGGTTGACGAAAGCGTGTATGTGCTGCCGGATATCAATACTTGAGTTTGTTTTTTCAATTAGATGTGCTGTATGATTTTTAATTTACAATTTTTCATTCTTCAAAATCAAATAATGTTTTTACCTGCCTCTTGGAATTGCCTCCTGAGAAACTGGTTAAATTTCTCTGTTTTCTCCCGTTTAAAAGCTCTTCTTCATCCACTCCGAATACCTCCGTTATCCTTGCCAAGGTCTCTGCAAGGCGCCTTGCATAGTATTTGTAATCTGCTTTATAGGGAAACGGTTTTCCTGGAATATATGGTTCAACATCCTGACGCGAGCCTCTCGCGTTGACCACTATCCAAGATACTTTCATTCCAGGTATGAAATTATATCCCATCTTGATTAGCTTTTTTGCCGCCTGGACGTTTGCCATGGAATTGGGATTTTTGTAACTGGAAAAATCTCGAACAGTGCGGGATATTACAAGTTTTTCTACATCAACATCTCCCCTTTTTACTTTCTCAACTATTTCTTTGGCAAGGGATATTGCACCATCTACATCTCCATCCAAAATTTTCTTAAACACTTCCATCTGCGCTTCGCTTTGCAGGTCAAATGAATCTGTGCGCCTGATTTCGTACCCGCGAATAACCATGTCTCCACGCTGCTCTTCCGGCCAAACTATGCGCCCAACGTATCTCTTTTTCGCACCATGGGAAAAAAACGGCTCCAATATTTTTTCAAATTCAAGAATCAGTTTCTCTCTTTTAGATATTTCATTTGCCATTTTTTGGCCGAATGCAACGGATTCTTCCAAATTTTCGTAAGGGGATTGAAAGAATATTGAGTCTGTGTCTCCATACACAACTTTTATTCTATTTTTTTCTAAAGACGCAATTATTCCCTTCGTTGTTTCCCTTGCAAATGACGTTATGCTTGCGCCTATCCTTGGGTCTGTAAACCTGTAAAACGATGAGGCGAGCACCCCGTAAAAGGTATTCATCAACACCTTTACTGCTTTCTGGAGTCCATCGTAGTATCTTCTTTCATCATCTGTCTTTGCGTTCTTCATTTTTATTTTAAGCTCGTCCCTCCTTGCCATGAGTTTTTTAAGGATTTTGGGTATTATTCCCTCTCTCTTTTCCTTGCTTAAGAATCGGGCTCCACTTGGACTTACTATTTCTCCCTTGTCGCTTAGGGTAGTAAAACAAATGTTGTACTTTATGATTATACTCGGGTACATGCTTTTGAAGTCTAATACGCAAATCCAGTGATAAAGCCCTGGGGAGATTGTGTGCACATATCCACCCTCGATTTTGCCCCTTTTTCTGTCATGTCCTTGTAAAGGCACCCCTATCCCATTCCTATCCGCTTCTCTTATCAGCAGAGAATCCACCCATGTTGATGTTCCTGAGTGAAGCACGTCGTCCAGTGGAAATTTGGTGACGGTGGCCAAATCCATATATTTGTCAATAGTGCCTATTTTGAGTAGAATCTTTAGTGCAAGCTCAGCATCCTTCATGCAGTATTCAATTACCTCGTCCCTCTTATTATCCCACTCCTCGTCTATATTTTTTCTATCCACATCCATCTTTCCTTCTCCTAACAATTCCTGAGACACCGCTTCCAGGGTCTCTCTCTTTAATTTCAACTCTTTTTTTACTGCCCACCATGCATCTTCTATTACCCTCCCGTGCACTCTCCAAAACTGTCCTCCAATGCGCTGGGGAGTGCTCCCGTCTCTGCCAATGCATAGTGGAACGTTTAATTTTTTACTTTTCTCAGTGAGTACTTCTAAGTCATATCCGTCTATGTTGTATCCCGTAATAACGTCAGGGTCCTCGGAAACTATAACGTTAACGAATTTTTCAAGCATATCTTTTTCGTTGCCCTCAATATGTCCTTTCTTTATTTCTCCTCGATTCCATATAGCATAGCCAATTGTGAATAATTTTCCGTTTTCTATTGAGTTTTCTATGTCAAAGCTTAGAATTTTAAGTGTAGGTTTAAAATCAGGTATGTTCTCCACTTTATCTAGGTCCATAACAATATCCACATGGTATCTATCGGAGTTTATGTAATTTCCTACAAATAATACGCAGGAACCTAAGTCAAAATCGTAGATGAATCGCTGGTGAAAAGGTATGTCTGCTGCCAGAACATCGCAAAACTCCATGGCGTATCTTCTGTATGTGGGTGTTTTCCATGGTGATTTTAGAGTTACCTTCACGCATCTTCTTTCTTTTCCTCTGTACCAAAGTGCGACATCTTCTAAGGCTACTATTTCTTCATCGGCGCTAAATTTTTCTATGATTGACTCTGGTGGCTCTACAAGATAAAAATACGGCCTGAAACCGTGATAACGGCCAACTATGGATTTTCCTTCATTTGTTTTACCGTAAAGCTCCACAACTACTCCATCTCCTTCCCGGGAGTATGATGCGCTTATCAGTCTAACTTCCTCTTCCATTGTGTTTATAAATTCGCCCGTGCATATAAGGGTTGCGGAGTTTTTGGTGAAATAACTCATGGATGTACAGGCATACGTACAGTACTGGATAGACGATGTTTTAAAGAAACATCAGGCTCTTTCAAAATATGTGTGGATTTTAGGTTAGTAGTGACTCAACCCATGGAAAAATTTATAATGGGAAAAGAAATATCACGGCAGGGATGGTTATGAGAGTAAAAATGGATGTTAAGGATGTGAAAGAGATAACAAACCTGCTGCTCACACTGGTTAGCGAAGCTAAGTTCGAGTTCAATCAAAGTGGAATGAGCGTGAAGGCTGTTGATGCGGCCCACATCGCAATGATCGTCCTTGACATAAGTAAGGAGGGGTTTATAGAGTTTGAATCAGAAGATGCTGAGATTGGTGTGGATTTGGAAAAGATAAAGAATATGCTTAAAATAGCAAAGTCTAACGATGTTGTTGAAATTTCAAAGGAGGGTAGCAAGCTAACTTTTCAAATAGGTAACCTAACGAGGAGCATGGCTCTAATAGATGCAAGTGCCCTTACTGTACCAAAAGTTCCTAATATAGGGCTTCCCGCAAAGGTTGTCATTTCAAAGGATGATTTCATAAACGGAATCAAAGCGGCAGAGAGCATATCTGATAGCATAACCCTTGAGGTAACACCCACAGAATTTGAGATGTACTCTCTTGGGGATGAAGACGTTTCAAAGTTAACCCTTCCAAAAGATATGGTTAAGGAAATTGAGTGTGCAGAGCCCGTTAAAAGCACTTATCCTCTGGATTATCTTCTGAAACTCGCAAAGGCAATAGATTCCACGGAATTCGTTACTATTTATCTGGGAAAGGATTACCCCGTGAAAATCGTCTTTGATATCTCCAAGGGCAACGGAAAGGTAACTTACCTGTTAGCTCCGAGAATTGAAGGCGAATAATCACGTTTTTCCAAACTTCTTTTTTATTAAAAATACCAAGTTTCTGTATCCATCTTTCCATGTATTTAGCTTAACTTCTCCCTTTCTCTCCCTGTACTCTATGGGAACTTCCTCGCACCTGAATTTTCTCCATGCTTCTATCTTAAGTTCTTCGCTAAAGGGCATTCCATCTGAGGTAAGATTTAAATCTTTGAGTATGCTACGCCGGAATATCCACATTCCACTTTGAGAATCCTTAATCTTCACACCAAAAAGGATGCGGGTTGCTAAGGTGAGAATCATGTTTCCTATTTTGTGAGTTAAGCTCATTGCTCCTTTTTTCATCCTGGAAAATCTCTCGCAAGAAATGAAATCCAGGTTATTTTTAACAAGGTATTCCACAAGCTTGGGTATGTCTTCAGCGGGATAGGTATCATCGCCGTCCATTGTTACGATAATATCTCCGGAGGCGTGCTGAAATCCAGTTTTGTAAGCCCTGCCGTACCCCTTTCTTTTTTCGATAATTACCTTTGCTCCTTTTTTCTCGGCAATTTCTCGCGTTCTGTCTTTTGAATTTCCGTCCACTATAATGATTTCCCATTCGTATTTTTTGTCCTTAGGTATTTTGTCCAAAACGTGACCTATGCTCTCCTCCTCGTTTAACGTTGGAATCACTACGCTGATTTTCATGGCTTATCACCGTAAAGCTTGCATGCTATATAACCCATTCCCGCAAAAAACAGGCGTATGGATGCCCAGAAGGATAGTTGCGATGGATCGAACATGTTTTCTGGTTTGTACTTGCTCCAAAGGCGTCCGTGCTTTAACGTTAGCTGTTTTCTACCGTACCCGTTCCAAAATGCCTGTTTGGCAAAAGCGTAAAAAGAATCTCTGGTCCTGTGATACACCATTGCATTTGGATTATACACTATTTTTGCACCATGATTCACTGCTCTTATATTGAGGTCTATGTCCTCTGCAGTAACAAACCACGAATCAAAGCCACCTATTTCTTCAAATAATGATTTTCTGTATGCAAGGTTGCAGCTCGGAAAGGTAACATCGAATCCCTTGTAATATAGTTCCACTCTCTCCAGCCTTTCCCATGGGCCGTAACCTATGTAGATGGTCTTCCCCGCAACCACGTCTGCCCCCTTCTTAAACGACTCTCGTATTGATTTTAACCAGAATGGATTTACCAGATCATCTCCGTCAGTAAAGGCAACGTAATCCCCGGTGGATTTCTTCACTCCGTAATTTCTACCCTCGCCTCTGGAGCCTCCCTTCTCGTAGAGATGTATAAAATCGTATTTCTCCATGTACTCTCTCACTATATCCCGCGTCCTGTCTGTGCTATGTGCGTCAACAATTATGATTTCAAATGATGGCTCCTGAATCAAGAGGGAGTCTAAAAGATACGAGATGTACCTTTCTTCGTTTCTAACGGTTATTACCACGCTTACGAGCACAAGGCCATATATCGCTCATACCTAATATATTTTTCATCTCTTTTTTAGCATGTGTTTTGACGGTAAGAGGTAATTTTTTTATACGGGATATACTTTCTCTCAAAAGTTGCAAGGACGTGCAAGAGTTTGCTTGCACCCTTGAAATTGAGAGTGCTGTATGTATGCGGCGCTGTCTGCTGTGTATATGTATATAGGTGATGAAAATGTCAAAAAAAAAAGATTACAGGTAGAGCATTGGTGAAGATTAGAGCAATTCTATCTACTGTTCTGCTAGTGGTGTTTTTGATTGTTGTTTTTACAGGGATTGGTTTGTACTTTGCGCCATCTGGCGAAATGGCGAAAAAAACCGGCTGGACGTTCTTTGGATTTCCGCTTTTCAAGCTTGAAAGATTGCATGCTGTTAGTGGTTTTATAATGGCAGGTCTTGTTTTCATTCATTTCGGGATAAACTTTAATCTATACAAAAACGAGATGAAGCAGCTTTTCAAGCGGGATAAAAGGGCGCAGTGACGCATCTGTTGCATTTATATTTATTTTTATCATTGTAAATTTTTTAATTTTTATCGGTTATTTCAAGGTGATTCTGTGCAAAACACTTTTGATTTACGAAACAGCGTATTTGGGAGAAAAGTAAAAATATAATTTAAACATTAGCTCCATGCATGGCTGATAATAGTAGAGCAAGATGCAAGACGGGTATTGCGGGGCTGGATAACATTCTCAATGGAGGCATCCCCAGAGGCAATACCATATTAATAACTGGCTCTTGCGGTACAGGAAAAACTACCATGAGTCTGGAATTTCTGGTACATGGTGCATTAATGGGTGAAAGGAGCATGTACATATCTGTAACGGAGGCTCCAGAGAAACTGGTGGAGAATATGATAACTTACGAGTTCTTCGATAAAAAGCTGATTGATGATAAAAAGCTGATTTTTGTTGACCTTCAGGAGATATATGTGAAGCTGGGTCTTGAAAAGTTAGAATTTACACTGGAAGATGTCAATATATTGGTTGAGCAAATAGTAAAAATGGTTAAGGAGCTTGGCGTTAGACGCCTTGTTATAGATTCTATAACCTCAATATGCTATCGCTTAACATCCAAGGAGGAAATTAGAGAATTCATTCTCCATTTAGGCAAAGAGCTATCCGACATGGGCTGCACTACGATTCTCATATCCGAGCTGCTTCCCTCTGCTCAGGGTTATTCTCAGTATGGTGTGGAGGAAGCGATAGCAGATGGAATAATCCTGATGGGTAATTTGGAACGAAGGGGAGACCTGCTTAGAACCATTCAGGTTATCAAGATGCGAGGTACCACGCATTCCCGCGCGAAATACGTTCTTGACCTTACATCCATTGGTGTGCTGATTGCGCCCCTGCTCAAAGGTGGCAGTGTGGAGGCGAGATAAATGGGAGTTACGGCTAATGTTGTGAGCAAGTTGGAAGAGCTACCATCTGCATCTTCGATAGCGATAACCACGAGTGTCAATTCTTATTTTGATGTTCTACGTGCAATAGTTGATGTTTTTGCTACCCGTCATGACCTGTACGTTTTCTATGTTACCTCAACAATACCTTCCAAGAACATTGAGAACCTTTTTGGACTTTTGGGCATAGACTCATCGCGGGTGTTTTTTGTGGACACGATATCCCACCTGATGAAGGAAGCGTCTACCACAAATGACAGGTATCTGTACATTGAAAGCCCTACCATGCTGGAGTACATAATGCTAAAGGTTGAGTATCTTGCAAGGAAATACAACGACAAAAAAGCGTTGGTAATTCTTGATTCTGTAAACTCCATGTCCATATACAATGGGCCGAAAATAATGTCTGAGTTTCTTCACATCTTAGTTACATCTTTGAGAAGCTGGGATGCATATATGACTATAATTGCAATGAAAGAGCAAAACACCGAGGAGATTCACTCAATGCTGAATATGGTTTGCGACGAGATATACGATGCAGAGGAGGGAGAGTAATGGAACTAAAGACGGTTTCTATAGGTATGCCCCTATTAGATGAATCGCTTATGAGCGGTGTACCTGAAGGATATACGATATTACTTTCTGGAACTCCCGGTTCAGGCACTGAGCTATTTGCAAAGCAGTTTGCTGCTGCGGGCGCTGATAACGAGAATGTGATATACATAACATCTACTGAGCGAGACGAGGATATACTTGCGACAATGAAGAGCTTCGGCTGGAACACGAATATAAAAATTGTAAATATAGGTGCCGAGTACTATCACAAGGTGTTGGAGAAGGAGCTAATAATAAGCAAGTACAGGGAAGAGGGCATTCCCACCAACGAGATTTTTGCGCCTGCAAGGAAAAGAAAGGAGAAAGAGGTAAACTTTCTGACGATGATAACCTATGAGATTTCCAAGTTAAAGCCACCCTTCAGGATTGTGATAGATTCTTTGGATTTCTTCCTGAACAATTATGAGAGAGCAAAGGTTATTTCCTCGCTCAGGACAATAAAAGCTCACGCTCAGTACTACGGAGGTGTGGTTTTGGTAACTATGATGAGGGATGTTTACGATACACACACTCAGAGTGGCATAGAGCAGCTTGCAGACATAATTTTGGAGATGGAAATGCTTAGAACTCCCAAGGGCTTTATACGGTACCTGATAATCAAGAAGGTGCGCAATCATCCTGAGAAAGCGGGGATATTCAAGTATGATATATATGAGAAAGGCATAAAAATAGTGAAGTGAGATGTATCGTTCAGGGGTGGCAAATCTTCCTCTGCATACGGGGCATGCTCCAAGGTGGCTCTTTGAGAGGATGGTACAGCTTTCTGGGGAGATTGTGAAAATAATTGCCATGGAGTTCGGGCCAGATGAGGTTGTAAGACGATTGGCAGACCCTTACTGGTTCCAGGCATTTTCCTGCGTTATTGGATTCGACTGGCACTCATCGGGTACAACAACAGTTACCCTTGGTTCTTTGAAGCAAACACTGGGGGAAGAGCACGGGGTAATGGTTGCAGGGGGCAAGGGGAAGGCATCTCGAAAAACTCCAATTGAGATAGAGAAAATCGGTGATGAATTAAATCTTGGCAGCGACACTGTTGAGAGGCTCAAGCATACGAGCAAAATATCTGCGAAGGTGGACAATGCCATGCTCCAGGACGGGTACGAACTGTATCATCACACAATAATTATAAGTGAGTCAGGAAAGTGGAGCGTGGTGCAGCAGGGCATGAATTCCAGTTCAAAATATGCCAGACGATATCACTGGCTTTATACCACAGACAGCATTATTGAAGAGCCGCACTCCGGAATTATCTCCGGGAGAAAGGAGGCGCAGGTAATGGACCTCACATCAAAAATTAGCCGAGAAACCAGAAAGGTTTCTTTGGATCTTGTAAAGGATAACCCCGAAAAGATAAAGAAAATGGTTGTTAATATGAAGGATAAAAAACAGAGCACGCTTGATGAGTTTATGGGTATCCGGATTCTCAGTATGCCATGGAATATCAACTGGAAACCTTTATTTGAAGTATATGAGATTCAACCTAAGAATTACGAGGAGTTTATATCTATCAGAGGAGTTGGACCATCTACTGTTCGAGCACTTGCATACATAGCTGAGGTTATTTACGGGACTGGTATTTCGTGGAAAGACCCGGTGAAGTATACTTTTGCGCTTGGTGGAAAAGACGGTGTGCCCAAGCCAGTGGATCGGGTTGCATATGATAAGAGTATTGAAATACTTCAGCTTAGCATTGAAGAGGCAAATATCGGTAACAGGGAAAAATTGAAGATGCTTAACAGACTGAGAAGATTCGTGCCTGATTAATTTAAAATGTCATCTAAATTGGTTATTTTGTCCTCTCTGTCTCTACCCATGGCGTGAACCACGTGCCCACTTATAATGTGCATAAAAATCAGCATTATTGCTGCGATTGAAAAAGCGATACTAAGAACAACAACGGTTAATATGTCGGAGAGTGTTGGTACTATGATTAGGTGATGTCCGAACGCTGTCAGGAGGTCCAGATGGTTTATACCAATAATCAGGAGATAGCCCCCCACTATACCCGTTATAACCGGTAGAAGCACGTATTTCCATGCATCATTCATCATGAAAAGAAATAATTGCACGTGGCTTGCACCTATCGCTCTGAGTATTCCAACGTTGTTGTTGTTCATGGATTTAATTGCAGTGGAGTATATGCCAAAAAGAACCAGAACCATTGTTATGGTTATTAGAGCAATTATAACAAGCAGGAAGTTTCCCTCAGAAATTTCAAATCCTTTGTAAATGAGCGTTTTGCTCTCAGAAAACTTCAGTGTTTTAGCGTACTTCAGCACCAGCTCTGTGGGCAATTTTTCCGCGAGGCTTTTTTCTACCGTTAATGTTAATGTATCCTTCCCGACGCTAATGTGGTGTTTTCCCGGGCTTAATATAGGAAGGTATATGTAAAGACTTCTTCTCTCGTATGCGTCTAAGAACATGTCTTCCTGATAATACACATGATTGTCCACTTTTATTGTGAGGGTATATTGGGTGGGCATATCATGGTTTACCACATCTACAAGGAGAATTGCCTGCTCTTTCGAGCTCACCACACCATTTTGGAAGTGGGCATACACATCAATTTTTTTGGTTGTCTCTACATATAATTGCACTTTGTATTTTGCAATGTTTCCATTCACGTCCTCTGCGAATATCGTTATATTTCTCCAGCCACCTGGGAGCATGGAATAGGTTATGGTTATTTCATTTCTCTCTGCATTCACAAATGTGTGCCCTTCATATACTGCCCACATGGATTTCACACCAACGTTGTCAAATGATACAAATGTTACATTGCACGTCCTGTTAACAGAAGCGCGTGAAGGACCTGTTATTACCGGAGGTATTCTTTCATCTTTGTTGTCAATTATAAGCTGGAAAACGGTTTTGTTGATGTTGCCTGACGAGTCTTCAATCCATACTGTTATGTTGTAAATTCCTTGAGGTATGTAGTATATTGAGTTATTTTTCTCGTAAACAGTGGGTATCCACAGGGTTCCGTTTGATGATGCGTAATTTATTCCATCAAAGGTTGCATTGATGTATGCGACTCTAACATTGTCCTGACCAATTATTACTGTGGTGTTACCGCCCCATATTCTCTCTTCTTTATATTTTAACCATGGGGGGATGTTATCTTCCACCAGAACCTTTATGGATTCCTGATTTACATTGTTGTTAATGTCCTGGGCAAAGATAGTTATTGTGGAGTATCCGCACGGCAGCAGAGAGGCACTGAAATTTGTCACGTTGCCGTATTTTTTATATACGGTAATGTTCCCGACGTTAACCCACATGGATTTCACGGCAACGTTGTCAAAGGCTTTTACCGTGATGTTATCCGTGGCGTTTACTTTAATGAATGATGGTGCAACTATAACGGGGGGATTTTTCTCTCCAGAGTTGTTAACAATCAGTAAAAACTGTGTTGTATTTTTGTATCCGTCTATGTTCCACGCCGTAACGTTCATTGTATATGTGCCTGGGGCTATGAAGTAAATCCCATTTTCAGATAGGTATTCTGTTTTAATAACCACCTTTTTGGTACCGTTGAAGTATCTTCCAAAAACGTGAACGGATATTCGTGATACAAATCTGTTGTCTACTTTATCTGTGGCCCAAATAAGGGTATTGTTTCCACTCCAGATTTTTAGTTGTGATACGTGTATCTCTGGTGGATTTGTATCCGTGTAATTTTTCACAATTAGTACTGAAAGGTAACCTATGTTGCCGTTTTTATCCTTTGCAGATATAAGTACCTTGTGTGTTCCATTTGAAAACTCGGAGCTTGTCAGGTTCAAAAATGAGTTAGATGAATATGCTACCGGATTACCATTTTCATCGTAGCATGTCATGTTTATTACACCCACATTGTCAAATGCTCTGTACTCATAAGACCCGTCGCTCAAATTGATAAATGTACTCCCCTCAATCACAGGAGGATTTTTCTCGTTTTCATTGTCTATTGTAATGGTGAAATTTGTCTCGTTAAAGTTCCCCGAATTGTCATACGCTATTACCCTCGCCATGTACGTGCCCGGGGGAACAAAAGTGATTTTGTCTCCACTCCTGAACATTGTGCTTATGTACACCTTTGCGATGGGCGAGTTCACATTAGTGTCGTTAAAATAATGGCCGTAAAAAAGTACCGACACGTTTGAAACCTCAACGTTATCTTTGATAATGACCTCTGTTCTGTTTCCTCCCCAAATCTTCACGTTTTGTGCTATTATTTCTGGCTTAATTATATCTTTATTTACTATCACATTGCATGATGCATTCAGGTACGCACCACGATTCCATGCATCTATTACCGATATGTTCATCATGAGGTGAGTTGCGTTCACGGGGATTTGAAATGAGTATGAATAATTAAACACGTATGGATTGAAATTCTGATTTACCTGAATCACGTGCTTGTTGCCGTTTACCGTATATGATATTCTTTCTATTGGAACTGAATCCAGTGCTTTAAACTTCAGGATTTCCCCGTACACAACTTTATCCCCGTTCTTAACAGGTGAATTTAATTCAGGGGATGTGTTTTCTACAGGGTGAACAAGGTACTTTTCTTCTGCCATGTACATGCCCTTTACCACGCGCACTCTCAAAACAAAGTTTCCAATGATGTGAGATGACACATTAACTTTATTTCCTATTATGTAGCTTCCGTTGTTGATTGCATAATACGCTGTTCCTTCAGTATCTATTTTTACCGAGCTTCCTTTTATGGCATATATGGTGTTGTTGATGGGGGTAGGGGTTAAAATTGCGATGACGCTCATAGGTACTCTTTTGTAGACACTTACATTAATCTCCTTTTTACTGTAATTCTTGCCAACGTAAGTTAAAGTATAATTTCCCTCTTTTGGAAATGTTATGTTAAGCGTACCAGTTACGCTGTATTTCCTTTGATATCCAGTGGTATTCACGAAAAGGATTCCTGTTTCAATGCTTTCGTTGTTAATACTTGTTAGGGTGTATGCAGTGCTTTCGTTTTCGAAAGTGAATATTGGTCCTTTGATTAAAACGGGTCTGGGGGTCACGTCAACCTGCGTGTAACAGGTATAGTAAAATACATTGTTTTTTACGATTGCTGTGACGTTGTATTTTCCGGAATCTCTTGTGAAAAATGACACGTTTAATTTTTTATCGTGATATACCAATTCCGTGCTATTGTAGTACTGGTTTTCGAATCTGACGCTCAGGTTTGCGTATCCCTGCTCTTTTCCCATGTTTTTAATGGTAATCGACACGGTGAGTTTTGACCCCATGTAAATATGTGCGGAGGAATTAATTGAAACCGTGAATTTTGGATAGTTCGGGTCCATTAACATATGCACCCTTTTCTCGTCTTGCGTTTTAACCCGTATTACCGAAACGTCCCCTTTCTGTATTCCTGCGAGTTTTCTGGCAGTAGGAAGGGATACTAAAATCTCGTCATCTGGAGAACTCCCGGTTCGATATATACCGGTAACATTAATTTCTGCTATGGAGGATGTGAAGGAGCCATAAAGTGCAAATTTATCTCCTACATTAATGTGTAGCTTGTGTGCCACGTTGCATCCCACTAATGCTCCAGAGAGCTCGTGGGGTATTGACCCTTCAATCAAATGTCCATTTTCCAGCTTTAAAAAATTCTTGAAAATAACACCCCTGACGGTAACAGGCTGGTTTTTGAGTACAGTAAAAACGAAAATTTCCGGACTAACTGCTTCAATATAACTCATATTTTCCAGTCCGTATGCGATGCCGATGTTAAGATTGCTTCGAATTGGATTGTTATCATTTGCAGATGTTAGAACATATACGTCATTAGCACCCATTATTCTTTCTGGCATGTAGTAGATAGAAACCAAGGATATGAACATTGATGTGAATAAGATGAAAAGCACAAATATTGGCAGGGCGATTTTTCTGCTAAGAATCACCATGCACCACCTCTCAGGCCGCGAATTACTTTAATATTCAGTACTTTTCTCACAGGAGATATTGCCGCGATTATGCTGCCAACCACTGCAATTATCAGGTCGGCGATGAATACAAATGGGGGAATGTAAACATAGAAATAGGTAAGGAAGCCCAATAGAGGAATTATTGCCGAGAGCAAATAAGAAAGAGCCACTCCAAGGGAGAAACCGATGATCATGCCCATGGTTCCTATGTACAGGGACCTGAGTAAGTATAATCCTGCAATGTTTCCGTTGGACGAACCAATTGCTCTCAGTATCGCTATTTTTTTTGAATTCTCCCTTATTTCCATCATGAGAAGTGCGTTTATGAACAGGTAAATTACCACTAAAGATATGATGTCTAAGAGAAACAAATCAAAACTTATCTCTTCTGCTGTCTTTTCGTAGAACAAAGATAAAGAGGTCATGCTCTTGGTAGTATATCCTAAAATTGATACGTGCTTGGTCACTATAAGGAAATTTGGAGGCTCAGACGAGAAGTATGTGTAATTAACGGCCACCCAGTACTCAGGGAAATGCGAAAAACTAACTCTGCTATATATAGTGAAGTTTTTGCTTATATTGTTGAATGATAAAATTACCTGGTTTTTTAAGTTGTAATAGTTTCCGAGTATTACCGAGTTTTTATCGCAATTGTAATTGCTTTTGAGCACGTTATTAGGGTCGTAGATGCCAATTATGTACGTGGACATATTGTTAATTTTTCCCTTCGTAATCCACACGTAAGCGGCATTATTTACATGTGCATTTACTCTGCTTTTTGTAAGGTCGTCATTGGAGGAAATCACGTAATAATTAGATTCAAATTTTTCTATTAGCGATTTATTGCTCATTTCAAAACTATAAACTATCACCAGGGAAGATGTTACAAACATAGTTACAATTGCCACGGTTAAAATTGTCAGCTTAGAGCGCTTTGTTAGCGAAACTACGTATCTCAACGGAGAAATCATTCTCTTTCGTAAAAGATATATACGCATATTAACTTTATGTCCCTGTGAGTTTGATTGAAGTTAAGGGCATATCGAAGACATATGGCACCAGGAAAATATTTGATTCATTAAGTTTCAGTATGGAGAAAGGGGAAATTCTCATAGTGGAGGGGCAATCTGGACGCGGAAAAACCACACTTCTTCATATCATGGCTGGCTTGGACGAACCAGATGAAGGTACGGTGATAATAGATGGTACAGATATTTTCAGGCTCAGTGAGAACCAGCGAGCAAAGTTCCGGCTGGAAAAAATTGGCATTGTTTTCCAGCAAATCAACCTTATCGAGGATTTGAACGTCATGGAAAACATTGCTCTTCCTCTTAAATTGGCTGGAAAGAGATGGAAGGAGCGGGTTGACGAGCTTTTGAAATATATGAAAATTGAGGATTTGAAGTATCAAATGCCCTCTGCCCTTAGTGGGGGAGAGATGCAGAGATGTGCGATAGCCAGGGCGATAGCGAACAGTCCTGAAATTGTCATAGCAGACGAACCCACGTCAAACCTTGATGACGAAAACACCAGGAACATAGGGGATTTGTTCTTAAAGATAAACAGGGAGTTGGGCACCACCATAGTTGTGGCTACACATGATCCGAGAATTCATTACATAACCAAAAATGTGCTATCCCTTGAGCGTGGTGTCGATGAATGATAAAAATGTTGTTGCAGGGGTCACGGCCATTGCAATTGTGCTTTATTTCCTGCCTAACGAGATTTTAAAATTTGCGGGTATTGCCATCTTGCTTCTATTCTCACCCGGATTTTTTGTCTTAAAGCTTATTTACAGAGATATGCAGGGGGAGGAACTTTTTTTTCTCTCCTTCGGTGTGTCCGTAGGTATATCGGGTACTATTGCCCTGATTCTCTCTTTAATTTCAGCATTATGCCCAGCAAATATGTTCATAGCTATTGGCGCTGTAATAATCATTGGATACGCTTTATCGTCTGCCGTGGATATAAAGCCGTTTAAGCTTACCAGACCGGATAAGTTTTCGGCGGTTCTTATTTCCTTGATGGTTGTTCTTATCTCAGTGTGGGTCTCGGTGGAGGTAAATACCCACTATTACAGAGAGGTGGATATCGGAATACTTTCTTGGCCGGATAATGCAACTGCCAATTCGACATTAAACTTTACAATTTATGTTAAAAACCAGAATTACGGGCATGCGAACATAACCCTGAAATTTAGCCTGAACAAAGTGATGCTGAACGAGAAGAATCTAACCCTTGAAAACGGGGAGAAGCGCATAATGAATTTCACTGCTGTTAGTGGAAAACACGGTGAGAACTTAGCTTCTTTTGATATGTACGTTAATGGGAAATACTACACAAACGTGCATGTGTATTTTTACCTGCATTAGATTTTGTTCATTATTGATGGATGATTGAAAGCAATCAAAACATTAAAATCATATGTCGGGATAACAATTCGATGGCAGAGATGAGCGATGAAATGCGCGACTATTTTAAATCGTTGGAGGATGAGGCTGAGCGTATATACCGCATTGCCAAAGATGCAAGAAGCATGGGATATGACCCCACAGAGGATGTGGAAATTCCCCGTGCTAAAGACCTTGCTGCCAGGGTTGAAGAGCTTACGGGAGTGAGGGGAATAGCAAAGAGAATTAGGGAGCTTATAGAAAAGTATGGGGATAGAGGAATGGTATCCATTCTGATTGCAAAGGAAATTGCCAGGATGTACGATAATGTGGAGGAGGCTTTAGACAAGGCGGTTCGCGTTGGATTGGCAGTACTCACAGAAGGTATTCTCGTGGCGCCCCTCGAGGGTATTGCGGACATTAAACTAAATGGCTCTGGCGAAGATAGTTACGTTTCAATTTTTTACGCAGGGCCAATACGCGGTGCAGGGGGAACTGCACAGGCTTTAAGCGTCCTTATCGCCGATGCTGTGCGCAGGGAGCTGGGTATCGGTCGTTACGTGCCCACTGAGGAGGAGCTTGAGAGATACAAGGAGGAGATTCACCTTTACGATAGGCGCAAGCATCTCCAGTACCGGCCGAGCGACAGGGAAATCGAGATTGTGGTTAAAAATTCCCCCATATGTATAGATGGTGAAGGTACAGAGCAGTTTGAAGTGAGTGGATATAGGGATTTACCCAGGATTCATACGAATAAGGTGCGCGGGGGGATGTGTCTGGTTATAGGCGAGGGCGTGATACAGAAAGCAAAAAAGATAAAGGGATACGTGGAAAAGCTGAATATAGATGGTTGGGATTGGATTTCGGAGCTGGTACCTGAATCCAAGAGCGATACCAAGGAAACGAAGTCCACAAAGTATATAGAGGATATTGTGGCTGGAAGACCTATATTTGCGTATCCGTCTCGCCCAGGGGGGTTCAGGCTTCGCTACGGTAGGTGCCGCGCGGGGGGTCTTGCCACGATAAGCGTGAATCCCGCCACCATGCAAATTCTAAATAGATTCATAGCAATCGGCACTCAATTAAAAACTGAGAAGCCTGGAAAGGCAGGGGGCATGACATCATGTGATAGTATAGAGGGGCCAATTGTGCTCTTGGATAATGGAGATGTTGTTCAGGTCAACACGATGGAAGATGCAAAAAAGATTTACGATCCTGATAGGGGTGTGGACAGGGTTAAGGAAATAATTGACGTGGGTGAAATCCTCGTGCCTTATGGCGAGTTCAACGAAAACAATTACCCCCTGCTACCTGCATCTTACGCCGAGGAATGGTGGGTTCAGGAGGCAAAAAATGCTGGATTTGAAGGTGAAATTAAAGATGCAAAGAATGCTTTTGAAGTTTCCGAGAAGTATGGGATTCCGCTACATCCCAGATATAACCTGTTCTGGCATGATTTAACCGTTGAGGATGTGAAAAAGCTCTCAGAGTACGTGGAAAACAATTCAATGTGGGATAATGGCGTTCTAAAAATAAAAAAAGACCCGGGGATAAAGGAGAAGTTGATGATTTTAGGAGTTCTTCATAAGGAAAGGGATTATTACGAAGTTGAACGTTACGCTTATCCTCTTCTCAGGGGGCTTGGGCTGGATTTAAACGGTGGAAAAATAGTGCGCGTTCGCGACTCTAACAAGGATAATGTCATGGATTATGTGTCTGAGTTAGCAGGCGTGAAAATAATGCCCCGCGCCCCCAGCAGGATTGGTACGAGAATGGGTAGGCCAGAGAAGGCGGCAGAGAGAAGAATGAAAAAGCAAACAATAAATGTTCTTTTTCCAGTTGGTGAGGAGGTGGGCAACAGGAGGCTTCTCACAGATGCCATGAAATATGATGCCATAACGATTGAAGTTGGTGAGCGAGTTTGTCCTGAGTGCGGAACAAAAACTTATCTTCCGTACTGCCCAAAATGTCATGCGAGGACGGTATTCACGGACAAGGTAGTGGCTCAGAAGGTGAATATGAAGAAGATGCTGATGGCAGCAGCGGAGAACATAGGCGAGAAGATAGAAAAGGATATAAAGGGCGTTAAAAAGATGATGTCTGCAGAGTTCATTCCAGAGCCTTTGGAAAAGGGAATTCTTAGGGCAAAGCACGATGTTTACGTGTTCAAAGACGGTACCATTCGTTTTGACATGAGTGATATAGCAATAACTCACTTTCGGCCTAAAGAGGTAGGGCTTACCGTGGAAAAAGCCAGAGAGCTTGGGTACACGAAAGATTACCTTGGTAACGATTTGGTAAGCGATGACCAGGTATTGGAGCTTAAGGTTCAGGACATAATCCCTTCAAAAAAGGCAGGAGAGTATCTGGTCAGAGTGGCAAACTATGTTGATGACCTTTTGGAGAAGTTTTACAAGATTCCGAGGTTTTACAATGTAAGGAGAATGGAAGACCTGATAGGTCATCTGGTAGTGGGGCTTGCTCCGCACACATCTGCAGGGGTTCTCGGGAGAATAGTGGGATTCACCGACGCGAGGGTTGGCCTTGCACATCCATTCTTTCATGCTGCAAAGAGGAGAAACTGTGATGGTGATGAAGATTCCATAATGCTTCTTTTAAACGCGTTACTTGATTTTTCTCAAAAGTTTTTGCCAACCACCCGTGGTGGATTAATGGATGCGCCGCTGGTGCTTACTGTTAGAATAGATCCCAGCGAGATTGACAAAGAGGCTCTAAATGTTGATGTGGGTTCTTACTATCCTCTGGAGTTTTATTATGCTACTTTGAGAAAAGCAAAGCCAAAGGAAGTGGAAGAGTACATAGATTTCGTTAAAAAGAGGCTTGGTACCGAGAAGCAATACGAGGGATTCTCCTTCACGCATGATACCCGTGATATAAATGTGGGTGTTTTGCAATCTGCTTACAAGACCCTGAACAATATGGAGAAGAAAATAGAGAGTCAGCTTGACCTTGCCAGAAAAATAAGGGCGGTGGATGAGAGGGATATGGCTTCCAGGATAATATCTCATCATTTTATTCCGGATATCATGGGCAACTTGAAGAAATTTGGGACTCAAAAATTCAGGTGCTCTTCGTGCAATGCTAAGTTCCGAAGGATGCCCTTAAGGGGTGTGTGTCCTAAATGCGGGGGCAAAATTATTCTTACCGTTTACCCAAACAGTGTGAAAAAGTATCTTGATAAAGCTCTCCGTATGGCTGAGGATTTCAAAGTTGATAGCTATCTTATACAGAGAGTACGAATTCTAAAAGATTCCATAGAGTCCATCATGGCTTCCGATGAAGAGGAAGAGGAAAAGAATAAAATAACCCTTGACAATTTCTTCTCATGATTGCTAATCTGTTCGTTGTTGGACCGGCGGGAAGCGGAAAGAGTACTTTTACCGCGGCGTTTAGAGAGTGGATGCTCAAGAACGAGTACGATACCATCGTAGTTAACTTGGATCCCGGGGCGGAGCTGCTCCCTTACCAGCCAGATATAGACATTCGGGATATTGTAAGAATAGAAGATATTATGACAGAATACGGGCTTGGGCCTAACGGAGCACAAATAGTTGCGGCGGATTTGGTTGCTAATTATGTGGAGGATATTAAGCGAGATGTGGATTCTTACGAATCGGATTATGTAATTTACGATACTGCGGGACAGCTTGAACTTTTTGCGTTTAGGGCTGCAAGTAATTTCATTGTGGATTTTTTAGGAGAGAACCGTTGCGCTCTTGCTTTCATGTTTGACCCAACTCTTGCGAAGACTCCTAGCGGATTTGTATCCCTTCTCCTGTTGTCTGCCACGGTGCACTTCCGTTTTTACAAACCTTACTTGAATGTTCTCTCAAAGGCGGATATTTTAAATGATGAGGAGCTGGGCAACATTGCGGAGTGGAGCGAGAACTGGAACAGCCTGTATGATTCTCTGATAAATGATTCTCCTGGGATGCACAGGGAACTTAGCATTGAATTGTTTAAGGCTCTTGAAAATATGAACGTGTTTAGGAAATTGATACCCACTTCAGCACGTATGCTGTACGGTTACGAAGACATATACTCAGCGCTCCAGCTTTATTACGCCGCCGGAGAGGACCTTGAAAAAAGGTAATTAAAGGAGTTCCCTTGCTTTGATAAGGGATACGAGTTCTACATTATTTTCATTCAGGGTTTCAGCCCCGCCCTCCTCTCGATCTACCACTGCAATCACTCTATTTACCTTCAGCCCCATCTCTCTTAGTATCTTCACGGCCCGAAGTACAGAGCCGCCCGTGGTTACCACATCTTCCACAATGTCCACGGTCATCCCTTTCTCAAAATCCCCTTCTATGAGTTTTGATGTTCCATACCCTTTCTTTTCCTTGCGAATTATGAGGTAATCCCTTTTTGATTTCACCGCGGTTATTGCAGCAAGGGGCACCGCACCCAGTTCAACCCCCGCAATGATATCTCCTTTCACATGCTCTGCCAAAAGCTCTCCCATGATCTCAAGAATTTCGTGTTTGGTGCTGGCCTTTTTAATATCTATGTAGTACTTGCTCTTCTTTCCGGATGCAAGTGTAAAATCCCCGAATTTTATGGCTCCACATTCAACAAGCTTCTCTTTCAGCATAGTGGGTGAATGTAATGCCAAATAAAAATATGATTATTTCTCGTACTCTCTTGTAATCGCAAATTTTTGCAATAGAAAAAAATTGGTTATATTTGCGAGCAGAATAAATTGGATAAAATACCACTGGGTAGGCAAAATTACAAAGAATTTTTGCGAGAAAGCAAGCATCTATTATAAAAGGAAATGAACCGGGCGGGATGTTCGACATCAAGAGAACATACGCCTGGTATACGAGTGAGCGAAGCGAAGGAGTGGACCGGGCGGGATTTGAACCCGCGACCTCCACCATGCCAAGGTGGCGATCTTCCGAGCTGATCTACCGGCCCTTTGAGGGTTGATTACTTTGCACAATATAAATTTTTCAGTCTGAGCTATTTGTATTCTATGGCAGAATTGCTAAAATAACAGAAAATTTAATATCCTTTATAACGCATATAGTCGCTATGCCCGTTAAAAGTGCTAAAAAAAGTTCTTTTGCAATGGGTGTGGTTATTGGTATAGCCTTTTTAGCGTTTAGCAGAAACATTGGCTGGGCACTTAACAAAGGATTTACTTTTACGATGCTGAGTGCTTATACCCAGTCCTCTTTTATAAAGGGAGTTGTTTTGGCTATAGAAGGCTTGATGGGTGTAATTGTTCCACCACTCGTGGGCTGGTACAGCGATAGAATATTTACCCGGCGTGGCAGGAGGAAGCCCTTTGTCCTTGTTGGAGGAATCCTTGCTGGTACATCTTTGCTGTTAGCTTATATGGCCTATTCGCAGGGCTGGTTCTTCGAGATGTTCCTCTTTTTCATCTCGTTCTTTTACTTCTCAATGCATCTTTACACTGCGCCTTTCAGGGCACTCATGCCCGACTTGATAAAAAGTGGTTTGCGCGGCAAAGCAAGTGGCGTTATAACTATGTTCGAGGTTATAGGTAGCCTGACCGGGTTCATTGTGGGTGCTATATTGTGGAGCATTGACCCTGTTTATACCTTTGCGATGGGGTTTTTGCTTATACCCATGGGCTCCCTTTTAACATACAGTTCCATTGAGGAACATGAATTAGAGACGGAGAGACTGGACAAGGTGCTAAATGAAGGTATCATTGATTATGCCAGACGCATGTTTCATGAGGTTGATACAATAAAATTCTACACTGCCCAAACTTTCTGGTGGATGGGCTTTGAGTTTATCGGTATGTTTTTCATCGGAATTGCGGCACAGATTCTTTTGGGCTCGCCCTCAGAGGATAATATAAAGAAAATAACGTCTTCTGCGGTTATTCTGCTGGGTATTTTTAACATAGCTGCGGTATTCACGGCTCTGCCTGGGGGACTGATATACGACAAGATAGGAAGGAAGATGGCAATAATTTTAGGTGATGTGGTGTTTGGTATTTCCATCTTTGCAGGAATGTTTGTTCATACGTACATGGGCGTACTTTTGATTATGATTGTAGCTGGATTTGGCTGGGGAATACTTCTTTCTGCGTCGTATCCTGTAATTGGAGATTTGCTAAGCAAGTATCGTAGGGAAGAATTCAATGGTAGATATTACGGCCTGTTTGAAGCGTCAAGAAGCTTACCTATCCTTCTTGCTGGCTGGGTGGGCGGTGCAATAGTAATGTTTGCAGGCAATGACTACATTGTTCTGTTTCCGGCGTCTGCCATAATTGTTCTGCTGGCAGTTCCCATAATTGCAACGATGAAGAATCTGGATAAAAAGAAGGAGGCGAGGGCTTAATGCCCTTGTGGATACTTGCGTTAATAATAGCTTTTATTTTATCCTTTATTATTGCCTTTTTCGCTTACGTCGCTTACAGAATGGCAAAGCCGCCCAGGGAAATTGGGGACTGGACACCTCAGGATTTTGGTTTGAAATATACCCCTTTTGAAGTTGAGAATAAAGATGGATTGAAGATAAGAGGATGGTTCATAAATAAAAATTCCAACAGAACAATTTTTTTGCTCCACGGTTATACAGTTAGCAGGTGGACATTTTACATAAAAAAGATGGTGGAGTTTCTAAAGGATGAGCCTTATAACCTGGTGCTCTTTGATTTCAGAGCACATGGGGAGAGCGAGGGAAAGTACAGCACGGTAGGTGATAAGGAGATAGAAGATTTTAGAGCAGTGCTAAATAAGTTTGCCACGGAAAGAAATTGCGTGATTGGCTATTCCATGGGCGGTATCATTGCGATACGGTCATTATTAGAAGATAAGGTGAGTTGTGCTATTGCGGATAGTCCTCCGATAATGATGGACAGGACTGGAAAAAGGGGCTTAAAATATTTTGCGAATTTGCCTCAGTGGATATACTATTTTTCCAAGCCATTTTTTTATTTGTTTACAGGTGGGAAGACGATAAATGTTTTGGAACTTGCCGAGATGATAAATAAACCCCTTCTGCTCATTGAAGGGGAGTACGATCCCCTGGTAAAAATAGGTGAAGTTCTTGAGTTTCACAAGAGGAATAGCAAGGTTAATCGGAACGTGTCCCTGTGGATAAATTCCGGGGCACATGTTCGCGGTATAGTTGCAGATGAAGATGAATACAGGAGCAGAGTGATGGAATTTATAAGAGAGCATGCATGAATGGAGGTAAGTGGTATGAAAATCAAGCATGTGCATGTGGCTCGAATACCCGAGGATTCTGATTTGGTAGAGGGAATTGTAAGGTACTGCGTTAAAAAGGGAATAAAGTGCGGCTCGGTGAATGTCATCGGTGCGCTGAAAAATGCGGAATTAGGATTTTTCAACAAAGATAGTGGTGAATATGAGAGAAAGAGCGTGAATGAGCAGTGCGAACTTCTGTCCGGGGTGGGAAACATATCCAATATTAACGAGAAAACATTTTTGCATCTTCATGTTGTGCTGGGTAAAAGCGATTTCTCCGTTACCGGAGGTCACCTGATTCACGGCAAGGTTTATGTCGCTGAGGTGATAATACACGAGTACGATGGAAAATGCCCGCGCATGAAGCACGGAGCGTTGAATTTGTGGGATGCAGAGCGTTAGTCCTTTTTCACTTTTATCACGAATTCTTCAAGGTCATGTGGAATACTCACTTCTTTGAATATTTTTTTTGCCTCTTTTTCAAGTGTATCTGTGCTCCGGTATCTCGGGCTTATGTGAACCAATATTAATTTTCTAACCCCTGCTTTTTTTGCAATCTCTGCAGCCTGTCTTGCCGACGAGTGCCCGTACCTGTTCATTTGCTCTTCTAACGTGCCATCAACTGTTGCTTCGTGAATGAGAACATCGGCGTTTCTTGCAAATTCTACCATTTCATCAAAAGGCGCGGTATCTCCACTGTAAACAACCACCCGGCCATGCCTTGTTCCTCCATACACATCGTCTATTGTTATTTTCTTTCCGTTTTGCTCTATGCTTCCTTCTCTTCTGAGTTTTTCCAGTACTTTGCTATCCAGCCCTAATTTTTCTGCTTTTTTGCGGTCTATTCTGGGTATGTCTTTCTCCTCAAATCTGTACGCAAGGGTGTATACCGGGTGCTTTGTTCTAATCGCAGATATCCTGTAATCTCCAAAGTCTATCGTGTCTCCAGAGTTCATCTCGTAGAGGGATATTGGAAAACTGAGTGAGTAATATCCTATGGATAAATAAGAGGTTAACATGGATGCGGTTCCAGGTGGCCCATATATTTCCAGAGGTTCTTTTCTGTTGTTAAGAACCATTGTTTGTACAAGTCCGGCCAATCCTAAAAAATGGTCGCCGTGAAAGTGTGATATGAATATCCTTTTAATTTTCATGAAACTGACGTTGGTTTTCATCATCTGCCGCTGAGTTCCCTCCCCGCAATCAAACAACAAAACTTCCCCATCTACCTGGAGCGCAAATGACATCACATTTCTCTCCGGAGATGGCCAGGAGCCTCCTGTACCGAAAAACACTATTCTCACAGTCGAAGCCATAAATGGATATCAAAATCATATATTAAAAAACATCCATAGGAAGTTTTATCATTTGGTTTTGCATGCAATAATTATGAAACTGAAGTTAGACGATATGTACAGGATTAAGATGCCCGGAGACCTGGAGATTTCTCCAGATGGTAAAATAATTGCTTATACTGTGGGGCGGATGGACAGGAAAATGAATGAGTACGTGTCAAGAATTTACATATACGATGGAAAAATAAGGGCTTTTACCACGGGTCCAAAGGACGTGGCTCCAAAGTTTACTCGGGATGGAAAGTACCTTATTTATTATCGCACTTTAAAAGAGGGTGGAGAGCTCAGGAGAATATCTTTACATGGTGGTGAATCAGAGTTAGTGGCGAAGCTGAATAATGGTGCGTCATCCATTAAGGTTGATGGTGGATACGTTTACTTCATGTCCAGTATTAAAGAAAAATCTGATGATGATGTTAAAAGAATTGAGAGAATACCTTTTTACTTTAACGGTGTGGGATTTTTGCATAATAGAAAGACTCAGATTTTTAGGGTACCTGTAAAGGGTGGCAAGGTGGAAAAACTTACAAGTGAGGAAAATCCCATAGGTGACTTTGATGTTCTGAATGGAACCATAGTTTATTCAGTGTCTGAAAATGAAAAAGAGCCATTCATGGAGTCCCTGTACCTGCTAGAAAATGGCAAAAAAAGGAAAATATCGGATAGGGATGCCAGTATATCTTCATTCAATATAAGTCCCAGCGGTAGAAAAATAGCGGTGTTTTTGAGATTTTACGAAAAGGGATATGCAGAGGATCCTAAGCTTTACTTTATTGATTTGAAAGAGGGTAAATACACCCTGGCATGTGAGGAACCAATCTCCTTCGGTAGGTCATTGAACTCTGACTCGAGATTCGGATCGGCTCGTGTGATGCAGTGGATTAACGATGAAGAGCTTCTTTTTGTAGCCACTATCAGTGGGAAACAGGAGTTGATGATTTACACACGGGGCAAGTTTTACAACTTTGTTGGGGGAGAAAGAAGTATTGAAAGTTTCTCTTACGTAGATGGAAAACTCGTGTTCATGGCGCAGGAGATGAATAGTCCTGGTGAGATTTACGTTAAAACAAATAGAGAGAGAAGGATAACAAATATGAACAGGTATTTTGAAAAGTTGCCAAGAGGTGAGAAATTCTCTTTTGTGACCAGTGATGGAGACACAGTAGAAGGATGGATTTTAATTCCAGAAGGTAATGGGCCTCATCCTGCAGTTTTAGAAATTCACGGTGGACCAAAAACTTCATATGGTCACGCATTTATGTTTGAGTTTTATTATCTTTTGTCACAGGGTTTTGCTGTAATATTCACAAATCCACGTGGCTCTTCTGGATATGGTGATGATTTCGCTTTGAGAATTCGCGGAGAATTTGGTAAAAGAGATTACGAAGATTTAATTGAAGCCATAGAGTACGTGAAGGCCAATTATCCAGTTGACCCTGAGAGATTATTTGTAACAGGTGGCTCGTACGGAGGGTTCATGACAAACTGGATTGTTGGGCACACTTCAATTTTCAGGGCGGCTGTTACTCAGAGAAGCATCAGCAATCAGTTATCATTCTGGGGCACCAGCGATATAGGCCCGTGGTTCAATCGCGATTATATCGGTGCCGGTAAAGACCTCTGGGACGGGTTTGAAGCTTACTGGGAAATGAGCCCCCTTAAGTATGCAAAGGGCGTTAAAACACCCCTTCTGATAATTCACAGTCTTGAGGATTACCGCTGTCCAGTTAGCGAAGCTTACCAGTTATTCTATGCACTTAAAATGAACGATGTACCCACAAAGCTTGTTCTTTTTCCTGGGGAGAACCACGACCTTTCAAGAAGCGGAAAGCCGAAGCACAGAGAAATCAGATTGCGAGAAATTGCCGATTGGTTTAAAAAATATGTTTGATCAAAAATCCAAGTGGGGCCGTCGAGATTTGAACTCGAGTTTCCGGCTTTTCCGGTCGGCGCATCACTTATTTGAATGCACCCTCACCCGAAGCCGGAAGGATGCCAAGCTACCCCACGGCCCCATGTTATATCCCGGGAGGGAACGACAACCACCTCATCGCTCAGTGGTGCCGGTTTCTCCCGGAAGTGGGCCCGCCCGGGTTTGAACCGGGGATCTTCGCCTTGTAAGGGCGACGTCATAACCACTAGACCACGGGCCCTTGTGATGTGATAGAAATCGGGTATTTAAGATTTACCGGAAAAAAGAGAAAAAAATATTGTGATTTTTCTGTATATTTACCCTGCCATTTAAGGTGGCGGTGGTGGCGGAGGATACTCGGCACCCTGCTTGGATTGTATTCCACTCAAATTGTCGTATTTCAGGTACGCTATTAACAGGAATATTCCCGGCAAAAACCCGCCAAAGAGAATGGATACAATCATCCAAACCAGTGTTTTGCTTTTTGCAGCTTCATATTGTCCTTTGTCTATCATTTTATTTATGTCTTTGCACGCTCTCCATGTGAGCAGGTCTATTATCCCAAAGATTATTCCTACAATACCGATTAGGATGAGCATTGCAGGAATGCCCCAAAGGAGGTTTATGATTCCAAAGATAAGCGCTATTAATCCTCCAAGCTTCACCATGTCTTTTATGCTCTGTGCATCTGGCGGTGTTTGACCCGGGTACTGTTGATAAGGTCCGTTTTTCCCTTCCATGTTATCACCATATTCATTACATCATGGTAGTATAAAAGCATTTGCATAATCATAGCAGTAATAACTCATGGAAAACCGTTAAATTCCTGTAAAAATTCACAGTCCTATGAAATCGAAAATAAAAGATTCCATGCTATCCCTTGACATCAACGCATGGATAAAGGAGAATAAGGATGCGATAGAGGGAGGATACATAAAGAAGATTTATCAGGTAGGCGAAAAGGAGTTTTTGTTGAAAATTTACAAAGATAAAACCAGGAGTCTGTACATCAATCTTAACGGGTTCATTTATTTTGCGGACAAGGAAACTCCGGATACGCCGAGCATGTTTGCTATGTATCTCCGAAAAAGGTTCTCTAACAAGAGAATATTTGGATTTAGACAGCTTAACTTTGATAGAATAGTGGAGTTTGATATGGGGGAATACGTTCTTATCGTGGAGTTATTTGGAGGGGGTAATATCATTGTAACCAAGAACGGGTTGATAGAAAGGGCGTACGTTGAAAGGGAATGGCGGCACAGGGCAATTCTAAAAGGATACGAGTATGCTGCACCCCCTGCAAAAAGAAATCCCGAGGGGGATATTGATGATATTTGTGAGGTGCTAAATAGTTCTACAAAGGACGTGGTGAGGACCATTGCCACCGAGTTTAATCTCGGAAATTACGCGGAGGAAGTATGTTATCGTGCAAATGTTGATAAAAACAAGAAGGGAGTGAGTGAGGAAGAATGTAGTAGATTGAAGTTCGCAATTAAAGATATGTTTGTGTTTGAAGGGTGCTTCCTTTACAAAGATTATTTTTCACCCGTTGAATTGCACCACAGAGATGACCTTGTTGGAAAATATGAGTCTATGAACTCTTGTCTTGAAGAATATGCCAAAAGATTTGAGAATGGTATGTCTGGAGAGAGTATCAAGCTGCAAGTAATAAAAGAGATGCAGCTTAAAAAGATAGAGGAGTTCAAGAGAGAGGAAGAGATAAACAGAAAGATAGGGGACACGATATATGCGCATTTTATGGAAATTCAGGAATTGATCGAAAATGCAAGAACTGGAAAAGTCGAGCTGGAAAAGAAGGGAAAAATAAAGGTTAATTACGATGGTTTGGAATTTGAACTGGATATAACCAAGTCTCCGGGGGATAATGCCACAGTTTACTATGAAAAGGCAAAAAAGGCGAGGGAGAAAATCAAAGGAGCCATTAGTGCAATAAATGAGATTGACGAAAAGATAAAAAAAGAAGCTAAGAAAAAGAATAAGATTAAAAAGAAAAAATCGAGACGAAGATTTTGGTTTGAAAAATACCGTTGGTTTATAAGCTCAGAGGGAATATTGGTGGTTGCAGGTAAGGATGCTAAAACCAACGAGGAAGTGGTGAAGAAGCATTTGGGGGATAAAGACCTGTACATGCACGCGGACATACATGGTGCGCCTAGCTTGGTTATTAAGTCAGAGGGGAAAGAAATAGGAGATATAACTCTAAAAGAGGCTGCGCAGTTTGCTGTGAGCATGAGCAAGGCCTGGAACGCTGGTTTTGGAAGTATGAGTGCATACTGGGTTTATCCATCTCAGGTTAGCAAGATGGGGGAGAGCGGGGAGTATGTGGCCAGGGGCGCATGGGTTATACACGGTAAGAGAAACTACATACACAACGTTCCTTTACAGCTTGCAGTGGGGAAGATAGAGTATCAAGGAACGGAAATGCTCATGTGTGGTCCCGTTGATTCTGTAATTTCAAAGGCTGAAAAATACATAGTAATCGAGCCGGGTGATGAGAAAAAAGAGAAAATTGCCAGAGTAATTGCAGATAAATTCGGTGAATCTCCTGATGATGTACTTCCCATTTTGCCTCCTGGAAAAACGAAAATAGTTAGAGAAACTTAAAGGAACATGGCCAAGATACCACGAATCATTTCACTGCTGCTATCTTTTACATATACTTTTTTACCTTTTTCTATGGACAGGTCCACAATCAATTTTAGGTACGTGTATATCTTCAACGGTATCCATCCTATAAATATGCTCTCCGGTTTGTAAAGCACCACGCTAAATCCATTATTTATGGCCTCTTCGATTTCGTAAAGCACGTCTATTCTCATGGTATCCGGTGTGAATCTACCTTCCTTTTTAATCCAGACTTTACTCTTGGATTCCGGGCATACTTTATCGGGATTCTCCGAACTGATACATATATTGTTGTCTGGAACTCTGGAAGGATTCAGTTCCACTGCGCTGTAAGGCTCGTAGCTCATGCTATCTATTTTGTTGTTGAAAATTTCGTAAACCATGCTCCTCTTGTCCCCGTCCATTAGGGATAGGTCATTGCCGAATACTATTATTGAGCCATCATAATTTGAGGATACATCCGCTATGTCTTTCAGAAACATGAGAAGTCTTTCTCCAGAGTTGAATGCACTTAGATACCCCACACCATCTATGGCTACAACACCTCCGGGATTCTGTCTCCAGAATTCTATGATGGTGTACTCTATTTCGAATTCAAGCCTCTCTGGCAGTATGGAAAACTCAGAGCTTATTTCGCTAAGCCACATGACCGGTATATCCTCATTGTTCACATATCTTCTAATCCAGTGCGGCTCTCTGATGCTGAGTACCAGTACTGGTTTTTCCTTAACTATATCTTTTAAAAGAGAATAACCCGAGCCTTGAACAATATATCTTTTGCCATTTTCTATTTTAAGTTCAATATCTCCATTTTTCTCATCTTCTTTTGTAGCTATTGATGTGGATGACGCGGGTTTTATTTGAAACACTTTGTACTTGGAAAATACATATGCAAGCTGGCCTGCTGAAAAGATAAGCATGAGGGAGGTTGGGTCAGGATATATGTTGCGATCCTTTAAAATCAAAATGTTCATGCTAAAAGGAAGAGCCATTGACAGGAAAAGGGAAATAAGGAAGTAGTAATCTAACTTTGTTTGTGATTTTCTGAGGTTGATGATTATGTTTATAAAACCCCAGAGCAGGTATGTATATGAAACTGGCACGTGCCAGAAAATAGCTGCGGGACCCCATATGCCACTATATCTTACATGTCCGTCTATCACTGTTATTTCTTTGAATCCCGTGAAAAATAAATGATAAATGGGGTTAGTGAATAGAAAAAACATGCTGATAATGGAGGGAATAAATAGGATGTGAGGTAAATATTTAAACCTCATTACTTTGCTTCTTATTGGTATGGTCAATGTTGCCATTAATATTGCGTATGGAATTGTTATGATGCCCACATACTTTAAACAGTAAAATACCACGGAAAAAATGCCCCATGTGGAATAATATAGAAACTCGCTCCCAATCCATATTGCCGCTGATAGCGCCATCAATATGAGATATAACTTTGCATCGCTTTTGGGTGCACGTTTGTAAATAAGATATATAAGGTATATCATGGTTATTAAGCCAATTCCGTATACCCATGAGTATATGTTCATTATTTATTCCCCCATAACTCCTTCCTGGGTTATTTTGAATCTTGCCACTCTCCCCTCTTCTATTGAGCGATGCTTTACCAGTATGGCCTCCCTGTATCCATTACCTACTCTTCTCAGCATTATTATTGCTTTGGCGCTGTGCTTTAAGGAGTGTCCTCCTATGGGCATTAGTTTCCCTGAGACTGTGTCCATATAAACTTGATTTGTTACCACAACGGCAACTTTCATTTTTCTTGCAATGGTATTTAGCACGGAGAGCTGCCATGATAGTGATTTCTGAGTGTTTATATCTTCACCTACACCTCTCTCTGCTCTGTAATAGGATGTGAGTGAATCCACGATTAGCAGAGGTATGTCTTTCTTTTTCATAATGAGCGATGCGACTCTTTCTATGATTTCCCCTTGCTGTGAGAACTTGTAAACCTTGTAAAAAAATATCTTTTTTGCAACATCTTCAGTTCCTCCCAGCTGTTTAAAGCGTTCCATGGAAATTCCTTCAGTATCCACAAAAACAACATTTTTTCCTGACCCGGCTGTTTTTATTGCAGTTTGCAGGCATATATTTGTTTTACCACTTCCCGCCTCGCCGTAAATCTCGGTAATGCAACCCCTTTCAAATCCCCCGTTAAGAAGGGCATCTATGGTGCTGCAACCGCTGGGTATCCTCTCGCACACACATGTATTATGTACTTAAAGTTAATAAAGATACCGTCAATGAAAGGTGAAGTATTTATCTCACATTACCATAATCCAATATGTTAAAGCTGGCGATATTCGATCTTGACCAGACTCTGATTGATACTCTGCCGAGATTTTACAGGATATTTAATATGTCCCTTAAAAAATACGGCTGTTCTGAAATAGAGTGGGACGATTTTGTTGTGAAGTACAAGGAAGATGTTCTCAACGATTATGTGTGTGTGGAAAAACGTGAATTCTGGGATTATTTTTTATCACATTATAACGATGTATTTTGTGAAAAGGACAGACTTATAGATGGTGCCTACGATACCCTTTTCCGGCTTCAGAAGCTTGGTGTGAATAACGTGATTATCACCGGTAGGTTAGTACCATCCTCGGATGTTTGGGTTGAATTGAAGAGGTTTGGGATATCCGAATTCATAAAAATGGTGTATACCCGGAAGGATAACTACTGTGATGGTAGAAGGAGAACGGAACTGATAATTGAAGCTATGAAAAAATTTGAAGCTAACGGGGAAAACACGGTGTTCGTTGCAGATTACTGGCCGGATATGCAATCTGGCAGAGAGGCGGGAGTATTTACTGTTGGAGTCCTTACTGGACATGAAAACGCCGAAAAACTGATTGAAAACGGTGCGGAGGTTGTTATTAATAGCGTAAAAGAACTTATTCCTTTGTTGGAAGAAAGAGGCTATATATAATGTGTAACTGAAAAATATATTTATTTGAGTGCAATTGCCAGCTATGGACACCGTCAACAATCAAAAAATCAAGATGGCCGAGAAATGTGTTAAAGACCTTGAGAAGTATATAGGTAACATCCGTGAAATAAAGAGGGGCGCTATTTTAAAAGAGGTATCTTCAAAAATTATGGAGATAAAGTATTCCTATGCGGAAGTTGATGAGATGGAGGAATCTCTTAATGAAATCAAAAAAATTTGCAACGATATCGTTACTCTTTTGGGTAAGGACAAGTGGATAAAAAGGTTAAAGGAAATGAAACTTAGCGATTTGGCGGTGGCACATATTAAATTTTGCCTAAACATACTTTATAATCTTGATTTCAGGTTGAGATTGCCTGATGCGCCTGAGTACAGTGTGGATATTCGTGTGGGGGAGATAGAGAGCATAACAAAGCACCCTAACGCAAAAAAACTGAAAATATGCAATGTTAATGTTGGCAGGGTAATAACTGTGGTGACCAACATTGAAAATGTTAAAGAGCGTGAGAGATTGGCTGTTGCTTTGCTGCCCCCAGCTGAATTTTTTGGTGTGGTGAGCGAGGGTATGTTTCTGTCCCATAACTTAAAAGAGGGGAATCCCGGGGAAATCCCACTGCTTACCGAAGATGAGAGAAATAATGTGAAAAAAGAGGTTTTTAAATATTTACGGTAACCCGAAAATTTCCTTGAATATGTTCGTCATCATCTCTACAAAGTACCATGCCACCAGGAGCTGAGCTACGCGTGTACCATTTAAATATTCCACTTTATCTATTATGAAATTTTTCCTAAATCCTGTGTATTCTATGATTTTTTCCTCTAATTCCCTTACGGAGTTATGTGGTATGAACCCGTCAAAGCTAAGCCTTGAGACCTTTTTGTTATAATAGAAATCATCTCTATATCCCAAGTGCATCGGTCTCTGGGACGCGTTAATAAGAGAGCTTAAAGAGAGTCTCATATCTATTCCGCTTATCTGAAAATCAAGTCTCTTGGTTATCACTTCCACCGCGTAGGAATCTTTTATGGGAAACACAGAACTGTTTATTTTTATAACTATATCTCCGTATATCTTCTGAAAGTCTATGTATCTCTTGTAAAGTGGTTCCCTCATGCGAATCTCTTTCCATACCTCTTTTTCCTCGTATCCTCTTTCTTCCACATCCCTTTTTATCTTCCAAGCCCACTTTACATCTCTTGATGGGTCAACGTAAATTTTCAAATCTAAAAATTTTCTGATTTCATCGTAAAGGGTATGCAATCCTTCAACTATCACGATTTTCTTTGGTTCAAATACTTCTGGCCCCTCTATTTTCCCGGTTTTGTGATTGTACACGGGCTTTAGAACGGTTTTTCCCTTCCTTAATTCTCGTATGTGCTCCCCTGCTAACTTTAAATTGTTTATTTTCGGGTCAAGGGGTATATGTCCAGTTCTTTTTCTCGTTTCTCTATCTTCTGTATGGTAATCGTCTAACGAGAAAAACGAGACCATGTCTTTTCCTAAAAGATTGCTTATGCTTTTAGTAAAAGTACTTTTTCCGCTTCCGGAATCTCCTGCAACACCTATTATTAAAGAGCCGTCGTAGTTTTCTATAATCTCTCTGAACTCTCCGTGCATATGCGTGCATTGCTGAGCCTTAAAATAAATGTTTCTGTTCTTTTGCAGATACTTTTTAATGGTAATTTTCTGCGAAACTCTTAAATAACATCTTGTCATATGTTAGTATGACAAAAAGCTGACAAGAGGTGATTAATTTATGAAATATCCATATAGCTTTGAAAGTGCGGTTGGCTACTCATTCGTCCTGCTCATCTCACTGTGGTGGTTACCTGTGTTGGGTCCCATAATAATTGGGTACATAACGGGACGTAAAGCGGGAGGACCTATTAAGGCTGTGGCCGCTATGACAATTCCTATAGGTGCTTATTTTCTCCTAATAAAAGCAATTGGAATGGGCTGGGTGCACGTTCCTCACATAGTAACGTCCTACCTTTCCACCACAGCAGCTGGGGCGGTAATGGTGCCGTATTTCCATCAGACAATTTTGACAGGGCTTTCAATAAGCGCTGACATTATGGCTCATCTTTACTATGTTCCCTCGTCTTTCTTCATAATGCTGGCTTTTGCCTTTATTGGCGGAGCAATGAGCAAGCAGGTTATCATGGAGAGGGCAATATACCCTGTTAGTCACGCTACAAAGATGCCGAGGGTAAGTAGGAAGGTGAGTGTAGATGTGAATGACAAAAAAGGTACGAAGTCATCTGGTAATGGTATTGAAAAGGGAAAGGTTAAAAATTTGGATAAAGACAAGAAATTTGTTGTTCATGAAATGGATACCAAGAAAACAGTGCCCGTTAAAAAGAAATACGGCATAACTTTTTTGTAAATTCATTATAATTTATATTTTTGATGTTTAAGGAAAAATGGGGTACATGTTACTTATCTTACTCCTTTGTAAATCACATCTGCTCTGGTAATTATGCCAGCTATTCTTCCCCTATCGGTTACCATCAATGCCTGTTCTTCCTTTAGCAGTTCTATGATGGCATTCATACTGGTGTTTTTTCTAACAGTAAGTGGTGCCTTTCCCATAATGTCCATAACTAAAAAATTTCTTATTTCATCTCCATACTCCTCTAATTTGTCAAGTATGTCCTGTTCGGTTACCATCCCAACGATGGTTTTTCCGTCAATTACAGGAATCTGGCTTATTCCATGTTTTTTCATAAGTTCTCTTGCCTTTTTGACTTTGTCCCCAGGAGTAACAGATATGACATTTCTGTTCATCAGGTCTCCGGCCCTTTTTCCATTGTACTTCTCTTTTTCACCTTCGTCAAGTGCATTGAAAATCTTAACCACTATGCTGTAGGAAGGTTCCATGTTTCCGTTTTCTATTTTGTTAATTGCAGACTGAGATACTCCACTTCTTTTGGCAAGCTCTGTTTGTGTCCATCCCAGTTTGTTTCGTCTAATTCTAATCTCGCTAAGCGGCGGGAACATAATATGGGAATTGCATACCAATATTTATTCTTATCGGAATAATTTTGTCAATAAATTTGATATGTTAGGAAATAGTACTTACCATGGTGATAAAAATGGATGCGGAAAATAGATTTTGGGAATATGTGGGAAAGATGGGATATCCGACAAGTGCCAATGGCCTTCGATACGGCTCTTCTGAGAAGAAAGTGTTGGATGAACTGAGGTGGTTTTTTCATATGAAGGTGATTGAAATTTCCGGTGCTCGTATTGGGTGGGTTACAGGAGCGCGTTTGTCCGAGTTGGCTGGCAGGTACTGGGATGCAAATTTAGCGTTTATAATGGTTACTTACGGAGAGGATGCAGTTGTTGAAAAGATCAGGAATAATATAGATAAATACATAGCACGGCTAAAGTCCCACAAGAATACCTTGATTGATGAAGATATTTTAAACTGGATTGAAGAGGGAGGAGTTGTTAGCATGGAGGAAGTACTGGATTCTCTAAGATATTCTCATGGTGATGGCAATAGATATAAATGTATGCGCAATTTTTATGAGAATTTTTTTGGAGAAGGAATGAAAAGAAAATTATTTGCCGTTTTGGATACGTTGCAGGCGACTCCTCGTGCAATTCAACAGGTGAAAAGCGAATTTGAGATAGCTCAAAATATGGCGAAAAAAATAATGGACAATGCCGAAAAATACTTAAAAGATCTCGCTGAGAAAGCAGGTATTGATTTTGAGGAACTTCTTGATTCTCTTCTGTGATTTTTATTTTTATGCTTGGTCAATTCATATGAGAAAACTTTAAAATACAGGTATAGTTTTAGCATCCCGGTGCCAGGCTAGGCCGGGGGGTTAGGCGTCCCCTGTACCCGAAATCGCCTATACGCGGGGGCGACAGCCGGGGAAGGTGTATCCAGCTCTGGCTAACAAGCCACGCGTAACCTATGAGGCCCTGTCCCCTGGGGCCACAGGTGCATCACGGGCTTTCGGAGGAAAGCTTCGTGGTGCTTTGCCACGGGAACCCCGCCAGGCCCGGAAGGGAGCAGCGGTACCGTGGACTGCGGGCGCTCGGGGGGTTGCGGGGCCGAGGGATCGCGTGGGAACTTGGGCCAGAGTCTGGGCATCGACTCCGGCGTGCCTGGCACCTTAAAAATTGCTTTATCTGAGTAAAATGTATATTCCGTTTCTTAATTCTACTTTTACTTCACAATGGGGATTCTCTAAATCGGCTTTTACTCCCGTGATATCATTGACTTTTCCACCTATATCTTGCGCCACGTGGAGATGGTTGCTTCTAACTGCAAAGCTTTCGCAATTTTTAACAATACTTGCAATTCTTTTTATAACTTCGTTTTCATCTCTGTATATTTCCACAGGCATGCAATCTATGATGTTTTTGAAATCCAAATCTTCTTCGCATATGTTGTCTTCTGAAAAAACTATGAATCTGCCCGAAATATAGTTTACAATGCACTCTATCTTTTTTTCACTGCACTTTGATAGTAGGTATTCTCTAAACCGTGATATGTACTGTCTGGGATTTCTTGGAATCTTTGCAATAATCATATATGCGTGCATAACACGGCATTGCACTGATACATAAAACTTTTTATATCTTAAGCTGCATACGCACAAATAGGTGATCATGATGAAATCATTAATCAAAGACGTGCTGGCTAATGCGGAGGCAAGAGCTGCCAATGAGAAAAGTAATATTCCTGTTACGTACACGGAAGAGGATAGAGAGCTTGAAGAAGTGTTGAAGAGTTTGAGAACCAACATAAAGATAGTTGGTTGTGGTGGTGGGGGAAGTAATACTGTTAATAGGATTATGGAGGAAGGAATATATGGGGCAGTGGAACTCATCGCGGCGAATACAGATGCACAGCACCTGCTGACAATCAAAGCTCAGAGGAAGGTTCTTCTTGGAAAGCGACTCACCCGTGGGCTTGGTGCCGGAGCGCTGCCTCAAATCGGTGCAGAAGCGGCGAGAGAAGCAGAAGATAAATTAAGAGAAGTTCTCCAGGGTGCCGATATGGTTTTTGTAACCTGTGGTCTGGGCGGAGGCACGGGTACTGGAAGTGCCCATGTGGTTGCTCAAATAGCTAAGGAGTTAGGGGCATTGACCATTGCCATATGTACAACGCCATTTAAGGCGGAAGGAAGGGCAAGAATGGAAAACGCCATGTGGGGATTGGAGAAACTGAGAGAAGTTGCGGATACAGTTATCACAATTCCTAATGACAAGTTATTGGAGCTTGTCCCCCGGCTTCCTCTAAATCAAGCGTTTAAATTTGCAGATGAGGTTTTGATGCGTGCCATAAAAGGTCTAACGGAGATGATAACAAAGCCCGGGCTCGTGAATCTTGATTTCAATGATTTAAAGACCATAATGAGGGGTGGCGGCGTTGCCATGATAGGCCTTGGTGAGAGCGAAGGAAGGGGCGATAACAGGGTCATGGAAGCTATAGAAGAGGCTATAAATTCTCCGTTGCTTGAAGTTGATATATCCACTGCAACAGGCGTGCTTGTAAACGTAGTTGGAGGTCCGGACATGACAATAAGCGAAGCAGAAAAGGCAATAGAGGAGTTGCACAAGAAGATATCCAAGAATTCCAGGATTATATGGGGCTGTGCTGTTGACCCTACTTCTGAACAGAGAATTTCGGTGCTGGTGGTGGCAACGGGCGTCAGGAGCAAGCAGATACTCGGCAAGGTTACAGAGCAAGAGCTAAAAGAGCAGTACGGTGTAGATGTTATCAAATAATTTTGAGGATTGGAAGAAAGCGGAGATAAAAGCTATAAAATATCTCCAGAATTCTTTCTTCATACTTGGTACCCTTGAGCTGTTATTCACATTGATTCAGATTTTGAGCTATTATTCAGGTTTAATTGGATTGAGGGCAGGTACCGAAAGAAACGATTTTGTTTGGTTTTCATATGTTTTTGTTTTTGATGTAGTCTATATCATTTTTTTATTTTCGTTCTATGATGCTTTTAGGAAGGGTATATCTCTTCTAAATCCTTTTGCTCGTGTTGGTTTTTATCCGGTTGTGGGCGCGGTGATGTTTCTTATTGGGGCAGGTATAACTGTACCGGGATACCTTTTATCCATCACCAATGGGGCGTATTCTGGCTCATCTTTTATAGATGTTGCAATGATAGGTGTTTCAATTTCTATTGCGGGGAAAATAATGATTGCAATGGGAATTTGGAAGCTTGGAAAAAGGTACAAAAGCGATGCTTTGAAGTTGTCCTCCATCTTGGTCATTTTATCCGGGTTTGTGGGAGATTATCTTATGTATATTATGTTAGATGATGGAATTCGCTGGGTAACCAAGAGATTGCCACCCCCTCCAAAGCCGCCATGGTTGAATAGTTAACGTGCACGTGCATTGGTTAATATCGCAGTAATTTAGCTTGGATACACAATGGCTAATATTTGTTTATGTGGATTTATGTCTCTCTGTGGTGAAAAATATATGAGGAATAAACGTAAAAACTATGAATGGCGAACATGGGTGTTTGAGTGGATAGTGGAGGTTGTAGGGCTTATATAACATATCATGCCTTTGAAAAAATATAAATATTTCCTTACTAATTCTCCTTTGGTGACTCGTATGAAAAAGGGGTTAATAGTATTAGGGCTAATGGCAGTAATGGTACTAAGCGTGTTTGCGGGGGGGGGTGACTGCGCACCCCGTGCACATTAGGAGATATGGAACTTTCGAGAACAATTTTTTGATAATGGAAGAATAAAGTATGAAATACACGGCAAATATTATGCCTCCACTCCCCAGATATATAACTCAAATTTAGCGCAGGTGATATACCTATGAGAGAAAAAACACCCAATATTGGAAAGAGTCTGCGATTAATCAGAAATATTCTTATAGTGTCAGCAGTGGCACAATTCATTGCTCTGATAGTTCTCATTTTTATATATTTCATTACTTGGTCACCGGGGTGGAGCTGAAATGACAGAGAAATTAAAATTGCAGATTAAAGCTCTCGCGGTTATAAACGCAATTCTCCTTATAGCCATTGTGCTTGCAGCCATGGCAGTGATGAGTAACTTATCTCCGCCGAGGCATGATAATATATTATATGGGAGTCTAACGTATCTCTCCAACCAGTCCAATCCAGAGAACCCGAAAGTTGGTGTGTATCTGAAGTTGACTCTTGAAAATCCAAAGTATGCTAGATTTGGGGAGCATACCATTTTTGGATTCTTGTCTATTGCTAATAATACCACTGTTGTTGGAATCCATCTCAAAAGTAAAACAGGAAACGAAAGAGGGGGATTTATCGTTGATGTGGAAGATAAAAATGGCAATGGTCTCCTAGACACAGGGGATTTGTTTCATGTATATGGACGTCCTTTGAATGGGTACTATGTGGAACTTCAGATAAGTGGAGTAGGTGGAAGCATACAAACTCATATTCCTTAAGGTGATTGGAGATGAGTATCACAAATGGTACCCTGAGTAAAATTTTGATAAGAAATTATATTGCCTGTTGCGACGCAGAGAGAAATCTTAACAAGCAAATGGCAGTTATTGATTACAGCAATTTTGGAGATTATCTTAATAATGCATTCGGAAATTCGGATAATAGAAAGTATGCCGTTATGATTGTGGTAAATCAGGCGTGTTATAGTGGAACGATGATGTCTCATCTTTCTGGAGAAAATAGAATACTTATCTCAGCTGCGGATAGCATGCATGAAGCCTATACTGAATGGGGATATCCGAAGTATCAGCATTTTGCATTCCTTCATGAGGGAGGTATGCCGGGGCAGTATCCGGGTAAGGAAGGTTTTACTCCTGCATTAGGTACATTGAGCAATCCTAAGAACTTACATATTGCATTTGACGATGGTAGTACTGCAGAATATTATAATGGAGAACATGCTGGAGAAAAGTATTCCTTTCCCCAACTTGATAGCCAGGATATTTCACAAGATAACGTATATCTATAGGGGGTAATAAAGATGGGCAAAAAAGAAGTAGGGATGTTTTGGCTGGCGCTCATCATATCTTTTGCATTTTACCTTATTTTAGGTGTTTTCGTAACCGTCAGTGGTTTTTTATATACCTATTCCTTAGTTCAAATGCTATGGCTCTCGGTACTTTTTTTAATACCGCTGGTAGTGATGTATGTTTTTGTATGGTATTTCATAAACTCACATTCGGATAGTCGTAAAGGGCCATACTCTGTCATTGCGGTTCCATGGGCTGATTACATGTTTATTTTTGTAGTTTCTCTTATCTATTTATCTCTCGCAGGTATGGGTCCTGCAGGAGAAAGCGATGCAGTAGCGTATGATTTTATATTTAATCTAAAAATGTCACTGGGTATTGCAGGGTACTTCTCATTTCCAGTAGGAATATTTGCGACTGTCCTGCTATTTGTGGACATTAAAAAATATTTACGTGAATTTTGGGCTCTTTTATTTCTGTTGATTCTGGAATTAGTGGGATTGGTATTTTATACTTCATTTTTTAATATGTTCCGTGGGCACTATGTTGAAAGATTAACTTTTCTGATTGATATATTTCTAAGCTCTGTTGAACATGAGAATTGAGAGCCTCAAAAAAGATATATATGCTCATAAGACAGTAACATCACATGTGGTGAAATTTATTGCAGATTTATATTTTCATGTCTCTGGGTACACCGGAGAGATGGGAGAGAAAATTTAAAACTCTCCCTGAAACCTTTTTATCCCGTGGCACATTCTCCT
>JALVVV010000056.1 GCA_027023265.1 DHVE2 group archaeon
ACCATACTTGCGATAACGCTCCGCTATCAACTCTCTAAGTTCTGGAAATCCCTTGGAGGGTCCGTACTTATTGTAACCCTTGCGAACACCATCCTCTATGGCCTTTTTAACGATTTCCGGAGGATGAAAATCCGGCTCACCCAACCCTAAATTTATAACCTTGCCCTGAGCCAAATCGAAAATCTTGCGTATTCCCGATAACTCTATACCAAGAACCCTGTCTGAGAACATAAAAGGGGCATGACATTAGTGAAATTAAACTTTGCCTTTTCAAAACTATAGATTGCTAGCCTTCAGTTGTCATAAATTTCCACAGCAGCTGAATGTTGTTATTATGGGTGGCGTGTAATCCACGATTTGCGGGGTGAACTGGTCGCAGAGCCACTTTTTAATGCAATTCTCCATATATCATCATGGCCACTGCGCGTCGCCAACATATATTTCCTAATAACCCTAATTACTGGTTTTCTCGATCATAGTTAGTTGAAATGAGGAGAGCAAAGCCCCCAATTTACTGGTGCAGCACGTTGGAAGCACAGCAAAAAGTCCACAGGAGATTGCGAAGAATGCTCCTGGAAAAGAGAAAATCAACTGATTGTAAAAATAAATACTCGCATGGAAATGTCTGGATTACTTCTTCACCCATTCTTTCTCTTCCGCCACTAAACTCCTTCTTTTTAAACTGCTGGATTATGACTTCGGTATTTAATCCCTCTTCATTTTTATTTTCGCTTTTCCATGTTTTTAAGAAATTCAACCTATCCGGCTACCAGAAAAGATTAATTATTGGTAATTTCATGCCTTACTATGTCCACGATAGTAGAGAAAATATTTGAAAAACACACCAAGGAAAAAGTTGAACCGGGGAAGATAGTGTGGTTGGAGTTAGATGTGATAACCGCAAGAGAATTCGGAGGACCTAACGTAGTGAAAAACATATTAGATGAATTCGGAGAACCAAAAGTAGCAAAGAAAGATTCAACATTCTTCACATTCGATTTAAGCGTGCCTGCAAAAACACTTAAGTACGCGCTTGCACAGGACAAATGTAGAAAATTCGCCAAGGAAGCGGGCATAAAGGTATTTGATGTTAACGGAGGAATAGGGACCCACGTGTTAATAGACCAGGGAGTCGTGAAGCCGGGAATTACCGCAGTGGGTACTGATTCCCATTACAACATACTGGGCGCTGTTGGCGCTTTTGGACAGGGTATGGGGGACAAGGACATTGCTTTTGCTTTTGTTACTGGAAAAACGTGGTTTGAAGTGCCGGAAACAATGAAAGTTACAGTGGAAGGAAAGTACAAATGGCCCACCGTTGCAAGGGACCTGACCTTTGCAGTCATGAGGGAACTGGGACCGAGCGGTGCGCTTGGAAAGGCAATAGAATACGAGGGAAACGCAATTAGCGACCTCACAATAGATGGAAGAATTACCCTTGCATCTCAAACCACAGAAATGGGAGGAATAATAGGATTTCCACCAATGGACAACACCCTTGTTAAGTTTTACGAGGATAGAGGCGTGAATTTCAAACCGATAACCGCAGACAAAGACGCTGAATACGTGGAAGAAATAAACATCGATGTAAATAACTTAGAGCCTCTGATGGCAGCACCACCGAATCCGTGCAACGTGAAACCAGTGAGCGAGTACGAGGGAATGGAGATCGATGGGGCGTTTATAGGCTCCTGCACAAACGGGCGCTACGAAGACCTAATTGCTGCTGCAAAGGTGTTGAAAGGCAAGAAGGTGAAAGTTCCGCTCACAATCACACCCACAACCCGAGAAGTATGGAAGAGAATAATAGCAGAGGGCATCTGGGAAATATTCGCCGAGGCGGGAGCCGTGCTTACAAATCCTGGATGCGGTGGTTGCGCCGAGGGCATGCCCGGATTAATTGGAGAGGAAACATACCTGAGCACAACAAACAGGAATTACCCGGGAAAACAGGGACCCGGCAAGCTGTACCTTGTGTCTCCTGTGGTAGCAGCGGCCAGCGCGGTGGAAGGAAAAGTAACGGTGCCGAAGGCATAACAATTTCTTTTAACTTTATTATTCTTCATCACCCTATAGACTTCTATCAAAAGTGTCCCTTTTTATGGATAGCATCACGTCACTCAAAGCATTCAAATTTGCATTTGTCTTTATACCTTGCTGCGAGAAATGAGTACGATATGCCTCATATCCCCTCTCTCTCAAAGAGGTTATTATATCCGATAAGGGCGGCTGGGGAATTTTCAGGGTGGAGCATAATTTAGGAATTTCATAGCAAAGGAAAAATTTCTCGTTTTTCCACAGGGAAAGCATCTTCTCAAATTCTAACTTGGATGGAATTTCAGGTACAGTGGCAGCGCGTAAAAAATCAAAATCGTGAAGCTCTCCAATCCACAAGGGGCCTCCGATTTCTGTAGTTTTAACATTATTCAGGGTTTTTTTAGCTGCGGAGGAGCCGCGAATTATTCTAACGTAAACTCTATACGCATGTTTTCTCCAGAAGCTTAATACCGGCCTAATTCCTAAATCAAACCGTGCAGCCATGCGCGCTATGTATCCAAGGAGAACGCGGATACCAATTTCATGTAAGCACTCATTTCCATCAATCTTGGCAAGGTACCTTCTCACTATCCTTCCATTTCTTCCAGAGAGAGTTGCAGTATCTGTGGCACTAATCCCAAGGTACCTGGCGCTTTGCAGGGCAATGTCCAAAAAAGGTACTGGTGAGCCAAAAGGATCTATGTCCACATAATCAAATCGCTCTTCAGCAAGTAGCGAATTCGCATTTCTGTTGGTCACCCTTGCATTGACCCTGTTCAAGAGCAGGTTTTTGCGGATTAGCTCCACGGCACGAGGATCTACATCGTTTATTGTAACATCAATTCCCACCTCTTTTATTATGCGTATGCCTCTCACTCCGGTGGCTCCAAGAGCATCCACTGCATTTCTCACTTGCAAATTGCTAAGAACAAATATGCTTGAATCTCTATTGAACACCATCTCCCTGTTATAAAAAACCCCCTGTATCTTTCCAGGGCCTCGCTCGTTAACATGCTCAACGTAAATCCTCGCACTACCCTCTTCAACTATCAAAGCTGCTCCCCTTTTATTAATTTAACCATTTTGAAAGGCAAGAGATTTCTGTTCAGAGGTGTTACTTCTAACATTCGCATATCATCCCTGCGGCGTATTTCTTGGAGGAGAGGATTGCGGGATTTTTTGTGAAGAGTAATGATCATGTGCTTGTCCATATCTAATATTTCCCTGACAACGGACACGAATCTCTTGCTTACAACTTCCATCTTGCCAACTTCATCTACAATAATTATATCAGCGGTGTTTATGGCATCTTCCAACGCCTTAACACCCACACGATCCAGAACATCTACGTTTATCCCATAAGGACCAACTTTATAGCGAGATTCAAAATCTTTATGTGCAAAAATCTCCTTGTTCTTGGTTGTCCAGTCCATGACATAAAATCCAACTCTCCTGTTTCCCTCCTTGAGTTCCTCTGTTATCATGCCCCCTACCTTGTATCCTTCCTCTTCAAGCATTTGAACCGTTCTAATAAGGGTTGTTGTTTTTCCCACGCCTGGAAGACCGCTTAAACCGATTTTTACGTACATACTCACACACTCCTTATATCTTTTACATACATGAGAGGGTAATCAAGCTCTTCCACATATTCAAGCTTGCATACGGCTATTTTATCATCATACTGCACTTCAAGCTCAATATTCAACATTTCTCCTTCAAGGGTAATATAATCGTAGGCACCTTGCTTTTTATTAAGCCTTTTTCTATCTATACGCACCTTCGCACTTTTCACAAAGGGCTGAATTTTCATACTTTCTTCTATAGCTTTTTCCAAGTGTTCCACATTTTCCATACTCACGGGAGCACCTACAAACTGGTGATATGCAGCACCCAATTTTATTCCAGCTTCAAATACTGCACGTTCGCTGGAACTGCAATGGAAATACATTCTCGCGCTGTCCTTTTCGTTTACATTGGTGATCATTTAACAGGGGTATGGCAAACAAAGATATTATATTTTCCAGAATTAAAAGAGATAAAAATTGAGAACTATGTCCAGATATACGCCTCAGGTATTTCCTCTGAGTAACTCTCACCGAATATGAATACATCGTCAATGAACACGCCGTGGGGATCATTGGGATAATTAGGGTCCCACGTTTCCGAAGATGTGGCATTTGTCACCACTCTGAATCTAAGTAGTATAGTCTGACCTGCCCATCCACTTAAGTCGCAGTTTATTCTTTTCAAGGTATCCGCTGCAACCCAACCATACGCATTGGTTTCTCCATTGTCAAGAGTGCCTGCATAGCCACCATGTCCACTGGAACCCCAGCCTATGCGAACACCGTACGTTATTGATTTCCAAGATAGACCATTATCACTGCTAATTTCAACGCGAACCGTTGCAGGTGGCAGTCCGGCCTCTGGATTGAGATTGAACCTAATCCAGAATTCCAGCGTTGCATTCCTTGCAGAGGTTAAATCGATCTGCTTGGTCTCCAGCGCAGAATCAACACCCATTGGCAAATTACCGGAAGAATCCTCGTAAACCCATGCATAATTGCCAGAATGAGCACCCACGGGATCACCAGCAGCTGTAAGGTTCGTTAATCTCCACAGATCATGGGAGGAATCAGAGGTCACCTGCACCTTAACATCATCTATGTACCAGCCCATTTCAGGTCGCCAGCCACCATTAACGGTTAGTCCTCCGTACTGAGCAAGTACAAAATAAATGCGTATTGCCTTGAATCCGCTTATATACTGCGTGAGGTCTGCCTTGACAAACTGCCAGTCAAAAGTGCCACCGCCACTGCGACCGTTGAAACCCCAGTACGGAAGATTTCCAAACCTATCTTTCCAAATTGCACCTTTGGTTTGAACTGCACTGAACAACATATTCCCTGTATACGGCTGTTCAGGCTTCACGTAAGCAAGGTAACTTGCTCCCCAGTTGTAGTGTGTTCCATCCGTAGAACCCAATATTTCTATGAACGCTCCATTTGTACCCTCTGTCATCCAGTATTTTGTCCAGAATGTAAGAATAACCGAAGAAGCACCGCTTACTGGAATTGAAGGAGTAACCAGCCACCTGAAGGTCACATTCGTCCATATATGGTCAGTGTATCCAGATGGAGGTTCAGCCACGGATTGCGGTGTGTAATCTGCAACAGCCATAACGATTACATCATCAACTTTAGTTGTAGATGACTGTTTATTTATTATTTTCAAATAAAATGGCTTGCTACCATCAACATATGAGAGAGGTATAACATATTTGTGATATTCCCAACCATCAGTTGAAACTGTCGTTATAGTGTGCCATGTGGAGCCATCTGGACTTACCTCTATCCTAACTTCTCCATCAATAGCCAAACTTATCTCGTATTCATTCAAGCTATAAGACCCAGGCAGTGTAGAAAGATAGTTGTCCGGGTTAATCTGAGTTTCAAGATAGGCATTCCTGTGGGAAGTACTTACATAGTACCAATCTCCTGTGGTATAACTCCAGTATGTATGGTGGCTCCACTCCCCGTATCCTACTGCTGTCCAGTTTGCAGTTCTGAAGCCGTCTGAAAATACAACAAACGGCACATCAGATACCGTGTCAGTAGCTCTAACACCTCCCGTGCTCTCAACGACTATGCCCTTAACGAACATTTTGAAAAGACCTTCTAACTTTGCTGCGTCAGACTCAACCACGCCATAATGAATGTGCCCTGTGGAAGTAGCAGAAATAGCATGCATTCTCCCGTCAGGTGTATTTCCAATAGATACTGTAAACACATCGTATGGGATTCCAAGCATACCATTCCCGTCTTTAAACCACTGTATAATCCCCGCCTCTTTTTCATCCAAACCGGTACTCGGCGCGTATGTTTCATCCAAGTTATCACTATTACTCGCACCATCAGTGAGCACGATAAGAGCCCCCACAGCATTTGACGGGACATTATCCTTCAATGCCTTTATAGCAACCGCAATAGTATCAAACAAAGGTGTATATGTACCACTCTTGCAAGGGATATCCTCAATAGTCTGGTTAATTTCCGATTTTCCATCCTGCGTAGTGCTAGTAAACTTTAGATATTCCTTAGGATGAGTTGTACCCAATCCAGTACCTGTAAACGAAAATATTGCAACTTTATCAATACCTGACAACAAGCCAACTGCGGCCTCAGCTGCTTTCTGAGCGTGATACCACCTTGTCTGCCTATCTGAAGTATCTGTAGCCAACATGCTACCTGAATTGTCCAGAACTATAGCGAGATATATGGGCTTTCTCTGGCCATGCGTAACAGGAGTTTCAGGAAGCCAAAAGGCGGATGGAGAAGTGTGGGCAGCATTGTGAGTCCAAACACTAACGTTCTGGTCATTAGTTAGGAAGACATTTTCACCCAGAGTAAAATCACTACCACCATATCCATGATAGTTTCCATCAGAATCATACACTCCAATTCCGCTGTAACTCCAGTCCCAGTCGCCGGCGACGTTAGTGCTGACATCTTTCCTCGCGAGGAAATCCAACGGTGTTTCGCCGTTGATGTTCACCAGCGTTGCCTCGTGCTCCCAGTTCCCCGCACCGTG
>JALVVV010000057.1 GCA_027023265.1 DHVE2 group archaeon
GGCTCTGGCAGCGGTGGAAGTGGCAACGGTACCGGTGGCGGCAGTGGCGGTTCTGGCGGCTCCGGTGGTGGCGGAGGCTCGGGAGGTAGTGGCTCTGCAAATCCACCTGCAGCGCCGCTTCATCTCAAAGCAGTGGCAGGTAACGGGTACGTAACCCTATCATGGGATGCTCCAGGAAGCAATGGCGGCTCAGCAATTACGGAATACAGGATATACCGCGGAACAAGTAGCGGAGGGGAAACATATCTCGCACATGTTTCTGGATCTACCTTAACATACACGGATCGTGATGTAACCAACGGAGTAACATATTATTACTATGTAACTGCTGTCAATTCTGCAGGTGAAAGTGGTAAGAGCAATGAGGTAAGCGCCACACCTCAAAAATCCGGCTTGATTTCAAATAAGATTCTCTTCGTGGACGATGATGACGGCAGCACGTACAGTGATTTGGTTGAAGAAGCGCTCGTGGACTCTGGCATAACCAAAAAATTCCAAGTTTACGTGTGGGATGTGTATCAGAATGGATTCTCTCCAACTTACGAGTACCTGAAAAATTACGGAATTGTGATATGGGATACAGGATATGCTTACAAGAACACGCTCACCCCCGAAGACCAGTGGAACTTGATGAAGTACCTAAACCATGGAGGAAGGTTGTATCTCACATCCCAGGACTTCCTCTGGGAGATCACTGATGGATATAATGGATTGATAGATAATACCTTTGTAAATGACTATTTGGGCGTCACGGGTGTGCACAACGATGTTTCTTACGAGTGGATACATGGTACTGGAACCATAACAGGATATCTTGGATGGACATACCTCAGCTACCCCTACTCTAACTTTGATGATGAGGTAGGTGTTGAATCCGGTGCTCAGCCATTGTTCTATGACAAGTATGGATACGCCACAGGAGTTAGTTATTCCAACGGTAACTTCAAGACAGTATTCACAGCATTTTCATTTGAAGCTCTGGAAAACACGGACCCCAACGTCGGTGCAGAAGTGATGTACAGTATCGTAATGTGGCTTGCAAGCTAATTTTTAATTATTTTTTAATCTATAATTTTTAGCTCTATTTCCTCAGCATCTCTGTTGTATGCTTTCCAGGAATCCATAGTGAAAGGATATGCAACTATTATGTGCACATCTCCAGTTTTAGAGAACATATCAATATCTGCCTGGGATGGTATAGGATACCCTGATGGGTGAGAGTGCACAGAACCTACTATTGTAAAATCTATGGGTTTCATCAGTAAATTGTATAAAACGCTTCTCGCCCCGGAAATTGTACCTGGAAGCAAAATAATCTCGTAAATAATCTTGTGCTTTGCCCTCAAAAACGCCCCGAACTCGTTTGGATAAGACGATTTGGAAGATTCCATTATTAGCTTCAAGGTATTTCTTCGTATCTTCCACATATCTATCTACCTCACCACACTCATTTTTCTAATCCTGTTAAAGAAAGAGCTGTCAAATCTTATGAATTCGGCATAATTTTCAGATTTCTCTATTTTAATCGTGCTTTCAGGTGCTGCTTCAACATAAGTTTGTCCGTCTAAAACAAGAAGATTTGTCTTTTGTCCCGGAGTAATTACCTCTATTTTTTCCGCAGGAAAAACAGCGGCTCTTATGGTGTATTTGAATGGAGCAATGGGCACGACCGCGATTCCCTCTATTTTTGGATGCAAAACAGGACCTCCTGCACTGAAAGCGTAAGATGTTGAGCCTGTTGGTGTGGAAATAATTATGCCATCCGCTCGTATTTCATCTACCAGCTCACCATTGAAGTATATTTTGTAGTCCCTCAACTTTGCAATTTCAGATGTGTGTATTACCGCTTCATTAACGCAATCTTCAAGCCGGATATCATCAAGATATACTGCTATTTTCATTCGTGTATCCACAATATATTCTCCGGATTCTATCTTCTCAATAGCATCCATAATGTAATCCGGTTCTATTTCACTTAAAAAACCGAGAGTACCCATATTGACCCCCAAAATTTTCCCCTTTGCTTTTTGAAGGGTTAGGAGAATAGTTCCATCACCTCCGAGAGTTATTATCACGTCTACATTGATTCTTTCTAGTGGCACACCATCTATCCCGATAATTTCTGCGGTCTTTTTCTCAACAATTGCATCTATATTTTTAAGAAGTGTACTTGCCATTTCTATACATTCCTTCTTGTTGGTATTTGCAACTATTGCGTACTTCATTCCAATACCTCCAATACGGAGCTACCTGAAACAGCAATAACATTTTTTCTCTCAGAGAAATCCTGTTTCATTTCTAACTCTTTCATACTATCGTCAAGTACCATACCTCCAGCTTCTCTCACTATTAGGGTAGAAGCGGCAATGTCAACTATTCTCAACGCACCTCTTTTTTTAAAGTGATACATGAACAAATCAGCAATGCCCTCTGCAACAGTAATCATCTCGAGGGATGCGCACCCAAGATCTCTGACTCGTCTGGCTTTTTGTGCGGTTTGATATGCAATTTCAGAGGCATTTTTTCCAAGATATATAACGAATAGATTAGTTTGGCTGCCGGTTTTTATTCTTTCTCCATTTTTGTAAGCACCCTCTCCTTTTATTGCCCAGTAATCTACATTTTGAGGGATATTTTTTACCAGTCCAGCTTCCACAGAGCTCAAGCTACCCTTTGATATTGCAAGAGACACGCTAAAAAAAGGAATGTTGTGCTCTGCGTTGTAAGAACCGTCTATTGGGTCAATAATTATAGTCTTTTCATAACCCCTGTCAATTTTTCCAGCTTCTTCGGTAAATACGTTGTAGGGCAAATCTTCAGCTTCAATATGCTCAATTATGGAGTTTTCCACGGCAATATCCATATACGATGATTGATGCCCGTATGCTCCCCTGCTAATCTTTCTTGCCAGGTCTTCACCTCCAAATTTAATTTCGAGGTACTTCTCTCTTGCGATGTTTGCCAGAGACTTTAAATGTTCTAATCTCAAATCCATGGTAATTGGATTGTATGCATCTATTTGGTTTTTTCTTACAATATTGTTGCACAAACATGGTTTAACAACTGCTCAGGCCCACATTCATTATGCCTGTATCATCTATCTCTGATTTGCTCTGTTATCTATGTGAAAGATTAATATCCTTCATAGTGATGTACCGTTGGTGATCGTATGATAGAGAATACCCCAAAACTGTTTATCCCGGGTCCAACAGAAGTGGATGATCGCGTGCGGTTAATGATGGCGCAGAGAGTTATAGGTCATCGTACCTCGGAGATGAGCGATTTGTACGGTGGCATAGTGGAGAAACTTCAAAAGTTCTTTAACACGAAGCATTATGCAATGGTTTTTACATCCTCTGGTTCAGGAGTGATGGAAGGCACTATAAGAAATCTGGCTGAAAGGTACGTGCTCCATGGCGCTTGCGGAGCTTTCAGCAAACGCTGGTACGAGATGAGTCTTGCGAATGGAAAAGATGCAGATTTGGTATGGGCAGACTGGGGCAAAGCAGTAAAGCCCGAAATGATTGGTGAAGCCATGGACAAGAAAAAATACGAGCTGCTGGCACAGATACATAATGAGACTTCAACAGGTGTGAGAAATCCCACAGATGAGATTGCCAAGATTGCCCACGAGAACGGCACTCTAATTGCCATAGATACCGTATCATCTCTTGGTGGAGATATGATAAATATAGACAACTACGATGTGGTCATTGCGTCATCTCAGAAAGCACTTGCTCTTCCACCGGGACTTGCGGTTGCTTTTGTAAGCGAAGATGCGATGGAAAGAAGCAAGAATATGCAAAACAAAGGATATTATTTTGATTTTGTACGTATGTTGAATAGATTTAACAAGAGCCAGCAGCATCCCACCACCCCTGCGGTTCCTTTACTCTACGCTATGGATGCGCAGTTGGACTTGATGCTCAAAGAAGGTTTGCAGGCTCGCTACGAGAGACATCTTAAAATGAGGGACATTGTGCACAGGTGGGTAAAGAAAAGAGGATTTGAGCTCTTTGCAGAGAAGGGATATGAAAGTGTTACCGTAACAACAGTCAAAAATACCCTGGGAATATCCGTTAAGAATTTGAACAACGAATTGATTAAGAGAGGAATGATGCTTTCCAACGGATACGGGGAACTGAAAGAGAAAACATTTAGAATCGCGCACATGGGTCAGATTCAGCCAGGAGATATTCTTGCCCTCTTGGATTCTATAGACGAAATACTTGAGGCAAAGGGGGTATATTAAATGAAGGTAGGAGTTTGCGATGCGATAGCAAACGAGGGCGTAGAACTTCTGAAAAGTAAGGGCATAGATGTAGTAGATTTGACAAACGTACCCAAAGAAGAGCTGAAAAATCACGTGGGCGACTTGGATGCAATAATCGTACGAAGTGCAACGAAGGTTCGCAAAGAAATAATTGATGCAGCTAAAAAATTAAAGGTTATTGGAAGAGCCGGCGTTGGACTGGACAATATCGACGTGGAATACGCTAAAAGCAAGGGTATAAAGGTTCTAAACACCCCTGGAGCCACGAGCATAAGTGTTGCGGAGCTTACCATAGGGTTGATTTTGGCAGTTATGCGCAAAGTAGCGTACGGGGATAGGGAGATGAGAAACGGAGCATGGCCAAAGAAGAAGTGCAAAGGAATTGAGATGTATGGCAAAACACTCGGGATCATTGGGATTGGAAGAATCGGCAAGGAAGTGGCAAAAAGGGCGCATGCCTTTGGGATGAAAGTGATATATTACGATGCTCACCATATAAACGATGAGCAGGCTGCGGAGCTTGGCGTGGAATTCAGAGAGCTTGATGATCTGCTTAAAGAATCAGATGTAGTAACGCTCCATATCCCGCTTGTTCCGGAAACAAAGCATCTTATAAACAGAGAAAGAATAAATATAATGAAAGACGGTGCGATATTAATCAATGCTGCTCGTGGTGGCATTGTAGATGAGAATGCACTGTACGAAGCACTCAAATCAGGGAAGCTTTACGGAGCCGCGTTGGATGTTTACGAAAATGAGCCTCTGAAAGAAAGCAAACTATTTGAACTGGACAACATAGTGATGACTCCGCACATAGGGGCACAAACAAAGGAAGGGCAGGCTCGCTCAGGAGTGGAAATAGCTGAGAAAATAGCTCAGGTGCTTTTATCTTAATTTTTTCATTTTGTAATTTATTTTCGCAATTTGGGTTTTAATCTTTAAATAGAGTGTTTTTCTATTCCCATATGTATGAGGATTGAAGTTTTAAAAGATTTGGGTCCAAAATACATCAATGCGCTGCAAGATATACTTGCGTATGAGGATAACAAGGGGCATTTGAATTATCATTCAAAATCAAGCGATAACGGGATTGCATGGCGTCCCGGGGATTTGGATACTAATTTAACTCAAAGTATTCTTAAATATTTACTCAAAAAAGGTATTATTGTCCGCATAAAACCGGGTGTTTATCACATCAATCCCTCGATTAAAGATAAATTAAGGAACGAGCTTAGATATTATGGAGAAATTGAAAAAAATGTAAATGTTGAAAAGGCATTAAGTTATGCTATCCACAACAACTCAGATGCACGGGCCATACTTGAACTGCTAAAGTTCCAGCGCAAATGGAATTCAATGTACGACGATGCGGGGTGGGAACTCTCTCGTGCAAGGGAAATAGTCATAAATTCTGGCGCAGACATGAGTCTGATTACCCGTCTCCGTGATTCAGGAATGATCTATCAAATAGGTGAAAGCGAATTTTCCTTATTAGATTTTGATGATGGGCTTTTGGATCCCTACATGGAAGTGGTTTTTTCCACGCAGGATGCTGCTTGGGAATACCTTAACGTGGTAGTTCCGATGAGAAACAAATTCACCGAGTTTGTAAATAACATATCCCAAGAAGAACTTGATGATTTAAAAGAACAGATTAAAGATGTGCGCGATGTTATAAATTACTCCAAGCATGTGGTTGGCCCATTATACATGGACGTACTTTTACCAATAATACAACAGTACGGCATGGTAGATTTGCCAATAGTTTCCACAAATGGCAGGAAAATAACTCAAAGTGGTTTTTCACTTGCATATTTTGGTGAGCCAGGCACCGGCAAAACATTTGCAACTGATGATTTTATTAGGGGAAATAGTCGCATTGGCATTCCACCCCACGGTATAGTTGGAAGAACCAGATACGCGGAGGGCATGACTCCAAAAAAGCTCATTGCAATTCTGGAAGCATACCAAAACTATCCTGTTGACTGGATAATCCCTGAATTCAATGACTTTTTCAGGTATAAGGGGATGGTGGAGAAACTGAAACTTGTTATGGAACAAAGAGAGGTAAGCGATGAGACAAAACGCGAGATCATACGTCCATACAAGGTTACCAGTTTTTTCATAGTCAATTACAATACCCGGTTTTCCAAGGGTAGGTGGAACACTACTATCAATGACCCTAATTTTAGTGCTATAGAGGACAGGATGATTTGCAAAGTCTTCATCAATGACGATATTCGAGAGAGGGAAATATATGATAACATGGTGCGTAGAGTGGAGGGGACAATTGATTGGTATTTAAGTGAGCCTCTCCGAAAGCACCTGACATACTCTTATCACCTGCTGAAAAACAAATCTTATCAAATTATAATGAATACAAATGATTTTATAGACTTTGGCAATGAGATAAGAGATTTTAGAAGAAAAACCGGTGTTAACATCTCTAACAGAATCATTCTGAAAGGTGTTCAAATAGCAGGAAGTGCTGCCTTAATAAAAGGTGTGTTTAATGAAAACAAAGAAATATATATTGGGGAGACGGAACTCTCTTTAGCTTTGGAATTCGTGCGCGAGGAAATAGAAACAAGGGCTATGAAATATTAAAAATAAAGGTAACATATAAATAGTTGAAGACCTATATCATTTCAAATTGGTGGCGCATATGGAGGTGTATGAATGAAAAACGTGAAGCTGTGGGTCATTGCATTAATGGTATTGATGATGTTTGGAACTGTGGCAACCATGGTTGCTTCTCCAAATGGTTTTTATAAAACTCTTCCTTCTGTTAGAGCTGATGACACTGAGACAATAACTGGCACTTTTGTAATTGATCAAAATACTACTGATCCTTTAACTGGCGAAAAAGGAAAATATGGATTTGATAGCAATGTGGTTGTGGCATCTACAGGAACATTGATTGTTAAAAATGCAACTATTTATTTCCTTGCAGATATTGCACATCCGAGGAGCTTAAAAGTTTATGGTTCATTAATATTGGACAATGCTATTTTAACTGTGAGTACTAGTTTAATTCAACCAGATTATCATCTGAATGTGACGATTGATGGGACATTAAATCCAACTGCAAAAGTGGATATAATAAATTCAAAAGTTAGGTATGAGGGGTGGTTTAACGTAATCAATAAAACAAAGAACATATTTCTCAAAAATTCGGCATTCAGTAAAATAGACATATCGGGAACCTACGGTCCAACTCCTTTATTTGAGAATTCTAAGGTGAATATGGTAAACTGTTCCTTTAACAATCTTTTTGAGCACCCAAGTAGTGGATACCAGTATATAGGGGATATGGTAAATTATACTGGTGGTACTGCTACATCATCATCAGAAGTTGATTTAAACAACTTCACTGCGCATAAAGACGCAACTTACGGTATATATTGGGACACTGTCCCTCTCAATAAGCTGGAAGTGATGCTAAATTATACCACAAGCAATAACTACGATAACGGGTCATATCTTACAATTATTTACAGAAACGTAGTGTTGATGAAATACAGATTGTTTAAACCAGGAAACGTGACTGCGGGAGAAAACAGTACTTACAAATCAAACGATACATTTGTGATGGCTGATTTAAAAGCCAGTGATATAGAAAATTACATAAAAACAGGTGAGTTCAAAGTGGTAATATCGCAGGTAGATGGAAATGGTACCGTAACGGTTAGGTATGCTCGCTTACTTTTCTACATAGAAAAGAACGTGGCAATATATGGAATCAAAAAATTTGATTTTAATCTGGTAAATAGTACCATATTTGCCAGGGATTTGTACGTTGACGCGGATTTTGAGTTAAATTATGGAACTACACACAACAGAATATCATTATACAATGGCAGTAAGCTTTACGTGCTAAATCTAACGGTGGTGAACACACCGAATAAAGTTGATTCATGTATTTATACAAACGATAATGGTTCAGTGGTTTACATTTTCAGGTATGCAAAGGTCCATGTTACCTTTAAAGATATACCAATAAGTGGACTGTACGTAAATGCAACGCCATATTTAATTGACAACAACTTGAGAAAGCTTGTTTTAGAGAATACGCGTGTATTTATAGATAATGCAAGCTATGGTCATATGAGTGGTGATTCAATCGGGAACATTACGGATTCCAATGGTTACGCATATATCCCATTGATGTCAGATATTGTGGATAAGACTGAATGGCCCAACAGCAGGTACGTTGGAGTTTACAATCTATGGGTAAATAAAAGCGCTACCAATTACTATCGCGCACAGATTGCGGTGGATCATTTCCCAAATTTACAGCCATCTAACAATACGTTGGTGTACAATGCGATATTGAGTACATACAAACATGTTGATGTAGGAGTGAGTATGTGGATTAGAAACCATAGTCCATATCTTACTGGAAAGGCAATTAACGTAACTCTGAATATAACAAATTACGGTACGGAAGATGCCACAGATGTATATGCGTATATTTATGTAAATGGTAATCCAGTTATCGGTCCAAATTTACCGTATTATTTGCCTACACTTGATTCTGGGCAAACTATTCATCATACATTTATGCTTCCGGGCAGCCTCTTTGATAACAATAGAGCTTATAATATCTCTGCAGAAGTACAGCAGATATGGGATACAAACCCGTCCAACAACGTAACATATAAAATAATACATGTCGGCAAAATATCCGTCACGAGTTGGGATGTGGGGAAGCTTGTGCATGGGCATATGGCAAACATAACGGTGGGTGTATATTCGTACTACAAACTATCATCCGTAAGCGTAGAAGTGGATGCAAATGGTACGCCGATACACACGCAAAATTATTTGTTGGATGGGCAAAATACAATATCTTTCAGCTGGATGGTTACAGGGCCAACTGGGTGGGTGACCTTGGCATTAAAAGTAAATGATACTTTAATTGGAACTTACAAAGTATATGTTTATAGAGATGTGGATATTTCGGTAAATTCTATATCCTTAGAACCTCAGCAGATATTTGTAAATCAAAATGTTACCATCTATGTAAATGTTACTAACTTGGGAAATGATATGCCCAAGGCAACTACAATAATAGTTAATATTACAAATCCATACAACTTTGTAGTGCGTTCTTACAATATTACAGCATCTTTTGTGGGTAATAAAGAATACTCTTTTGAGTTTGTTCCAACAAGCCCAGGTATGTACAGCATAGTGGTTACCGTAACAGGCAGCGAAGATTATAACCCCAATAACAACTACTTATCTGAGTCATTCCAAGTGGGGTCAGCTCCGTTTACAGTGGCTCCAAGCTCAGATAACGTATTTGTAAATGGAACGGACATTAAAATAATGGCAACGCTTTCCAGCGTGATAAGCTCAAACGTAAGTGTTTACATGCACATAAACTCATTGAATTTAACAATCTCTCCGGTTAATATTAACAATCCATTCAATATATCCAAGAACGGAAACGTGGTGGTTGTTTTTACGATCCCACAAAAGGATTACGAGGTTCTTTTGAAGGGTACAAGTATCAGAACTGTACAATACACCATCGTTGTAAAACCTGCTAACATGAAGGAATACATATTTGGGCAGTATTCATTTATTCTGAAAGAACTTCCCGATTTCCAGATAACGCAGGGATCACTGGTGATTGAAGAGAACAACAAAGTTGTAAACGGGGGTAAAGTTGCAGAAGGAGTTATTATATCCGTGCAATTTATGGTAAGGAACACAGGGGGTACTGCGGGAAATGTTACGTATGCGATAAAGGACAACAATAAAACGGTTTCCTTGAAAACTTTGGTTTCTCTTGCACCGGGTAAAACAAGAAATATAACTTATAACTATACAATTTCAGGGTTAGGCATCCATAATATAGAGGTTGTCCTCAACCCTGCGCACAATATAAGTGAGAGGTCGTATTCCAACAACAATGCAAACGTAACAGTTAATGTGATACCTCCGGCGATGGAAATTTTGTACTCCATTACATCTCAGGAGCACCACCACGAAATATTTGCAGGGGATCACGTAATTATTGTTGTGCACGTGATAAATAAGAATGCCACAGAGTCACAAAACAGAAACGTGTATATGCAGGGTGCCATGGTCACAGTGAGGGTGAGCGGACTGGGTACATATCATGCCACTACAAACACATATGGCGTAGCGCGCATAGAATTTGTGGCTAAACAATCTGGCAAATTTACCCCAAGCATTTCAGTTACATACATGCATAACACTCAATCGGTATCCAGCGCGCCAATAACTGTAAAAGAGCAGCCTTTGATTAACCGTATCCCATGGATGTGGGTGATAATAGGCGCGGTGGCAATAGGCATTGCTGTATTCTTCCTGTACGGGTACTTGAGCTTCAAGAAGGAAGCAAATGAATACATGATTTGCGGCAATTGCGGACACCTAATACCTGCTGATGCAGAGCGCTGCCCGTACTGCGGTGCCGTGTTTGAAAAGGACAAGGTGCAGTGTCCTGACTGTGGCTCATGGATAGACGCAGACTCTAAGTTCTGTCCTGTATGCGGAAGCGTTTTTATGAACCCTGAAGAAAAAGATTACGACAAATATACTGCATTGCGGGAGAGGTACCAGCAGTATCTTACAAAGTATAAAGAAGAGGCCAGGAAGTACATAGGAGATGATTACACAACCGAAGAGTTCTTCAAGTGGTGGAAGACGCATCCAGAATACATATCCTTCCAGGAATGGGTCAAGAGGCAGGAAGAAGATATAGAAGGAGATACGGTTAAATGCCCGGTATGCGGTGCCCTTAATCCAAAAGGCGCAAAGGTTTGCAGAGTATGCGGTTCTCCACTGCCAGAAGAAAATGAGGAAGTTAAAGTTCATGAAGCAGAGCGTACCATGGTTAGTGACAGCGTAGATGAAGATAGCATTATGAAGAAGTACAAAGAAGAATACGAGAAATTGCAGCATCCTGGAGTTGTCTCCTTTGAGGAATGGGTTAAGAGAAAAGAGACAGAGAGGAAAGATGATGAGTCAAAAGATGATGTACAGAAAACTAATAAAGAGAGAGAAGAGAAAAACATAGATAATAGTAATGAAAAATCCAGCGGCAAATCAGTTGAAGAAAAAGTTAAAGAAGGGTATATAAAGTGCCCGGTATGCGGTGCCCTCAACAAGCCGGGATCAAAAGTATGCGCAGTGTGCGGAGCACCACTGGAAGTAGAGAAGAAAGAGGAAGAGGTGAAAAAACCAGCCCACAGTGCTAAGCCGGTTGTTAAGAAGAAAGTGATAAAGAAGGTCGTACGGGTAGATAAAGGAGAAAAGAAATAAACTCTCTTTTTATTTTATTTTTGAATGGAAAAATGTAATTATACCTTTTCTCATGTGGGTGATTGTATGAACCAAATTGAAACCCTTGAATTTGAATATCCCGATACGCATACCGTTGTGGACTATGAGTTCCCGGAACTGACAGCGGTTTGTCCCATGTCAGGTTTACCGGATTTTTACACGGTGAGAATTGTTTATGAACCAAAAAATAAACTTCCGGAGTTAAAATCCCTTAAACTGTACTTTGTCTCATATAGAAACGTAGGTATTCTCCATGAAAACCTTGCAAATAAGATTTTAGAAGACTTCAAAAATGCGGTTGAACCAAGATGGCTTTTAGTAGAATTGTTTGTAAATAACAGAGGAGGCATTTATACAACTGTACGAAGATACTGGAGCGAAGAAGGAGATGATATTGATAAAATAAAGCTATTTTCGAGGGATTTGGAATGATAGGGGTAATATCGGACATACACGGCAATTTTCCTGCATTAATGGCTGTTTTGGAAGACATGCCTCCGGTAGAAGTTATTTTGTGTGCTGGGGATGTTGTTGGATACTACCCATACCCAAATGAAGTTATAGATAAGCTGAAGTCATTGGATGTGCAATGTATACTCGGCAACCATGACCGAGCAGTGCTTGGTGGTGATTACTCTAACTTCAATAAATATGCGGCATCTGCAGTTAGATGGACAATAGATGCGCTTTCTGAAGATAGCCTCAATTATCTGAAAAACCTAAATAATTTTATGCGCTGGAAAATAGAGGGGAAGAAAGTAGCGGTACATCATGGTGCTCCATTTGACGAGGACTTTTACGTGATGCCGGAAAATGTTGACGAGTCGCTACTTAATTATGATGGAGCGGATATATTGATACTGGGGCATACTCATGTTCCATTCGTTGTGGATTATGGAGATAGGGCAATACTAAATCCCGGTGCAGTGGGACAGCCAAGAGATGGAAATCCAAAAGCGTCTTATGCAGTAATGGATTTAGATAAGTGGGATTTTGAGATAAGAAGGGTAGATTATCCTATAGAAGAAGTAGAAAAAAGAATCCTTGAGGAAGGTTTACCCGCCTTTTTGGCGGAGCGATTGTATTATGGTTACTGAACCTTTTTCTTTTTATCTTTAAGTTTTCTTTCCAACGCACGGTATTTTCCTTTCAGCTCGTAATATTTCTCATCAACAGGATTGCTAATTGCCTCTTCTTTAAGATACGTATATACTGCTAAAATCCCAACGATAACGGTTATTCCAATCAGGACATAAAGGATCCATGTTAAATCGCTTTCAACACTGAATGAAGAATCGGGGACTATTCCATCTACTGGCTCGTGAATGGCCTCAGATAGATAAGTCAAGTTCAGTGTGTGATTTTTTGTTGCGTTATCCCAAACTTCATTTGAAAAAAAGCCTCTGGACCACATTTTATATTCTGTTGAATTATATACGAAAAACAGAGAAAATCTAACAAAGTAGACTCCATCGGGGGTAGAACTGTATGTTTTTATGTGAAATACCACTGTTTTGTTCACGTGAGGAGTTAGTGTTCCCAAGTGCAAAGTGCAATCTGCACTTTTACTTTCTTTAATTACTGGATGTGATGCCACTTTGTTTATAGGTTTATGATCCTCTTCAGTTGCCCACATATATATGCCAATGTTAAGGGTTACGTTGTACATAGGATTCACATATCTATTTTCAATCGTGAAATTGAACTCGCCACTCTGACCTGGTTTCAGTACGGGAGTATGAAAATTATCAAAATTAGGAACATATGCTGGAGAGCTAACGTAGCCGGATATTATCAGGAGTGCCATAATAAAGGCAATTTTCATCTCAGGTAGATTACTTTGCAACTATTAATTTTTACCATGTGCCTTTTCAAATTCCCACCCACTCGCAGGATTTATAAGATTTGGATACCACATGCGTAACCGTGGAGAGTATCTCGTTGCGTTTTAGTTTTTTATCTTCAAATTCTTGAAGTTCATGGATGCTTAAAAATAGACACTCGCACAGCAAATCATAATCTCCAAGAATGCGATATAATGTTATCAGTCTATTTTCCTTCATTAATTCGTTAGCAATCTTATCAATGTACCTTTTATCAACTTTTAAGTACATAAAGGCTTTGATACTGTTTTCGATAGCATAGCAATTTATAAGTGCTGAATACCCCTTAATTATTCCTTTTTCTTCAAGCATTCTAATTCTTCTTCTAATTGTGGCTTCACTGACTTTCAACTTCTTGGCAAGTTCCAGATTGGATATCCTTGCATTCTCTCTCAGAGCACAGAGAATAGACAGGTCCAAATCATCAACGGGTAATAAATTTTTATCAAATGCCTTCCATCTGTCAATCAACTTACATTTTTCATCTTTGCTTTCCATTTTAATCACCATTCGCAGTCTCTATTGCGTTTTTCGTATTTAACTTTTTAATGTTCATGAATTACCTTCCATGTATTGACAATAACATTGCTGAGTAATTCATAGCAAAAACTATTAAATAATTGCTCTATATGCACGAATAGGGCGCGTGGCCTAGCATGGATAGGGCACCAGCCTTCTAAGCTGGGAATCCCGGGTTCAAATCCCGGCGCGCCCGCTTATGAAATGTATATTTATGGACAATGAGGGTATCTGTCACGGAAGGTATAATGGATTTAAATGTATTGAAGAAAAATGCGAATATTTTGGAAAGCATATGATACCTGAGGGTATATGTGCTTACTGGAGGGATGGATACTGCAAAAAACTTAAAATATTCACATGCGATGGAAAAAACAAAAGTTGTGATTACTACCGTGATTATCTGGAAGAAGAGGAGTACAAATTTACTTATGGTGAAAATCCATAAAATAGAAAATTTAGTGTACTTCTATGCACTCACCGGGTTTTCCTGAGGATACTGCGTAGATAATATACTTGGCAACTTTATCGGGTGGATCGGCGAACATCGCGCTGTGGAACTTCCTAAGCATATCCGTGTCCGTTGGTCCTGGTGCAACGCAAACCACCTTTATTTTAGGTGCAAGCTCTGAAGCGATGGATTTTGTGAATGCGACTACACCTGCCTTAGATGCGCAATATGGAGCAGCGTTTGGGATGGGGTGGATACCTATTACAGATGATACATTCACAATCGTTCCACTTTCCATTTTTTCCAAGGCTGCATGAGTCACGTTCATTGTTCCGTAAAGATTAACTAAGACCACGTGCTCCCACTCACTTGGTAGCATGCTTGAGAATGGTCTTACATCATACACCCCTGCATTGTTTATTACCACCTTTATATCTCCATTCTCCGCTGCTTTATTTATTAAATTTTTTACATCTTCGTAATTGGAGACGTCACCCTGAACTGCTATGGCATTGCCTCCTTTTTCCTCTATTAGAGCAACTGTTTCTATGGCTTTATCCTTGTTCCTCAGGTAATTTACAACGACGAAATATTCCTTAGATAGCTCCAAAGCAGTACTTCTTCCTATTCCCCTTGATGCGCCGGTAACTATTGCAACATTCATAGCAGGATAGTGATTTTCAAGGTAATAAACTTATTTGTTCATATCTATGTCTTCCTGTTTGTACCTATGTCATTTTATCCCGTTCTCATGTCTTGTCTGAACACAATATTTATATCTACAACGCTGATTTCCCCTCGGTGATAAAATGGGGGAAAAAATAACTGTAAGCCTGATTAAGGCGGATGTGGGTGGATGGCCAGGCCACTCTACTGTGCATCCAGACCTTATGGAGACTGCGAAGAAAGTTCTTGAAAGCGCGAAGAAAGATGGACTGCTGATTGATTATCACGTAACCGGTGTTGGAGACGATTTACAGCTTATAATGACTCACAGAAAAGGTGTGGACAGTGAGGAAATCCACGGTTTAGCGTGGAAAGCCTTTGAAGAAGCAACCAAAATCGCCAAAGAATTGAAACTGTACGGTGCGGGTCAGGATCTATTAAAAGATGCTTTTAGTGGAAATATTCGAGGAATGGGCCCGGGTATTGCGGAAATGGAAATCACGGAGAGAAAGGGAGAGCCAATAGTTGCATTCATGATGGACAAAACGGAGCCAGGAGCATTTAACCTGCCAATATTCCGCATGTTTGGAGATCCGTTTAACACCGCCGGCCTTGTTATCGACCCAGCCATGCACGATGGATTCATATTTGAGGTATGGGACATAATGAAGCATAAGAAAGTTCTCCTCAAAGTCCCAGAAGAAACCTATGACCTTTTAGCTTTGATTGGTGCTAAATCAAGATATGTAATTAAGAGGGTGTATCCCAAAAAGACAAATCCCAAGTTAAACGAAGATGAGCCTGTTGCCGTGATAAGCACTGAGAAGCTATATCAGATTGCAGGGGAGTACGTTGGTAAAGACGACCCTGTCGCCCTTGTAAGAGCCCAGAGCGGTGCTCCGGCACTTGGAGAAGTGCTTGAACCTTTTGCGTTCCCGCATTTAGTATCTGGATGGATGCGTGGATCTCACAATGGACCATTGATGCCCGTGAGCATTAAACAGGCGCATTGCACCAGGTTTGATGGGCCGCCCCGCGTGGCTGCATTGGGTTTCCAGCTTGCTAATGGGAGACTTGTAGGTCCCGTTGACCTTTTCGATGACCCTGCATTCGACGAAGCAAGGCGCACAGCAGCACAGATTGCAGATTACATGCGTCGCCACGGGCCATTCGAGCCGCACAGGTTGCCTCTTGAAGACATGGAATACACAACATTACCTGCGGTTCTGAAAAAATTAAACAGAAGATTCAAAAAAATAGAGTGAGTAAATTATTCCTCGTTTTCTTCTTTTTTGGTACATCCCTCCGCCCTGAACATTTTTATGTGGAACGACACTATTATTGATTTCATCGCTATTGCAAGTCCCCATGCATGTGTTTGAAGCACCGCTAAAGTTGCAGGATATTGGCTGAATATAGCGGCTACACCGATGGTTATGAAAACTATATATATCACAAACTTGGTATGTGGCACTGCTTTTTCGAAGCTATTATGCTGTTCTGTTAGAGAATCAATCATGGTGCCGCCAATGATTGCCCCAGCACCAACCATAACACTTCCCAAAATCAGGGAATACTCTAAATTTCCATTGAGCGGTGTTATGTGAAAGCTCGATGTTGTTGTAAAAGCCACAGGTCCTATTAAAATCAGGTTTGAAATTAATTTTGACAAGAGTCTATCTTTTTCTTCAAACACTCCTTTAAGCAAAGTTTCAAAAAATCTCTATTTGAATCTATAACCTATTACTTGTCATGTTCTCCAATAAAAAACATATATTTCTTCTGCAAACTAAAAATAGAGATTTACGAGAGATATTCTTTTATGATATCAATCCTTTTTAATTGTTATCGTAAATCCCCTTACATCCACAACTTTGCCATTTACCTTTGTGGCTATTCGCTCTGCTTTCTCTGAAAGCTCCTCTCTATCCGTATTTTTTAAAAATTTAATCTTTACCATTTTCCTTTTTTTAAGCTGTTCGCTTATTTCGTTTAAAACATTGTCAGTTACACCTTTCTTTCCAATTCTTACGGTAGCATCTATATCCATAGAGCCACCGGGGGGATTCGAACCCCCGACCTGCTGATTACAAGTCAGCCGCTCTTCCGGGCTAAGCTACGGTGGCACCTGACAGGCAAAATCATATAATCTATATTAATTTTTCCAAAGATGGCTGCTATTCTGATTTTACGAGATAAATATTGGGATAAAGTTTAAATATGAATTACACTGTATAGTACTTGGTGGCAGGAGTATGAAGAAAATTTACGAGAAAGAAGAAGGTATTGCTTCGACAGTGGGTACGATTTTTGCCCTGATGATATTCACTTCACTCCTGGGAATGTTCATGACGCAGGTGGTTCCTGTTACTATGAAGGAGAATGAAGCTCAGCATGACCAGGAGGTGATTTCTCAACTATCTACTTTGAGAAGTATGGTGGATTTATTAACTCTTACAAAAGACACGAATTACACAGCCTATGTTCCCATAAAATTGGGGGCAGATGGCATTCCTTTCTTTGCATCTCCAACTTATGGACAGCTTGGATTGTATCCATTTATTCCCAATGGGAGCACAAGCCATATGCTTTCATTCAAGTTTACCGACAAATACGGAAACGTGATATGGGCAAATTCTTCCGGTAGCTTGCAATTTGTTGCCCCAAACAAATATTACGACTCAGAAATATTTGAATATGCTGACGGGGCCATAATGAGATACAATTACATGTCCAATGCTTCAATTTTTGCGATAAATCCCAATCTAAAATTTGAAAGTCAAGATTTGGGATACGCACTTAATTTCTCAGGAGACACAAGCGCATATGTGTCCGTGCCAGATAGCTCTTCTTTAGATGTGACAGGGCCTGTTACAATAGAGTTTTGGGCATATATAAAGGAAAAAGCTCAGCAAACGTTTGTTATCCATAATAAGTATTATACGGTATGGATGCATTCTAATGGGGCAATTAGGTTTGCAGACACATTTGGAGATTATGTGGATACCGCGCCATTACCCTCCAGCGATTACAACAGGTGGATACATATTGCTGCTGTATTCAGCGGACATACTGGAGATCCTGTTAATAAAAATAATACCCAGATTTATATCAATGGGAAACCTGCTGGGATTTCATGGGGTGGGACTTGGCGGGCAGGTTCCACTACTGCTACAGAATTATATATCGGAAAAAATGGATATGACGGTTACATGGATGAGCTTCGTATTCTGAACAGGGCGCTTACCCAAGATGATATTTTGTCTGATTACTATGCAGGACATTACTATCCCACGCGCCGGGGAACGGTGGCATGGTATCATTTTGACGAGGGAAATGCTCATGCTGGTTCAGTGGTGATTGATTCAAGTGGCAACGGCAACAACGGCACGGTGAATAGTGATGGTGTATCGTCAATAAAAATAGATGGAGTGAATGTAGGAGCCACTCTTCAGAATATATTTGGAACTCCAGATGTGATATCGGGCACGGATACCAGGAGTATAGGAGTTAGCCTTCAGGGAGTTTATTCTCAATCATATAACATCGGGGGTTCTTTGAATATAACGGTTAAAGATTACTACAAGTACGTAACATCGTATTCTCTTAACTTTACAAAGTGTTGGATTAGTGCCATTACAGACATGCTGAATCAAACTGGGCTTAGTTACGGCGTGGATTATACTGTGAGGGGAAATACGATAACGATATATTACGTAAACAACGCAGATCTGAACATGGTATATCTTATTATGAACATAGAGAGGTGATTATTTTGGGAAAAACAAAGCCTATTAATAGAATTAACGAGACTCTCTTTCAAAACATGGTTAAAGGTAAGCTGAAGATTAAAATTCCAAAGTACATGGTGGGAAAGAGTAGCGATATAACACCCATCCCTCCATTAGATAATCCCAATTACGAGTCCATAGAAGTGTATCCGGTACGTCCACCATACGTATATGCTCGCATAATATACAATCACGAGGAATACGAATGGCTCTATCAATTAATAGAACCACCTCTCTATGAGGAGGAGCAGGAGTTAATTAATGAATTAAAAGACACGTTGGAGAGAACGCTAACGTATTCATGGAAAATAATGAGCACCCGTGATAAAGAGCAATATTTAATGGAATCCGTTGAAAGTTTTCTCAGAAGCAGAGATATTAAAGTAGACAGGATATCCAAAGAGAAAATACTCTACTACATAAGGAGAGATTATGTTGGTTACCAGAAAATAGATGGTTTGCTTCAGGATGAGTACGTGGAAGATATCTCATGCGATGGTGTTGGCATACCCATTTACGTTTATCACAAAAAATACATGTCCATAAAAACCATGCTGAAATACGAAGACGACGACGAGCTCAATTCGTTTGTTGTGTATGTCTCTCAGAAATGCGGTAGGCAAATATCTGTGGCAGAACCTATTTTAGATGGTACCACCACTGAGGGGCATCGTGTTCAGGCGACATATGGTAGAGAGGTTACTACTCGGGGGGCTACATTTACGATTAGACGATACAAAGAAAAGCCATTTACGCCCACGGAGCTCGTTCTTTCTGGAACGGCGTCCCCGGAAATGGTTGCATATCTCTGGCTAATGGTAGAACAGGGAGAAAGCTCAATAGTCATTGGTGGTCCTGCTACAGGCAAAACTTCAACGCTAAATGCATTTGCCATGTTCATACCTCCTGGAGCAAAGATTGTTAGTATGGAAGATACAAGAGAGATTAACCTTCCTCATCAAAACTGGATTCCGGGAACAACAAGAAGCGGTACCGGTGAAAAGGGGTTAACTGGAAAAGCCGCTGGTGAAATAGACATGTACGATTTGGTGAGGGCAGCTTTAAGGCAGAGGCCTAATTACATAATAGTGGGAGAAGTAAGGGGCGCGGAAACATACACTATGTTTCAGGCTATGGCTACTGGCCATACCACGTATTCAACCATGCACGCAGACTCGATTATATCTATGATTCACCGTTTGGAAAACCCGCCTATTAACTGCCCGAGAATATTGATGACCGCGCTAAACACAGTTATAATTCAAAAGAGTGTGCGTTTGAAGGACAAACTGGCAAGGCGCATAACCCAGATTACAGAAATTGTCGGTTTCGAGCCAGAAACAAATGAGCTTATCACCAATGTGGCGTTCGAATGGGATTCGGATAGAGATGTGCACAGATATAAAGGACATAGCTACCTTTTTGATAAAATAATGACCATGAAGAACATGACTCACGACGAAATGATGGAAGAGTTAGAAAGAAGAACGGATATTGTGAGGTACTGGGTTAAGAAGAGATACGTTGATTACAGAGATATATGGCACGATATTGCTGATTATTACAAAGACCCGCTTGGCACAGCAGAGCGCGTTAGAAAGGAGCTTAAGGAGGTGAAGAAATGAGTATTTTTGCGAAGCTTTTTTCAAAGTACGCTCCAAAGCCCGTGGAAGGAATGAAATACAAGGTCAAGCTTCCAAAAGGAACGTTGCCAACCTACATAAATCTCACCCCGTATTACAAACTGGCCTGGAAAGTTATGGGGGCAAAGGCAAACAAAAACATAAAAGATAAAAAATATGCAAAGCTTGAAAGCGACCTTATAAAAGCGCATATGCTCGTGAGGCCTCAGGAATATTTGGCCTACGTATATTTTTCTGCTCTTTTAGCAGGTATTGGTGGTGCAGTAGGCGCAGGGGTTATAATTGCTTTATCTCTCATGGTAACAACGGGAATAACTCAAATTTTACTCATTGTGGCTGGATTGGCCATTGCGATATTGCCACCTGTTGCGTTATACATGATTCTTCCATCTTCACCAGCGTCTCGCGCGAAGAAGAGAGCAAAGGACATTGACTCTCACCTATCTCCTGCAATGGACTTCATAGCATCTCTCTCTTCGGCAGATGTTACTACAGCCACTATATTTAAGGAACTGGCTACAAGGGACGAGTACGGAGAAATTGCGAAAGAAGCCGAGTGGATTACCAGAGATACCGAACTTCTGGGTAAGGATATACTCACAGCTATTGCAGAAGCTTCAAAGAGAAGTCCATCAACAAAATGGCAGGAGTTCCTTCAAGGCGTGATTACTACTGCAACATCAGGAGGTAGATTAAAACCGTTCTTCTTGACAAAAGCCGATGAATATGAGAAAGAAGGTAAACTCAACATGCGGCGAAAGATGGAAAATATGGGATTGTTCGCCGAGATATACGTTACTGTGGGTGTGGCTTTTCCGCTATTCTTGGTGGTCATCTTAGCAATAATGGCACTTATAAGCAATGCCGGACAAAGTGCAATGGTTGTAATGGTTCTTGAAGTTACTGTATTGGTAATGATACCGATGATAATTTTTGTGTTTGCTTTCTTCATATATAGTACCAGCAAGGAGGTGGGTTAAATGCCCGAAAAAGAAAAAACTGCCCATGAAAAGAAAGATGAAATGATAATGTACATTTCATTCGGTATAGGTGGAGCAATAATGGCATTTGGGATAGGCATGTATTTTATGCACATGTCTATTGCTGGAAGTATCAAGTATCTTGATATGATTATCATTGGTCTTTCCGTCGCTCTTGCAATTCCGGGAATATTTGATAGCATGTACACGAGACGCATAAAGAAAATAGAAGAGCGTCTGCCTGATTTTCTAAGAGACCTCGCAGAGGCAGGAAGGTTTGGTATGACCTTGGCGGACGCAATAGTTGTGGCATCATCCGGCAGGTATGGGGGACTTACAGATGAAATTAAGAGAATGGCTGCTAAAATTCAGTGGGGCGTGCCTGTGAATGAGGCTCTGGAGGATTTTACCAAGAGAGTGAATACTCCTTTGATTAATAGAATGGTTGCGATAATTATAAAAGCAAATGAGGCGGGGGGCAATGTGGCGGATGTGCTTAACATGGTTGCGCACTCGTCCAGAGAAACACAACTTATGGAGAAAGAGAGATCAATAGAAATGTCCACATACGGTTTCGTCCTTGTGACATCATTTTTCGTGTTTCTAGCAACGATAATTATCCTCAATACTTCGTTTCTTCCACAGATGGCAAAAGCAGGGAAGGCTGTGGCTGCAAGCCTTGCAAAGACAACCATGACTAATATACCGGTGAGCATATCGTACCAAAGCATCCCGACGATTGAATTTCTATTCGTGATTTCCGTGATAATGCACGGCGTTGGCGATGGAATTATGATGGGTATCCTCAAGGATGGTAAAATAAAGGGTGGAATGTTCTACGGAGCAGCGCTTCTCTTAGCAGGGTATATGATGCTGAAGCTAAGCGGTTCTATGTGAGGTGATCCATAATGGCAATTACAGGAAAGATAGATTCAAAAATCAAGCTTTACAACATGCTCAAGCCTGTAATAGGTGCAAAAAATTTGAAGGTTAAGCCACCTTCCGAACACAGACATGTGGAAGGAGTTATAACTCCGATACCCGAGATAAAACAACCATATCTCAGGGAGATTGAAGTTAATCCTGTGGAAGAGCCGTACTCTTTTGTTAGAATATTATACGATAATCTCAACAGCGAGTACATATACGAGATAATAGAGCCTCCGTTGACAAAGGAAGACGAGGAAATAGTTTCAAAGTTGAAAGACAAACTCAGGGAAATGTTCGAATTGAAGGAATTTGAGTCTAACGAAGAGCGTAAAAAATATTTATTTAGGATGGTAGATGAAGCTCTTAACGAGATGGAGATTACCCTTGATCCAGTGGTAGAAGAGCGCATAAAATACTACATTTCAAGGGATTTTCTGGGATACGGCGTGGTGCAAGTACCTATGATTGATTCACAGGTAGAGGATATATCATGCGATGGTACGAACATACCCATTTACATATATCACAGAATGTACGGTTCAATAAAATCAAACTTGAAGTTTGAGAAAGACGAGGTTTTAGACAACTACGTTACATGGATAGTGCAGAAATCGGGAAAGCACATATCTATATCCAGTCCCATGGTTGATGCTACCTTGCCTGATGGTTCAAGATTGCAGGCCACTCTGGGCACGTACGTGACAAAGAGGGGTTCTTCATTCACAATCAGGCGCTTCAAGCCAAATCCTTTTACCCCCTTGGATTTGATAAGGTTCAAAACAATGAGCAAGGAGATGATGGCATATCTATGGCTGATGGTAGAAAACGGTATGAGTATGATAGTTTGCGGGGGTACTGCGAGCGGAAAAACCACGACACTGAACGCCATACTGCTGTTTATTCCCCCAAACATGAAAATAGTTAGCATAGAAGATACGCGCGAGCTCAATCTTCCTCATGAAAACTGGATTCCCTCTTTGGTGAGAGAAGGTGTTGGGGAGCCGAATCCCGTGACCGGTAAAAAGCCCGGAGAAATAGATATGTTTGATTTGCTTAAAGCGGCATTGAGACAAAGGCCTCAGTACATAATGGTTGGAGAAGTAAGAGGTGCTGAGGCATATACTGTGTTTCAAGCAATGGCCACGGGTAAAACGTGCTACACAACCTTTCACGCAGAAGATGTAAAATCCATGGTTCACAGGTTTGAAAATGCACCGATCAACCTGCCGCGAGCTCTGATAACCGCTCTTAACGTTGTCCTTATGCAAGCTCAGGTGAAGGTTGGCACAACCATGACAAGAAGAACAAAATCTATAACCGAGATTGTTGGTTTAGATCCGGAGACTGATGAAATTATCACTAACAACGCGTACACATGGAACCCTGCAGACGATAGCTTTAATTTTAGTGGGCACAGTTACGTATACGAGAAAATAGCAACGCTCAAAGGATGGAGTCAGAGGCGCATGGAGCTTGAAGTTAAAAGACGTGAGCAGATTCTTACATATATGGAGAAAGTAGGAGTTAGATATTACAGGGACGTGGCAAGGGTAGTATCTGCATATTACAAAAATCCAGAAGAGGTTATGAAGCGTGTAAAAGAGGTACTTGAAGAATGATTTGGTTCAAATCAAAAATATTAAGCATCTCTTTTATTTCCGTACCTCTCCCGTTTTCATGTGTCGCAGGTAAAGGTCTATCTACTCTTTATTTATATTTATGCGGTTATTGAGTTTTATTTATCTCTTTCTTATCTATTTGGCTCAGCTATTAATCTACAATATCTCAATCACGTATTATGTGTCCGTCTACAGTTGCTAAATTTTTTGAGCAATAATTTTTAATATCAAGATTATGGTATAGTATCGTGAAGCTGTTGAATGAGGAAATAATTGATACGAGAGAAATTCGAGTTACACCTCGGCCAGTGTGGAAATGCGGAACATGCGAGTTTTACGGAAAGAGACCATCTTGCCCGCCGTATGTTCCATCATGGAAGGAAGCTCGAGAACTCGTATCAAACTACACCCGCGCATTGCTTTTGAAATTTGAAATAGATATGGCGCACTTTGAGGAGGAAAAGAGGAAGGTTTTATTGTATTTACTTGAAAAAGAAAAGGAAATGTTTAGAGAGTATCCTTATGTGTTATCACTCTTCCCAGGTGCATGTAATCTCTGCGAAGAATGCACATACGAAACTGAAGGTGTGTGTAAAATGCCTACAAAAGTTAGGCCATCTATAGATGCCATCGGTATAGAAATGAGCTCCATTGTAAAATTGAATTACCACGAGCCAGTTCTCTATGGATTGATTCTGTTGGATTAATTATTTCAACACTTCCCCAGTTTTCATGTACCAAAGGTAGAGATCCAGCTCTGCTAAATTCATATTTATTGATTCTGCTATTTCTCGCTCTTTTTCTTCGATCTCCAGATATTTCCTTCTCGTCAAAGTTTTTGGCTCTTCTATCAATCCCTCATCTCTTAACACTCTTATTATATGTCTGTCCACGATGGCTAGATTTTTGGTGCCAGTATTGCGCAGGAAATGCGAAGCTTCCTTCATTCCGAGACCTTTCACGTTCTTTACCAAATACTCTCTCGCTTCCTTCTCAGGCGTCTCAAAAAGCCTTTTTATCTCTGGGATTATCCATCTTGCACCTACAATGTACCCCGCCCGCACGCGCCAGAATCGATAGCCTATTTTCTTCAACTCTTCTCTGAGTTTCTCCTCGGGATAGGTTACGAACCCTTCACCTATCTCTCTCTGAGCCTTCAGCCCCATGCGCGC
>JALVVV010000058.1 GCA_027023265.1 DHVE2 group archaeon
GATTCTTTTATTTTATCGTTTATTTCTTCCATCTCGCCCATCTTAAACCCTCAAACATGAGAAAAGATATCGAGTATAAAAAGGACATATGTGTTTAAATACAAACAAAAACTAACTATCGTGGCCATCACCAAAATTCCCACAATTTTTCCCCATTCATGTAGAAACCGCAGTACATCTTAAGTTACAACTTACCCCACCCACATGTATGAAAACAACAAAAAAGATTATACGGATAACACATGCAGGTGTATGAAATATTGCCCCAACTGCGGCGCCAAGCTTAGTGACAATTCAAAATTTTGTCCTGTTTGCGGTGCAAAGTTAGACGATTACGTAGTGTATGAAAAACCCAAAGTGGAGATATCCAATGACATAATTTGCAGACACTGCGGAAAAGCCAAGTTATTATTGGTGGATGCAGATGAGGACATTCCGCTCTACATGTGCCCTCACTGCGGATGGTACTATGGTGATTTTCTTGGCATAGGAAAGCCGGTTTATTACGATTCTCTTCATCTTAAGATTGGTCGTATAATAAAAGCAGAAATAAGAATGAAAGGTTACGTGCGGGTAAACGTCAAAAGAACAAAGAACATGGAGGACGATGCAATAACCGAGTTGGCCAAATACCTAAGTTCCGATTTGGCAGGACACGAAATTACTGAAATAAGAGATGCCATCGTGTATATGTTAGAGGAGGGAATTTTGGAACTGTACGAGGAAGAGATAAGCGAGGATTTTTCTTGGATAGGGGTGAGATTCGTTGATAGTGATTAAATGGCACGGGGCTTACCTGATAAAAGATGGTAAAGTAGTGGACAAATATGTTTTTCCAGAAGATAGATTGCCAGAAATTATAACTATGATTGAAGCGGGGAATACCGAACCTATTGAAGAATTTTTGAGAAAACATCCAGAAGAAGAGGTGCAATTTAGGGGAGATTTTCCAGATAAACTCCTGCAACAAACAGCAATAAATGTGTCTAAATTCAAAATGAGACAGAAAATAAAGGATGATTACATCTTGATTCAACTCTTAGCAGGATACGACGATGTGATATCCTCCATAAACCTTCTCAGCGAGAGAATTATTGAAATATCCAGAATTGAAGAAATAAAAGGTGAGGAACTTGATGAAGGAAAAGAGCTGCGAGCTACAGTGAATAGATTAACTGCGACGAGAGATTACCTATCTCAGAGAATTGAAAATTACGCAGAAAAAATTGCACCCAATACAAGTTTTATAGTTGGCCCGATTATCGCATCAAGACTTATGCACTACGCTGGTGGGCTGGAGCGCCTTGCAAAAATGCCTGCATCCACCATTCAGGTTCTGGGTGCTGAAGATAAATTTTTCCAGCATCTAAAGAAAGGTACCCCCTGTCCCAAACACGGCATAATTTTTCAGGTTCCTGCTGTGAGAAACTCACACAAACGATTGAGGGGTAGAATCGCAAGGGCGCTTGCAGGAAAGCTTGCAATTGCCGCAAGGGTAGATTACTACGGTGGAGAATTCATTGGAGATAGGCTAAAAAACGAGTTTTTAAGAAGAGTGGAGGAGATTAAAAATGATTCTAATAGGTAAAGCTGACGAAGAAGAGTTAATGAACCTAATACCTGAAAAAAAGGGAAGCCTGGTGACTTATTTTGGCTATGTTAGGGAACATTCAAGAGGAAAAGTGGTTAAATATATGGTTTGCAGTGAAAAGGAAAGTTCTCATGCCATCTTAGAAGATATTGAAAATGAAATAAAATCTAAATTTCCCATTGATTTTATAATCTTATATCACTCTGTTGGAAAACTCAGGGTTGGAGAGCTCATATCTGCAGTTATTGTGTCTTCGGTGCATCGTGAAGAGGGATTTGACGCTTGTCGCCTTGGAATAGATTTAATTAAGAAGAAGGAGCCAGTTAGGAGGATAGAGTTTTAAAATATGCATTCAACCTGTTCACCTTTTTTGCCACGATGGAAAATTTTTAAAGTGTGACAAGTTCTCTTACATTATGGACAGGTACAGCAGGCAGAGAAGCCTGGTAAATCAAAAGAAAGTAGAAAGTGCCAGGGTGATGGTGGTAGGGGTGGGAGGACTCGGCTCCGCTTCGGCCACCTTGCTGGCAATGGCGGGTGTTGGCGAGTTGTTGATAGTGGATTATGATACAGTAGAAACTTCAAATTTAAACAGGCAGATACTTTACAGGGAGAAAGATGTTGGAAAGATGAAAGTAGAAGTTGCTAAGAAGAGAATTGAAGAAATCAACCCCCATCTGAAAGTAAATGCAATTAATAAAAAAATATCAAAAGGATTCAAGATACCCCACGGAGTAGATATCGTTGTGGACGGTCTTGACAATTTTGAGGCAAGGTTTATAGTTGAAAAAGCAAGTATAGAATCAGAAATCCCATATGTTTTTGGAGCCGTTGAAGGGTACATGGGCATGGTTACATTCATAGATAAAAATACAAAAAGGCTAAGAGATTTGTTCAAAAACGTGCCTCGGGGAGATGAACAGGTACTCGCATCAACGGTCATGCTGACGGCATCAATTCAAAGCATGGAGGTGATAAAATTTTTATCGGAAAGGGGCGATTTACTCAGGAACCGGCTCATGGTATATGACGGTCTAAGCACCAATTACATGGAGGTGAGATTTTGAAAATACGCGTGAGATACTTCGGAAGGTTTGCAGTTGAGATTGGAACATACTCAGAGGTGTTAGATGTAGATACTAATTTGAAAGTTCGTGAGCTGATCGCACTGTTGAAAAGATTACATCCGGAGTTGAAAAATGAAATTCTCGAAGTTTCCATTGATGGAAAGTACGCTTGCGATAACATGGTTGTTAGAGAAGATGTTGCAGTTTATCCCCCAATAAGTGGTGGATAGAATATTGGCCACACAATCATTTACCTTTGAATTTCAACGATATAACACGGAAGGATATGCGAAAGTCATAAATACTGGATAAGCTATATTTTCATAATGAGCGTGTTCGAAAATCTTTGTGCCTTTGAGCTTGGTTTGTTAGGGGCAATGAGATTAAGTTTTAATTCATTATTTAGAAGATTGTCATGTGATTGCACGCGTGTATTGACAAGTTACAAAAATATATCGGGTGTAGAAGGTGGTACCTATGCGTAAATTTGTTATGGAAGAAGGTACAAGTGGATTCTTTGAAGAACTTGTTTTATTTGCAGTGGTGAGCATACTTTTTGTTGCAACATTAACCGTGGCTGTTTACTATGGCAGCATGAAAACTGCGGAATACGAGAAGGTAGAGTTCGTAAATCAAGTATACAATTTTGTCAAGGAAATTAGGGGATACCAACCTCTCCTTCATGATTCAGTGGAGGGTTTGTACGATTATCATAAAATTAAGAGCGTTACATATGATGAACTAAAAAGAGATTTGATTCCTGCTTTCCATTTTTACATAGCCATATATGATGTTAGCGATTACCCAATGAAATACAACGCCACATGGGGCAATCTGGAAAATTCCACAGTTTACGGATATTACAGGGTAGTTGTAACATACCCCGTGGACATCTGGGTAAGCGACCATGAGATACATGCTGCCAAGCTGGAGGTGGTTGGATGGAAGTAGAGAGGGGCCAGTCAGCAGTGGTGGATGCAACACTAATAGCACCAATTTTGGTTTTGATACTTCTTATGGGTGCATACATTTACTCCACAAACACCAATGTTTTTATGTTGGAGAAAAACGAGAATAATTACGCACAGGATACCATGTACTCCCTGTTAAAAGCAACAATACAAAAGGTAGAGTATAGAGATGCCGAGGGAAACTTAATTGTGCTTGAAGATAAATCTGTGGAGCAGTTGATTTCCGAAGACCTGTATTTAAGAGCCACACATGGCGCGGACATCAGTACAGTCAGGTCAGGAATTGAATCTAAAATAAATGACATACTCCATGGCATGACTATTCCCTATTACAAATACTCCCTGCATGCCCAGTACAATGGAGTTAGCTTTGTAATTGGCCAGGGCACTTTGCCGGTAAATAGGATGAGTTATACCACATACATAGATATGCCCCAAAACAACGGAAGGGCAATTGTAACGCTATATGTTTGGAGGGTGAGGTAAATGAAGATGTATAAAAAAGAAGGTGGAAGAATACCTTTTGCGTACGTTTTTGCAATAATATTTGTTTTGCTTTTGATGCTGTCAGGGATATATGCATCAATACTGGGGTACCACGATGTAACCAACGTGAATAAATTTTATGAAGAATCTGACTGGAACCTGCGTAATATACAGGATATGGTAAGAGAAAAAGCGTATCACATCGTTATGAACGTTATACATAACGTAACGGAGAAAGAAAATCCCAACATCTATATGATACAGTACTATACCTATAAAGAATTCTCAAGTTACATTAACAAGACATTTCCCATAATTACTCAGGATTACAAGGTAACCGTAGGTAATTATTCAATAAAGGTAGTAATGGATTACAAGAAAACACGGGATTTTGTGAAAAATTATAAGCTCACATGGGTAAATCCGTCGTACAATATTCAAGCAATAGACAATTCAATAGAAGGTGGTGGCCATAGAAACCATACTCAGCTTCCGGTGTATCCCTATGTTGTGGGATTTCTAAATTACACATATCTGGATTTGAGAACAGGATACTTAATAAAGAGGAGTATGGATTTCAACAGGATTATATACTCACCATTACCCCTCTTAAAATTCGTTTTTGATGAATTTAACACATCAACCACTAACCTGGGGGACTTTGGAAGGCTTATCAGGTACATACTGACAACCGTTGCAGAATACAGGACATTAGAGGGTTATGGTGCAGGGGGATATAATGGAATAAATATCCCCGTGACGGATATTCTAACAAAGGAAGATGTGGAAAAAGCCGTGAATCTGGCTTTAATGTTAGAAAGCGTGAGGTTTTTCCATACATACGATAAAAGTGTGGCTGCAAGCATGGGGCTGGACAGAATTTTAAGCAAATACGCGAGAGATGGAATCCTTGACGCTGCAGACGTTTATTTCCTCTGGAACAGGATGGACAATCATTTCTACGTGGGTAGAATTTTGGGTCAGTCAATATACGGATACGCAGACCGCTTTGTGTATGCATACATGCGCCTGTTTTGGGGGAATTTAGCAAATCAATATTTTGCAGACCCAACATTAAAGGAGCCAGTGGTTAGCTGGAATGACATTAACGGGAAGTCAAGGGGAGATTCCTGGTGTCGTGAAATGGTACACATATACCTTGACAAGTGGAGACAGTGGCTTGACATTCCAAAATCACTTAATTCATACCAGGCAACTGCACATGTAAGCGTGCCATTTACAATCAAAATTTTGATACCCGGTACCCCCCCTAAAATCATAATCCTGCACGAAACAGCATCTATGGACTGGACAGTAAAAAGTGATGCGGTCCCAGACACTGTTGAACTCATATTATCACCAAATAGAGAGTATTACACACTCCACACAATTGCTGTGGCTAAGAGTACTGATTATGTAACTTCTCACACATATGAATATAACTTAGTAAAGATATCTTTTGGAGGGGAACATAAAAACTACGGAAATGGTAAAGAGTGGGTGAATGTACTACATTACATTATGGATGCACTCACACGCTCTATGAAAAGGAGGTCAAATACATGGGATGATACCAATAATAAAGGATTTGTAGACTATGCATCGTATGATGCTGCTCGCTTCATAGGTGATTCCAGCATAAATATAGGTGACGGAAATCCTAAAAATCAGGTTACAATAATAAACAACGGTTTTGATAGAATGGTTAATGGATATCTTCAAAACGCTGCTGGAGAGTTCAAAGGATTAATATATCTTAGAAAAGAGACATGGTGGGCAGATGGAGCATATAAAGATTACAAAGATTCTTCAGACCAAGATGCATATATTTATTATCTTACGAAGGACACAGTTGATATGTGGTATCAAGCAATGAAAAACCTGTATGATGGGGGATATCCAGCACACACTGACTATGCTGGACCCTACGATTCTGATTCTGGTTCATTACCCAACGGATATCAAATAAGCACTTGGCCACATCCATATAGCGGATATCCTTTCTACGGGCGGGGTATGTACAATGGTTCGTTTAATTTTCATAGAGATTTAACAAGAGATGCGTACCATGATATAGTCGCAATAATGTGGGTAATGGCATGGGAAGAAGCCGCGAAATATGGAGGTATACCCTCTATATCTTACGACAAAGAGCAGGTATGGGATACGGTTAAAGAGCAAACAAAAAATGCAAGGGTAAATGTAGTTGGCAAAAACGGTTTAATTAAAGATCTAAACGTAAAATTCCCCGTTCAAGAATTTAACCAAGCATATCTTACCCTAAAAAGTTACGGAGACCTCAGGTCGTATCTTGACAGGCATACAGATACGGGTGCGTACAAAGATAACTTTTACAAGTACATAAGATGGCGCATGGGATATATCATACTGGGTATTGCAGGAGCACCCAACGGAACGAGTGGAGGAGGAAATAACACCGGCAATAATACCGGGAATACTACCACTAACGTTACTGGCGAAGGGATAGATGTCTCGCACTGGCAGGGAACAATAAACTGGAACGAAGTCGCTAAAGCAGGATATAAATTTGCCTTTGTGAAAGCCACTGACGGAACAAGTTACGTTGATCCAAATTTTGTAACGAATATACAAAATGGAGCTTCTGCAGGATTAATGATGGGTGCTTATCACTTCGCACATCCTGACAGTGACTCGGCTATTGCAGAAGCAGACCATTTTGTGGATGTGATTAAGCCATATATGAGCCAGATGCAACTGCCTCCTGCACTTGACTTAGAAACTGGTTCGTCCATGGGATGGAGTGCTATGAGCAACTGGGTAAATGAATTTATGAACGAAGTGCAATCAAAATTAGGCGTTACGCCCATCATATACGTTAACGTAAATTATGCATCTCATTTAGATTCTTCAGTCACAAAATGGCCATTATGGATAGCAGACTGGACATACAATCCGAATGCAACACCAAGAACTGGTGTGTGGAGTACCTGGGCATACTGGCAGTTTAGTGATAAGGGCACGGTTCCGGGCATATCCGGTAGTAGTGTTGACTTAGATAAAGCAAATGGGGGAAAGCTTTACAGGTTAATGAGCTCGTATGCAAGGGGCTTTGGAACGAGCAATGATATATTGGACCAGATGAGTGACTGGTTATCCGAGTCCTTTGCTGTCCTTTACCAGAATATATACCTAAACGCACATTATTCTCAATTGCCTGTATTTACAAGTGTGTATCAGGGTCGCTACTACTTCTGGGACACCACTCCTGCATTTGCAGAAAAAACTGGAAGATTGAAAAACGAAACAATAGTGGTAAAGTGGACCGAACCGAGCGTGAGTGCCACTGTGAGCATTGGAAAAGGGCACAGATTTGTGGATGTACAAGATTTATCGTATAACATGGGAAGTGCACCATTCGAGTACCAGTTCAACGTTCAGCTTTCTGGAAATGTGAATATGAATCTAAGAACCGATAGAACTTCCCTTGTGTATGGAAATCATCATTGGTACACGTGGTATAACGGTTCTGTGAAGTTTAATCTTAATCTGAAAATACCCATATACACAGCCTGGTTTTTGGAGTCGCACTGGAACAAATGCACTCATGATGACAATTGGGCATTCCACACTGATGTCCCGTTCAGTTACACCCGGGGTTACTTTGGAGTGGAAAACAAAGACACGCACACAAATCCATTTTTCATAAGTGAGCCTCTTAATAAATTCATATACGACTACGAGGGACTTAGTGAAATATGGAATCGATACTCTACTTTCTACCATTTTGAAGTTGTGAATGCAAAGGACGAGGCTGCTGCTTGGAACTACACATACAAAGACACGCTAACAAAAGCAACGGATACCACCGCCAAGGCAATGACAGAAGCCTCATCTCTGTTTTCAAGGGTTTCTTCTGATCAAAACACACTCATTAGCAAGGCAAGTAGCTATCTAAGCTCATTGAACTTCTTCTACTTTGAGCGGGATTTTACCGTTACTTCAAATGCAGTTAAAGAAAACAACGGATACCAAAGTTACAATGTTAATTTAGGAAATGCGCAGGTGCAGGAAAAATATTCTGAAGGGCAGTTTAATGCTCAGGGAACTATAAGCGGAAGCAATATAGATATAACCGTTAACGAAAAATATGATAGGGCAACAGAAGAAATGACCATAAAAAATGGAAAGATAAGCTACAATATGGCTTCCTATTATCGTGTTCACCATAGAGCAATTAAATTATTAGTAGAAGCAGCACAAAACATATACAAACTGGACTTTGGGTTTGTTGGAACAGGGAACGTAGCTTCGTTGGACAAGTACATAAGAGACATTACCAAGAGAAATGTATACCAGGAGGATTTAATACACATATTCCACAAAATGCTCAAAGACATATACCTCAACGAAACAATAAATTACAAATTCGGTATGTATGTAAACCTATTGGGTGGCGGCGAGAATTTGACATATATTGTATGGTTTGACAAAGCACCAACAACGGACTCATTCATCATCTGGTTGAATAATGAGGTAAGGTACATAATATACAACCTTGGAATGTCTCAGTTTCCGCAGCATGGATATGACAGGTTAACCAGCGATAGCGTATATTATTCCATCAGCAATCTCTGGATGAGCACAAACTATGAGTCTTCGTCCATATTCGGGTACAGAGAAAGCGGAGATTTCAGGGGCGCTTCAAACGGCTACGAAATTAACTGGAACTTTAACATAGATGTCCCTACCCCAGATTCTGGACATGGCCCCGCACTGTAATCCCATTTTCCTTCATTTTTGCCATATTGTATCCTCTTCACATTAGCAAAAATTTTTATATTCAGCAGCTATTCCCTTTCTTGGTGATAAACATGGGAAAGTGGAAAGTTGCAATAGATAGGGATGCTTGCATAGGTGACGGAATATGCGCTAGCCTTTGCCCGGATGTTTTTGAGATGGACGATGAAGGTAAGAGCAAAGTGATAAAGGAAATAATAGAAGATGACCTTCATGACTGTGTGCAGGAAGCTGTGGATTCTTGCCCGGTGAGCTGCATAACGATGGAAGAAGCATAAATTTTGAGAGCAGATAAGTTTATTTATTTTTTCACTTTTTCCCATTTATGCTGTTTATAGTGAGGGAGTACTTTAAAAATTACCCTGCAAGAAAAAAGGTTGCAGAAATACTTGTAAATAACGGGATTGCAATTCGCGATTCAAAGCTTTTTTTAGGAGACATTGAGATATCCGTCAATGCCATAGCCAGGGCTGCTGGTGTGAACAGGAAGATAGTGTATCATACGATAGAGTACATCGAAAAAACTTATGAATTGAAAAACATATTTGAAAGACTGCACCCCTCTCTTAATTTGGATTCTGTTGCCCCAGTCATGGGCTGGGAAGTACTCGAAATATCTTTCAAAAAAGGTAAATTCGGCTGCTCACTGGAAAAAATAGCAAAGATTCTGAGTGAGAAAACATGCGAGATAAGACAAATTATAGGAGAGAGGGAGCTTTTAGAAAAGAACAGGCTCATAATTATCGTAGAAAATCCACTTAAAATGGAAACTATCTCAGAGATAAGAAACATAGACTCCGTGGAATCGATAATGATTCATACTGCCGAAAAAGACAAGGAAAAGATAATATGTAATTACTGTAAAGTAAAGTACTGCCCAAGGAAAGTGAGCATGAAAGAGCAAAGATAAATACCTGAAAATGAAACACGGACTAAAGAATAATGTCCATTAACGCCCACCACATGAGTACGTGGTTCTTGCATCTGAGCTGTTGGATACCATTTTATTATTGTAGTATATCGATTATAACAATATCACAAGCACATCATATGGGCATTTTCTATCTCTTTTCATTCTTCCTATATTTACTGTTGATAACATCGTGTATTTCCTCTGCAGTTTTCCTGCCAATTCCCCTTACGTTCACCAACTCATTAACCTCAGCGTTCATAACCTCTTTGACAGAACCAAAGTGCTCAAGTAACCTCTGCGATAATTTTGCAGATACGCTCGGGAGGGATTCCACTATGTATCTCTGCCTCTCTTCCAGGGTCATTGGCTTGCGTTCTTTGTGCAATGCAACCTCCCTGCGCTCTGCTCTCTCTCTTCTGTACAGCGCTTTAATGAATTTTGCAGTTTCTTCAGGATTATGGGTGAATATCACAGGCACACTAAAATCCGCAATTATTGACGCAATTGCTCCATACACGGAATTCTCGTGAAAATTTCTGGAAAACAAAGAATCTCCCTCAATTATTAAAATCGGAGAGGCGTACGTATCCCTTAATTTTTTAACCTGCTCAAAAAGCCTTCCATCTCGTATTGACTCTAAAAAATCATTAGTCGTCTTTCGCTCTATGGCAATCCTATCCGAGAGCACGTAATCCCCAACGCTCAATTGCACAGGAACCACTTTGTAGTCTCTGGCCAGTATTTTAACAACCTGACTCCTGAATTCTCTGGTATCCACGTACATTTTCTCAATTTTTTCCCCAGAGCCAGAATCAAACTCGAAAAGTGTGCGCTGCTCACCCTGCACTTTTGGCTTAAAGTCCTCCTGATTTTCTCTGCTCTTTTGGACATTTTTTTCATCATCAGTATTTTTTTCTCCACCTTTTTCTTCATCAGGAAATATCCTGCGCGTTGGCCCATTTAAACGCTCACCCATTATTCTCCTAAGTAATTTCATCTCATCGCGCATTCTCTTTTCTTTGAGACGAGATGACCACAGGTAAGCCACATCGCGAGTACCCTTTATTGAAAGAATAACAACTTCTCCAAAATTGGTTCTTCCTGTTCTGCCCTTGCGCTGTATACTTCTTATCTCGGATGGAATCGGTTCGTAGAAAATCACCATGTCCGTAGATGGGATATCCAGACCCTCCTCTGCAACGCTTGTGGCTATGAGCACATTGAACTCTCCATTTCTGAATTTTCTTACAATTTCAACCTGCTCTTTCTGGCTTAATCCCCTGTCCTCACCCTTGTTAGCCTGCCCCACAAATCTAACCGCTTTAATCTTCTCTGAATTCTTCAAGTGCTCTTCCACGATACGGGCAGTTTCTCGATAATGTGTGAAAACAATTGCTCTGAAATCGGGCTTTTTCTCTATCTTTCTTTCGAGAATTTCCTCAAGAGCCTGAAGCTTTGGATTTTCAATTTCTTCAATCTTGTGAGATAGCTCCCGGGCAATGCGCACCGCATCTATGAATTTTCTATGGCGAACAAGCGTGCGGGATGCTTTGCTCCCTCCTCGAGAGTTGCCGTCTTCTATAATCTTGAGAAGATAAGAATAGCACGACTCAAAACCCTGGGTCTCCAGGTACTCCAAAGCATAGTCTATTTTTATGGCCATGTTTAGCATCATTGCCGCTTGATAGTACTCCGTTTTCCCCTCGGCTATTTGAGTCTGCACCTCTGCCTGCGCCATTACAATATCTTTACGTGATACCTTCTTTCTTGTTATGAAAAGCCGGTACTTGCGAAGTTCGGAGATTATGTCCTCGTAAAGTTCTTTTAATTTGCTGTAGAGTTCTCCCAACTCCCTTGGCATAGGTAGCTGTTTAAGGTAAATCTTTACCTCTTTGATGTAAGGTTTCACGTCTCTATCCTCTTCCGTTCTAATCTCCACGTTCTCTATACCCAGGTTTTCTATAATTTCCATTATCTTTTCCTCTTTACCTCCTGGAGATGCAGTTATTGCCAGTATGAGATGGTCATCTCTCTCCCGGTACTTTTCAGCTATGAAAACATATGCGTAATTTCCCACAGCTCGATGAGCCTCATCGAATATAACAAGGGAAACATCATCCAGGGATATGGCCCCAGAAATCAAATCGTTCTGAATTACCTGAGGAGTGGAGATTATCACCTGTGCATCTTCCCACAGCTTTTTTCTCTTTGATTTGGAAATCTCACCGGTGAACACTGCAACGCTCCCTTCTGGCAAATTCATTAATTTCTGTATTGTGTCTTGATGCTGCTTTACCAGAGGCTTCGTAGGTGCAAGGAAAAGAACTTTGCCACCTTTTCTGCGAAGAACATCATCCATTACAAGAATTGCAATTATGGTCTTTCCAAGTCCAGTGGGAAGAACCACTAACGTATTACCCTTCAAAGCACTTTTTGCAATGTTTATCTGATATTCTCTCTTTTCTATCGCACCTTCCTTTATGAATCCAACCTCCGGCACGAAAGTTATAAACGTGACGTGAGATTTAACGTTTTCTGAAAATTATAATGTAATGGGTAAGTTATCTTCACACGGATGATACCTTGAGAACCCTCTCGAAAGAAAAACTGGAAAAAAATAAATATTGGCAATATGATACGGTACCCTATGCATCCTAAGGTTATTGAAATAGGAGAGGGTATCAAGAGTATGAAAATCAGGGGTGCAGGGAGAATCGCGCGGGCTGCAGCGGAAGCGCTTAAATACTTCGCAGAGGATTTTACAGGCACAAGAGATGATTTTGATAAGGAGCTGGAAAAGGTGAAGGATTATCTTTTGTCCACACGGCCAACAGCTGTTTCGTTGAGAAATGCCGTTTATTACGTCATTAACAGGTCAGAAGGCAGTTCCCTGGATGAAATCAAAGAGAGCATTGTTAAAAACGCGGAATCATTCATAAATTTGTCCTTCACGGCTGTGAAAAAGATAGGTAAGTTCGGAGCAGAGCGCATTAGAGATGGTTCTACAATACTTACGCACTGTAATTCCTCCGCAGCTCTGGAAGTTATAATTCAGGCACACCGTGCCGGCAAGAACATACGGGTTTTCAACACTGAAACCAGGCCATGGCTTCAGGGACACATAACTTCAAAAACCCTCGCAAGAGAGGGAATAGACGTTACCATGATCGTGGATTCTGCAGTTAGGTATTTTATGAGAGATATTGACATTGTCATTGTGGGTGCAGATACCATAGCAAGTAACGGTGCAGTTATAAATAAGGTGGGCACATCACAAATTGCGTTGGTGGCTCATGAGGCAAGGGTTCCGTTCATCGTTGCCGCTGAAACGTACAAATTTTCACCGGAAACAGTCATAGGCAAGCTGGTGGATATAGAAGAGAGACCTGCAGAAGAGATTGCAAATCCCAGAGAATTTCCAGGGGTGAAGTTTCGGAATCCTGTTTTCGATGCCACTCCCCCCGAATACATAGACGCCATAATAACCGAAAGGGGTATAATATCCCCATATTTAGCGTACCAGATTATAAAGGAGGTGATGCAGTTTGGAGTTGAAAGTTAAGAGAATAGATGTAGAAGTCGGAAACTACGAAATAGTACTGAACGAGGAGGATGCAAAGGAGTTAGGATTGCATCCGCAGGATAGAGCAAAGGTGGGAAGGCTCGGGCATCTGGTTACAGGTATTGTAAGTTTGTCGCAGAGCATGATTAAGCCTGGAGAAGTTGGAATGTTCGTGGAAATAGCGGAAAAATTAGGTGTTAAAAATGGAGATTCCGTGAGAATCACCCCCACCATGAGACCGCAAAGTGTAGATTACATAAAAAAGAAAATTTTTGGTGAGAAACTAACCAAAGATGAAGTGTATTCCATAATAAGAGATATCAGCGAAGATAATCTGTCTTTGATTGAACTGACATCATACGTAACTGCAATTCAAATTCGAGGCATGGACATGGATGAGACTGAGTGGACAACCATGGCTATGGTTGAGTCCGGGGACACTTTAGATTTCGAGTACACCGTTTTCGACGTGCACAGCATCGGCGGAGTTCCGGGGAACAAGTACGCGCCAATTGCAGTTCCAATAGCAGCGAGCTTGGGACTCAAGATACCAAAGACATCTTCTCGAGCGATAAGCAGCGCAGCAGGCACCGCGGACCTGATGGAAGTGTTAACTCACGTGGATTTAAAAATAAGCGATATAAAGAGAATTGTGGACGAAGTGGGAGCAACCCTTGCATGGGGTGGCGCGGTGAATCTTGCACCGGCGGATGATAAAATAGTGCACGTGGAATATCCTCTTGGTATCGATCCTCATTCTCAGGTGTTGGCAAGCGTCATGGCCAAGAAAAAAGCGGTTGGTGCAGATTTCATGGTTTTGGATATACCCATGGGTCCCGAGACAAAGGTACCCGATGAGAAAACCGCAAGAAAGTACGCCATGGATTTCATCGAGCTTGGCTCAAGACTGGGAATAACCGTTGAGGCGGCGGTGACCTACGGAGGCCAACCCGTCGGTCGTGCCATAGGCCCTGCTCTGGAAGCAAAGGAAGCCATGATCGCTCTCGAGGGCAAGCCGGTCAGCACGTCCCTTCTGGAGAAGGCAACAGATATTGCGGGCATGCTTCTTGAACTAGGAAACATCGCGGAGAGAGGCCAGGGAAAAGACATGGCGCGGGAAGCCCTCAAGGCTGGAAAGGCAAGGGAGAAGTTCCTGGAGATAATAAACGCGCAGGGCTCAAGGGGCATCGAAAAGAGCGACGATGTGCCTGTAGGAAGATATGTTGAAGATATACACTCTCCCGAAGAGGGATACATATCCATCGTTTCTAATAAAGCACTTGTAAGGATTGCAAGAACCGCAGGGGCACCGAAGGACAAAGGAGCGGGAATACTGCTTAACAAGAAAAAGAGCGACAAGGTGGAAAAGGGAGAAGTGCTCTACAGGATTTACGCAGATTCAAAAGCCAAACTCGAAGAAGCGGTTAAGATTGCGAAGATGCTCAAGCCCCTGCAAATCGAAGGCATGCTGTTGGAGCGGATACCCTCTTACAAGCGCTAATTTTTTTATTTTTGGGCTCAGCACTCAAGATCCTCATCATCTTTCAGCGAGGTTTTCATCATCGCCCACGGGGATTATTTTTTTGGAATTGATAATCTTTTTCACCCTTCTTATAACATCTTCATTGCCGATGTACTTTGCTTCGTCCATAATCCACCCATAATTTTTATCGGTAATGAGCTCATACAGAGCTTTTTTAGCAGCGTTGAAAACTCTATAACTGGGATGCCCAAGGGATTCAACGATATATCTCATGTAATCATCCGAGAGAATGCCTCTTTTTATCAGCTCATTTAGGATAATTATGGCCCGCACAATGCAATATTTATTGGTATATTTCCCCCCATAAAACACAGAAAGTATCTCATCGATGAACTCCAGAACTATTTCTTCACCTATGGGAATTATGCGTTTGAACCCTTCCATCATGTACTCGCTTTTCCATATCTCGTTTCTATGGAACTTATTGCCCATACAAGCTCGGATTGGTACTTTGTGAGATAAAGGGAAGGAGCAGGAGTTGAATAAAAAACATCAACCACCAAATTTAGAAAATGAGGATATTCAATGGCACTCTTCACCGCTTCATCAGGGACGGATTTCCCGACGTTGGCAAGAAATTCAAGAAAGTACTCCGTTTCCAGCGAATTTTTGTTCCGGTTAGAATTGTAATCCTTTAAAATATCGTGGATAAATTGCACCATGGGCGCGAACAGCTCGGGATTTGTTTTAGATGCGTTACTAATCTCATAAAATAATGAGAAATGGTCCTTCGTTTTATAAACTGAGGTTTTAAGTGCGTCTCTTATTCCATCCTCATCTCCCTTGGAAATTGTTGCATGGGATAAAGCAATCAGGAGAGCGTCCAAAGGGACAATGTTCGAATCATAAAGGTAAAGCTCGATTATCTTTTCTGGAAATCGCTTTGCTATCAGTCTCGCACCCCAATCATCCATTTTACCGTATCTTTTCGCCAATTCAATGATAAAATCCACATCTCTGCTTGCTATTCTGTAAATTCCCTTTCCTCTGAAATCTAAGTATTTATCTTCTACGATGTCACGAACTAACTGGGGTTTCTTTGTGGCAATTAAGCTAACCGCATACAGAGCTGCCTGCCTTTCCCTGCGATCTGGAGAATTGAGAGATGCTCTTATCTCCTCCATGTACCTGCATGGCTTGTCCATCACCGCTATTCGTCCAAGAAGAATTACGCAAGCAGCACGGATTTCGCATTTCTGTAAATTCTTTATAATTTCTAATCCATACCCCGCTGGATTTTTTGAAGCCAATTTGGTAATCGCACTAACCGAGAAGTCTTCGATTTTCAGGATATACTTTAAATACGGGAGAACTTCTTGACTTCTCTCAGAGAAACCAAGTCCTTCAACGGCAACCGACCTTATTCTCTGATTGTTACTGAAAAGCGCATTTTTGAGGAGAGAGAACGCATAATCGTCTTTTTTAGCGATAAGCCCCAAATATTTAACTAAACTACTTGCATAGTGTATCGAAAGACATCCACAATCCTCTTCTTCATACCACTCTCTTTTAAGCACTTTGGATATTGATTCGCATTACCTATCTTTACAATTGTTTTTAGAGCAAGAAATTTTATTTTTCTCACTACATAGCCTTTAAATTTTCCCAAACGTTCACGATTCAGACCCACAAACTTGTATAAGGAGCGATGTAAATTACCTTCGCTTATCATCTCAGTTACAAACTCCCTGTCCAGCAATTTTAAAAGGGAATCGATGGACTTTACGAATCCGGGATATTTTGCCCAATGTTTCCTAAAGATATTACGAAATTAACTCTGAGCTCCCGTTCGATACGCAGATTGCATGTTTTTATGGCTTCCAAAATTTTTCTTTTATATCTGCCATTCATGATTGTCCATTTCGTCTTTCAATAGCCCTTTTTATTGTTTCTTTAGCTTTCTCGGCGCCTTCAAATCCGATTATTTTCACCCACTTGTTTTTCTCCAATTCCTTGTAGTGCTCGAAGAAATGTTTTATTTGCTCTAAAATGCTGCTCTGCACATCCCCTATATCCCTTACACCTTCATTTCTCGGATCTACGGATGGATGCGGCACTGCGATTATTTTTCTGTCCGGCCCGTGCTCGTCTTCGGTGACAAGCATACCGATCGGTATCGCCCTCACTAAAACGCCGTGGGGAAAGGAATCGTAAGAGATGACAAGGCAATCAATGGGATCGTTATCCTCTTCCATTGTTTCAGGAATGAAACCGTAGTTAAAAGGATAGAAAGAAGCTGTGTGTAAAACTCTATCCACCTTAATAACGTTCATCTCAAAATCAAATTCGCATTTTATGTTACTGCCCTTTGGCACTTCTATGAACACATACACATCTTCTGGGGGATTTATGCCTGCTTTCATAGGTGGGGGATTGTTTCAAAGGATATTAAGATTTCCAAATGTTTTTTACCCAGAATAATATACTCTACAAAATGAGCAGTACGTTATTAATTAAAAGAGAGCCGTTGCTCCTTGCACTGATTATTTTCTTTACTCTTCTACTTCTGGTATCTCCGGGTTCTATATACCTCTCCGTGACATCATTCCCCCTTAAAACCATGGTGGCAATAATCACCATGATGATAATAACCAATTCAATTGAAGAAAGCAAATATTTATCACGATTTTCCAGAAAAATTTTGGCCAGAATTTCAGATGAACGCAAATTAGCGGTGTTTGTAGTGCTATTTTCTGCGTTTTTAGCCTCCTTTCTAACAAATGATATTGCCCTTTTCGTGATGATTCCCCTTACAATAGAGTTACAGAGAAGCATAAAAAACGATGTGGAAAAACTGGTAATATTCGAAGCGATCGCAGTTAATGTTGGCTCGGCACTGACACCCATTGGAAATCCCCAAAATCTTTATCTGTGGAGCAGGGAGAAAATATCATTTTTTCAATTCATGGGTCAGATGCTCATTCCAGTTGTGATATCTTTTGCCGTTCTAATAGCTTTTATAATAGCATCTTTTCCGCGTAATAAAATTGAACTGAAAGAGAAGGAAGAGTTTGCCGAGAGAACAGTGTTATTCTGGATTTCTTTATTCGTTCTCGTATCATTCATAATATCCCTTCAATTTTCGCTGGAATACCTGGCATTTTTATCAGTAATCATTCTTTACATATTTATTAACAGAAGCACCTTTAAAAAATTGGATTTTGCACTTATTTTCATTTTCTTCTTCATCTTTGTGGATTTTGGAGCAGTACCCAACCTGATTCCAACCGTATCCGCTGGTTCTCCGAGATTAACTTTTGTTGTGTCCGCACTGCTATCCCAGGGCATAAGCAATGTGCCCGCCAGCGTGGTCATGGCCAATCTATCCCCGAATTTAAAGGAAATAGCGTGGGGTGTAAATGTCGGGGGCAACGGATTGTTAATAGCTTCCCTCGCAAATCTAATAGCCGTGCGGCTTTACGGAAAAAAGAGGAAAATAATGGTGGATTTCCACAAATATTCGATTCCCTTCTTCCTGCTCACTCTCTTAGTAGTTTTATTTTTCATTTGAGTTAATTACTTATAGGATTGAGCCAATCTCTTGCATTGTATAAAATAGATCTCTATTGATGGGTGGTTTCAATGAAAATAAAAGTAAGGGTATCGGAGAAGGAGATGAGATACATTCGCCATATGAAAAACTATAATTTTGATGAGTTTCTGCTTTATAGGTTAAAAGCACTTCAACTGGGAATTGAAGAGACAGATGAGGAATTGCTGAAGAAAAAAATTGAGAAGATAAAAAAGATAATTGAAATCATGAAAGAGGAGATTCCCAAACTTGAAGAATTCTACAAAAAAGCGGAAGAAGATAAAGAGACGTTTGAAAGATGGATTGACGAATTAGATGAGGAAAACAAGAGCCTTTTGGAGATGGTCAAAAATGATAGAGGTAATCATTAGATACGGCATCTACGAATGGAAAAAATTTAAGCTGAGCGAAGAAAACGAAGAATTGATAAAAAAGCTGTCCGAAGAACTCCACATGCCAGTTGCAGATGTTGTAAAAATAGCAATAAAAGACATCAACGTTCTACATGAAAATAATTCGGAAAATATGGAAAAGTTGCAAAAAGAGCTTTTCGATGTGAAAAAAGAAATGTTCAGGCTTGACAAATAGAGAAGTGCGATATATACAAAAAACACGTTGATAATCCACGAGCTCAAAGAGCTCTCAGTGACTCTAATTGGACTGGTGAATCAGAACAGAACACTGAGGAGGATATTGAAGATGGAAAAGAAATATGAAGAAGCAAAGAAACTCGCAGAGCATTATCTGTTTTCCGACCCGCATTCTCTTATGATGGTTTCGAATTGAAAAGTTATGAGTAGCATTTGAGTTAATTACTTATACGATTTTTTCATCACTATCTCGGTGATGGGGCCCACCAGAACGCCGGATAGGCTGATGGCTCCTTTTAAAAGGTGGTCCCGATGGCTCTGGAAATAGAAGTCTCAAAGGATAAATTTAAAAAAATAAAAAAGATGAATAACTACGAATTCAACAATATTTTAAGATACAAATTAAAAGATACATTACTGGACATTGAAAGCAGGAAGAAGGAATCAATAGAGAGGAAAATAGAGGAGGTTAAATCGAGAATGACTAACATGGTGGAGGAGCTCGCAAGGCTCACCGAATTTTACGAGAAAGCTATAAAGGACAAGGATACCGTGGAAAAATGGTTATTCAAAATAGATGATGAGAACGCCGAGCTGCTGGAGAGGATTAAAAATGGAAGTCATAATAAAATCGGGAGCAATTAAAAAGAAAAAGTTTGAAATTGACACGGAAAACGAAAAGTTGCTGAAAAAATTGACAGATGAGCTTGGAATAGATAAGAAAGCTGTTTTACAAGCAATTATAAACGAGAAAGAGCTGGACATAAAAGAAGACGAGAATTTAAAAAAGCTACAGGATGAGTTGCTGAGTTTGCAAAAAGAAATGTTCAGGATTGAGGGAGAATGGTCATCTATCAGGTACAAATCGCATGTTATTGCTCATGAGATAAAGAACCTCTCCGTCGCGTTAATTGGCTTGTTAAACCAGAACAGAATGCTAAGACGCCAGCTGAACATGCAAGAGGAGTATGAGGACCTTAGAAAACTCGCGGAGGAGTACCTTTTTATGAAGATGAAATCATGATTGCTGGAGAGAGAGTAAACATGGGAAAATTTTATCTATGAGATGGCTCATTAATTATGCAGGTAGTTGATTATGGGAGTACACAGGTTTAAAATTTGTGTAGTAGGAGAGCCGATGGTTGGTAAAACATCATTTATCAAGAGATTCGTTTATAACACATTTTCAGAAAAATACGAAACCACCATCGGCACGAGAATATTTAAAAAGACAATTTCGTACTGGGGTGAAACCGCACACCTGACAATATGGGATGTTATGGGCAACGCAGGATTTAGGAACATAATTAAAACGGCGTATTTTTACGGTGCAGACGGGCTAATAGTGATAGGAGACATAACCCGCCCAGAAACCTTCGAGCCGCTTCCTGACTGGGTGTCAATTGCCATAGAAGGCTCCGAAAAGGAGCTCCCCAGAATCCTCGTTGCAAACAAAATAGATGAAAAATGGATGATGACCGAAGAGGAAGTTGCCACATGGTCCGCGGAAATTTTCGCAAATAATTACGTGATGGCAAGCGCAAAAAATGGAGATAACGTTGAGCAGGTATTTAGAGAGCTGGTTGGTATTTTAATTAGACAGGCAAGGTTATGAACTCTCCGATTGGCTCACCGCTTAGCTCATAGCTGTCAATTAGCTGCTCTCCCCTAAGGAAAACGTGCTTTGGTTTTATGTAGTTACCCCGGTAAGGGGTCCATCCGCACTTGTAATGCAGGTCCCTGCTTTTGATAGCTTTCACTTCTGTGAAATCGTACACTGCAAAATCAGCGTGGTATCCAATTTCTATTTTTCCCTTTTTCAAGCCAACAAGCCTGGCCGGATTTTCCATGAGCACTTCAACAGCTCTCTTTAAAGATATCCTCCCCGATTTCACCAGAAACATGAACATCGGAACGTAGGTCTCCACTTCCGGAATGCCCGGCGGTGCAAGTTCAAAAGGTTCTTCCTTTTCTTCAATGGTATGGGGCGCATGATCAGTTGCCACGATGTTTATGCGGCCTTGCAGCAAATCTTTCCACAGCAACTCGGACATCCATTTTGCCCTGAGGGGCGGGTTTACCTTTCCAAAGGCACCTAACTCCATGTCTCTATGCAGGAAAAGATGATGCGGCGTAACCTCACAGCTGAAATTGAATATGTTGCACAGGTCCACGGTATCGTTTGAAGAAACGTGTGCAACATGAAATTTCCTCCCAAAATCTCCCAGTTTTCTAACGGCCCGAACCTCGCATCTCTCAGGGCGGGCAAAATCGTACCCATGCAGACTGGTGGCAGCACCTACGCACTCCGGAATTTCTGAATGCACGCTTATGAATCCCTGCTCTGGTGGAGACAACACGGGCTCTTCGTACATGTACCACTTGAACATTCCGTTGCTCCATCTCTCCCCCTGATTTTTTCTCGTAAGCATAGCGTAGAGTGTAAAATCCACGTTTGATTTGCTCCTTACCATGTGCAGCTTCTCCTCTAAACGCTCACTGCTATCTATTTTCGGGGTGTTGTTTGGCATGTCTGCCACAAAGGTCACACCACCGAACAAAGCACTTAAAGAGCCCGTGTAAAAATCTTCCTTGTGGGTTGCACCGGGCTCTCTGAAATGAACGTGTAAATCAACCGCACCGGGCAGCACTATGCCCTTGAGCTGCCTGCACCCGTCCATGCTCTTTTTTATGGAAGTTATCACTCCGTTTTCAACTTCTACGCAGGCATCGGTTACATTTCCTCTTATGAAAAATCTTCCTTCCAGCCTCAAATTTCCTTCCTCCTTATCTTTCCACGGGGCTCGATTTCTTCAAATATTTCAGCAGTGAAGCTGTAAATGCTGGTACTATGGTCCTTCCAGCAGTTCTTTGGAAGCCCGGCTTTCCAGCAGGTCTGCTCTAAAAATTCCCTGACATTCCATTTCCACTCTACGGGAACCTGGGGTAACAGCAAACCACGGTACAATCCGCGCTCGATAATCAAACCATGCTTTCCAATCTGAATGGATTTTAAAAGCTCTCTTCTTTTTGAGACTCTTATTTCCTCAGGAGGTGTTAAGAGCGAGACTTCGAATACCACGTCACCAAGTTCCTCTCTCTGAAGAGGTGGAAATCGCGGGTCTTCAAAAGCGGCAGCAAGCGCGGATTTCACCAGTGCATCCTTTAATGGAAAAACTGGCTCGGGATAACCTATGCAACCTCGCAAATGATGCATGGGATACGTTGAAATAGTGGTGAATACCCCCGAATTCTCCTTGAATTTATCCGGAAAATCAATCTCAGGTACATTGCCTGAATCAAGGTACTCCTCAACAACACGTCTTGCAACTCTAACAGCAAACTTCCCTTCTTCATCAGAATACGCGTTCATTCAAACACCTCTTTTCTCACCCCATATCATCTTGTGCAGCTGGGGAAGCACACGGACATTTAGCTTGTCTTCTATAACCTTCTCGATGAGCCATCGTATATCAGTGCCCCAGGCTGGCTGAAAAACAGTCTCCACCTTTACGTCATTTTCATCCAGAACTTTTCTTGCATATTCGTAGTCTGCCCTGTCCATAATCACGAACTTGACAAAATCTCCCGTGCCTAAATAATCTAAATTTTCAAACTTCATCGCCTTGTGCATGCCAGAAGAGGGCGTTTTTATGTCCAGAGAAACATGCACGCTGTCCTCAGTGGGCACCTCCTCTATGGATATCGAGCCGTTTGTCTCAATGAGCACATCCTTTTCTTCCATAAGCCTGTAAATCAGAGAATAAACGTCATCCTGGATTAGAGGCTCTCCACCGGTGATGCAAACCCACTTCAAGCCGCTCTTTTCTACGGCATCCGCCAGCTCTGAAATTTCCATATCTTTTCCCTCGTAAAACGCATAGGTTGTATCGCACCACTTGCACCTGAGATTGCACCCGGTAAGGCGGATAAAGAACATAGGTGTCCCGATGTAAATGCCCTCTCCCTGTATCGAAGAAAACATCTCGTTTACTTTGAGCATAAATACCCATGGAAACTAAACATATATATCTTTGTTCTTGAAAAACAAAATAATGATACTTACTGTTGGTGCAAACGGGAAGGTATGTATGAAAACAGATATTGAGAAAATATATTTGTGAAGTAAGTGGAATTGCTGCAAGGGAGAACTTCGATCCTCAGTAG
>JALVVV010000059.1 GCA_027023265.1 DHVE2 group archaeon
TAATACCAAAATGCTTCCCAATACCTCCGATACTCCTTCCTCTTGCCTCTTTACCTTCATCTACCATCACCAGCACCTCTCTCATCTCTTCTTCTCTATTTAAAAGTTTCGGGGTGTTTACCGGACATTTTAGCTAAAAAGCACATAAAGAACATGCATTAAAAATACAGAGAAACACGGATTGTGAAAAGCAGCAATCCAAATCACAGCCAGCAAGTATGGAAATATTTATCATAGAAAAGAGGTTATGCACAACCACGTGTTAGCTTCCGCCCCTTCAAAAGTGATTTTATTCGGTGAGCACGCGGTTGTGTACGGTGAGCCAGCCATAGCAATAGCTCTAAATTTAAGAACATCGGTTATGATTGAAGAGTCCTCTGAATATAGCGTGGACGGAAAACCACTTGATGAAAAATATCACAAATACATAAAAACCGCAATTCAAATGCTCTGGGACGGTAAACCTCTGGAAATTATAACCGCAAGCGTTGTCCCATCTGCATCGGGAATGGGCTCTTCTGCATCCATAACCGTTGCCATGGTATCGGGATTGCTGGCCATGAAAGGAAAAGTTAATGAGAGAGAAGTGGCATTAAAAAGCTTTGAAGTGGAATACGCAACTCAAGGAAGTGGAAGTCCCATTGACACAAGCACGGTAACCCACGGTAAGGGTATACTGGTGCTAAATAGCCCAGAAGAAAAATTACTATGGTCGGTTAAGAAGGGAAATACAGAATGGCACATTCATCATTTAGAGCTTCCAAAATTGAAATTAGTAGTTGGATTCTCCGGAATCAAAGGACACACACCGGAAATGGTCAAAAAAGTGAGAAGGTTCTATAACTGGAACTCTTTTGCCAGAGATGTTATCAAGGAAATTGGAAAAATAACCCTCAGAGCAATAGAGCCGTTGGAAAACGAAGATTATGAAGAAATTGGAAAATTGATGAACGAGAACAACAAGCTGCTCACAATACTGGGTGTAGGTCATCCAATGCTAAAAAAGATGATCGACGCCTCTCTAAAGCACTCATATGGCGCAAAGATAACTGGGGCAGGGGGTGGTGGCTGCATGATAGCGCTAACCGACGAGCAAGATGAAGTGGTGAGAGAAATAGAGGCAGTTGGAGGAAAGGCGTATAAAGTGGAAATTTCTGAGGAAGGATACACGATAGAAAATCATCTCTGAAAATCACCCATTAGTTTTTCTTTTGGTTTGCAAATTATAAATCTCGGTGATAAATTTTTTAAATTCTGGAGATGTTGTGAGATATTGGGAGAGACCCTGGATGCCCGCAGGTGGTGACACACATCACCTCGGGGTCTCTCTCGAGGAGAGCACAAGGCTCTCCTCAACATCACCAAGGAGGTGATAAACAGAGGTGATGAAAAATATGAAAAAAATAATAGTGAACAGGGAACCAGGCGAATTTGGCATTGGCTCTCTAATAATGTTCATTGCCATGATAATCGTTGCCGCAGTAACAGCCACACTCTTGATTAACACATCGTACCAGCTTCAACAACAGGCTCAGAGCACGTCACAGGAAGCAATGCAAGATGTTTCCACGGGATTAAAAGTGATTTCCATGGGCGGATACAGGTACAACTCAACATGGGGAACTGAGATGCCATATCACAGCAAGTTAGACTGGATCACCTTAAAGGTAACATTAATTGCGGGGAGCCCACCCGTGAATATAAGCGAGATTATACTGGTGGTAACCGACGGGTACACGGTTGCCACGCTATCATACGATCCGAGCGCAAGTTTTACAGCTGGAGCGCATCCTCCTGCCCTGGGCAATGACCAGTTCGGCGCAACTCTAATAAGGAATCTTCCACCAACTGAAACAGGATTGATAACACAGGGAGATATTGCTGAACTTTTTTTCAACGCCACGGAAATAGGACTGAACCTGCAACCCCAGAGTCAGCTCTCAGTGAAGATTATTCCAAAGCATGGCGTGCCCACCGAGGAGGTTATAATGACCCCTTCCGTTTATATTGCACGATACGTGGAGCTGGTGTGACATGGGACTTAGTGTGACCACGACCTACGGAATAATATTCACTGCGTCTCTTCTAATGTTAGGTACTTTACTCAACAGTATGATTTACGCTTACAACGGATTTAACGACGGGCTCAACAATAGGGTGAGCATAATAGAAAACTCGAAAAATGTGATAAAAGTGAGCAGGGTTGTGTATAATCAAACAAAAATTGAAATTTATGCCGTTAACAAAGGCCCGAAAACAGAAGACATGGCTAAAATCACGTTGCTAGTAAATGGTAATCCTGTACCGTTGAACTACAGCGGGTTCTGGTATCCCGGTGAGGAGAAGGTTATAGACGTTCAGCATAATTACAGCCAGGGCAATTACCATGGCGTGCAATTTAATATAAATGCAAAGGACATAATAGCAAGTGCAGAATACGATAAAATATACGTGTTAAACAAAACGGAGATCCTGGCATACAATTACGATGGAACCCTATCGTGGTTTGCCAGCGTGAAAGAGCCGCGGGATATTTGCGTTGGCAACTACGTTTACATTTTGAACAGTACGGGGGTATCTGTTTACAGTTACAGCGGGCAGAAAATTAGGTTTTTCACCACAGGCAATCTCTCCCACATAGCCACCCGCGGCTCATTACTTTACATGATTAACAGAACGAAGATGATAATAACAAACGATACCGGCTCAGTTATAAACACGGTATCTCTCTCAGATGGAAAGGACGTATCTCTGAGTTCATACGTTTACGTGCTTGACGGCTCCAAGATAAACATATACAACTTTGATGGAGATTACATATCAAGCATAGATGACTCAAGGCTAAATGGTGCAACCAATATTTCGGCAAATACAAGTGATGAAAACATATTAACAGTGCTCACAAATTATGGAGAGATATTACTCTACCAGAACAACAGTTACTACGGGGAGATACCCTTACCGGTTAAGGCAAACAACATAGACCTCTTCGGAAAAATATACCTCTGCGGAAGCGGGTTATATGCAATGGACATAGGTTTTCATATAAAGATTGTTGACCAGTTTGGAAACTCCGTGTACTGTTATCTCTGAGGTGATAAGATGGGACTTAGCACCAGCGCAACTCACATAATATTCTTCATCGCGTCGGTGGTCATTGCAGGCGGATTCATAGGGGTAGCTGCCAGTGTCATAATGAATATATCCAACGGAATTGAAGATAGAGGTGACATGATATCCCATCAACTATCAGAGGACTTTAAAATAATAAACGACCCTCAAAGAATGAGCAATAACCCGGTTATTTTATACATTAAAAACACGGGAAAAATAGCACTTAGCGCGGCACATATAACCGTGCTCATAGACGGAATTGCTGAAAACACGACGGTAATAGATGGAAATAACGGAACCTGGCTCCCGGGAGAAGTAATTACCGTGAAGGTCAACGTTGACCTTTCACCGGGAAACCACGTGGCAAAGGTTATCCTGGAAGACGGAACATCAAGAGAGTTTGACTTTGAGATACGAGGTGAATAAATGTATTCCATAAAAATAGACAGGGACGAGCTCCATTCGAAGCTTGGCGGTGGATTTCCAGAGGGAAGCTTGGTTCTTATAGAGGGAGAGTACGGAAGCGGCAAAAGTGCGCTTACCCAGAGATTCGCATATGGATTCTTATTAAATGGTTACACTGTAACAATAATATCCACGGAACTTACCGTGAGAGATTTCATAAAACAGATGTATTCTCTCAATTACCCCATAGCTGGATTTTTACTAAGAAACAGGTTGCTCTTCATACCCGTGTATCCCATAATGGGAAAGATAAGAAACAGACAGGATTTCTTGGGGAGATTGATGGCTTCACCACAGCTATTCAAGACAGACATTATAATAATTGATACTTTATCAGCACTGGTCAAAGCAAGCCTTAATGCAGAAACGCGGGCAATACAGCTCCTATCTTTTTTCAAGAAAATAACTGCCATGGATAGAACAATAATACTCACCGTGGAATCAGGAGTCATAGATGATAAGATAATGGCACCTTTCAGGGCCACCGCAGACGTTTACATGGAGACAAAGATCAACAGAATAGGTAATATCGTGAACCGGCTTGCTTTTGTGAGAAGATACTCCAACGCACCCTCCCGCGTTGATAACACCATCGCTTTCCGCGTAGAATCCGGAACTGGAATAATACTCGAGATAATGGCAGTATCGTGAGGTGAGAGGCATGGCGAGCAAGTTTGATATTGCAATGAGCCGAAACCCGCACCTCGCAGAGTACGTAAAAAAGATTCAGGCAGAGTTAAAAGAGAAGCCAGAATTCTACGAGCAGTTATCAAGGGATATGAAGGACTTAGACTGGGTTAATGTAATATATCCCGTGGGAGACCCTATATTCATCCACGTTTACGGTAGGCGGGCTGAACGCAAGTACCGTGTCATACAGCCTGAGCTCACGGATAAAGAGAAGATAAAATTTAACAAAATTAAAGAGCTAATATTCATAAAAGCAGGATACGAGCCGCCCCACAAAACCAAGGAAGAGTTTGAAAGACAAATTGAAAGGCTCCTGAAAGACTCCGTTAGAATAACAAAAGAATACGAAGATTTCGTTGAGCCAAAGGGATTTTTTGCAATGTTCAAGAATGTTAAGGTTCCCGTGACACAGGTAGAATACGACAAGATAGATTACTATTTGAAGAGAGATATAATAGAAAGCGGTCCCCTTGAACCCATACTCCGAGACCCGTACATAGAAGATATACATGCCATCGGCATTGAGAGGGTGCACCTTATTCACAAAATATTTGAAACTATGGAAACAAACGTACAATTCAGCAGTTACGATGAGCTTGATTCTTTCTTGAGGGGCATGAGCGAGAGAATGGGAAGACCGGTGAGCACTGGACGCCCCATCGTAGACGGCGCCCTTCCTGACGGTTCAAGAATTAACATAATTTACGCGGACGATGTCAGCATAAAAGGTGCGTCATTCACCATACGAAAATTCGCGGCGGAACCCATAAGCGTTACGCAATTGGTAAAGTGGGGAACTTTCTCTCCAGAAATTGCCGCGTATCTATGGATGGCCATAGAGTATGGAAAAAGCCTTTTCATATCAGGAGAGACTGCAAGCGGTAAGACAACCACGTTGAATGCAATAATTCCTTTTATAAGATACAGCCACAAAGTTTTCACCGCGGAAGATACCCCAGAAGTGCAAGTCCCCCATGAGATATGGCAAAGACTACTTACGCGGGAGGCCGGACCCAAGGATTCGAGGGTGGAAATGTTTGATTTGCTGAAAGCTGCTTTGAGAAGCAGACCAAACTACATAATTGTAGGCGAAATAAGAGGTGAAGAGGGTAACGTGGCGTTTCAGGCAATGCAAACCGGACATCCAGTCATGGCCACATTCCACGCAGCATCCATCAAGAGAATGATACAAAGGTTGAGTTCGCCACCAATAAGCGTGCCAGTGACATTCATGGATAACCTGAACATAGGAGTTTTCCAGCAAGCCGTTTACC